>JAYSZJ010000152.1:0-36903 GCA_043738115.1 Rhodoferax sp. | reverse complement strand
TAGCGATAAGTGTCTTTTTTGTACGGGCCGGACTTGCTGACGCCAAGGTAGGCGGCTTGCTCGTCGGACAGCTCGGACAACATGGCGCCGACCTTCTTCAGGTGCAGGCGTGCGACTTTTTCGTCCAGGTGCTTGGGCAACACATAAACCTTGCCGACCTTGTATTCCTTGGGCTTGGTGAACAGTTCGATCTGGGCGATCGTCTGGTTTGCAAAGCTGGAGGACATCACAAAGCTGGGGTGGCCGGTGCCACAACCCAGGTTCACCAGGCGGCCCTTGGCCAGCAGGATGATGCGTTTTTCAGGCTTGCCGTTCTTGCCCTTGGTGGCGGGGAAAATCACGTGGTCGACCTGGGGCTTGATCTCGTCCCACTGCAGCTTCTCCAGCGACGCGACGTCGATTTCGTTGTCGAAGTGGCCGATGTTGCAAACAATGGCCTGGTCCTTCATGGCTTGCATGTGCTTGAAGGTGATGACGTTTTTGTTGCCGGTAGCGGTCACGAAAATGTCGGCCTTGTCAGCGGCGTATTCCATGGTCACAACCTTGTAACCTTCCATCGCGGCTTGCAGTGCGTTGATGGGGTCCACTTCGGTCACCCACACTTGGGCGGACAGTGCGCGCAAGGCTTGGGCAGAACCCTTGCCGACGTCGCCGTAACCAGCGACCAAGGCGACCTTGCCGGCGATCATCACGTCGGTGGCGCGCTTGATGGCGTCGACCAGCGATTCGCGGCAGCCATACAGGTTGTCGAACTTGCTCTTGGTCACCGAGTCGTTGACGTTGATGGCGCGCAGGGCCAGCGAGCCCTTGGCCGACATTTCTTCCAGGCGCATCACGCCGGTGGTGGTTTCTTCGGTCACGCCGATGATGTTTTTCAGGCGGCGGCTGTACCAGGTGGGGTCCAGCTTGAGCTTGGCCTTGATGGCCTTGAACAGGCAAATTTCTTCTTCGCTGCCGGGCTTGGCCAGGACCTTGATGTCCTTCTCGGCGCGGGCACCCAGGTGCATCAGCAGCGTGGCGTCGCCGCCATCGTCCAGGATCATGTTGGGGCCTTCAGCCGCAGAACCCTTTTTGCCGTTGAATTCAAAAATGCGGTGGGTGAAATCCCAGTACTCTTCCAGCGTTTCGCCCTTGTGTGCAAACACGGGGGTGCCCTTGGCCACCAAGGCAGCGGCAGCGTGGTCTTGTGTGGAGAAGATGTTGCACGATGCCCAACGCACTTCGGCGCCCAGGGCTTGCAATGTTTCGACCAGCACGCCGGTCTGGATGGTCATGTGCAACGAACCAGTGATACGCGCACCCTTGAGCGGCTGTGCCTTGGCGAATTCTTCGCGGATGGCCATCAGGCCCGGCATTTCGGTCTCGGCGATGGTCAACTCTTTGCGTCCCCAGGGTGCCAGGCTCAGGTCGGCGATCTTGTAGTCTTCGGACTGGGAAACGGGTTTCAATGCGCTCATGGTGTGCTCCAAAAAAATTTGAGGCCACTGGGCTGCGCGCAATCCGGATATAGGCTCACCGCACAGACCAGTGGGTGAGCGCCGTTGACTTGCGTTGCCCTTTGTGAAGACAACGTGTTCCGAGCCTCACTCGCATCCTGGTCCCTGAATTCGTTTCATTCAGGCCAGGGTTTCGAGCTGCAACGCTCCTCGGAAGAGATTGATTATACGGAGCTATCGCTACGCTTGCAAAGACCAGCGGCGCGCAAGACCCTTAAAATCACGCCCTTTGCCTCTCTGCGCTGCTAGCAGCCCCCTCTTCCATGACTTTTCTTGCCGAGACCAAGCGTCGCCGCACCTTTGCCATCATTTCCCACCC
The DNA here is from genome assembly GCA_043738115.1 of Rhodoferax sp. GTDB lineage: Bacteria > Pseudomonadota > Gammaproteobacteria > Burkholderiales > Burkholderiaceae_C > Allorhodoferax. Next base: position 35,088 of record JAYSZJ010000152.1, on the reverse strand, counting down.
GGATGCCGGTAAAACCACGCTGACCGAAAAGTTATTGCTGTTCTCGGGTGCGATCCAGATCGCAGGTTCGGTCAAAGCGCGCAAGGCCACACGCCACGCGACCTCCGACTGGATGGAAATTGAAAAGCAGCGAGGCATCTCGGTCGCATCGTCGGTGATGCAAATGGCCTACCGCGACCACGTGGTCAACCTGCTGGACACGCCGGGTCACAAGGACTTCTCGGAAGACACCTACCGCGTATTGACCGCCGTGGATTCGGCCTTGATGGTGATTGACGCGGCCAACGGTGTGGAAGCCCAGACCCGCCGCCTGATCGAAGTCTGCCGCCAGCGCGATACACCCATCATCACCTTCGTCAACAAGATGGACCGCGAAGTGCGCGAGCCGCTGGACATCCTGGACGAGATCGAACGCGAGCTGGGCATGCCCTGCGTGCCTATGACCTGGCCCGTGGGTCAAGGCAAATCCTTTGGCGGCATCGTCAACCTGCGCACACAAATGATGACCGTGTTCGACGGTGGCAAGGACCGCCGCCCGCAGGACTTTGACGCCATGCCTTTGACGGACCAGGCCGCGCTGGAAAAGCGTTTTGGCCACGAATGGACATCTGCCATGGAGAGCATGGAACTGGCCACCGGCGCATCCCCCGCCTGGGACCACGCCGCCTTTCTGGCTGGCAAACAGACCCCCGTGTTCTTTGGCTCCGGTGTCAACAACTTCGGTGTGATGGAAGTGCTGGATGCACTGGTCGACCTGGCACCCAGCCCGCAAATGCGCATCAGCACCACGGTGGTCAACCGCCAGCCCGTGGTCAAAGAGGTGCAGCCCGAAGACGAAGCCTTCAGCGGCGTGGTCTTCAAGGTGCAGGCGAACATGGACGCCAACCACCGCGACCGCATCGCCTTTGTGCGCATGGCATCCGGCAAATACACACCGGGCATGAAACTGAAAGTCATGCGCACCGCCAAAGAGCTGCGCCCCACATCGGTGGTGACCTTCATGAGCCAGCGCCGCGAAGCCGTGGAAGAGGCATACGCCGGCGACATCGTCGGCTTTACCACCCACGGTGGCGTGCAGTTGGGCGACACGATCACCGACGGCAGCGTCAACCTGCTCTACACCGGCCTGCCCTTCTTCGCGCCAGAAATGTTCATGACCGTGGTGCTGCGCAATCCGCTGCGCACCAAGCAGTTGCAACAGGGCTTGGCCCAGTTGGGTGAAGAGGGTGCCATCCAGGTCTTCCGCCCCGAGGTCGGCGGCAATATGTTGCTGGGCGCGGTGGGCCAGTTGCAGTTTGAAGTGGTGCAACACCGCCTGAAGGGCGAATACGACGCCGACATCCGCCTGGAAGGCTGCCAGTACACCGGTGCCCGCTGGATCACCGCCGACACGCCGGCTGAGTTGAAGGCCTTTTGCGATGCCTACCCGATGCGTATGGCGCGCGATGCGGCCGACACACTGGCTTACCTGTGCACCAGCCCTTACGACGTTCGCTTGGCGCAGGAGCGTTTTCCCAAAATCCACTTCCATCCCCTGCGTGAACATGCCGGCCTGGCACTGCAGACCGCAGGCTGATCAAGACGATTGCAGGTTCATACGATGTTGCCTCTGTCTTCCTGGCCGGCCGCTGAACGCAGCCAAATCATCGGTGTGTTCACCGACATCGACGACACCCTGACCACTGACGGCACCATCACACCGGGCGCCTTGCACGCACTAGCGCAGCTCAAAGCGGCGGGTCTGACCGTGATCGCCATCACCGGCCGTCCGGTGGGCTGGTGCGAGCGGCTGGCGGCAACCTTGCCAGTGGATGCCATCGTCGCGGAGAACGGTGCCGTAGCACTCGTCTGCGACAGGTCATTTGAACAAATCGGCCTACAGCCCCCGTCAAACATACCTATAACGCTATCAAAACTATACCAGCAGGATGCCATCACCCGTGCCAGCAACCAGGCGCGTATGCAGCAGATCGGCACCCGGGTGATGTTCCAGGTGCCTGGCGTGTTGACCACCCGCGACAGCACGGGCCGTGAAACCGACCTGGCCTTTGACTACAACGAATACGCCCGCCTGCCGCCTGCCATGGTGCAGCGTGTGGTGGACCTGTTGCAGTCCTATGGCATGCAGACCACGGTCAGCAGCATCCACATCCACGGGTGTTTTGGCAACTTCAACAAATGGCAGGGCGCCAACTGGATAGTGCGTGAACTGCTGCAACGCGACCTGGCACAAGAGATAGCCCGCTGGGTATTTGTCGGCGATTCGGGCAACGACCAGGCCATGTTTGAACACTTCACCCACAGCGTGGGCGTGGCCAACATCCGCCGCTTTGAAGCCCAATTGACACATCTGCCGCCATACATCACCCCCAGTGAGCGAGGCGCGGGATTTGCAGAGGTGGCGGCGGCGATTGTCAGCGCCGCGCCGCGTCCGGTGCGGTAAGGGGCAGCAATAGCGTAAACACGGTGCCGGTAGTGGCTGTACTGTGCACCGACATGCGGCCGCCCAGGGGGCCGTACACCATGTTGTGCGAGATGTGCAAACCGAGACCTGTGCCGCCTTGGCCCAGCTTGGTGGTGAAAAAGGGGTCGAATATCTTGCCGACGTTTTCGGCGGGAATTCCAACACCATCGTCTGTGACGGTGACGCAGGCCCTGTCGCCCTCGCGCATGCAGGCTACCCTGATGGTGCCAGGCTGTGTGTCGTTGAAACCGTGTTTGGCGGCATTCATGACCAGGTTGGTAATCACCTGCCCCAGCGGGCCGGGGTAGCTGTGCATGGCAATGCCGGGCTCCAGCTGCTGCACCAGTTTGATGGGTGTCTTGGCCAGCACGTGGGAGATCACAGACAGCATCTCGGCAATCTGGCGGTCCAGGTCAAAGTCGCGCAACTGGTCGGTGGTCTGGTCCACCGCCACCTGCTTGAAGTTCTGGATCAGCTCCGCCGCGCGCCGCGCACTGCTAAGCATCAGGCTGGAGCCTTCGTCGATCTGGCCGACCAGACTGGTTAGCGCGGTACGCGTCAGGCCGCCGGAAGCGATCGACTGGCTCAGCTTCTGCGACACATCTTGTTGGGTGCTCGCCACCATCATGATGTTGCCTATGGGTGTATTGAGCTCATGTGCGACACCGGCCACCAGGCGGCCCAGGGCGGCCATTTTTTCGGCCTGCACCAGACCAGCCTGGGCGCTCTCCATATTGTTCAAGGCCGCGCGCGCCTCTTCCTCGGATTCGCGGCCCGCTTCCAGCTCATCACCCAGGCGTACCGTGATGGCATTGATGCTGCGCGTGATGGCGCCAAACTCATCGTTGGCGGTTTCGGGCAGCGCCACGATGTCGGCAGCCTGGTCGCGGCTCACGGCATGGTCCAGGGCCTGTTGCAACTGCAGGACGCGCCTGAATATCAGCCGGTCCACCCCCACCCAGACCAGGGCCAGCAGCACCAGGCTCACGCCTATCAACTGCGCCAGTGCCAGCCACAGCGTGGCGTTGAGCGCTTGGCGCAGGGAAGCGTCTGACCAGCCCACCAGCACGCGGCCCAACGGGTTTCCGTCGACTGGGGGGATGTCCATGCTCAGCACTTCGGCATTCGCCGGCAGGGTGCCGCCCGCCGCGGGCAATGCCAGACCGACCTGGGTCACCAGCTTGCCGGACTCGTCCACCACGGCCAGGCCCAATACCGAGCCACCCAGCTCGGAACCCAGCACCGCGTTGAGGCCTTTCATATCGAAATTCCACATGACCTGCGAAACGGGCTGGCCCAGATGGCGTTGCATCTTGGCCCACAGCTCGGCACGTTGTGCCTGCAGGCGCTTTTCTGTCATCCAGTAACTGCCCCCTGCAAACACCCCCATGAGCAGGGTAGACGCCGCCAGCACAATCACGGCCAAAGTTGCCTTGGCTGAAGCGGGTCGCCAGGCGCTGAGTGCTGACAGGCACATCAATCCGTCCGCCGCATCGGGATCAGGGGTCGTGGCATCAGCTGATGGGCCATTCGGGTCTCCGGATTTCAAGGTCACAGGTGTGTGACTGAGCGTAGCGCGTGCAACCGTTCAGCGTCAAGCGCTATAAAAGGCCTCCAGCACGTTGGCCGCGTTGCCCCCCACCTCGGCCACCGCGTAACCGCCTTCAAACACCAACACCGTTGGCAAGCCCACCGCGGCCAGCAGCTGGCCCACGGCAAGATAGTCTGCACTTTGCAACGTAAAGCCGGAGATGGGGTCACCCTCAAACGTGTCCATGCCCAGCGATACCACCAGGGCATCGGCGCCAAATCGGGCTATGGCCTGTAGCGCATGCTCCAGTGCCGCAGACCAGCGCTCAAAACCCGTGCCGCGTGGCAGCGGGATGTTCAGGTTGGCGCCCTGCCCTGCGCCACTGCCGGTTTCGTCCGCGTGGCCCAGATAGAACGGGTATTCGGTGCGCGGGTCGCCGTGGATGCTGGCAAAAAACACGTCGGGCCGGTCGTAAAAGATGGCCTGCGTGCCATTGCCGTGGTGGTAGTCAATGTCCAGCACCGCCACCTTGGCTATGCCCGCATCGCGCAAATGCTGTGCGGCCAGCGCGGCGTTGTTCAGAAAGCAATAGCCGCCAAAGAAGTCGGCTCCCGCATGGTGGCCCGGCGGGCGGCTCAGCGCAAAGGCGGCGCGGTCGCCCTGTACCAGTTGCTGCGCCGCGCTCAGTGCGCAGTGGGCACCGGCGCGTGCCGCAACCCAGGTGCCTGCGGTGAATGGCGAGCCGGCGTCGTAGGAATACAGGCCCACCTTGGCGGCAAAGTTGTCTGGCTCCACATCGGTACGAAAGGTGCGTGTGGGCCAGACCGAGGGCAGGATGTCCTTGTCGGCATTGGCCGGGTCCAAGGCCACCCACTGGTCCCAAGCAGTGGCCAGAAAACGCAGGTAACGCGGGCTGTGGATGCGCTCCAGCGCCGTATCGTCAAACACATGTGGGTGCTGCACCGTGCCCAGCTTGCGGCGTTGCAGCTCGGCCAACACATGGTCGGCACGGGCCGGCACTTCAAAACACGGCACCAACGCGCCGCGGAACATTTCGACCTTGCCCTGGTGTTGGGCGTGCAAGTGGTTGTAGAAGGTGATCACGGCGCGTCAAAGGGTTGGAAAGAAGCGCTCAGTATGCAGCTGTCGGGCGGTAATTGCTTTGCTTTTTCGCGGCGTCAAAGACTATGATTTGAGATGAATCAACCAAAAATTCATAAAAAATGAGTTCAAAAACCTCAAAACCAGAACTCGATAGTACCGACCTGACCATTCTGAGCCTGCTGCAGCAAGACGGCACCCTGTCCAACGCACAACTGGCCGAGCACCTGTCCCTGAGCGTGACGCCGTGTTGGCGTCGCCTCAAGCGGCTACAAGAAGAGGGCTATATCACCGGCTACCAGGCGAATCTGAACCGCCGCAAGCTGGGACTGGACGTGCTGGCGTTTGTGCAACTGCGCTTCATGGTCGTCACCGATGCATCGGTCAAACAATTCGAGGACATCATCCGTATCCACCCCGCGGTGTTGTCCTGCCACAAGATCACCGGCGAGGCGGATTACATGCTGCAGGTGGTGGCTGCCGATCTGGACGCCTACAGCGATTTTGTGGAAGCCCTGCTGCGCCAGGTGCCCGGCATCAGCATGATGCACTCCAGCCTGGCCATGCGGGAGATCAAGGCAGTGAACCGGTTTCCTGTGGGGCTGGGCTAAGCAGCCCACGCACACCCGCCAACTTGCGTGGCCTAAGGCTGCTGGCGCAGCAGGCCCAGTTTTTCGACCAGCGCCTTTTCCTTGACATAGGTATCCTGCGCAAACTTGAGGTAGGTGGCAGAGTTCATATACATGGGCACCATGTCGTAACGGGCCAGTGCCGACACATAACTCTCATGCTCCATGGCCCGCTTGAAGGCATCGTGCAGGCGCTTGGTGATCGCGGGCGGCGTGCCCTTGGGTGCGCCAATGCCAAAGGGCGAGTTTTGCACCAGGCCCAGTCCCAGTTCCTTGAGCGTGGGTGCGTCGGGGAACTTGGACAGGCGCTCGGCCCCCCAGGTGTTGAGCACGCGCAGCTTACCGGCCGCTACCTGCGGCGCAAACCCCGTGGAGTCGGCCGCGGCCATGACATGGCCGCCCAGGATGGCCTGCATTAGGTCCGCACTGCCCTTGTACGGCACGTGCAGCAATTCCAATCCCAGCTTCTGCGCGATCAACTCCATGGTCAGGTGCGGGCTGGTCAGCGTGCCGGTGGAACCATAAGACAGCAGCCCGGGATTGGCCTTGGCCCAGGCCACAAAGTGGGTCCAGGTACGCAGCGCCGAATCTGCGGGCACCACCAGGCCAAACGCATACCCGGTGATATTGAGCACATAGCTGATGTCTTTCACCGGGTCCCAGCTGATCTTGGTGGTGTAGGGCAGACGGAAAACGCCCAGCGGAATCTGCGCCAGCGTGTAGCCGTCGGGCGGGGATATCTGCAACTGCTGCGCAGGCAAGGTGCCGCCAGCGCCCGGCTTGTTCTCAATGATGATGGGCTGGCCCAGGATCTTGCTGGCGTTTTCGGCCAGCACACGCATGGACACATCGGTAGGCCCGCCCGCGGGGAACGATATCGCCAGCTTGATGGGCTTGGCCGGAAAGGCCGAGCCTTGCGCGTGTGCGTCCAGCAAGGGCGCTGCGACGGCCGTAGCGGCAAGTTGTACCAGTTGGCGACGTTGCATGCTGCGCTCCAAAAGTGGGGATGGTTAAAGGGATTAAACCGGACTCTGTCGCGGGGTGCCATGCGGTTAACCCGTGGGGTATCTTTTGGGTTTCAGCTTCGCGCCCGCACCACCAGCTCGTCATAGCCGGTGTGCGCATCCGGCTCGCGGGCGAACTGCCAGTCGGGCAGCAAGGCCAGCAGCACCTCGGCCGTGGTGAGCACGATGCAACCCGGCGCCACGTGCCCGCCCACCACCTGGCCGGTGTCGGTGGAAAGGGCCATGTGCATGTGCGAGGCGGTCTTGTCGCCGTCTACCGCCACCGTGCCGGATAACGTGAGGATTTCCATGCTGCCTGTCAGCCGCGTGGGCTGATCCGCGCCCGCCAGCCGGATGCCCGCGGTGGAGAGGCTGCCGATGCCCGACAACACAAAGGCAGCGCGGCAGTTCTGGTTGAGCACTGCCGCCTCCAGCGCGGCGCGCAAATCCTGGCCGGGAGTCAAACGTATGGGATAGGTCTTCATGGGCCTCCTCTTCAATGAGTCTCCAAGACTTGCATGACTTCGCGTGTTGTTGCAACGACCTAGAGGTCTGTGTACTTTGCCGCCGTACCCCGCGCTGCTTCCACCGGATACTTCTGAGCATTGACCAGCATCTTGGCCTGGGCGGAGGCCAACAGATCAATGCCCAGCTTGTCACACAGCTGCAGCAGGTAGAGGAATACGTCTGCCGCCTCGGCGGCTACCTCCTGCTTCTTGTCCGGTGCTAGCGCCTGGCTTTGTGCATCGGTCAGCCATTGGAAGTGCTCCAGCAGCTCCGCCGCTTCGACCGACAACGCCGCGGCCAGGTTCTTGGGGGTGTGGAATTGCTCCCAGTCCCGCGCGGCTGCGAAAGCGCGCAAGGCATCCACCAGGGGCTGTAAAGGGCTATCCATGGCAAAGTCCTTTAGATGAAATCATGCGCTAGCCCCCGTGGAATATAACGAATGCGCTATTGATTTAATAGTATTCACCACGCCCCTAACGTGCCAACACTGCCGCCAGCGCCACACCGGTGTGCGTGCCCAGCCTGACCACCGCCTCAGGTGTTGCCGCGGCCACCACCTGGCCACCGGCGTTACCGCCATCCGGGCCTAGGTCGATGACCCAATCCGCCTCGGCAATCACATCCAGGTCATGCTCGATGACCACCACGCTGTGGCCGGCATTGACCAGGCGGTGCAGCACCTGGATCAGCTTTTCCACATCCGCCATGTGCAGGCCCACCGTGGGTTCGTCCAGCACATACAGCGTATGCGGCGCCTTATTACCGCGTTTGCCAATGTCGTCGCGCACCTTGCTCAACTCGGTCACCAGCTTGATACGTTGCGCCTCGCCGCCGCTGAGCGTGGGCGATGGCTGGCCCAACGTCAGGTAGCCCAGGCCCACATCCTTTAGCAGTTGCAGCGGGTGGGCTATTGACGGCATGGCGGCGAAGAACTCTACCGCCTCGTCCACTTCCATCTGCAACACATCGCCAATGTTCTTGCCGCGCCAGGTGACCGCCTGCGTCTCGGGGTTGAAGCGTGCGCCCTTGCAGGTTTCGCACAGCACTTTCACATCTGGCAAGAAGCTCATGCCAATGGTGCGGATGCCTTGGCCTTCACAACCCGGGCAGCGGCCTTCGCCGGTGTTGAAGCTGAAACGGTTGGCCGCGTAGCCGCGTGCCTTGGCCTCCAGCGTGTCAGCAAAGAGTTTGCGGATGGTGTCCCAGAAACCGATGTATGTGGCGGGGCAGCTGCGTGGGGTCTTGCCGATGGGGGTTTGGTCCACTTCCAGCACACGGTCCACCGTCTCGAATCCGGTGACGCCTTCGCAGCCGGTCCACTGGATTTTTTCACCGGCATCCAGGGCGTCACGGCCTGCTTTGGTACTTCGCTTTTGCACCGCTACTTGTACGTTGGTCAGCAGTACATCCCTTGCCAGCGTGGACTTGCCGGAGCCTGATACGCCGGTGACTGCAACCAGGCGTTTGAGGGGGATGTGGGCTGTGACGTTTTGCAGGTTGTGGAGGTTGGCGCCTTTGACTGTTAACCAGTCTATGGGTGGCCTTGGTGCTGCTGGCCCCGCAGGGGGAGCCATTGGGGCAGGCTCCTCATGCATTTGCTGCGCAACTGCCAAATCGTCACCCGCCCCCATGACTCCCCCTGCTGCGGGTCGGTGGGAAACATCCGCGCTGGCTGCGGCGTAGCTGGCATTGACGCGTTCGCGTTCCAAATGCTCCGCGTTCGCTGCCACACTGGTCGATACACGCGCTGCCGCAATTGCGGCCGCTTTGGCTGCTTTGCCTTTCGGCAACTTAACCCCCTTCGCACTCCCTGTGCCCGCGGCCGAAGCCGGTGCGCCGGGTGCCGATTTGGGCGAGCCGTATGAGGCTCCCGGCGTACCGGCTTCGGCCGCAGCGAGCGCCACAGCAAGCGCCTCCGACTCAGCAAACGAAATCACCGAACGCCGCACCATCAAAGGATGCTTCATGGCATGCAACAAATAGCGCCCGGTCTGAGATTCCGAAGCAGCCTGCACATCCGCAACGGAACCCTCAGCAACCAACCGCCCGCCCCGCTTACCAGCACTGGGCCCGATGTCAATGATGTGGTCCGCGTGGCGGATCGTGTCCTCGTCATGCTCCACCACCACCAGCGTATTGCCCTTGTCGCTCAGCGACCGCAGGGCACCCAGCAGAATCTTGTTGTCCCGCGCATGCAGGCCAATCGTGGGTTCGTCCAGCACATAACAAACACCCTGCAGATTGCTGCCCAGTTGCGCCGCCAGACGGATGCGCTGCGCTTCACCTCCGCTGAGCGTAGGTGCACCACGGTCCAGCGTCAAATAACCCAGCCCCACTTCTTCCAAAAATTCGAGCCGGCTCTTGATCTCCGGCACCAGGTCGCGCGCAATGTCGCCCTCGCGTGTTGTCATGCCGCCGATCACCTGCAGCGTCTGCACCCACTTGCGCACATCGGTCACGCTCAAGCGCGCAATGTCGGTAATGCCCACGCCGTTGAACAACACCGCCCGCGCTGTCGCATTCAGGCGTGTGGCCTGGCAGGTGGGGCAGTTGGCGTCGTGCAGGTCTTCGATATCGGCCTCGGCAAAGGTCTGCTCACGGCCCTTGTTGTCGTCGTCCTTCACTGAGTCGTCAAACACCTTGCGCTGGTCTTTGGTCAAGGCGACACCCGTGCCCACACAATCCGGGCACCAGCCGTGTTTGCTGTTGTAGCTGAACAGACGCGGGTCCAGCTCCACATACGAGGTCGAACACACCGGACAGGCACGTTTGGTGGAGAACACCTGCACATTGCCGATACCGGCGGCCGGTGTGCCGGCCAGCATGGCCTCTTTTAGGCCGTGCATATCGCTCAGCACATGCACGACGCCCTTGCCATGCACCAGGGCAGTGGCCAAGGCTTCACGCAGCTGCGCCTCGTGCGCCGGGTTCACGTCCAGGCTGGCGACCGGCAGCTCGATGTTGTGTTCCTTGAAGCGGTCTATGCGCGGGAAGTTGGTGGTGGGCAAGAAGTTGCCATCTACCCGCAGATGTGTAAAACCACGTGGCCGTGCCCAATCGGCCAGCTCGGTATAGACACCCTTGCGACCGGACACGAGTGGCGCCAGCAGGCCAATGTGCTGGCCGCGGAAGTTTTTCAGCAACTGCGCCGCAATACTGTCGGCGGACTGTGGCTCCACCGCCGCACCATCAAAAATACAGTGCTGCGTGCCCAGCTTGACATACAGCAGGCGCAGGAAGTGCCAGACTTCTGTTGTTGTGCCAACGGTGGACTTGCGACCCCCGCGGGACAAGCGCTGTTCGATCGCTACCGTGGGTGGGATGCCGTAGACCGCATCGACTTCCGGGCGGCCTGCGGGTTGCACGATGCTGCGGGCGTAAGCATTCAACGACTCCAGATAACGCCGCTGGCCTTCGTTGAACAGGATGTCGAAGGCGAGCGTGGACTTGCCTGAACCCGAAACCCCAGTGACAACATTGAACTTGCCGCGTGGGATGTCCACAGACAAAGACTTAAGGTTGTGCTCCTTGGCATTAACGATACGAATAACGTTGTCCGCCGGGGACGGGGTTGCGCCGGGTGACGATTTGGGCTTGCCGTATGAGGAGCCCGGCGTGACCCCGTCCCCGGCAGCGTGCACCACAACACTAGCAGGCGGTATGCCCAAGTACTTAACACGAGGCTCAGACACCACATGCACCACACCCATGGCCGCCGCATACTCCCGCAGCGCCTGGCCGGTGTGGGAAGACGCGTGCAGCAACAAATCTTCGGGCGTTCCAAAGGCCACCACCTCACCACCGGCATCACCACCTTCCGGTCCCAAATCAATCAACCAGTCCGACGCACGAATTACATCCAGGTTGTGCTCAATCACCAGCAGCGAATGCCCCGCATCCAGCAGCTTGCGCAGCGCACGCATCAGCTTGGCGATATCGTCGAAGTGCAAACCGGTAGTGGGCTCGTCCAGCATAAACAAGGTGCCGCGTTTCGCGACCGCCTGGCGGCTGGCGGTGCTGCTCTTAGCGGCTTCGGCCAGAAATCCGGCCAGCTTCAGCCGCTGTGCTTCCCCTCCCGACAGCGTGGGCACGGGCTGGCCCAGCTTCACATACTCCAGGCCTACATCCACAATCGGCTGCAGCGCACGGATCACATCGCGGTCATTGGCGAACAGATCAGCAGATTCGGTAACGGTCAGGTCCAGCACATCGGACACGTTGACGCGTTTGCCCTTGCGCTCAATCGTCACCTCCAGAATCTCGGGCCGGTAACGTTTGCCGTCGCAGTCCGGGCAGCGCAAATACACATCACTCAAGAACTGCATCTCGATGTGTTCAAAGCCCGAGCCGCCGCAGGTCGGGCAACGCCCGTCGCCACCGTTGAAGCTGAACTTGCTGGCCGTGTAGCCACGCTCGCGCGACAAATCGGCGCCGGCAAATAACTCGCGGATCGCGTCCCATGCACCGACATAACTCACCGGGTTGGAGCGTGCGGTTTTGCCGATGGGGGACTGGTCGACAAATACCACTTCGCTCAACTGCTCCGCACCCAGCAGGCGCGCATGGGCGCCGGGCGTTTCCGTGGCCTTGCCAAAGTGGCGCAAGAGCGCAGGTGCCAACACGTCTTGTATCAGCGTGGACTTGCCGGAGCCACTGACACCGGTGACACACACCAGGCGCTGCAGCGGAATGTCCACCGAGATGTTCTTCAGGTTGTGCTCGGTCACACCTTCCAGAATCAAGCGCGGCGTGTTCTCGGCCACCATGCGTTTGAAACCCATGCCGACCTGTTTGCGGCCGCCCAGGTAGGCGCCGGTCAATGTGTCGGCGCTGCGCAAATCTTCAGTGCTGCCATCAAACACAATCTGGCCGCCCTTTTCGCCGGGGCCGGGGCCCATGTCAATCATGCGGTCCGCAGCCAGCATCACCGCCGGGTCATGCTCGACCACCACCAGGGTGTTACCGGCGTCACGCAGACGCTGCATGGCCACGATGATGCGGTGCATGTCGCGGGGATGCAGGCCAATGCTGGGTTCGTCCAGCACGAACAGGGTGTTGACAAGGGATGTGCCCAGGGCCGTAGTGAGGTTGATGCGCTGCACTTCGCCTCCGCTGAGGGTTCGGCTCTGTCGGTCGAGGGTCAGGTAGCCAATGCCCACATCGCACAGGTACTTCAGCCGCGTACAGACTTCCTCCAGCAATAGTTTGAGTGTCTTGCGCTCTGCTTCGGAGGAAGAAGGCTCCGCATCACGTTGGCCCGCGGGGGAAGCCGGTGCGCCGGGCGACAATTTGTGCTCGCACCATGCGGAGCCCGGCGTACCGGCTTCCCCCGCAGCGCGCAATGATGCTGCACCCAAAACATCCTGCAGCGAATCAAAAAAACGCCGCAGCTTGTCAATCGGCATCAGCATCAAATCATGCAGACACAAGCCCGGCAGAGCTTCGAGTTGCGCACGTGACCAGGTTACCCCCTGCGGCATAAAGCGCTTGGAAGGCGCCAACACCGCATCCGCCTGCGCCTTGCTCCCAATGCGCCACAACAAACTTTCGGTCTTCAGCCGTGCACCGCCACAGGTGCCGCACGGCGTGTAGCTGCGGTACTTGGACAGCAGCACACGGATGTGCATCTTGTAGGCCTTGGTCTCCAAATACGCAAAAAAACGGTTGATGCCAAACCAGTGCTGGTTCCACTTGCCGTTCCAGTTGGGCGATCCGTTGATGACCCAGCCCTGCTGCTCCGGCGTCAGCTTGTACCAGGGCGTGTCGCGCGGAATGCCGGCCACTTCTGCGTGGCGCATCAGATCGTCCTGGCACTCCTGCCATGCCGGCGTCTGCATAGGCTTGACGGCACCCGCGCGCAACGTAAGTTTGTCGTTGGGTATGACCAGCCCTAAGTCCACACCCACCACACGGCCAAAACCGCGACAGGCCTCGCAGGCGCCGACGGCGGAGTTGAACGAGAACATGGACGCAATCGGGTCCGTGTATCGGATATCGCTTTGCGGGCAGTGCAGACCAGTGGAGAAACGCCACACCATGGGTTCTGCATTTGCTATTAAATCAGTAGTGGAACCACCATATTCCACGCGGGCTACAGCCTCGTTTATCACATAGACATTCAACCGACCGCTGCCACGCTTCAGGGCTACTTCGATGGCTTCCAGCACGCGGGCCTTCTCCGCGCCGGCCATGCGGAAGCGGTCGGCAACCACATCCAGCACCTTGCGGGTAGAAGACGTGGGCACTGCGTCTGCCTTCGCTTTGGATTTCTTCTTTGCATCAGCCGCCTCTCCTGTAAGCGGCACCACCACCTCCCGCTCAGCATGGACACGGGTAAAGCCGCTGGCAGATAACCACTGCGTCAATTCTTCCGCCGTGGTGCTGGCCGGCAGTTCCACCGGGAATGTCAACACCAGTCGTGGATCGACAGACGGCGTATGTACTGCGGCACGGCGCACCAGCTCCGCGTAAATGGTCTCGGGCGTGTCGTGCTGCACCGGCTGCGCCGTTTGTTTGTCGAACAACTGCGCCGCGCGGGAGTACAGCAGCTTCACATGGTCGTTCAGCTCCGTCATCGTGCCTACGGTGGAGCGGCTGGAACGCACGGGGTTGGTCTGATCGATGGCGATCGCGGGGGGCACACCCTCTACCTTGTCCACCGCCGGTTTGTCCATGCGGTCCAGGAACTGGCGGGCATAGGCACTGAACGTCTCCACATACCGGCGCTGACCTTCGGCATACAAGGTGTCGAACACCAGGCTGGACTTTCCCGAGCCGCTGGGGCCAGTGACCACGGTCAGTTCGCCGGTGCGAATATCCAGATCCAGGTTCTTCAGATTGTGCTGGCGTGCGCCGCGGATGCGGATGGTTCCCTGGGTCATGAGGCGGTGTCTTTCTGGATGAGGCCAATCATTCTAGGGACTTACCGCCCAGCCATTCTGTGCAAGGGAATACAAACGGGAGCAGCGACCCGCGCAGGGGCGGAACCTGGGGCAACGGCCACAAGGGCAAACCCGAATGTGGAAGTCCACAACTGGCGCGCTGGCAATACGCTTTGGACAATTGGTACACAACAAAGCCAGGAGACATGCCATGAAATTTGCCCACACCCTCTATGGTGCGGTCCTGCTGGCCGCGCTCGCGACCAGCGGACACGCCCAGTTGCGCATAGGCCAGCCCTCGGGTTTCACCGGCTCGGCCGCTGCCGGCGTCAAGGAGAACACCGAAGGCGCCAAGCTGTATATAGATTCCGTCAACCGCCAGGGCGGCGTGCACGGCCAGCAGATCGAGCTGATCACGATGGACGACAAGTTCGACCCCGCGACCACCGCAACTGTGGCTCGGGCCCTGATCACCGAACAGCATGTGCTGGCCCTGTTCCTGAACCGCGGTACACCCCACTCCCAGGCGCTGCTGCCCTTGCTGGCCGAACTCCGTGTGCCACTGATCGGGCCCAGCACCGGAGCCATGGTGTTGCATGACCCGGTCAACCCTTGGGTTTTCAATGTGCGCGCCACCTACCAGCGCGAGGCCATCCGTGCCATCAAACACTTGGGCAGCCTGGGCATGACCCGCATCGCCGTGCTGCAGACCGATGACTCCTTTGGTGCCGACGCAGCAGCGGGGGCTGAGAAGGGTTTTGCCGCCACTGGGCTCAAACCCGCTTTGTTGCAGAAATTCCCACGCGAGAAGCCCGACTTCGCTGACCTAGCTGCCAAGGTCAAGGCCAGCGATGCCCAAGCTGTGCTGTACATCGGCTCGTCAGGCAGTGTGGCCAGCGGTGTCAAGGCATTGCGCATGGCAGGCCTCACCGTGCAGGTGGTGACACTGTCCAACAACGCATCGGAAGGGTTCATCAAACTGCTGGGCGAACATGCACGCGGCATCATCGTGACCCAGGTATTCCCCAACGAACGAGCCGTGAACTATCGACTGATCAAGGAGGCGCAGGAACTGGCCAAGGCCAAGGGCCTGAGCGGCGTATCACCCGCCATGATTGAAGGATTTGCAGCCGCCAAGGTAATGGTGGAGGGCCTGCGCCGTGCTGGCCCCAAACCCACACCCAGTGGATTGCGCGACGCGCTGGAGGCCCTGCAGAAGTTTGACCTGGGTGGTCTGGAAGTGAGCTACAGCGCTGGAGACCACAGTGGCCTGGATTTTGCCGACCTGTCCATCATCGGGTCGGACGGCAAGTTCATGCGTTAGCCGGTCAGCGCGCGTTCCAGTTCTTCAATAGCCTTGGCGCCGGCAGCGTCGCGGATCTTGGGCAGCAGCGCCAGCAGTTCGTCATACCCTCCAGCCGACTCCACGGCCAGGTTCAAGCGAAAACCCCGCAGACCCAAGGATGCAGTAAGTTTGGTGGCCAGAGGCTTGGCCTCGGTATACCGCTCTTGTGGCGAGCGTGCCTTGAACACATCGGCCGCTGTCTGCACGGCCAGGTCTTGTGCGGCCTGAGCCTGGGCCAACCCGGCTTCACCAGGCGCCGGGGCCAGAAATTCGCGCGCCACCATATGCTCTACGTCTTCTGCCGTTAGCCCCAGACTGACCGCCGCCGCCAACACCTGCTCCACCGACTTGTTGCCATCAAACATGATGAAGGCAGTACGCTGGCGTGCGGAAAACAGTGGCGAACGTGCTTTGAACGCTTGCTGTCCGGTCTCTGTTTTTATTAATTTCATCCAGTCATCCTAGCTTGGGGATATCCGCCTGGTGACACCAACGCGCCCCTCTGGATCATATACACCGACCATTGCGGCGAAACCCTCTCAAGGTTTCGCCGCAGAGGCCGCTGACGCAGGCGCAGAAGCGGCGGATGCAGGCGCTGCGGCCACCGGCGGCACCACGGCTGCCGAAGCAGCAGCCTCCGGCGCATGCAGGGCGTCTGCACCATGTTTCTCACCACCCATATCAATGTCTCCGCCCTTGCTCAGAATGAACAGGGCCAAGCCAGCAAACACTGCAAAACCAAGTGCAATTTTCCACATAATTTTCTCCAAAAAATGACCCCGGGCCAATGTGGACCGGGGTCGTTCGCGTTAGCGGATGGTTAGTCGTTGGCGTAGATGTCAACGTCTTTGGTTTCCTTGATGAACAGCATCCCAATCACAAAGGTCATGCCAGCAATGATGACGGGGTACCACAAGCCGTTGTACATATTGCCGGTCTGCGCCACGATGGCAAATGCCGTGGTGGGCAGCAGGCCGCCGAACCAGCCATTACCGATGTGGTACGGCAAACTCATGGATGTGTAACGGATACGGGTGGGGAACATTTCCACCAGCATGGCTGCAATCGGGCCGTACACCATGGTCACCAGAATCACCAAGTAGGTCAGGATGACCACAACAGTGACCTTGTCGAACTTGGCCATGTCAGCCTTGGCAGGGTAGCCGGCAGCCTTTAGTGCATCGGCGACGCCCTTCGTGAACGCGTCGCCTTGGGCCTTGGCCTCTTCCTTTGTCAAGCCTTTGGAGGAGTAACCTTGGATCACAGTCGTTCCGATCGTGATGCTGGCTGCGGTGCCAACAGGGGCTTCAACATTGTCATAACTCACAGAAGCTCTAGCCAAAGCCTGTTTCGCAATATCGCAAGAACTGGTGAACTTGGCCTTACCTACGGGGTCGAACTGGAACGAGCATTCCGCGGGATTGGCGGTAATCACCACCTTGTTAGCTGCTTGTGCAGCAGCCAGGTCAGGGTTGGCAGCCTTGGTCAGCGCGGTGAACACGGGGAAGTAGGTCAGCACGGCCAACAGGCAACCGGCCATGATGATGGGCTTGCGGCCAATCTTGTCGGACCAGGCGCCAAACACGATGAAGAAGGGTGTGCCAATGATCAGGGAGATCGCCACCATGATGTTGGCGGTAGCGCCGTCCACCTTTAGGGCTTGCGTCAGGAAGAACAGGGCATAGAACTGGCCGGAGTACCAGACCACGGCTTGGCCGGCGGTTAAACCGATCAGGGCCAGGATCACAATCTTCAGGTTTTTCCACTGGCCGAAAGACTCGGACAAGGGTGCCTTGGAGGTCTTGCCTTCGGCCTTCATCTTGGTGAAGGCGGGAGACTCGTTCATGCTCAAGCGGATGTAAACCGAAACAGCCAACAACAGAATGGACACGAGGAAAGGCACGCGCCAGCCCCAATCGGCAAAGGCAGCCTCACCAATGATGGTACGGGTGCCCAGAATCACCATCAGGGACAGGAACAAGCCCAGGGTGGCGGTTGTCTGAATCCACGAGGTGTAGGCGCCGCGCTTGCCCTGGGGCGAGTGTTCTGCCACATAGGTAGCGGCACCGCCGTACTCACCACCCAGCGCCAGGCCTTGCAGCATGCGCAGGGCGATCAGGATAATGGGTGCGGCGACGCCAATGGTGGCGTAGTTGGGCAAGATACCCACGATGAAGGTGGCCAGACCCATGATCAAAATGGTCACCAGGAAGGTGTACTTGCGACCGATCATGTCACCCAAGCGGCCAAACACCAACGCACCGAAGGGCCGCACAATGAAACCGGCCGCAAACGCCAACAGCGCAAAAATGAAGGCAGACCCTTCATCGAGTCCGCTGAAGAACTGTTTGGCAATAATGGCTGCCAAGGACCCGTAGAGGTAGAAGTCGTACCACTCAAAAACGGTACCGAGCGAGGAAGCGAAGATGACCTTCTTCTCTTCCGCCGACATCGGCCGCGCGGCGACTGCTGTTGTTGCGCTTCGCATAATGTTGTCTCCAAAAGGGGTGGGGCCTTCGACGTGAGGGCTTGGGACAATTGTTTATGAGGGCACTGACCCTGCTCTGACGTGAAACCAACGGGAGCTTGCGCTGACCTGTCCCGGCACTGACAATCTAAGGAGAAACCCGCGCATAGCGTTCCGCAATACAAAATATTTACATCCCAATCAGGGCAAACCCGCGATCATCATCGGGATGCGCCTGTCCTCTATCGTGATGTTTGGCGCACAATTCGTCCTAAGCTGTTGTTCAGGGAAAGCAAACTTAGACGTGCACCCTTTTTTAAGAAGACCATGATTGATTTGGACCTGGCAAACGTTTTGCGCAAGACGGCGGCAGGCGTCGATGCCATCAAGCTGCGGGATCGGCCTTTGACTCCCAAGATGCGCATGCTGCTCATCATGGTGGATGGCGCCAAAACTGGCGCGGAGTTGCTCAAGTCAGTCCCCAATGCCGACGAAGCACGCCAACTGTTGGCCGAACTGGTGAGCGGTGGTTATGCGGAGCAAATCCTGGCACCCAAGCCCGTGGCGCCTCCCCCTGCCGCCGCGCCGCCCAAGCCGGCGAGCCCCGCCGCGGATGACACACTCAAAGTGTCTATCCGGCGCGCAACCCGGTTGCTGGAAGACCTACTGGGGCCAGACGCCGTCAACCTGTGCCTGCAATTGGAGCGCTGCACAAGCCACGCCCAGTTCACGGCAAAAGTCACCGAGCTCTCCCGCATCGTCGCGGCCATGCGCTCGGAGCGCAAAGCCGCAGAGTTCTTGCTGGCCGCCACCGAATAAACCGCACTCCACAATGAAAAAGACCCGCCGCTGGCGGGTCTTTTTGTATCAGGTGCGTAGTCTGTCAGTGTGCTGCGCTGCCGGCCGATGTCTTGCCGTCCAGGCTGGGGTACCGCACGTGCTCCACCAGTTCCTGAATGTCCCTGCCGGGTGCCTTGGTCAACAGCGACACGATGATGATCACCGCGAAGCCCAGTGGAACACCAAACAGACCGGCAGAAATGGGTGCAATGTCCCACCATGTATTGGCCTTGATGATTTCTGGCGTGATAGCGGCACCGCCGTGTGTCAGCTTGTACAGCCAGGGCTGAGTGGTGACCATGTAGTAGAAGGTTATGCCCAAACCGGCCACCATACCCAGAGACGCACCCCACTTATTGGCCCGCTTCCAGAAAATCCCCAGCGTCAGTGCCGGGAAGAAAGCAGCCGCCGCGAAGGAGAACGCAGCCGACACCAGGAACAGGATGTCCGCAGGCTTCTGCGCCGCAACATATGCCGCTGCCAGTGCCACAACCAACAAGAGTGACTTGGACACCATGACCCGACGTGCAGTAGAGGCATTGGGGTCAATAACCTTGTAGTACAGGTCATGCGACAGCGCATTGGCAATCGTCAACAAAAGGCCGTCCGCCGTTGACAACGCAGCTGCCAAACCACCCGCAGCCACCATGCCCGACACAACATAGGGCAACCCGCCGATTTCAGGTGTAGCCAACACGATGATGTCGCCACCAATCGATATCTCGGCCAACTGCAAAATGCCATCCCGGTTGATATCCACTACCGAGAGCAGAGTCGGGTCCACTGCACTCCAGCGCGCTATCCACTCGGGCAGATTGGCAAAGGGCGTTCCCACCAATACCGTATACACCTCAAACTTGGCCAGTACAGCCAACGCGGGAGCCGTGAAATACAGCAGGAAGATGAAGAACAGCGACCAGCTGACCGACTCACGCGCTTCACGCACCGAGGGTACCGTGTAGTAGCGCATCAGAATGTGAGGCAGCGCCGCAGTACCGATCATCAAGCAGAAGACCAAGGCCAGAAAGTTCTTGCGTGCAATGTTCTGTGCGGCTTCGTCTTTGCCCGGGAAAGGCTGCGCGTGGCGAATCGGTGGCGCGGACTTGGCTGTATTGGACGTGCGCGCCGCAGTGTAGGCAGCAGTCGCCGCAACGACATCCTTGGGCAAACCGGCCAGCGCTTTTTCTGCCGCCTGGATTTCCGCGAGCGGACCATTTGCGGCTTTCAGAGCTTCCAGCTTTTTCTCTGCAGCTGCCTTGTCAGCAGCCATGGAGGCGGGCACGTCTTTGAGCTTTTCGACTGCAGCATCTGCACGGGCTTTGAAGAGTCCACGGACTTCCAGTTCCTTGGGGTCCTGCAACAACAAAGCTTCCTTGGCAGTGACCTTTTCCAGCGTGTAGCCATACACAACTTGGGGCACGGGAACATTGGTGTGTTTGACGGACAGCCAAATGACGGGCAGCAAGTAGGCAATGATCAGGATCACATACTGGGCCACCTGTGTCCAGGTGACCGCACGCATACCACCCAGGAACGAGCAAACCAGGATACCTGCCAAACCTGCAAAAATGCCAACTTCAAAGGCCAGGCCCGTCAAACGCGCTGTGATCAGGCCAACGCCGTAAATTTGCGCCACGACATAGGTGAAGGAGCACAAAATAGCAGCAAACACACCAATCAGACGGGGCAGGTTGCCTTCATACCGGGCACCCAAAAAGTCTGGAATAGTGAACTGGCCAAACTTGCGCAAGTAGGGCGCCAGGAACAAGGCCACCAGGCAATAACCGCCCGTCCAGCCCAGAATAAAGGCCAGACCGCCATAACCTGTCAGGTACAAGGTGCCGGCCATACCGATGAAGGAGGCGGCAGACATCCAATCTGCGCCCGTGGCCATGCCGTTATACATGGCTGGTACGCGCCGGCCCGCAACATAGTATTCCGCAGCGTCATTGGTGCGACTCATCACACCAATGCCGGCATACAGCAACACCGTTGCAGCCAGGAACAGATAGCCAATCCAGTTTTTGGGCAAGCCAAACTGCTCCAGCACGGCCAGTACCAACACGAAGCCAATAAAGCCCCCGGTGTACCAGCCGTAGACCTTGTTCAGGCCCTTTTTAAAGTCGCCTTGCGACTGTCCTTCGCCGCCGAACATACCCATTATTCTTCTCCTTCGGCAACACCGTATTCGATGTCAAGATTGTTCATATAGCGGGCGTAGAACCAGATGATCAGGCAATACACCACCAATGCGCCCTGGGCCGCAACCCAGAACGAGAACGGCCATCCGAAAAAACTGAAAGTCAGCTCGCGGGCGAAAAACACCACGACAAAAGTGACAAAAAACCAGATCCCCAATAGCAGGGCCGTTATTCGAAGATTTTTGCTCCAGTACTCCTGGTGCCTAGCAGTTAACTGCATCGTTTGCTCCTCTTGTTAATGAAATAAACCACTGACCAACTCAAACCAAACTGGGGACCTTTAAACCCGTTTCGCGCTCCAGTTGCGCTGCAACCTTGGGCTCAAAACCCTTCAGGTGCCGGATCACGGCACGGGCCTCTTCGGGCTGCTGCAAGTCCACATGGACACGCGCCATTTGGTACCAGCCAAAAGGACTCATGGGCTGAAGCTTGGTGTTGTGCTTGAGCGCATCCAGCGCTTCGGCCAAACGCCCCTGGCGCACCAGTACAAGCCCCAGGCCGTACCAGGCGCGGTCCATCTTTTCTTCCAGCCGTAGCGCCGCGCGGAACCCCTGCTCCGCGACCTCAATCTGGCCCAGCTCTTCGGCCACAAAGGCATGGTTGAAGTGGGCGTTGGACACCTGGGGCTGTAGCTGCAGCACGCGGGCGTAGTAGTCGAGGGCTGTCGCGGGTTGACGGCTCTGGATGGCGTCGTACGCAAGGCTGTTGAGCGCCAGCACATCATCTGGCCAGCGTTTCACCATTTCCAGGAAAACGCCCTTTGCCGCACCACGCATGCCCAAAAACAGCAGTGCCTTGGCCCTCCAAACTAACGAAAGTCGCTCCAGGCGGGAGCCCATGGCATTGGGGGCTTCAATATTGCTCTGACCTATTGGCATACCGCTGCTCCTAATTCCATACACATATCAATCTTGAGCTTGACCAGAAGAACCCACGCCACCAACAACCAGCTTGCGGCGGCCAAGGGAATGTGCTGGTCCAGAATCAGCCTCGGGCTGACTTTGCGGGTGAGCCACAAACTGGGTTTGGCCGCAACATCCAGCAGTTGCCAGAAGACGTTGGTATCGCGTTTGGCACCGGCCAAAAGGCCTAGCAAAAAACGCCCAACGATGAACATCAGGGACAGCTCTATCAAGCTCTTCAAAATTACAACGGTTAGAAGCATGGCAACAAGGGGGTTCGTCCGTCAGAGTGACACATTGGTCGCACTGTGCGTAGCACTTCTGACCCCATACTGACGTCAAACTGAACGCAGACTTACAAAGCAGCAATAACCCTAGTGTTTATTCTTGTCATGTGAAAAATCTGGCAAACTGAACGCGGTATAAGGGGAAACACCGATCACAGTTTTTGCGACCACCAAGCGAGGTACAGCCCAAGCACACGCAAATAGCTAGACTTCCGGTATGGAAAAACCACTCCCCACGCCATCAGGCGTTGGCACGGCTTTAACGCCATCGCCTAGTCTGTTAGGCATCTTTCGCCAGGAGTTGCTGCCCTTCCCACCGTTTGCCCAGATGCGCGACACCGAGCTGGACTACTTTCTGGCGCACTGCAAGCAGCTGTACTTTGCGCCCGATGAAGCGGTGATAGGACCCGCCGATGGCCCGGTAAAGACCTTGTATTTCATCCGCAAGGGAGCAGTAACCGGTACCCGTGGATTGGCGGAACAAATGGGTGCTTTTGAATACGACGCGGGCGACCTGTTTCCGGTCAGCGCTGCGTTTGCTGGGCGGGCCGTTACTGCGTCTTACCGCGCCTGCGCCGACACGTTTTTGCTCGCCCTGCCAGTGTCAGAAGTCCATGAGTTGGCCCAACGCAGCGTGGCATTTGCCGAATACCTTACACAACGCGCCGCCAATTTTCTGACCCTGTCGCGCAAGGCCGTGCAAGAGGCCTATGCCACCCACGCCATTACGGAGCAGACGCTGGAAACACCGTTGGGCGTGCTGATCACCAAGCAGCCCGTCACCTGCGCAGCCGACTCCCCCCTGCAGACGGTGCTGCAGGAGATGCACCAGTCCCGTATTGGCTCCATGCTGGCCGTGGACCCCTTGGGGCAGCCCATCGGCATACTGACCCGTTACGACATCCTGGGCAAAATCACACTGGCACAGCTTCCTCTGGACTCTCCCATGTCGCGTGTCATGGTGCAACCCGTTCTGACGCTGACTACGGAGCACACCGCACAGGACGCGGCTCTGCTGATGTCGCGCCACGGCATACGCCACGTACCGGTGACACGCGATGGGGTTGCGGTCGGCATGGTCTCGGAGCGCGATTTGTTTGCGATGCAGCGGCAAAGCCTCAAAAGCGTCAGCACGGAACTGCGCTCTGCCAAGAACCTGGACGCGCTCAAGGCCGCGGCGCAGGGCATTCGGCGTTTGGCCCGCAGCCTGCTGGGCCAGGGTGTGCAAGCGCGACAGCTGACAACCATGATCAGCCACCTCAACGATGTGTTGACCGAGCGGCTGCTGAATATCCAGGCCGATGCATTTGGTGTGGACCTGCAGCGTCTGTGTTGGTTATGCCTGGGATCCGAGGGCCGCGACGAACAAACTATTGCCACCGACCAGGACAACGCACTGATTCTGAACAACGACACATCGGACGAGGTGCGGGAGACCATCCGGACCTTTGCCCAGTCCGTCAACCAGGCGTTAGATGCCTGTGGATACCCCTTGTGCAAGGGCGGCATCATGGCGGGTGAGGCCGCATGCTGCCTCACATTGGACGAATGGCGTGAACGGTTCCGCCATTGGATCGCCCAAGGCTCGCCCCAAGACTTGCTCAATGCTTCTATTTATTTTGACTTCAGGCCATTGACCGGAGACGAAGCGCTGGCACACGCCTTGCGCGCGGACGTGATTCAGCAAGCGCGCAGCACGCCCCGTTTTCTCAAGCAACTGGCACTCAATGCCCTCACCCGCAGTGCCCCACTGAACTGGCGCGGCGCCATCGATGCAGACGACCAAGGCATGTTGGACCTGAAGCTGCGGGGTACAGCCATTTATGTGGACGCAGCGCGCATCTACAGCCTGGCCTTCGGCATACAAGAGACCAACACCCGCAGACGGCTGGATGCGGCGGGCCCGCTGCTGAAGCTGGCCGAAACGGAGTACGGATCCTGGGTCAGCGGTTTTGAATTTTTGCAGATGCTGCGTTTGCGTATCCAGCTGGAGAGTAACACTGCACAAACCGCACCGAACGAGATCCTGGTGGCGGCGCTGAACGACATTGACCGCCGCATTCTGCGCGAGTCGATCAAGGTCGCACACCGCATCCAGCAAAGGCTGCAGCTGGACTATGAGCGTTAGCCATGTCGTGGTTTGACCGGCTGAAAGCATTAGTGGCGAGCCCAGCCACGTTGGACCCGGGCCGCTGGATCATGCTGGATGTGGAAACCAGCGGCCTGGACATGCACAAGGACCGGCTGCTGGCCATAGCGGCCATAGCGATGCAAGTGGACTGGCAATCGGGCACTTTGTCTATAGACCTGAGCGACAGCTTTGAGGTGGTCCTGCGACAGGACGAAGTATCAAACAAAGACAATATCTTGCTGCATGGCATTGGGGCGCAGAGTCAGCGCGACGGGCTGGACCCCAGCCTTGCCATGCAGTCTTTCGCAGACTACGTTGGCACCGCGCCCCTACTGGCTTTCCACGCCGCCTTTGACCAGCGCATGATCAACCGGTATGTGCGCCAACACCTGGGCCGGGATCTACCCAACCCATGGGTGGATGTGGACCACCTGTGTGCCGTGACCTATGAGAAGGTCCGCGCGCGGGCGCTGGACGATTGGATGGCGCACTTCGGCATCCATTGCGCCATGCGCCACCAGGCGGCGGCCGATACCCTGGTCGAATGTGAGTTGTTGCAACACATTTGGCCCAAGGTGGCAGCGCAATGCAAGAGCTGGGCTGATGTTCAACACCTGGCAGCACAACACCGTTGGCTGCCTCGTGCCGGCTAGCCTCCCGGCGTGTGTACCGTGCGCACAACTCCCGCAGGGCGTTGACCTGCCCCGTCCCATTGCGGACCGTCAAACCACACATCACCTTTCAGATAGGCAAGCAACATGGGCAAGGCGTCCAGCCCCCAGAAGACCTTGCCGTCCACCTCCATGGCGGGGACGCCAAAAACACCCTTTGCAATGGCCACTTCGGCATGTAGACGCAATTGCGCTTTCACGGCGTCGTCTGCGGGATCTCGCGCAGGGGTCAGTAGTTGGGTGATCGCGGCCAGTCGCGTCGCGTCGGCCGCATCCCCTCCGCCCACCCAGACATGTTTGAAAAGAGTTTCACACACGTAGCGGTTGGGCTGTCCGTTGCGGTCGGTGGCTACCGCCAGACGCAGCAGGCCCAGTGGGTTGAAGGGGTGCGCTGCGGGCATGTCCAACGTGTGTCCCTGGTTGTGGGCCAGCCACTGCACCTGGCGGTAGGTCCAGTCGCGCTTGGCCGCAATCTCGGCCGGGCCCAACTGCCCGTGGTGTTTCAGCAGCGCCGCAAACAGCAGCGGCTTGTAGGTCACGGTGTAACTCAGGCCCATCAGCGCCTGGGGCAGTTCCTCAAACGCCAGGTAGGCATAGGGGGAAATAAAGTCCAGGTAAAAACTGATGTGTTTCATGGCATGGGGGGGGGTGTTACGGGGCGGTGGGGCTGAGGGCGGCGGCCCGCTCGGCAATACGTGCCCAGATGGCTTTTTTCTCCAGATCACTGCTGGCCCGCCAGACCCGGATCTCGTCGATGCTGCGCAGACAGCCCTCGCAGTACTCACGCTGCAGGTCCATGCGGCAGACCGAGACGCAGGGTGATGGCACGTTTTCGGCCACAGCCCCCGCCAATACTGCACGAGTAGCTATCGATAGTGCAGCGTTCGATTCGACGGTCATAAGGGTACCGCCTGGGTCACATCGGCCGTGGGCGCACCGGACAACACCGCCAGATCGCGCGGGTGCAACTTGAACACGCCATGCGGATGGCCGGCTGCCGCCCAGATCTCTTCGAAGCGGAACAGTTCCTGGTCCACTAGCGTCACCGGTGGCTGTGCATGGGCCAGGGGCGACACACCGCCGATGCTGAAGCCGGTCTTGGTCTTCACAAATTCAGCGTCGGCCCGGCCAATGCGGCCGACTAGGGCCTCTACCTTTTTCTCGTCCACGCGCCGGTCGCCTGAGGTGATGACCAGCACCGCCACATCGTCTTCCTTGCGGCGAAAAATGATGCTCTTGGCGATTTGGCCCACGGCAATGCCCAGGGCGTCGGCCGCCTGCTGGGCGGTGCGAGCCGCGTCGTCCAGCATGACGGGTGTGTGAGGATGATTTTTTGCTCGCAGGGCCGCGGCTACCCGCTGCACACCCTCCGGCAAATTTTGCAATTCAAGACTGTCCATAACGTTCTTAACCCAATCGCTTATTCAGTAAAGCCGTGGCAGCGCGCGAATTCGGTTTGCGCTGCAGAAAGTCGCTGATGAACTTGCCCGCGTCGACCAGCTTGTCCAAGTCGATACCCGTCTCAATACCCATGCCGTGCAGCAGGTAAACCACTTCTTCGGACGCCACATTGCCGGTCGCGCCCTTGGCATAGGGGCAGCCGCCCAGGCCCGCAACCGAGGTGTCAAAGTTCCAGATGCCCATTTGCAAACTGGCCAGCGTGTTGGCCAGCGCCATGCCATAGGTGTCGTGGAAGTGGCCAGAGATGTGGTCAATACCGTAGACCCTCAGGGTCGCCTCCAACGCCTTTTGCACCTTGTGCGGTGTGCCCACACCAATGGTGTCGGCCACCCCTACGTGTTGCACACCGATGCCGTGCATCAGCCGCGCCACCATCTCCACGCGTTCTGGCGCAATCTCGCCCTCATACGGGCAACCCACGGCGCAAGAAATGGCGCCGCGCACGGTCAGACCTTTTTCCAGTGCAGCCTGCACCACGGGGCGAAAGCGCTCAATGCTTTCGGCAATGGAGCAGTTAATGTTTTTCTGGCTGAAGGCCTCGCTGGCCGCGCCAAACACGACGATCTCGTCGGGGTTGGACTTCAGCGCTGCCTCGAAACCTTGCATATTGGGAGTCAGCACCGAATACCGCACACCGGCTTTGCGCTGCACACCGGCCATGACCTCGGCGTTGTCCGCCATTTGTGGGACCCATTTGGGGCTGACAAAACTGGTGACTTCGATCTCAGCCAGGCCGGCATCTTGCAGGCGGTGCACCAGCTCGATCTTGATGGCGGCGGGCACCGGTTGTTTTTCGTTTTGCAGGCCGTCGCGCGGGCCTACGTCAACCAGTTTGACGCGAGAGGGAATAGTCATAATTTGATCTTCACATTGCGGGGGTACGGCAGTTGGCCGATTTTGCCACCGGCTTTAACCCGTTGAGTAGGCAAGGGCTAGACGCCCGGCACTCATCTCTGGCGGTTCAGCGGCAAAAGATAGTAGGCGCAGAACGCCGTGTTGTCTGCACAAGTCGGCTTCATTGTTGAGAAGAGCAAAACCGGAGTCTTCTGGCTAGCACTACTGTGCTGGCACAGCGCAATGGAATCGCCCCCATCGGGCGCCACACCCAAACACTCCGTGAACTTGCCGCCACTTTCAATGACAGGGCGCATACGGCGCAACAGCGGTCCATCGTTTATGTGGTCATACAACTTAGGGTTGGCCGCAACTGCGGCACGCACCGCTTGCAAGTTGTTGTTCACAACATCCACGTTGACGCGCTGCGCGTTTTTGGAAAGTATTTTCTGTGGCGCCGTCTTGCGTGGCGTGGTTTCTTCAATCGTGGTCTCGCAGTCCGGGACCGTCGAGCAGGTTACCGAAAATTCGGAAGTGCCGCGGGCGTCCACATAACTAGCGGTGAAGTGCCCGATGAACCATGGCGTTGGCGTTGGCGGCGGAACAGTTGCGCAGCCGGATAAAACAACAAGGAAAATGGAAAAGACAACGCGCATTCAATACCCCCGCCCAAGGTCTACGACACCAGCCACTGAGCCACCACGTTGCAGTGCCGCCAGTTTGCCTGCGATTTGCGCAATGCTTTCGCTGCGCAAGGTACGGGCCGATGTGTGGGGTGTGACCGTGATTTTGGCGTGCTTCCAGAACGGATGCTCGGGCGGCAAGGGCTCGGTGCGAAACACGTCCAGTGTGGCACCCGCGAGGTGGCCGCTGTCTAACAACGCTAGCAGGTCTTCTTCCACCAGATGGGCGCCACGCGCCACATTGATGACATAGGCACCTGGCTGCAGTTGCGACAGTGTGTCGCGATTCATCACGTCACGTGTGTCGGCGGTGAGTGGCAGCAGGCAGACCAGCACGCGGCTGGCGGCCAGGAACTCCTTGAAACCTTCTGCTCCGGAAAAGCAGCGCACGCCATCCACCGCCTTGGATGAACGGCTCCAGCCATTCACCGGGAATTCGAACTGCGCCAAAGCGCGAGCCACCCGCTCGCCCAGTACACCCAGCCCCATGATGCCAACGGGAAAGTTGGCGCGGGCACGTGGCTTGCGAAACGACCATTTGCCCTGTCGCGTATCCGCCTCATAGGCATCGAACTCGCGGTAGTGGCGGATAACGGCATGGCACACATACTCCGCCATCTGCACCGACATGCCGGCATCGTCCAGCCGAACGATCTGCGCCTGGTGTGGCAGTTGCAGCTTCAACAACACGTCGACGCCGGCGCCAATATTGAACACGGCCTTGAGTTGCGACTGTTCGTCAAAAAACTGCTGGGGCGGAGCCCAGACCACGGCATAGTCCGCAGCCGGTGCGCCTGCAGACCACACTGTGATATCGGCGTCTGGCAGCGCTGCCTGCAGGCCTTGCAACCAGGGTTCGGACGCGGTGTCTGTGCAGCAAAAAGTGATGCGCATGGAGAGAGTGTGCAAAAAAGGAGAGAAGACCGCAGTCTAGTGGACAGCGGTCTCTAGCTTCAGCAGTTCAGCGCCCTCGGTCACTTGGTCACCCGGTGCAAACAGCAGCTCCGCCACCGTGCCATCGGCTGGCGCTGCAATCGTGTGCTCCATCTTCATGGCTTCCATCACAGCCAGCGCCTGGCCCTTCTTGACCGCATCACCGGCCTTGACCGCGAACGACACGACCTTGCCGGGCATGGGGGCGGTCAGGCGGCCGACCTCTGCATGGGTTTCCCCGGCGTGGGCCAGCGCGTCGATTGCTACGATTTGTGTAGCACCATGTGCAGTAAATACGTGGGCTACCTCGCCATTCTTGTAAAGGTGCACGGTGGAACGCAGGTCGCCATACCGAACATCCAACGCACCGCCGGCCAGTGGCGTGTAGTGCAGGGCCGCGGTGTTGCCGTCCACCGACAGCTGCAGGTCACCACCGTGCAGGCGGGTGAACAGAGCTGTGTGGGGCTCACCATGGAACTCCAGCATGAACTCGCGATGCGACGCACCGTGTGAACGCCAGCCGTCGCGCTGCGCCCAGGGATCTATCCAGCCACTGGCATCCATCTTGGTGGTTGCCAGTGCCAACTCGCTGACCAGCGTCTGCGCCACCATGGCGGCGGTGGCCATCTGCAGACCTACCTTCTCCTGCTTGAATAACACTGTCGATTCACGCGGGATCAGTGCCGTGTCCAACTGGGCCTGTGCAAACGATGGGCTGGTCACCACATGGCGCAGAAACTGCACATTGGTCGTCAGGCCGACGATGTGGGTCTGTGCCAGCGCCGTGTCCATGCGGGCCAATGCCTGTTCACGCGTCGCACCGTGCACGATCAGCTTGGCGACCATAGAGTCGTAGAAAGGGCTGATGCCGTCGCCCTGGCGCACGCCGGAGTCCACACGCACCGCGTTGTCGGCTCGCTCAAAGGTCGTGCAGGCCGGCAAGCCGTACACATGCAGTGTGCCGGTGGCGGGTAAAAAGTTGTTGTCGGGGTTTTCGGCGCAGATGCGGGCTTCGATCGCATGGCCGTGGATGCGCAATTGGTCCTGCTGCAAAGGCAAGGGCTCGCCCGAGGCCACACGCAACTGCCACTCCACCAGGTCCTGGCCGGTGATGGCTTCGGTGACCGGGTGCTCCACCTGCAGGCGCGTGTTCATTTCCATGAAGTAGAACTTCATCTGCTCGGGGTGTGCATAACCACCGGGCTGCTCGACGATGAATTCCACCGTGCCTGCGCCTACGTAGTTCACAGCCCGCGCGGCTTCCACCGCAGCCTGACCCATTCGTGCGCGCAGCTCGGGCGTCATGCCCGGTGCGGGGGCTTCTTCCAGCACCTTCTGGTGGCGGCGCTGCACCGAACAGTCGCGCTCAAACAGGTAGACGTAGTTGCCGTGGGTGTCGCCAAACACCTGAATTTCGATATGGCGCGGGCGCAGCACATATTTTTCGACCAGCACCGCGTCGTCACCAAAGCTGTTGATGGCTTCGCGTTTGCACGATGCCAAAGCCGCGGCAAAGTCCTCTGCCTTGTCCACCGCACGCATGCCCTTGCCACCGCCACCGGCGCTGGCTTTGATCAGCACCGGGTAACCAATACGATCGGCCTCGCGCTGCAGCAGGGCCGGGTCCTGGTCCGCGCCGTGGTAACCGGGCACCAGGGGCACACCGGCTTTTTCCATCAACTGTTTGGACTCGGCTTTCAGGCCCATGGCTTGGATGGCCGATGCGGGCGGGCCGATAAAGACCAGACCGGCCTTGGCGCAAGCCTGCGCAAACTCTTCGTTCTCGCTCAGGAAGCCATAACCGGGGTGTATGGCCTGCGCGCCGGTGGCCTGCGCCGCGGCGATGATTTTTTCCCAGCGCAGGTAGCTGTCCTTGGGTGCGCTGCCACCGATGTGAATCGCTTCGTCACACGCGGCTACGTGTTTGGCTCCCGCGTCGGCATCGGAATACACGGCCACGGTCTGAATAGCCAGGCGGCGGGCGGTGGCGGCTACGCGGCAGGCGATCTCGCCACGGTTGGCAATGAGGATTTTGGTGAACATATTGTGTTGTCTCTCGTAAATAGCGCTGCAGGCGTGTTCAGTAATTTATGGCTTGGCGGTCCAGACGACCTTGTCGTCCACCGCGTACAGCTGGCAGGTCTGGCCACTGCGTTGGCAGAACCCCAGCGCCCGACCTACGGCATAGTCGCCATAGGAGTAGCCCCAGCCACCCTTGTTGCCCACTGCAAAGGCGCGGGGTGGTTTCGATTCCAGAAACTTGGCGTAGGCCGTGGCCTGGCTCTTGGCACTGACCGGCACCTTGGCTACGTCAGAAATGTCGGCAAAATCGGTCGCAGGTGGCTTGGTGGCGATGGCTGGCTGGTTAAAACCCAGTTGCCCCAAAAAGGCATCGACGACGGGCAACCAATGATCCATGTCGGAGTTGATGCCGTTATGGCCATCGTCACCCGACGGTGCAAAGCTCGCAAAGCTGGCCTGCGCCCCGCCATCCGTCCAAGCCATATGCCACCGCCTGGGGTAGTCTTCGCCCCAATACTTATCGTTTTGCCAGTACAGCCACAGCATGGGTGCCTTGGCCGTCTTGGCAAGGCTACCCCAGTAGCCGCCAATCGAATTGGGGCTGCACGGGCGGCCCGGTTGCGTATCAGGATTCCCGCCCGATCCACCCGCGAAATTGATACCGCCCATCAAGCCAGGCGGGTTGCGGCCCACTGTAGTGACCGAAGCCAATCCGCCGACCGACTGACCCGCGACGATCCAGCGCGAAGCGTCCACATAGGGCAGTGTCTTGGCCAACTCTACCGTCGCAAGCACCTGGTCCGACGCGGCAATGGACATGGGCTCAAAGCGCCTCTCGCGACAGGCACCACTTTCTTCAGGGTCAAAGTCACCATAGGTTTCGGCATAACCCACCCTTGTGGGTGCCATCACTACAAAGCCCTTGGCTACCAAATAGCGGGCCACATGTTCGGGGCGGTTGCGCCCTTGCGTCGCCCGTTTTTCTGTCACCGCGCGGCCATGGTTGAACACCACCAGCGGAAACGGCCCGTCGCCCGGCGGCCGAAAAATGATGATGGGAATGGTCCGCGTCTCCTGACGGCCATACATGTCCTTGACGGTCACGGGGATGCGCACCGTCTCTTCGCGCATGTCTTTGGCGACAACTTCGACTGTCAACCCGGGCTCGGGCACTGGCTGCGCCTGCGTTATGCCACTGCAAGCCAGCGCCACGCAGGCAACGCTTGCTAGCAGCATCAGGGCTCTTAAACGCTTAGGCAGCATTTTGAACACCAGAAAAGAACCGGGACACGCGGTGATAAACCGCCTTGAGAAACTTGATCAGCAGCCAGGTCACGATCCACATCAGCACCACAACGACAACCAGCACAAGCCCGAAAACTAGGGGGCTGGTCGTTGCCAACCACAGGGCGGCAACGACCAGACCGTCCTCGAACAGGCTGGCCACCACATTGCTGAACGGCTCGGGCGAGGTGTTGATGGCAGCACGTGTGGTGGTCTTGGCTGCCTGGCTGGTGGCAGCCAACGAGCCGCCCAACAACGCGGCCACCAGGGTCATCGTTCCACTATCAGCCCCCAGGGCACCCGCCGCGAGTGCAGCGCCGGCTGGAATGCGGATCACGCTGTGCACGATGTCCCACAGCGAATCGACCCCGGGAATTTTGTCGGCAAAGAACTCAACGAACAGCATGAATCCGCTGGCCACCAACATGGCCGGGTGCTGCAGCAGTTGAAGCCCCGGAGGCAGCACAAGCCATCCCATAACGCCCGCCATACCGGCGATAAACACCACCGCATACAGCCTAAATCCGCTGGCCCAGCCGAGCACGGCCGCCAGCGCCAGCAGGCTGGGCAAGTCCAGCCTGTCGCTCACGTGTACAGCACCCCCCGACGCCAACCCGACGGAGTGCAGCCACTGGACTAGTGAGGGCCAGACTGTGTCCATGCATCACATCCGGAACACGCCAAACTTCACATCCGGAATCGGCGCATTTAGCGTCGCCGACAAGCCCAGCGCCAGCACGCGGCGCGTATCGGCCGGGTCGATGATGCCGTCGTCCCACAGGCGCGCCGTCGCGTAGTAGGGATGGCCCTGCACTTCATACTGCTGGCGGATGGGCGCCTTGAAGGCTTCTTCCTCGTCCTTGCTCCACGCGCCGCCCTTGCCTTCTATGCCGTCGCGCTTGACGGTCGCCAGGACGCTGGCCGCCTGCTCGCCGCCCATCACCGAGATGCGCGCATTCGGCCACATCCACAAGAAACGGGGCGAGTAGGCGCGGCCGCACATGCCGTAGTTGCCGGCGCCAAAACTGCCGCCGATGATGATGGTGAACTTGGGCACATTGGCGGTGGCAACCGCAGTGACCATCTTGGCGCCGTTGCGGGCAATGCCTTCGTTCTCGTACTTACGGCCCACCATGAAGCCGGTAATGTTCTGCAAGAAGATCAGCGGGATCTTGCGCTGGCAGCATAGCTCTATGAAGTGCGCACCCTTCAGCGCCGACTCGCTGAACAGGATTCCATTGTTGGCGATGATGCCGACCGGCATGCCTTCGATGTGCGCGAAGCCGGTGACCAGTGTGGTGCCGAAGCGGGGTTTGAATTCATGGAACTCGGAACCATCGACGATGCGGGCGATGATTTCACGCACATCAAACGGCTTGCGGGTGTCGGTGGGGATGACGCCGTACAACTCTTCTGCTGCAAATTTAGGAGCAACAGGTGCTTTGAGTGCGGGGGCTAGCGCCTTCTTTTGGTTAAGGTTGGCCACCGCGGTGCGGGCAATGGACAGGGCATGCAGGTCGTTCTGCGCCAGGTGGTCGGCCACGCCGGAGAGGCGTGTGTGCACGTCACCACCGCCTAGGTCCTCGGCCGTCACTACCTCACCGGTGGCCGCCTTCACCAAAGGTGGCCCGCCCAAAAAAATCGTGCCCTGGTTCTTGACGATGATGGTCTCGTCGCTCATGGCCGGCACATAGGCGCCACCGGCCGTGCAGGAACCCATGACGACGGCGATCTGCGCAATGCCCTCGGCGCTCATGTTCGCCTGGTTGAAGAAGATGCGGCCAAAGTGGTCGCGGTCTGGGAAGACCTCGTCCTGGTTCGGCAGATTGGCACCGCCCGAGTCCACCAAATAGATGCAGGGCAGGCGGTTTTGCTGCGCGATCTCTTGCGCGCGCAGATGCTTTTTGACGGTGACGGGGTAGTAAGTGCCGCCCTTCACCGTGGCGTCGTTGCACACAATCATGCAGTCCACACCCGACACACGGCCGATACCGGCAATAACACCGGCGCAGGGCGCGCTGTCGGTGCCATCGCGGTCGGGGTACATGCCCATGGCGGCCAACGGTGAGAGTTCGAGGAAGGGAGTGCCCGGGTCCAACAGGTTGTGCACGCGGTCGCGCGGCAGCAGCTTGCCGCGGGCCGTGTGTTTGGCGCGGGCGGCATCACCGCCACCCATGGCGGCCTTGTCGGTCTGGGCGTTCAGATCGGCCACCAGCGCACGCATGGCGTTGGCGTTGGCGACGAAATCGGCCGAGCGGGCGTTGAGTTGGGTCTCCAGAATGGACATGGGCGGGTTCCGGTAGAAGAGAAAGAGGGTTTCAGAATACAGCTCGCATTTTCAGCCGGACATGAAGGGTCGTGTAGGTCATAAAGGTTGCAAATTGCGCCACACCTAAAAACTGCGGCACACTAGCACCATGGTTGCATCATCCCCCATTGCCGCTACGCCCATGGCCTTTGTGCGTGCCATTGTGGCCGCCTACGGGCGCTATGGCAAGGACCCGGCACAAGCCCTGCACCAGGCACAGATTGCGCCAGAGCAAATGGTAAAACCCGACGCCCGCATCACCGCCTGGCAAATGGAAACGTTATCCGGCGCGGCGATGCAGGAGCTGGACGACGAAGCCCTGGGCTGGTTCAGCCGCCGCCTTCCCTGGGGCAGCTACGGCATGCTAGCCAGGGCGTCCATCAGCGCGCCCACTTTGGGTGTGGCCATTTCCCGCTGGTGCCGCCACCACGGCCTGATTACCCCAGACATTGCGCTGGAGCTGGCCGTAGCCGGAGACGTGGCGACTATCCGCATCAAGGAGCATTCCGAGCAAACACCCGAGGGTAGTGCGATGGCGGGGGATTTTGCGCAGGTCAAGGAGGAGCCCGCAACGCGAGCGGGGGACACGAAGCAAAAGGCCC
>JAYSZJ010000151.1:0-37123 GCA_043738115.1 Rhodoferax sp. | reverse complement strand
ATCGTCAGACCAATGTGGGGGATCAGACGCCAATTTAATGACGCCGAAAGACGCGCCCAAGGCGTGCAATTGGGACGCATTGTTGACTAGCACGGGTTGGTTGGAACTATTGTTAAACGATCGCCCAATGTGGCCGGTGATGGTAATGTCGATGGCCCGCCCTTCCGAGTGCCTTGATGCAAGTGCAGGGGCATACACGATGCCATACCCGGTCACCATTTGCTTGGCCGCAATTTTGGAGGCTGCCGCAGTGGCGTGGGCCCACTCAATATCTACCCCCGCCATTGCTGGCGCGTTGGCCGCAGGAAGACCCCCGTGCGCAATTTTGTAGGCGTAGTGCATCAAGTAAGCCCGCTCTGGTGGGCGCAGCGTGGCCGAGATGGCAACTGTCGCACCACCGGCCCGTAGGGAACTGATAAAACTATCTACTGCTGTGCCAAAGGCAGGCAGCAAATCTGAGGTTTGACTGCTGGTGGGGAAACGGCTGACCCATGCAGACCCGCTTAATTCGGCCATGTTGATTCCATTCAATGAGAAATTCGCAGTATTACCAGCGATGAACAGATGGTTGATCAACGGTGAGCGAAAGGGGATCGAAAACGACGAAGTGATTCTAGATTGCACACACTTCATTCAATGTTCGCTAGTCCTGTAACAGAGCGTAAGTGTTTGCCGTGGAGGGTTACCAACTGCATGGGCCATGTATGCTTTTAAATCGGATTTCAAATCGCCCGGAATCCTAAATTTCCGCATCAGATTTTTAACTATGTTACGCAGACTTTTTACCCACTCCCTACCCGCGCTGTGCGCCGGCATGGGGCTGGTCCACACAGCCCATGCCGCAACGGCTTCCTCTAAAGTCAAGCCCCGCCACGTTATTTGCTTTTTGGGCGAGTGGAAGTCTCTGGACGCGGTGGAAAAGACGGTCAAGGCTTTTGGCCAAGGGTTTTCGGTGGACAGGGAGTATTCGCAAGTGGCTGCTGATGCGCGCATGGGCAAGGCCTTTGCGGTGTCTCGGGACCGCGTGACCAATACCTTTACCGAACAAGACCATGCGCGCATCAAGCGCCACAACACGGTGGCCTACGTGCTGTCTCCGCCCATGGAGAGAAGCGAGGCGATGGCCGTCTCTGCCGCGGCGCTGGAGATCACGGCGCGCTTGATACAGGCGGGTGCAACGGCGGTGAAGTCCGAGAGCGCGGGCGTCGCCCATGGCTTGGACCACTGGGTGCAGCTCGCGCGCCATGGGGCCTTGCGCCAAGCCTGGGTGCGAAGGCCTATTGCGGATGACGATGGAACCCAGTATTCCTGTGGCATGCATCTTCTGGGGCAGCCCGACATTGAGTGCGCCCCCGGCAGGCCCGACCTGGAGGCGGTGCGGTGGATGGACGCCCTGGCAGACAAAACCCTTGCGGGTCAGCCGCCGGGCAAGACATTTTCCATTGATGGAAGAGCGCCCGCCAAGAAGCTACAGACCCTGCCTTGCACGCGTTACGAAGAGGATGATTTTTTCTTCAACCCGTACGGCTATGTTCGTATTGCGGCTTGAGCGGCAATTGGCTTTGTCAAATCACTCTGTAGCCCCCCCGTCCTATATAAGAGTGTTGCTATAAAACATATAGTGAAAATGGGCGGCAGGAAATAGAACAGCGGTCGCCGCCAATTGAGCTTGATGTTCATGGTGACCGGCAGTGGAGGCTTACGGTGGGCAATGCAAGGCCTGCCGCGGCGACATTTACACTTGGGGCCTGCCAAACCGGCACGCACTCCACCCCAGACCCCATCGACCATGAGCAAGTTTGCCCCCATCAGTGGCTTCCCCGAATGGCTGCCCGAGCAGCGCCTGCTGGAACAGCAGTGTATGGACACCATCCGCCGCCAGTACGAGTTATACGGTTTTGCCAATATCGAAACCCGCAGCGTGGAACCTACCCAGGTGTTGACCGGCAACGGTGACGACAAAGAAATTTATGTGCTGGCGCGTCTGCACGAAGACGCTAACGCCGCCAAAGAGCCTGCCGAATTCGGGCTGCGCTTTGACCTGACTGTGCCCACCGCGCGTTATGTGCAGCAGTTCAAAGGCCAACTCAGCTTCCCGTTCAAGCGTTACCAGATGCAAAAGGTCTGGCGCGGTGAGCGCCCGCAAGAGGGCCGCTACCGCGAATTCACGCAGTGCGATATCGACGTCATTGGCGATGGCGCCTTGCCCAGTTTTTATGACGCCGAAGTGGTACGTCTGATGGCCGTGGTCACCAGCACGCTACCCATTCCACCTGTCACGCTGCGCGTCAACAACCGCAAGCTGCTGCAAGGCTTTTACGAAGGCTTGGGTATTGCCGACACCAACGCCGTGTTACGCGTGGTCGACAAGCTGGACAAGATTGGCGCACCCAAGGTGTCTGCGTTGCTACAGACCGAGCTGGGTTTGAGCGAAGCACAAGCGGCCCAGTGCCTCGCGATTGCCAGTATCAAGACCGCCGACACGACATTTGTGGACCGTGTCAGGGCGCTGGGCATCAGCTCTCCTCTGCTGGACGAAGGCCTGACCGAACTAACCGAGGTGCTGGACAACGCCGCCGACCTGAATGCCAGCCGCCTGGCTGCTGGCCTGCCTCCGTCGGTGTCCGCCGATCTGGCGATCGCCCGCGGCCTGGCCTACTACACCGGCATGGTGTGTGAGGGGCAGATGCAGGGCTTCGAGTCATCCGGCTCAGTCTGCGGCGGTGGACGCTATGACAACCTGGCGGGCGATGCCAAAGTCAAGCTGCCGGGTGTTGGTATGTCCATTGGGCTGACGCGCATTCTGGGTTTGCTGTTTGCCAAAGGACAGTTGAAGCCCACCCGCAAGACGCCGACCGACGTGCTGGTCGCGCTGAACGATGACGCCAGCCGCCCCGCAGCCAATGCGCTGGCCAATCGCCTGCGGGGCCGCGGCATTGCCACCGACCTCTACCATCTGCCCAAGGCCTATGGCAAACAGATCGAGGCGGCGTCCAAACGCGGCATTCCTTTT
Organism: Rhodoferax sp.; assembly: GCA_043738115.1. GTDB lineage: Bacteria > Pseudomonadota > Gammaproteobacteria > Burkholderiales > Burkholderiaceae_C > Allorhodoferax. Next base: position 34,110 of record JAYSZJ010000151.1, on the reverse strand, counting down.
GTCTGGTTCATCGGCGAGAACGCCAGCCACCAGGTCAAGAACCTGTTGACCGGCGAGCAGACTGCTGTTGACCCCGACACCTGGCTGCCGGACTAAGCACAAGCCACCAGGCGCTGGCAGCGGTGGCTGCAGCGTCTTTTTGCTGTCTATTGCGCCAGTTGCGGAACCTGCTTCATACGTGCCGCCAGGTTGACACCGGGTTTGAGCAGGTCCACCTGATCGCCCAGAATGTGGGCCGCTTCTATCAGCAGGACGTCCTTGTCTTTCTTGCGCGCCTTCTCGGCCGCGAGTTCCACATTCAGATCGCGTTCACCGGCTTGCAGGCCATCGTCCTTGTCGGCGTCGTTCTTTGCGGCATCCTTGCCCTTGGATCCGTTTTTGCGGGCAGCCAGCTTGGCTTCTTGGGCTTCCTTTTCCTTACGCCGCTCGGCCTCGTTAAGCGTCACGGCATTCTGCTTGCGGATGCGGTTCAACTCGGCAATGTCTTCCTGCAGGTACTGGAAGTCTTTTTCGTTCTTGATGCGTTGTTTGTGTTGGGCTACCAAGATGGGAAGCAGTTCCTGTACGGAGCCTCTGGGGGTGTAGGTAGCGGGTGCAATCTGTGTCCAAGGTAGCGCATTGCCAAAGCGGGATTCACCGTAGTCCACCGTGTCCAGCACCGCAGGGAAGGTCACATCGGGTGTCACGCCACGCAACTGGGTGGTACCACCATTGATACGGAAAAACTGCGCAATGGTCAACTTGAGCTCGCCCAATTGCGGTTTCTCGGTCCTTGCGATGCGGTCCAGGTTGATCATGGTCTGCACGGTGCCCTTGCCAAAACTGGGCTCACCCACAACCAGCCCACGGCCATAGTCCTGCACAGCCGCTGCAAAGATCTCGGATGCGGATGCCGAGTTGCGGTTGACCAACACACCCAGCGGGCCATCCCAGGCGACATCGCCCTGGCGAGACGACTCCACGCGGATCTGGCCGCTGGCATTGCGCACCTGCACCACCGGGCCCTTGCCCACGAACAGGCCGGTCAGCTCCACCGCCTCAGCCAGTGAGCCGCCGCCGTTATTGCGCAAGTCCATCAAAATGGCGTCGACCTTCTTGGCCTTCAGTTCCTTGATCAGCAGGGCCACGTCACGGGTGGTGCTTTTGTAGTCTGGCGTGCCCTTTTGTTTGGCTGCAACGTCTTCATAAAAAGACGGCAATGTGATCACGCCAATGGTGTGGGTGCTCTTGCCGTCGGTGACCGTTTGCACGGAGGACTTGGCAGACTGGTCCTGCAGAGAGATGGGCTTGCGCACCAGGTTGATGAAGACGTGTTTGCCATCGGGTCCAGCTTCGGCGGGGAGTACTTCGAGGCGTACCACACTGTCCTCGGCACCGCGTATTAGCATTACGGAATCATCCAGGCGAGCACCCATGATGTCGGTGATCGGGCCCTTTTCGCCCTGGCCCACGCCCACAATGCGGTCACCCACCTTAAGTTTGCCCGATAGGCTGGCCGGGCCACCCGGTGTCAGCTCGCGGATGGTGGTGTAGTCGTCCACTTCGACCAACACGGCACCAATACCGATCAAGGACAGCTTCATCGAGATGTTGAAGTTCGCCGCGGTGCGGGGGGCCATGTAGTTGGTGTGGGGCTCTATCGCCATCGTGTAGGCGTTCATGTAAGCGTTAAACGCGTCTTCGCTGTTCACGCGGCCTATTCGCTTGATGCTGTTGTCGTAACGCTTGTCCAACACGGTGGCGATGCTCTTGTCATCCTTGCCGGCGAGCTTCAGGCGCAACCAGTCGTTCTTGACCCGCTTGCGCCACAGTTCCAGAGCCTCGGCTTCGGTCTTGGGCCAGTTTTGTTTGTCCCGAGCAAATTGGTAGGTCTCATTGCTATCGAAGCTGAAGCCCTTTTTGAGCAGGCTGCGGGCATAAGTAAAGCGTTCGTTGGCGCGGTTGACATAGAGGTTAAAGATGGCGAAGGGCCTGCCCAGCTCACCGCTTTGCATCTCCATGCCGAGTTTGGTGCGGCCAGCCTCAAACTGGTCGATGTCGGTTTGCACAAAGTACAGCTTTTCCGGGTCCAGCGCTTTGAGGTACTGGTCAAAGATCCGGCTGGACAGCGATTCGTCCAGTGGCATGGCTTTGTAGTGGTGGCGTGACAGCACCTCCGCCGCCAGATTCGCCGCCTTGGCATCCTGCGGCGCGGGGGCGAGCACCGCGGCCTGCGCTGCCGAGACAAAGGCGAAGAGAAGTGCCAGTAATTTCAGTTTCATCCGAATTCCGTTTCAAGCGACGGTGGTAAAAATATTGGAGCGCCTGGGGTGTCGAAAGTTCCGCAGTCGACCTACCGCGGCCGCAAGCTCATGTGTTCTTTGGTCATGGCGATATCGAACTTTGACAGAAAACTCTGACCCAGTAGGGCTTGGTCTTCTTCTGCGCTGACTATGCCCACGCCTACCCGCACGCCAGATACCTGGATGGGGCCAACCGTAACCGGTACGTCCATGACGATGCGGCCCGGCAAAACACCGTTGGCGGTATTGAAGGCCGTGGGCACGCCTCCGGCCACCCCGGCGCTGCGGGCGAATGCTTCGCTCACCGCCACGATGGATGCTCCGGTATCCACCATAAACATCACAGCGCGGCCGTTAACCGTGCCGGCGGCATAAAAATGCCCGTCCCGGGCTTTGGGGATGATCAGCTCGCCCTGGGCCGTGATGGTGACGGGTTTGGGTTTGAGGTACTGCGTCATCAGTGCATATAGCACCCCCATGACCACCATCCAGAACGCGACGATGGCCAGAGGCCCCCACTTCAGACCTGGGCTGACATCCGTGCTGGCGCCAACCAAGGGCTGTCGTGGTGCCACATCGCTGTCTTCCAAAGCCATGGAGTGTCTTTTCCAAAAAAAGTATGGTGCTGCGAAAGTGCCGAGCATAAAGCACCGCAGGTTCGTCGGGTTCAGGCCGTCCAATGGTGGTGAAAAAACGGGGCCACGTGGGCATCGGCCTCGATGCGATGCAACAGGTCTGTAAAGGCCGGCCGATGCTGCTGCAGGTAGACACGGGTACCCGCCCACTTGCTGACCACCGCTGCGAGTATGTCCAAAGCACCGGGTTGTGGGCCCGACAAGAAGGGCGTGGCTGCAAAGCTGTCTGCAAAGATGGCCCAGTGTTTGCGCAGCTGCGCCCGCGCAGCCTGCCGCACTTTCTCGTGTGCCGGTTTGGTGGTGGCCGCAGTCCAGCGCTCCGGGTAGTCGTTGATGCTGATCGCCGCGTAACAGTTAGCAGCTATGAAGACCAGGCCACGTAGCGCCTGCGCACGCGCACTGGGGTCTGCAGGTAACAGGCTGCTGTGCGGGTAGCTCAGGCCCAAGTGGATCAGGATGGCAGCACTCTCTGTCATCACCGATCCGTCGGGCAGCACCAGAGTGGGGATCTGGCCCAGCGGGTTGACGGCGGCCAGTTCCGCCAGGGCCGAGTCAGGCTCCCAAGTGGACGCACGCACCGCGCGGTAGGGCAAGCCACACATGCTGAGCGCGATTTCCACGGCGGCGGAGCCTGAGCCCCGGGAGCCAAAGAGGGTATGGGTTGGGATGGTTGACATGGCAAAGCTCCTGCAAGGCAATTGGCGTTCATTTTCATCCACCCAAGTGCGCGGCTACAGACCAGTTGCCAGGGTCGCTGCACGCAGGTAATTGCCCTCGCCGTACACCGCGGCCTCTTCGCGGCAGGCGTGGACGAGTTTTACCACGTGGTCGTCGCCTGAGTCTATGGCCGCAGCGATGACGGCATCCCACGGGTGTGGGGTGGCGAAGGGCGGAGCGACCAGGGGTTTGACCAGTGCGGCCATATAGGCGGCCACAAAGTTGCGCGCCAACAGGGCCTGCGCGTGCACCGAGTCCTCGGCCCACGGCAACAGCGTGCGCAGCGCCCGCAAGCCGGTCACCATGTGCAGGACCGTGAAGTTGGGACTTGCCACATAACGGTCTACTGCTAATCCGGCGAGCTGCCCGATGCGTGTGGCCAGGTTTTCTGCGGGTGCCAGAGCGCCTGCAAGACCAGCAAAAATAGTGGACTGACTGGCGTCAGCCATACGAATGGATATAAGTGGCCCACTGCTGCGCCAGCCAACGGACTCCTGCACCAGACGTGGCGCCCACGCATCCAGCCCAAGTAGGGCATCCGGGGCAGGCGGCGTTTCCAGCGCCTGCCAACGCCAGGCCCAGTAGGCCAGCGCCGCCGCCAACTCCTGGTCGTGGCCGGCCTGTACCGCATGGGCTGTGCGGATGGCGCCATGAAAGGCGGCGGCCGCGACGCCGGGCATCAGGTCCGGTATGGACTGGCGAAGACTGCCGAGCGCCCCCTCGCGCGCCACCAGGTCGTTGAAGTAGGCCAGCAGTGCGGGGTAGGCGTCGGCCTGGCCCCGCAAGGCACGCCAGTCCAAGGTGTGCGGTTTTGAAAGAGCGGCGGCCAATGGACCAGGACGACCATGGAAGCGCTGGCTATAGCTGTTGTAAAAGTCCTGCATACGTTGGGGGCTGGCACCCAGGCAGTGCAGGGCATGCAAGGCCATCGGCAGGTGGTTGGTCAATTGGTCGCGGAACTCGGGGGGCTGCCGTAGATTGGCGTCGAGCAGCGCGTGGAGTGGCTCACGTGGGGTGTTGGGTGGGGCAAGGTGCAGAGGCATGGTCAGCGGTGACGGAGTTGAAACAACGGCCTATCATGCAAGTTCAAGTTAACTTGATGTCAAGTATGACCAACAACCTGATTCCCATAGGCGAACTGGCGCGTCGCAGCGGCGTCGCCGCCAGCGCCCTGCGCTTTTACGAAGACCAAGGCCTGCTGAACAGTCAGCGCAGCGACTCCGGGCGGCGCCAGTTTGCCCGCGGTGACCTGCGCCGTGTGGCCTTCATCCGTGCAGCCCAGGCTGTGGGTTTGACGCTGGACCAGATCCGTGATGCCTTGGCCAGCCTGCCCGATGGCCGCACACCCACGCAGAAGGACTGGGTGCGCTTGTCGAGTGCTTGGCGCCCCTTGCTGGACCAGCGCATAGCCGAACTGACACGCTTGCGTGACCGGCTTTCGTCCTGTATTGGTTGTGGTTGCTTGTCGCTGACCCAGTGTGCGTTGTACAACCCGGGCGATGTGGCGGCACGGCGTGGTGTCGGGGCCCGTTACCTGTTGGGCGACCGGCCGACCAAGGCCTAGACAGCCCCCACAACTACTCATCCGCGGGGGCTGTCCTTGTACCGTTGGTGCAAGATTTTGACCCGCTGCACGTAAACCCGCGTCTCGGCATAGGGTGGAATGCCAGCGTACTTCTGGACTGCTCCTGGGCCTGCGTTGTAGGCAGCAGCGGCCAGGCTGATGTCGTTTTTGAAACGCGCCAACTGCTCGGCCAGGTACTGCACACCACCGCGAATGTTGTCGCTGGGCTGCAGTGGGTCTGTTACCCCCAACATGCGGGATGTGCCCGGCATCAACTGCATCAAACCCGAGGCGCCTTTTTGCGAACGCGCGCGCGGGTTGAAGCCCGACTCCGCATGGATCAAGGCGCGCACCAAGGCAGGGTCCACGCTGAACTGGCGGGCGGCTTGTGCGATGTCGTCCGCATAGGCGTCCAGATGCAGGGGTGTGGTGTGCCAGTTGATGTTGGAGTGAACATTGCAGGCGTAACAAGATGGCGTAAAGATGGCATACGGAATCTTGGCGGGCGGTACATCCGAGAACGACTGTGTGCCGCCCTTGAGGTACTTGTAGATCCTGGGGCTGGGCTTGGCTGCCAAGTCATCACCCTGCGCAGCAGCGGCTGGTGGCGCTATCGCCAAGCATAGGGCGGTGAGCACGGCGTTCCACAGCGAGCGCGGGTGGGATGGGAGCTGCAACTACGAAAAATCCATATGGTTGGGCAAGGCGTGTACCGCAATCCGGTTGCGCCCACCCTCCTTGGCGCGGTACAGCGCCTGGTCGGCTGTACGTATCAGATCGTTTAGCGTGGTGCCCGGCAGCCACTGGGCGATGCCACCCGAGATTTCAATTGTCAATTCCCTTCCGTCTTGCAATTGCAGTGGTGTGTCTGCCACACTTTCACGCAGGCGGTCAGCGGTCAATTGGGCATGGATGATTTCGGTGCCCGGCATCAGCACGATCATTTCCTCGCCACCGTAGCGGGCGCACAGATCGGTGGACCGCAGGTTGCGTCGCAGCAGGTTGCCCATGTGGCGCAAGGCCTCGTCGCCACAGGTATGGCCGTACTGGTCGTTGACCTTTTTGAAATGGTCAATGTCCACCATCAACAGCGACACATGCTGGCCGGTGCGTTCACACAGCTCCAGTTGTTTGGGGAATACTTCTTCAAACCAGGCGCGGTTGTGCAGACCGGTCAGCGCATCGGTCTCGGCCTTGCTGCGGTACTGGCGTTGCAGCTCCAGGCTGCCTAGCAGAACGGTATTGTTTTCACGGATGCGGCGGGCCAGCACATGCAGCAGGTTCAGGGCCATGACCTGCTGCACGGCCAGCATGCGCCACAACACGGGTTTGGAAATCACCAGCAACTGGGTGGGCACGGAAGCCACCACATAGGCCGACGGCGCACTGGCGTCGATGATGGACAGTTCGCCCACGCAGTCGCCCACGCCCAGGCGCACTAGCGGGTTGCCGATCTTGGGCTCCAGGCAGACCAGCAGTTCCCCGCCGAGTACGAGGTAGATATGGGTGTTGATGTGTTTGGGGTCCAGCAGCACCTGTCCGGCGTCAATGGCCTGGGTGCGACTGTCCTGCAGCTCGGCTGCAATGGTCGCCAGCTCCACCCCCTTGAACAGCCCGGAGCCCTTCAGAATGGTCGGGATGTGGTCCGCATGGAATTCGGGTGTTGGCATAACGCTGGTCCTGGCGAGGGTAGGTTGTGAGCCGATTCTGCACCATTGCAAATACCCTGCGGGCGTTTATTTGCCCCCCGATGCTGACCAGCACGATGCCCAGCAACACGGGCACGGCGCCGATCAGAAAGCTGGCTTCAATAGGCTCATGCAGCAGCCAAGCCCCTAGGGCCATGCCAAACAGTGGTGTCATGAACGAGAACACACCCAGCCGTGAAGCCAGGTATTTGCGCAGCAGCCAGAACCACAACAAAAAGCTGGCAAACGACACCACGACCGAGTGGAATAGCAGGCTGGCCCAAAGGGTGGGTGTGGGCTTGAAGTGGGCTTGGCCCGTGGCAATGGAAGCAGCCAGCAGCAACACAAACGCAGCCAGCAATTGGTACAGCAGCGTCTGTGTGGCGGGTACCGAGGCCAGGCGGGAGCAGCGTATGACCACGGTGGTGGCACCCCATGCCGCACCCGCCAGCAGACCGAGAAAGTCGCCCCACAACACATTGCCCGGTGCAGCACTGCTGCCCGTCCCGCGGCCAAAAAAGGCCAGGGCAAGACCGCCAAAGGCGAGGGTTATGCCCAACCATTGCACGACACCCAGGCGTTCGCTGGGCAACTTCCAGTGCAGCCCTAGCGCCGCGAAGATGGGCGCGGTGTATAGGAATACCACCATGTGTGAGGCGTTGGTGTGGCGCAGCCCTTCACCCACCAGCAGGAACTCGACACCAAACAGCAACCCCACCAGTAGCCCTGCGCGCCAAGTCGCCGCCAGCGGCAGGCGTTCACCTCGCGCCAGCATGACCAGGCCCACCAGCACCGCCGCCACGCCCGAGCGCAGCGCGATCTGGAAGATGGGCGCAATCTCGGATGCGGTTGCCTTCAGCGCCACCTGCTGTAGGCCCCACACCAGGCACAACACCAGCATCAGGCCTATGGCTTGTCCGTCCAGCGCTTTGCGCGTGTCCATGTGTCTTTCCCCACGTTTTGTCAGATTGAGGGATTATTGAATTGACGGCTTTGATTGATATAGTGAATAACAGACAAGCTATAGCACCCAACCGCCAATCGCACACCAGCTCAACAACCTATGCCCATCCTGTCGCCCAAGCTGGAGGTTCCGCTGCACAGCCCACAGCTGCCGGCGCCCATCATGTTCCGCAGCGCCTATGTGCCGGCCGAGGGGGTCTATCCGCGGCACCAGCACGCCTGGGGTGAGTTTGTGTACTCGCTCAGCGGTGTCATGGAGGTCAAGGTGGCCGACCACCACTACCTCGCGCCACCGCACTACGGCATCTGGCTGCCGCCCGATCTGGAGCATGTGGGGCTGAACCGGCTGGAGGCCCACCACTGTTCGCTGTACATTGCGCGCCCCGGTTGTGTGGTGTTGCCCAGCACGCCGTGTGCTCTGACCGTCAATCCGCTGGTGCGTGCTCTGTTGGAACATCTTCGCCAGCAAAAGCCAGACGACTTGGCCGCGCCAGAAGGCGCCCGTTTGATGCAAGTGCTGCTGGACCAGTTGGCGCAGGCCCCGCGCGCTGGTAGTTACTTACCGGGCTCGGGCGATCCGGCACTCGGTGCAGTACTGCGCATGCTGCAAGCCAACCCGGGTGATAACCGCTCGCTGCCTGAGCTGGCCCAAGCTGCCCACAGCACCGAGCGCACGCTGATGCGGCGCGCCCAGCGCGACCTGGGCATGTCATTTGCGGAATGGCGCCAGCGGCTGCGGGTGGTCAAGGCCATGCCGCTGCTGGAGGCGGGCCAGACGGTCGAGACTATTGCGCTGGATTTGGGTTACGGCAGCGCATCCGCCTTTATCAGCATGTTCAAACGCCTGGTGGGCACCACCCCAAACGAATACCGCAAAGGCGCCGCAGCGGCCTAGCTTCTGGCGGACCAGGCGTTCGCCAACGCAAACACCGAGTTGGGCGTGCTGGGCCGTGGCTTCTCTTGCTTGGGCTTGGCAAACACACCCTTTTGCACCGGGCGGCGTTCCTGCACCTGGAAGCCCTTTGCCTTTTGTTCGTCGGCCAAGCTTTGCAGCGTCACCGTCTGCAGGTAGGCTACTACCGTGGTTTGCAGTGCATCCCACAAATCCTGGGTCATGGCCTGGGCACTGGCCGAGGTTTCGCGCTGGGTGCCTTCGCTGCGGGGGTCAGCGCCTTCTTCGATGGCGCCGATGATGTCGGCCACCGAAATGCTTTTTGCGGTGCGTGCCAGGGTGTAGCCGCCGCCGGGGCCGCGTGTGCTCTCCACCAGGCCGTGCTGGCGCAGTTTGGCAAACATCTGCTCCAGGTAAGACATGGAAATGCGGTGGCGTTGCGCCAGGTCTTGCAACGGAACCGGCGTGGTGGTCTGGCGCAGGGCCAGGTCAATCATCGCGGTAATGGCAAAACGGCCTCGTGTACTCAAACGCATGGGTCTTTCTCCTTCCAGCTCAAAAGGTGGCTGGTGAAGCGTGAATGTAGGCGTCACAATGCTTCGTGTAAATTCGTATTTGTAACAATTTCACTTCGATTTATGCGAAGTAAATACTAAACCTATGAACTTCAAACACCTGCATTACTTCTGGGTCACCGCCAAAGCCGGCGGCATCATGCGCGCGGGGGAGCAACTGCACACCACGCCGCAAACCCTGTCGGGCCAGATCAAACTGCTGGAGGACTGGCTGGGCCGCAAGTTATTCCGCAAAAGCGGGCGCAACCTGGAGCTGACCGAAGACGGGCACTTGGCACTGGGTTATGCCGACCAGATCTTCGCGCTGGGCACCGAGCTGGAGACCGCCGTGCGCCAGGCCCACGGCGGTAAGCGCTTGCTGGACTTCAAGGTCGGTGTGGCCGACTCGGTTACAAAATCGATCGCCTACCGCCTGCTGGAGCCCGCGTTGGCCATTGCCGAGCCGGTGCGCCTGGTCTGCCACGAAGGCAAGTTCCCCGACCTGTTGGCCCAATTGGCGCTCAACCGGTTGGACCTGGTGATTGCAGACGAGCCCATGTCCAAGCGCCTCAATGTGAAGGCCTTCAACCACCCGCTGGGTCGCACCGCCATGAGCTTTTTCTGCGCGCCGTCGCTGAGGGCAGGGCTCAAGGGCAAATTCCCGCAATGCCTGAACGATTTTCCGCTGCTGATTCCGGGTGCCCAAGCCTCGGTGCGCCAGCAGCTGGAGGGCTGGTTGACCCGCCACCAGATCCACCCCCGCATCATTGGCGAGTTTGACGACGGCGCGTTGATGAACGCCTTTGGCCGCGAGGGGCGGGGTGCCTTCATGGCGCCCACGGTGATGGAGCACGACACCGTCGCGCAATTTGGGGTCGAGGTGATTGGCCGGACCGATGAACTGGTGGACGAATTCTTTGCCGTTTCGGTGGAGCGGCGCATTACGCACCCCTGTGTGGTGGCGATTACAGATGCGGCGCGGGGGCAGCTGTTTGGGTAATCTACAAAGCGTAAGTACTCGTCACCGGCTCGTGGCCTTGCTCAAACTAGCACCGGTGATACGTGCGAGGTCACCGTTGGCGTGGCCCAGGCGCAAAATTTTATTCACCTCGTTCAACAGGTCCTGCTGGCGCAGGTTTTTGGAGAAGGCCAGGTAGTTGGGATCAATCTTCAGCGGCACGGGCAGCACCTCGAATTTGTCCCGCTGGGCGTAGAGCTCCCGGTCTTGCTGGAGCACTTGCAGAAAGCCGGCTGCGCCCCCATTGAACAAGCCACCGTCCATACGCCCGGCCAACAACTTGCGCAGACGGCTGTCGGGGCCGCTGTCTTCCTCCAGGCGGAACAGGCCTGCCTTATGGGCGCTGTCGAAGGCGTCGCCGTAGGAGCCGCGCCGGCCGATGCCAATGGTTTTGCCGCTCAGGTCTGCGATTCCCTTGAAATCAAACGCCTTGCCCGCCAGCACCACGATCATCACGTTGTCGGTATACAAAGACTCGGAATAGTCAAACAAGACCTCGCGCTCCGCTGTCTTGGATATGCCCACAATCCCGCCTTCACCATCCACCGCGCTTTTGTACGCTCGGCTCCATGGTGCCAGCTTGACCGTGAACTGGTGATTGGGCAGCCTTTCGTCAACATACCTCAGGATGTCCACCAGGATGCCCTTGCTCTCGCCGTTCTGGACATAGGCCTTGGGTACGGAATAGTCGCTTCCGAAGACATCAACATCTGCTGCCCAGGAGGTCGTCGCGGCAGACAGGCAGGCCACCAGCGCAATGGCACGCAACATCATGAACATCTCCTTAGCGGTTCGACCCAGATGTCGTCTATAGATGCTTAAGTAATTAGAAACAAAAAACACAGTAGTTCCAGTTTTAACGTTGCGCTTCCAGAATCCCGTCCATGGCACTAACGCCTCGCACATTTTTTCTGGAGTTCATCGATATGGCAACCCCCCTTTCTTCCCGCCGGTTCTTCACTGCCTTGGCCCTCACCACCGCCTTGGTGGGTGCCAGTCTTGCCGCATATGCCCAGCCTAAGTCAGTAGAGCTGCTCAATGTCTCGTACGACCCGACCCGCGAGCTGTATGTCGAATTCAACGCGGCCTTTGCCAAACACTGGAAAGCGAAAACTGGCCAAGACGTAAGTATCAAGCAGTCGCACGGCGGCTCGGGCAAGCAGGCGCGCGGCATCATCGACGGGCTGGAGGCCGATGTGGCCACGCTGGCTCTGGCCGGTGACACCGATGCGCTGGTCAAGAACGGCGCCTGGTTGTCCCCTGACTGGCAGAAAAAGTTGCCCCATAACGCATCGCCCTACACATCGACCATCGTGCTGGCCGTGCGCCAGGGCAACCCCAAAAACATCAAGGATTGGGATGATCTGATCCGCCCGGATATCAAGGTCATCACGCCCAACCCCAAGACCTCGGGCGGTGCGCGCTGGAACTACCTGGCAGCCTGGGAATTTGCCAAGCGCAAGTTCGGTAGCGACGCAAAAGCCAAGGAATTTGTCGCCAAGCTGTACGGCAATGTGCCCGTGCTCGACACCGGTGCTCGCGGCTCCACCATCACGTTTGCACAGCGTAACCAGGGTGATGTGCTGATCGCCTGGGAGAACGAGGCCTACCTGCTGGAGAAAGAATTCGGCTCCAAGTTCGACATCGTCGCGCCGTCCTTGAGCATCCTGGCCGAGCCCGCAGTTGCCGTGGTCGATAAAAACGCGGACAAGAAGGGCACCCGTGCCGTCGCCACGGCCTACCTGGAGTACCTGTATTCCGAAGAAGGCTAGGACATCGCCGGCAAAAACTTCTACCGCCCCGCTGTGTCGGAAAAAGCCAAGGCCAAATACGTGAAGCAGTTCGCACCGATCAAGCTGTTCAAGATCGATGAAGCCTTCGGTGGCTGGGCCAAGGCCGACAAAGAGCACTTTGCCGACGGCGGCAGCTTTGACCAGATCTACGTCAAGAGATAAGCACCCACAACCACGCTGTCACACAAGCCCACGAAACAGATCATTCGGGAGGAGAAAACAATGTCAGTCCTATTGGTAGCGGGCAGCCCGTCCGAACACTCACGCTCCGCGGCCTTGTCCATCGCCAAGTTGTAGCGCCTAGCGTCTACTTGCGCGCCAGCCACACACCCAGCACCGTGACCACCATGCCCAGCAAAGCCAGGCCTGTAAGCGTCTCCCCGAAGAGGGCCCAGGCGACCAGGGCCGTGGCCGGTGGCACCAGGTAAAACAAGCTGGCGACGTTGACTGCGCTGCCACTGCGGATCAATACGTTGAGCAGGGTCACGGCACCCAGCGATAACACCAGCACCAGCCAGCCCAGCGCAAAAACGAACGACGGTGTCCAGTGCACGACCGTGGTCTCGGTGGCCAGGGCAGCCAATCCGGTCAGGGCCAGCGTGGGCAGGAACTGGATGACCGAACCGGTGCGCAGGTCAAAAGACGGGCAAAAGCGCTTCTGGTAAAGCGTGCCCGCCGTGATGGCCAACAGGGCTATGCACGCGGGCAGCAGCATAGTGAGCACCATGCCACCACCGGTGTTGCCGGCCACCTTGTGCGCCACCACCAACGCCACACCCACAAAGCCCAGTGCCAGCCCGGCCCACTGGGTCGGGCGCACGCGTTCGCCCAGCAACAGGCCCGCGCCCAAGGCTGTGAGCACGGGCTGCAAGCCCACCACAATCGCCGTGACCCCGGCGGGCAGGCCATGGCCAATGGCAATGAACACGCCGCCCAGGTACACCCCATGCACCAGCACCCCGGACACGCCGATGTGCATCCACTCCCGCGCTGTGCTGGGCCATACGGCCCGCTGGTACCAGGCCAAGGCGCCCATCAGTACCAGCACGATCGCATAACGCAGACTCAGAAAGGTGAGGGGCTCAGCGTCCGGCAAGCCAAACTTGGCGCCTATGAAGCCAGTGCTCCACAGGGCTACAAACAACAGGGGGTAAAGCGCGGTCAGGGGCGGACGCACGGATTCAGGGTTGGAATGCATGCCCCGATCTTAGGAGCCGCGTTCCAGCTACCCTCTGCATGCGCGCTGTGAGGTGGCCTGCGCTGAAGCTCATCAAGACATTTTGGCCTCTAGCCCCCGTCGGATATATCTGTGTCGCTCATATATTTGTAGCAAGCTGTTCCGCCACGGCCTAATGCTGCACTCCGTCAAACGGTTGGCGGCAACGTTGCTTGCCTGCTCTTGGATCTGAGTGCGAACTAGCGACCCAAGCGGGCGTAGACTGTCGTGAACTCGGCATTTCAAAGCGGACATCTGCCATCTTCACACAAAAACTGGACCGCATCTGACCAAAGGAAGTGGCTGTGATCGACTATAGAGAATGCGACCCGACAGCACTCGCAAAACAAATTTGCGAGCATGTCGATGATTTTGACGACCAATCCACACGAGACACTCTGACAGTAGACCTCCATCACCGCTTGTGCAGTGATCTAGAGCATTTCTCGAACCTTCCGTGTAGAAAGTGAATCGCAGGTGCCCACGCTGACCCGCACGGTGGTGACCCAAAGTCTGGCGCAGCTGGCACCAGACAGTGGCTAACAGTGCCAACAGCGGCTGACCGTGCGCGGGTAAGCTCTGCGTATTGACGTAAGGACAAGCACCATGCACATAGCCTGGAATCACTACACCTCCTGGACCGCTTTGGCTGGGGGGCTCTTATTGGGCCTGGCATCGGTCCTGTTCATTCTGGTGAACGGCCGCATCCTGGGTATCAGCGGCATTGTGGGTGGCCTGTTGCGCCCCAAGGCCGGTGACACTGCCTGGCGCCTGGCCTTTGTGCTGGGTTTGCTCGCGGCCCCCTTGCTGTACACGCTGGTGGTTGGCGCTATTCCCGCTACCGTGGATGCGGATTGGACCACCGTAGTGCTGGCCGGTCTGTTGGTCGGTGTGGGTACGCGGTATGCATCAGGTTGCACCAGCGGCCACGGCGTGTGCGGCTTGTCACGCCTGTCTCCGCGCTCGTTGGTCGCTACGCTGGTTTTCATGGGGGCGGGTTTTGCCACCGTGTTTGTTGTTCGCCACCTGTTGGCGTAAGCAGGAGCCCCACATGAACCTCCACCGCATCTCGGAATTTGCCATTGGCCTGTTGTTTGGCCTAGGCCTGATCGTGGCCGGCATGACGGACCCGTCCAAAGTCATTGGTTTTCTGGACCTGGCAGGTGCCTGGGACCCATCGCTGGCCTTGGTGATGGGTGGCGCCATCCTGGTCGGCCTGGTCGGTTTTGCAGTGGCACGCAAGCGCAGCACCAGCCTGCTGGGCGGTGCCATGCACTTGCCGACCAACCGTGACATTGACCGGCGCCTGATCGTGGGCAGCCTGCTGTTTGGCGTGGGCTGGGGGCTGGCCGGCTTCTGCCCCGGCCCAGCAATCGTGTCGCTGGGCGCAGGCAATGCCAAGGCAATGGTGTTTGTGCTGGCCATGCTGGCGGGCATGGCGGTGTTTGAGCTGGCCGAGCGCAGCAACCGAAGCCGCTAGCGTAGGGCCTGGCCTACATGGACGGGGCCACCCCGGCTGTCCACCTTCATGGCAGGCATGCCCTCTTCGTCGATCGAATGTGCTTCCTTGTTCGCGCCTGCCTGCTTGGCGCGTTCTGCCAGCCGCGCGTAGAACTGGGCCACGTCGCGCAAATCCTGTTCGTCCAACTCCTCGATGCCTATCATCCGGTTGCTGGCGTTGCGGCTGGATGCCAGCAACTCATTGAGCTTCAGGTGAATCGCTACGCTGTCCTTGTTCTGGCTTTGCTGGATAAGGAAGACCATCAGAAAGGTGACGATGGTTGTGCCGGTGTTGATGACCAACTGCCAACTTTCAGAGTAGTCAAACAGGGGACCCGTAACCGCCCACGCCACTATGGTGAACATGGCCAGACAAAATGCAACGGGCGAGCCGGCCCAACGTGTGATGCAGGCCGCGAAGTGGTCGAATGCACTGAGGGCATACGAGTGCGCCGCATACGTTGCGCTATTGCTTGTGGGCATGGCTCCCATTGCGCCAGCGTCTTCCGAGTCCGCCATGTCTTTTGCTGTTTCCATATTTTTTCCTTTTTGGATCGACGATAGCCCGCTGCAGTGGCGCAGTCGGTGTCTTGGCATACAAAGTGCCGGGCGCCCGTGCAGCGTTTCGTTATCACCAAAAACACATAATTTAAGAACGAGAGTGTTGTTGGAATTCGGTGGCTTGCTGCTGACAATGCGCCTTCATGCATTAAGCGGCACACCATGGCAAGCACCTCTCCTACCATCATCATCGTTCCCGGTTGGCGCGACTCCGGGCCTGGCCATTGGCAAAGTCTGTGGGCCGACAGCCTGCCCGGTGCGCAGCGCACACAGCAGGACGATTGGGTCGCGCCTGCGCGGCAGGCCTGGGTCAGTTCGCTCTCCCGCCAGATTCTGGAGACTGATGGCCCGGTGGTGATCGCTGCCCACAGCCTGGGCTGCATCGCCACCACGCACCTGCCACCCGAAGCGGCTGCGCGCATACGGGGCGCATTGCTGGTGGCGCCGGCCGACCCAGAGCGGCGTGGTGTATTGGCCGACTTTGCTCCTGTGCCGTACCAGCCCTTGCCCTACCGCAGTGTGCTGGTGGTCAGCAGCAACGACCCCTATTGCCCAGTGCGGACGGCCGGCGCCTACGCCCGCGCCTGGGGTAGCGAGTTTGTGCGCCTGCAGAACGCGGGGCATATCAATGTGGAGGCCGGCTTTGGCCCCTGGCCGCTGGGGCTGGCGCTTTTGCAGTCGCTGGTGGGGGACGACAGACCGGCCTGGAATATACAAACAACTAAGAATTCGTTGGAAACGCACAGCTAACTGTGCAGAATCGGCAAATCCCCCCCCGCGGAAAACGCCGCGTTCAGCCCCCTCTCACCCTATTGGACCAGCCATGACGTTTAAACAAAAAGCCACCCTAGCCCTCGCCGTTATTGTCTTAACCGCTAGCAATTTAGTAGCGGCACAAACCGCCTTGCTGAATGTGTCCTACGACGTGGCACGTGAGTTCTACAAGGACATCAACACCGCCTTCATCGCCAACTACAAGAAAACCACCGGCAAAGACATCAAGATTGACCAGTCCCACGCCGGCTCCAGCGCCCAGGCCCGTGCGGTGAACGACGGCCTGGAGGCCGATGTGGTGACCATGAACACCACCACCGACATTGATTTTCTGGCTGGCACCGGCGTCGTGGCCAAGGACTGGCGGGCCAAGTTCCCGCAAAACGCTGCCCCCACCAGTTCCACCATGTTGTTCCTGGTGCGCAATGGCAACCCCAAGGGCATCAAGGACTGGGACGACCTGGTCAAACCCGGCGTGCAGGTGATTGTGGTCAACCCCAAGACCGGCGGCAATGGCCGCATGGCCTACCTTGCCGCCTGGGGCCAGGTGCGCAAGAAGGGTGGCACGGACGCGCAGGCCGCCGAGTTTGTAGCCAAGCTCTACAAAAACGTACCCGTGTTGGCCAAGGGTGGCCGGGATGCCACCAGCATCTTTCTGCAGCGCAATATTGGCGACGTTTTAATCACGTTTGAATCCGAAGTGGTGTCCGTGGACAAGGAATTTGGCGCCGGCAAGGTGGACGCCATCCACCCCAGCAGCTCCATCGTGGCGGAAAACCCGGTTGCGGTTGTGGAGCGGACCGTGGCCAAGAAGGGCACCGCTGAGCAGGCCAAGGCCTACCTGAACTTCCTGTACACCGATGAAGGCCAGGAGATCGCCGCCCAACACGCCATTCGCCCGACCAACGCAGCGCTGCTGAAAAAATACAGCAACGTGTTCAAGCCCATCAGCCTGTTTCGTGTGGAAGATTACTTTGGCTCGTTTGCCGAAGCGCAAAAAGTGCATTTCAACGACGGCGGTCAGTTCGACAAGCTCTACACGGTCAAGTAAATGACAGCTGCTGTTGCGACAGCGGGGCCACACGGCCTCGCAGGCCCCTCTATTGCCAAACGCCCGGCCAAACGGGTGTTGCCCGGTTTCAAGCTGACGCTCGGCTTCACACTGTTCTACCTCAGCCTGATCGTGCTGATCCCGCTGTCGGCCTTGGTCATGAAGACCTTTACGCTGAGCTGGGAGCAGTTTGTCAGCGCCGTTACCAGCCCGCGGGTGATAGCGTCTTACCAGCTCACCTTTGGCGCATCCTTCCTGGCGGCCCTGGTTAATACCGTCTTTGGCCTGCTGGTGGCCTGGGTGCTGGTGCGTTACCAGTTCCCCGGCAAGAAGATCATCGACGCGCTGGTAGACCTGCCGTTTGCGCTGCCCACGGCCGTGGCCGGTATTTCGCTGACCGCATTGCTGGCCAGCAATGGCTGGATCGGCAGCCTGCTGGAGCCGCATGGCATACAGCTGGCGTTTAACCGTAACGGTGTGGTGATTGCGCTCATCTTTATTGGCCTGCCCTTTGTGGTGCGCACTGTGCAGCCGGTGCTGGAAGATGCCGAGAAAGAGCTGGAAGAAGCTGCCACCTGCCTGGGTGCCACGCGCTGGCAGACCTTTCGCTACGTGATTTTCCCCACCATTGCGCCTGCCTTGCTGACCGGTTTTGCGATGGCATTTGCACGTGGTGTGGGCGAGTACGGCTCGGTGATTTTTATCGCAGGCAACATGCCCATGCTGTCAGAGATCACGCCACTCATCATCATCGGCAAGCTGGAGCAGTATGACTATGCGGGCGCAACGGCCGTGGCCACGGTGATGCTGCTGGCGTCGTTCCTAATGTTGTTGGTCATCAACGCGCTGCAGTCCTGGCAGCGCAATCGCGGAGGGGCTTGAACATGAGCACAAACTCCCGCACCATCCGCCGCGCCAAAGCCGGAACAACTGAGCCCACCTGGGTCAAGTGGACCCTGATCAGCATTGCGCTGGGCTTCATCTTCCTGTTCCTGGTGCTACCTTTGGCTGCGGTGTTTACCGAGGCATTGCGCAAAGGGTTCGGCGTTTTTCTGGAGGCCTTCAAAGAACCCGATGCCTGGAGTGCCATACGCCTCACTTTGCTGGTGGCGGCCATTGCCGTGCCGTTGAACCTGGTATTTGGCGTGGCCGCAGCCTGGGCGATTGCCAAATACGAATTCCGCGGCAAGGCGTTTCTGACCACGCTGGTGGACCTGCCGTTCTCGGTATCACCCGTGGTGGCCGGCCTGATTTATGTGTTGCTGTTTGGCGCGCATGGCTGGATGGGCCCGTGGCTGCAGGCGCATGACATCAAGATCGTGTTCGCCGTGCCGGGCATTGTGTTGGCCACTATTTTTGTGACCATTCCCTTTATCGCCCGCGAATTGATTCCGCTGATGCAGGCACAGGGCACCGAAGAAGAACAGGCCGCGCAGGTGCTGGGCGCCAGTGGCTGGCAGACCTTTTGGCATGTGACGCTGCCCAACATCAAGTGGGGCCTGATCTACGGCGTAATTTTGTGCAATGCCCGCGCCATGGGTGAGTTTGGTGCGGTGTCGGTGGTGTCGGGCCACATCCGCGGGCAGACCAACACCATGCCCCTGCATGTGGAAATTTTGTACAACGAATACCAGTCGGTAGCGGCCTTTGCCATTGCGTCTCTGTTGGCGCTCTTGGCCCTGGTGACGCTGGTGATCAAGTCATTTGTGGAATGGCAGTTTGAGCGCGACCAGAAAGCCGCAGCTGCATTGCCACCCGAGCGACCCATGGTCGCCCAGCCCTAAATATTTTCGAGAAACACCATGAGCATTGCCATTCGCAACGTCAGCAAAGACTTCGGCACTTTTAAGGCCCTGCGCGATGTGAGCCTGGACATCGAGTCCGGTGAACTGGTCGCCTTGTTAGGCCCCTCGGGCTGCGGCAAGACCACACTGTTGCGCATCATTGCCGGTTTGGAGACGGCTGACCAGGGCAACATCCTGTTCAGCGGTGAAGACACCACCGACGTGCATGTGCGTGAGCGCAATGTGGGTTTTGTGTTCCAGCACTACGCGCTGTTCCGCCACATGAGTGTGTTCGACAACGTGGCCTTTGGCCTGCGCATGAAGCCGCGCGCCACGCGCCCCAGCGAGACCGTCATCAAGGAAAAGGTGCACGATCTGTTGGGCTTGGTGCAGCTGGACTGGTTGTCCGACCGTTACCCGGCACAACTGTCCGGCGGCCAGCGCCAGCGTATTGCGCTGGCTCGCGCCCTGGCCGTGGAGCCCAAGGTGCTGCTGCTGGACGAACCCTTTGGCGCGCTGGATGCCAAGGTGCGCAAAGAGCTGCGCCGCTGGTTGCGCCGCCTGCACGACGACTTACATGTCACCAGTATTTTTGTGACCCACGACCAGGAAGAGGCACTGGAAGTGGCCGACCGCGTGGTGCTGATGAACAGTGGAAAGGTGGAGCAGATAGGTTCACCACAAGAGGTGTGGGACAACCCGGCCAGCCCCTTTGTGTATGGTTTTTTGGGCGATGTGAATCTGTTCAACGGCCGTGCCCACGAAGGCGAAATGCTGATTGGCGAGGACCACCACGGTGTGCGCCTGTCCAGCCCGGAACACAACGAGACACAAGACGCCAAGGCATTTGCCTATGTGCGCCCGCATGACCTGGATGTGCGCCGCTACGTGGCCGGCGGCAACCCAACTGGCAGCAATGGCCAGCGCGGCATCCCGGCCAAGCTGGTGCGCGCCATCGTGGTCGGGCCGATCGCCCGGCTGGAGCTGTTGCCACTAGATGCATCGGCCGCCGGCAGTGGCGACATCATTGAGGCGCAGATTCCTGCACAGCAGTTTGCCGACATGGCCTTAAAGGAAGGCGAGACCCTGGAGTTAACGCCACGCAAGGCCAAGGTGTTTGTGGTGTAGAGACGCGAATGCCTAGGGTGCTCCCATCACTTTGTATACCAATAAGTTCTGCGAGTGGCGGAAGGAATCACTTTGTCCGGCAAGCAGTTTTGGAGTGCTGAGTTGCAGGACGGTATGGTGGGTGGTGTACCCGTGCCGCCTGGGGTGCCATCTGATCCGGCGCATCCGATGCAGAACCGGCGCAAGATGGATGTTCCGTCCGGCAGGTCGATGCCAACCAGGCCGGCCACCGGTGAAGGTGGCAAGCCACCACCATCAAAGGTGTTGGAGCCATAACTGCCCGTAAAAGGGCTGACGGCGTAACCCTTCGCCACTCCGAGGTTAGACGTGCAGGAGCTTGCCGAGGGGGCTTTTGCACGGTTGGTACCCAAATAGGTGGTTCCATACACTGTAACGGCCGCGTTCACTGATTTTTCGCCTGTGGCAAACGTGATGTAGTAGCCGTTTAATGTGTTGTCGTAGATGGTGCTGGTTGCGTCAAAGAGTCCACCCGATTCGACAACTCCACTTGTACTGGGCGTTCCTACAGACGTGCCCGTGTCTTTGATCATGTAGATCCGATTCGTCACGTTGTAGGATGAGTTGGTCGCGGTGTTGAGCAGCGGATGCTCTCGGTCTCCCGATGCCAGCATGAGCGCATCGTATGAGCCGGCTGCACCTACCGCCCCCACCATAATAACTGCGGGTGGGAAGAAAAACTTGCGCGGTGTAACTGTTGATGCGCATACCCCTGCTGAACAACCCACTGCCGCCAGCTTTGTCACGGTCCAGGCGGTTGTTGCTGAAGCGCCAACGTCAGCACGCCATACATTGCCTGCCAGATCGCCAAAATACAGCTTATCTGTCCGGCCGTCATTGTCGCGATCCACGAAGGTGATTTCAGATGGAATCGCCGCCGTCATGCCAGGTACATTCAAGCAACTGGCGGACGTTGCGCAACTCGCGCTGGCGCTCCAGACCAGGGCTCCGGTCTCTGCGTTGACGATGAAGATTCCTCGTCCCATGGTGTTGGCTGCTGGTGGTTCACTGTCTTGCGCCGTGTCGTAGCCCCCGCCAAAGATCAGCACTGGAGTGGGTTTGCTGGCTCCGTCGACATAGTTGTTCAAGATTGCCAGACGGGGCCGCGACCAGGTTTGACCCAATTCAGAAAAACCGGTGGTGTTCTGGTCGATCTTCCACAGGACCGCTGGAGCGGTAGGCGTGGATACGTCGATGGCATACATGAACCGTCCACCCCGGCGCATCGTGAGGTACAGATACGCCTTGTCGATAAGCTGCGGCTTGGTTGTGTCGTCGGTGACGCCATCGGCCTTCTTCTGGTATTTCAGCTTTTGGTAGATGCCGGTAGGCCCATCGACAAAGTAGTCTTTTGTCTGTGCCCCTGCCAGGACGGTGGACGGGAACTTCAGTTCGGGCGTATTGACGCGTTGCCGATTCAATTGGGCGAAGTGCTCTGGCAATACCAGGCTCCACAACTCACCGCCCGCCGGCACGCTCGCGCCATCCCAATTGGTCAGCGCTGCGGTCTGGCTTCCATTGACGGCCCGGAAGTTGCCGTCATTTGCGCCATAGAACACCACGGTGCCGCGTGTGTCCCCATAGTTGACCACCACAGGACGGGAGTGCAGCACATCTCCATGCACGGATGGTCGCACGGTGACCGTGCCGCCCGGGCTGGCCTCGTCACCATAGTTATCCTCACCGCGCACCCAATTGATCAGCGTGGTACGGTCGCTGGTACCTGCCCTGCGGACCGTAATGGTGCCGGTGGCTGGACTGACGGGCGTTACCACCACCGCATAGGTGAACGTCGTAGTGCTAGGCACACTGAGAATGGTCTTACTGCCAACATAAGCGTCTTCATTGGCTGCGGTCGTTCCGCCAATGCTGACGACCGTACCCAGGGTGTAGCCATGGGCGGTTGTGGTGGTTGCAGTAGCTGTCGTGCCCGAACGCGTCAGACTGGTGATGGCCTTTGATGTGTCCAACTCAGCAAACATCGTGCCTGTGGCGGGGGAAATCGGTGATGTGGCCGCAATAGTGAAGGTGAAGGTCTTGTTGCCGGTTTTTGTATACGCGACTGGGCCAATGTTGTACTGGGAAATCAGGCCGCCACTGGCGTCCATGATGCCGGACAGCGTCACCGTGCCAGAACTGGCGAAACCATGGTTGGTTGTAGTCGTCACCGTGACCGTAGTGCTGCCTGTAGCCCGGACCACGCCGGGGCTAGGCGCGTCGTTGATGGCGGCAATAACTTTTGTCACACCACCCACCGTGGCACTTCCAGATCCAGCGGGCGATGTGGGGCTTTCGACCATGGTAAACGTAAAGGTGTCGTTATTGATCTTAGTTACAACAAAGTTGTTGTTGTACGCCGCCTGGTTGGAGCCTGAAATGGTCACCGAATTGCCGGTAACAAAGCCATGTCCTACGACGGTTGCGGTGGCCGTGGTTCCAGAGCGTGTGATCTGGGCCACGGATTTGGGGGTAGAACCAGGAATAGATACTGAGTAGGTGCCTGTGGCGGGTGTGGGGGGTGACTCTTGCACAGAATAGGTAAACTGTGTCGCGCTCGGCACACTTGCTACGGTTTGCGCGCCGTTGTACTCAGACTGTGTGGCACCGGAGATGGTGATCTGCGTGCCGACTGCAAAACCGTGCGCTGCAGCCGTCGTGGCCGTCGCGGTAGTCCCGCTGCGTGTAAGAGACGCCACCGCAATGGCGCTTTGTGAGCTCAACAGCGATGTGGTAATGCCGACGTTGCTGGTGGCGAAAACGTTGCTGGTGTCTGACAGCAATGCATTGCAGGACGTTGGCACCGTCGTAAAGCCGCCAAACGGATATTGGCTCGGGCAAAAGGTGTATACCTTGCGCGGCCCCGTCGGTGTTGTCGCGTAATTGGTCGCCAATACCTGTTTGCGAATTTGTTGACCCGCGCCGCCCTTGTCGACCTGCTCGCCATCCGCAGAGTCGTAGGTTAAGCCTGCGCCGCGCGGGTCTTTCAGATAATAACCGCCAGACAGGTCCGGTTCGGTCGCCACATTTTTATAGGTCCAAAAGCTTTTTGCATCTGGTGTTATGAAACCGGTACCCGCTGAGCTGATTGCAGGGTTGCCGTCGGCATCGGCAAGAATTAACGAAGCGGTGTTGGGGTTGTTGGTTGAATCGGTGTATTGCAGTGCAAATTGGTACTGCTTCAGGTTGCCTACCCAGCGCGGCTGGGCCGTGGAATCTGGCCGAAACATTCCTAGATAGATCTGGTTCAGGTAAGTGCCCTGGGCGTTTACGCTGACTGGCAAAGTAGCCGACGCAAAGACGCTATTCACGGCCTGCACTTCATTCAGAATTTTGTTGATGGCGGTTCTTATCTCGTCATAACTGCTGGTTGCAAAATATTTACCACCACCGACCTTGGCCATACTGGTCATAAGGGCAGGATAGTCAGGCTTGCAACTTGCACCGAGGAAACCAACGGTGTAGGTGATGATGCCTTGGTTGTCGTCGATCCCGGAAAAAATGTCCGTCTGCTTCATGAAGCGCGCCCACTCGTCTGCGTACAAGCCAGAGGGGTCCGTATGGCTCGGCATGGTGTATGCACCACATGAAAACAGGCCGGTTCCATACGAACCGGACGGGATGGCAATAGGACTTAATTGCGACGCGGTGGCTCCCGCAGCCGCCAACGAACCTTGTACGCTGGCACTGCCTCCTTCTCCCGGTGTGCCTGCGCTACCAAACGCATTGCCAACAAATATGACAAAGTTCTTTTGACAACCCGACGACGGTTGGATGCTCGCATAGTTGCGCCCTGAAAGACCCGTTGTGCCCTTGTAATAGGCCCAGGCCTCTTGCATCACGGCACCAGTGCGTTCGGTGTTCGACTTGATATAGCCTATGCCACTGCCGCCTGTTGTTCTCCATGTGCGAATCCAAGCCAAGAAAGTCGCTTTGGCAGTACCACTCATGGGTATCAGCGGCTGAACCAGGCATCCTCCATTGGAATTTCCGCAATTGGCGCCATTGACATCGCTGATGCCGTTCGACTCGTACACCATGAGTCCAATGTTCACCGTACCGGGCTGTAGCGCATAAACCGTGTTGTACAGCGCGCATTGCTCCACGCCACCAGCCGTGTTACCCAACGACGGCACATCACTAGCACCAGGCACTCCACCATCACCGTCGGCATACCGACAGGTGTTCGTAGCGCTAGCCGAGAAGGCCGCCGCGTTGTCTAGAATCAGTAAGACATTCGGAGTGCCGGTTGTCCCTGAATTGTCGACATAAATGTCTATGTCTTCCGCCAACACTAAGCCAGAACCCAAAACTAAAATACTGGTCAGCGCCAGCAATAGGGTGTGCATAGTTGCCTTCATTTTTCGCTCCAAAATATGTGACGCAGTCAACTAATGTCTACGGGCATTTCGGCGCAGCAGAAACCCGCACCGAGAAGCCCTGTTTAGTGCTGACCTTGGCGCCAGTGGTCGCGTCGTCCACCGATGCATCCACTCCCCAGTGTTGGTCGTTACAAGCAGATGGACTGGACGTAGCTTTACCGCTGGCGTCAATCATCTTGTCGGCATCTGTCGACTCAAAACACGGTATGTCAGAGGGTCTAGTCGGGCTCAGGTCGGCATTGCTGACCGGTTTGGTCAAGATGCACTGCGGGGCAGTCCAGGCCACTTTGTAGGTAGCGCCGCCGGCTGCAATAGCGGGGCTTTCGACATTGCTTGCGGCTATGGCGTCAATATTGGGTGCCGTTTTTACCTGCTCCAAAACGCGTTCAATCGCTATTTGGGTCGCTGCGGATGCTTCTGAGTGCGTTTGCACATTGCCAGCAATTTTCAGATTGATGTTGCCAAAACGTATTGCGGAGACCACCAGTAGGGTCAATACGACAAGCATGATCAAGGACACAATCAACGTGACGCCTTGTTGACGGGTCAGCTTTTTCGAATTCACAACGGCCTCCTTCCACCAGGATTGACAAAGCGCACCGCCTGGACAAACGCATGGCGCTTGTAGCCATCGTTCTTTGCCGCAGTACTGCCAGCTGTGCCTAAGTCGTATGTTTTTGTATCCGAATACCCCGCTGACGCTTCTTGGCTTCTGGCCAACACATGAATCTTTACGCTCATGACGTTGGCCCAGTCTGCGGCTCCTATGGCGGCAGCGGGGGCTGCGGTGCCATTGATGAAGTCACCATTGCCATAGTCTCCATTTGGAGCGCCATCGTTATCGGTGTCACTGCCATAGTCAATCTGCATGTTTTCTATGCCTTCCGCCAGCGATACAGTGGTCATGGCGGGGCTGCCACTTGTGACCGTCAACTCCACTCGCTTCAGCGTTGGCAGCGGCGTGCCGCCGTCCGCCCCGGTGCAGCTACCGCTGATTGGCTCACTGCATTGGCTGATGTAGTAGATGTGAACCAAAACCTTGCGCAGGCTTGCAAGCGTGCCATCCTTTTTCAATAGAGTGAAGGAGGCATCGTTTCCCGTGGCAAGTCGGTATTCAAAAGTTAGGCCAGCCGATGTCAGGCCCGTTTGGATGTAGAGCTGTCCAACAACTGCACTCGCCGGAGTAACTTCGGCAGTATCTGCACGGCGAATGATCAAAATGTCGGTACCTGCAAGATGGTTGGTAACGCAGGCACCCAAATTCACGGGTAGCGTTGCCAAACTGTTGTACCCCTGAGTGTGGAGGGGAATCGCCTCCTGGATATTTTGGGCTCCCGCAATGGTGACCGAACACGGGTTTGGGAGTGCACTGGGGGCAGTCGGCATGGTGGACAACTCCCCCCAGTAGCCGGCCATTTGAATGTCCGCCGCAATTGCCTGGAGCGCATAACGCCCGTTTTCAATCATGCGACCAGATTTATCTATTTCCGCACGGGCCCCACTTTGGCTTGCGATCAGTGTTGCCATACCCGCAACAAGAAAGAGGCCAATGGCGATGGAAACCATCAATTCAATAAGCGTCAGGCCCGACTGGCGCCGGCCCGCCGCGGCGCTCGCTACGCTGCAGGAGTGGAGGGGAGGGCAAGGATTGGAGCGCATGCTTAGTTGAGATTGGTGGCGTGTAGAGTGAGTCCAACGGCTCTGCGTTGGGTGTCGACTCCATACAAGTCCTTGCCGCAGGCGAGTGCCGCCGGGGGCGCAAAGGTGGCGCTGCCGCCCTGCCAGGCTATTGCAATCTGGTATTCATTAGTTTGCCCGGCAACCAAGGAGATACACCCCCTGGCACCCAGGACCGCACCGACTTGGGCACCACTTGCATTCTTCTCAGCGCTGCCCAGTAGCAGTTGCCTCCATTCGGCTATATCCTTTATCGCCTTAGCCTGCTGTGTTGCGGTTGCGGTGGGGGTCGCTGGGAGCGTAACGGGAGGTGCCGGGCATACAGCGGGAATCGTTGCAGTCGTTGCGCCATCGCCTGTTCCTAGATATCCAGGGAATGGGGCGGTGCTCAGCAGCGCGCTATAACAATAGGCTGCCGCGCTGTTGGCATTGATACGGGTGGCCATATCCTGGGCTAGCGTCATGGCCTGTACCCTCTGGTAAGACTCCAGCTGCGAATTTTGGCTCTGCACCATTAAGCCGGTAAGGCCTAGCAAGCCGACCAGCAAGATGAATAACGACACCAAAATCTCGATCAGGCTTGAACCCGCCTGTTGCCGATGATGCAGGCGGCTTTTCATGAGCACGCCCCCGTTTTGGTACTGGTGAGCCCGCTCAGGTCTACGGTCACGCAACGCGTCGAACTGCCACCGTTGAGCTGAAATGTTGCCTTGCCCGCGTTTGGCCGTCCACTAGAGCCCTTGTAAATAACACTGGCGGGCCCGGTGGGCCCGTTTATCGTCAATCCCGAATACGCTAACTGCTCAGATAGTGTTGTTGCGCCAAAAGTAACTTTCCAGCCGCCCGACCAGCCAGCAGCAGTGTCTTTGGGCGCAATGGTGACGTCAGTGTTGCGCTTGATGGCTTCGCTGCGAGCCAACAACAGGCTGCTCGCCATGTCAAACGATGCAGTCTTGACCCGTTGGCCAAGAATAAAGGTGCTAAACGATGGCGCGACCACTGCAGCAAGCACTGCAACGACCGCAACAACGACCATCAGCTCGATGATAGTAAAGCCTCGCACCGCCGCGACCGGCAGCGGTGACTGAGCTTGGCTGTAGTGTGTCATGACAATTCACCAGCAATCCGATGCAGTACCGGTGCCCGTCACGCCCTTGCCCCCACCATGGGTCAAGGTGAGATTTGCACACTTGGTGTCCCTTGTCGCTTGCGTGCCATTGGGCGTGGCGGTCACGGTATAGGACGGAGGCGTGGCAGTATTGTTTGACACCACTGTCACGGTGTAATTTTTCGTCACTTCTGATGGCACCGTGATGGATGCGGCGGCCCATTCGGCAACGGTGCCAGTAGCCACCTCGAAGTAACTCCGCGCATTCAGCATGGACTGCTCTTGCTTGTTCGCCACACTGAACATGAAGCTTTGTGCGGCGGAGCGGTTGGCCCTCACGACGTATTGAAAATAAGAAGGAAATGCAATCGCAGCAAGTATTCCGATAATCGCGACCGTGATCATCAATTCGATCAAAGTGAAGCCACCGAGTGCCCTGCGATTCAACATACCGTAACCTTATGTAACAATTTCCTTAGTCAAATAATTGCACGCTTATCTCATGGCTAGCAAAAAAATCATATTTTTTTTACCGTTCATCTCCTAGTTCGTACCAATTGTCCATTTCAAGGCATTTCTAAGCGCACGTAGAAGGCTGACAATCAAAAAAAATTAACGGTGCGACGGCCTAAATTTTGCTGTCACCAACTGTTTTTGCGGTTCACCAGACGCATGCCTTTTTGTGATCCCGGCTTGGCGCGCGCGAACGCCTCGCGGCCACGGGCATAGCCATAGTTCCAATTGTCGTCCATGTGTTGTACCAATTCGGCATAGCTGGGCATGGGCTCCAGGCGCACGCGGTTCTGGCGCCAAGCCAGCACGTTGCGCATATAGGGCTTGTCCAGTGCCTGCATGATGTCCGATGTGTCTATCCACACATCGGCTTGCTGGGCATGCACCTGGCGCAGGCGCTGGTTGGCATCCGTGCCCAGCACGGCGCGCCAGGCTGGCACCGACATCAGTTGGTCAAACGGCGCCTTGAACTCCATCACCACGCGGTGCGCCAGACGGTGTGCCAGCTCGATGGGGAACAGGTCCACCACGCCACCCATGTAGTGCGTGCCGCCGTGTGGGTGGCAGGCAAAGTAGTACATGTCCGATACCGAGATACGCGCCGCCACATCCAGGGGCATGGTGGTGTCGGTGGCCACCAGCGGTGCCACCGGCGTATTGCCCCACTGCGCATCACCGAGCGGTGCGGGCATGCCGTCTGCCAGTTGTGCCGCGCGTGCCTGGCAAAAAACCGTTTGCGCAAACAGCTTGCGTTGTCCACGTCGCTGCCCAACCTCTGCAGCGGTGTAGAGCAGCTTGCTGCCGATCAACGCAACATCCGGGCCAGGATGCGCAACGGGGGACGACGCCGCGCGTTGCGGCAAAGCGGGGAGCTGCGGCAGCGCGTGCAGATAGTTGTTGAACAGATCAGGCAGCCGGGGCGCCGCACGCGTATCGATGGCGCGCTGGGCGACGTCTAGCAGGATGCGGCCTATGGTCGCCGTGGGCGCGGGCGCAATGCTGCTCCAGAAGGTGTACATCTCAGGCGATGCCAGCCAGGCCCTTTGCTGCGCGGGGTCGGGCTCGTTGTGGATCAGGGCCGCGGCGATGGCACCCCCACAACTGGCCAGTACCAGATCAGGGGCCTGGCCCGCCTCGCAGGCGGCCGCATGCATGCCCAGGTAAATGCCAAAGCGAAACCCGCCCCCAGCCATGACCATGCATTGTTGGTAGCGCACTGTTTATCGCCCCAACTTCTGCACAAATCGGGCAATGTGTGGATCGCTGCGGCCGAGTGGAATGTCAGCGAGCGCAAACCATTTCACAGCGTTGAATTCGCTGGAATCAAAGTTTATGGCCTGCGCTTGTGAAGCGTGGACCGCATACCAAAGGCTGACGTCCGTATGCCCGGCGGTCAATCCCGCTGTTTCGGTGCAGGTGATCATCAATGGAGCACTGATGGCGTGTGCTGCGGTGAAGCCGAGTTCTTCCTGCAGTTCACGGGCAACGGTTTCGCGCGGATGTTCGCCCGGCTCAACGTGTCCACCAGCGGGTAGCCACAGCCGGGCATTCTTGTGGTCTACCAGCAGGATGTGCGATCCATCAACGACGGCGAAGTACGACACCAGGTGCTTGGGCGGGGTGGCGGGTTTTGCCTGCCGGATGAGCTCCGCGCCGGAGTCCACCCAGGCCAGCGCGTCCGCGCGGTGTTTTGCCTCGAGCGCATCCAATGGCGCGATGGATGCAATTTCAGAGCGAATGCTTCCGCGGTGCATGTCGACTGGTCGGCTCAAGGTGTGACCGCGTGCAACGTGCAAGTGGACCGCTCGGCAAAAACCTCACCGGGAAGGCCCCAACTATGGATCATGCGCAGCTCTCCACCGGGTTTCAGCGCAATCGTGATTTCCTCTCGGAACGTGTGCTCCATGTCGCGGGGGCCACTGGCAAACACCACCGCCAGGGTTCTGTCCTCTTCGTCCAGCGAGCTGTCGATGGCACGGTGGGGCAGCACAAAGGGCAGTTCCTCCATGACCGGCCACAGGCACAACGCACCATCGGCCGCTACCGCCAGCAATGTGGCCTCTTTGTGCAAGTGTTTGCCATCGGTACGGGTTGCCGTGTAGTGCAGCATCAGCGCGCTGGCATTCACCAGCGGCTCCATTGTCAACCGTCCTGCAAAGTGCTCACCTTCGTGGTTGGTGCCGTGCCCGGAGAAGCTGTTGGCTTGGGCCAGCAGTGCGGCAAGCAGGTTCATAAGGGTCCCCGCAAAGTCAGTAGCTCCGGTATGGAAGCGAACAGATAACGCGGTTGCTCGCGCGCAAGCTCCTCCCGTGTGCCGTGCCCCCACAACACGCCCGCCGCCTGCAGGCCGTTGCGGTGCGCTGCAACCATGTCTACCGCACGGTCACCCACCATGACCGACGAAGTGCTGACCTGACCGTCGGCCAACAGCCCTTGCATTTGTTGCCACTTTTGGATACCGATCTCCCCGCCGCTAACAAAACGAAAATGCGCGCGCAGGCCAAACATCTTCAAAATCTGTTCGGCGAAATCAACCCGTTTGGATGTGCAAACCCCCATGGGAATGTCCGCGTCACTGAGTACGGACAACACTTCAGGAATGCCGGGGTACAGCACGTTTTCGGAGTAACCCACATCGGCATACCGTTCACGGTATTTGGCCACCAATGCCTCTATATGGCTAGCTGTTGTAACGCCAGTCAGTGCGCTGAAAGACTCGTCCAAGGGTGGACCGATGTAAATAGACAGTTGGTCCAGTTCACGCACCGGGTAACCGTAGTGCGCCAGAGCGTAGTTGATGGACCGGCCTATTCCCACCAAGGGATCGCTGAGCGTACCGTCCAGGTCAAACAGGATCAGATCGTGTGGGCTTGGCATGGTGACAAGCGCGGGCTAAGCGCGTTCAATCTCTTCAAAATTGAACAAGGCCTTGAGTGTCAACCCGGCGGCGTGCAGTGCTTCGGCGCCACCACTCTGCCGGTCGATCACACACAGGGCGATCTCGGGCACCATACCGTCGGCCTTTAGCTTGGCCATGGCATCGATGATGGCCCCCCCGCTGGATACCACATCCTCGACCAGGATGAAGTGTTTGCCTTGCAGGGATGCGCCCTCCGCATAGCGGCAGGTTCCATAGTCCTTGGGCTCTTTGCGGATGAACGCGGCAGGAATGTTGGTGACCTGGCTGAGCATGGTCACGATGGGGATTCCGCCCATCTCCAGGCCCGCCAGGACCTCGGTGCCCGTCGGCACCAGCGGGGCCATGGCTTCGGCGATGGCGCGCAACAATACGGGATCAGACTCGAACTGGTATTTGTCGAAATACGTGTCACTGGTCAGGCCCGAGCGCAGCACAAAGTGCCCTGAGAGACGGGCACTTTTTCGGATTCTTGCGGGGAGTGTTTGCATGGCCTTGATGTTAAGGCCTGGCGACTATGCGCTTAGCCCCGGTGGGCATCTATGGCTCGCCAGTGCGAGGTGGCTCCACGGGGTGATAATGAAAAGCAGAAATAGTTACCACCCCCATTGGCAGGCTGGTCCCAATGGCGTGAGATGTCCTGCCCGGTGAGGTGGCAGTACAGCAGGGTGCCCACAGCGCCATGCGAAACGATGGCAATCGGCCCGTTGGACGTGTTCGCGTTGACGAGTTCTATGACAGCTTGAACAACCCGCGCCTGCGCATCGATTGCGCGTTCCCACCCACGGACGGATTGGGTGGGGTTTGCGAAGAATGCATCCGCAACCTTTTCAAATTCAGGCGGTGGCAAGAATCCAGTTGACGATCGATCGTTTTCGCCCAGCGCGTGCACAGCGTGGAAAGGCAGCTGCAAATGCTCGCCTAGGATGTGCGCGCCATCGATGGCCTTTTGTTCGGTGCTGCAATAGATCGCCGCCAGACTCTTGATCCACGGCAGGTCCAAAGCAGCCTTCATGCGCGACCGCCCAATCTCGGACAGTGGCCATTGGGGAACTGGTACCGTGTTGCTGATGACGACGTTGGGGTGGGTGATGAGGTAGTGTTGTTCAGGCATTGTTATAGCCATTGCACCCACATGCTACTAAATATGTAGCACACATACTATATTTTACGGTGGCTACAGCGGAATTTCATCAAAGCCCACAACCCCGCATCAGCAGAGACACCACATGCTCGGTGGCACGGGCATGGTCCTTGGATGTGAGAGCCTTGCGTCCCAGCACCGCGCACACCTGCACATCAAAGTCGGCATAAGTCTGGGTGGCGGCCCAGATCGTGAAGAACAGGTGGGTGGCGTCTACCGGCGCCATACGCCCGGCGTCTATCCAGCCCTGGATCACGGCGGATTTCTCGACGATCAGCGGGCGCAGTTCGGACTTCAGAATGGTCTTGACCACCGGTGCGCCGTGCAACATCTCGTTGGCAAATACCTTGGAGCCGTCGGGGCGCTGGGCCGACAGCGCCATCTTGACGCGGATGTATTGCTCCAGTGCGGCGCGCGGATCGGCATCGGCCGTGATACCTTGGGCGGGTGCCAGCCAATCGCTCAGCGTGCGGGCCAGCACGGCGCGGTACAACACGTCCTTGCTGCCAAAGTAGTAGTGCAGGTTCGCCTTGGGCAAGCCGCTGCAGGTTGCAATGGCGGCCATGGTGGCGCCGCCAAAACCGGCGCGGGCAAACACTTTCTCCGCGGCGCACAGGATGCGGTTTTCATTCGACTTGCGAATCTGCCCCTTGATGACATCTTCTTCAGGTGCAGGTGAAGCGGCCCTGGTGCGTGTGCGTGGAATCGTGGCTTGGGGTGGTGTCATAGTGGCAAAGAAAAGGGGTCGCACCGCGGTGGATACGACCCCCTGGAGTCATCAGGGTGAAACCAATCAGAGCGCGCAGTTTACTTGGACGCTGCTTCCCACACCACGTGGGACATCGCGGCCTTGCCCGGGTCCTTCTTGATCACCGGTGAGCTGCCACCGGCGAGCAATACCTTGACGGTGCGCTCATAGGCGGCAGGCTCCAGGTAACCAATCTTGGCGGTGCCGGCATTGGTGATCAGCTTGGCCACGTTTTCCATCTGGCGCTTCTGCACCTTCAAGGTTGCGCTGCCGGAAGCGTCCGCAGCGACGACGACCTTGGCCGCACCTTCAGGGTCTTTGACCGCGTCATTCCAGCCCTTGAAGGTGGCCTTCAAAAACTTGGCCATACGCGCGACGAAGGCCGGGTCTTTGAGCTTGGCTTCCATCACATACAGGCCGTCTTCCAGCGTGGCCACGCCTTCTTTTTCATAGAAGAAGGTGACCAGGTCGCTCTCTTTGACACCCGCGTCCACGACCTGCCAGTACTCGTTGTAAATCATCGTCGAGATACAGGCGGCCTGGTTTTGCAACAGCGGGTCTACGTTAAAGCCCTGCTTCAGGATCTTGATGTCGGTGTCG
Source organism: Rhodoferax sp. (assembly GCA_043738115.1). Classification (GTDB taxonomy): domain Bacteria; phylum Pseudomonadota; class Gammaproteobacteria; order Burkholderiales; family Burkholderiaceae_C; genus Allorhodoferax. Next base: position 886 of record JAYSZJ010000151.1, on the reverse strand, counting down.
GGCTTGTTGCCCAGCTTGGCCATCCAGTTCAGGAAGGGGTATTCATTGCCGCCGTACCAGACGCCCAGCGTCTTGCCCTTCAGGTCCTTGGGGGTGGCGACGCCGCTGGCCTTTTTGCAGGTCAGCATCAGGCCGGACTGGTTGAACACCTGGGCGATATTGACCAGAGGCACACCGGCTTCACGCGAGGCCAGCGCCGAAGGCATCCAGTCCACCACCACGTCGGCGCCATTGCCGGCAATCACCTGCGCGGGCGCAATGTCGGGGCCGCCGGGTTTGATGGTCACGTCCAGCCCCTCGGCCTTGTAGTAACCCTTGGCGGCAGCGACGTAGTAGCCGGCGAACTGGGCTTGCGGCACCCACTTCATCTGCACGGTGAACTTTTCCTGCGCCTGCGCAGTGGCGCTGCAGGCCAGCACCACAACGGCGGCGGCAAACTTGAGACAAGAACCCATCATCACTAGCTCCTTGGGGGTTGGGATCCGGGGGACCTGGAACATCAACGAAAAAATCAGCGCGATCGCACCGACGGGTGCCAGAACGCCAGGCGGCGCTCCAGACTAACAAGCAAAGCGTAGGCCAGCGAGCCGGTGACGGCGGCGACGACGATCGCCGCCCAGACCAGCGCCATGTTCATCTTCGCCGCCTCGGTGCTGATGCGAAAGCCCAGGCCCACCGTCGGCGAGCCGAAGAATTCGGCGACGATGGCGCCGATCAGCGCCAGCGTCGCGTTGACCTTCAGCGCGCTGACGATGTACGGCACCGCGCACGGCAGGCGCAGGTCGAGCAGCGTTCGCACATAGCTGGCGGCATAGCTGTGCATCAGCTCGCGCTCGATGCGGCCGGCCGCCTGCAACCCGGCGAGTGTGGCGACGAGCATCGGGAA
>JAYSZJ010000150.1:0-37730 GCA_043738115.1 Rhodoferax sp. | reverse complement strand
GATGAGATAGGCCACGCCCTGGTGCGCGCAGTGGGCCTGTGCCCACCGGGCACCTATGTGCGCATGGAAAACAATGAAACCGCTGTGGTGCTGCGCCGTAGCAACCAGCACAACCACCCTTATGTGGCCATCATTGCCAACTCTGCCGGGGAGATGGTCCTCAGCCCACGCCTGCACCACACGGCCGACAAGGGGCACAAGATCAAGTCTGCGCTACCCGCATCAGCAGTGCGGGCGCGGCTCAACCATTTCCAGATGTTGCGGCTGGGCGCCTTTGCGGCACAACAGAATTAGGCTTTCTTTTTACTGCCCAACTTGGATTCAGTGCCCTTGATCAAACGGGAGATGTTCTCGGCATGGCGCCAGATCAGCAACAGCGACATCACAGTAGTCGAAAAAACAATGCTTTTGTCCAGGGGCCAGACCACGCCACCACCAAAAACGTAATACACCGGCGCAAATAGCGCTGCCAGCAAAGAGGCCAGCGACGAGTAACGGAAAAAGTAGGCAATGATCAACCAGGTAAGCCCCGTGGCCAGGCCCAGCATCCAACTGGTGGCTAGCAACACACCCAGCGCAGTGGCCACACCTTTGCCGCCCACAAAGCGAAAGAACACCGGGAACAAGTGGCCCAGAAACGCCGCCAGCCCCACCAGGGCCACGGTGCCATCACCCAGACCGTAGGGTTGACCAAACCACTTGACCAGCATCACCGGCAGCCAGCCCTTGAAGGCATCCAACAGCAGCGTGACGATGGCCGCGGCCTTGGAGCCGGAGCGCAGCACATTGGTGGCGCCGGGGTTTTTGCTGCCATAGGTCCGTGGGTCGTTCAGGCCCATGCTGCGGCTCACGATGACAGCAAACGACAACGAGCCCACCAGATAGGCGGCGACAACGGCAAACAAGGGGTACAAAGCGCGAAGGGAATCCAAAACCAGTTCTCCTGAATATGTCGGTCGGGGCTGTCAATCAGCCAGTGCGCACTGTACCTGCTTTGCCGCCAGCAACTGCACACAAACGCTAGGCGAAATCCCTACCAGGTAACCCCTGCGGCCGCCGTTGATCAGGATTTTGGGCAGGGCCATGATGCTCTCCTCGATGTACACCGGCATGTCCCGGCGCGTACCAAACGGGGATGTACCGCCCACCAGGTAGCCGCTGTGGCGGTTAGCCACCTCGGGTGCGCAGGGCTCCACCGATTTGGCGCCGATCTGCCGGGCCAGGTTCTTGGTGGACACCTTGCGGTTGCCATGCATCAGCACCAAGAGCGGCTTGGCGTCCTGATCCTGCATCACCAAGGTTTTGACGACGGCAAACGGGTCAATCCCCAGCACCTGCGCGCTGTGCTGGGCGCCGCCGTGCTCCAGGTACTCGTAGGGATGCTCGGTGTAGGCAATTTTGTGTGCCTTGAGCATCTGGGTGGCGGGGGTTTCAGAAACATGATCTTTTTTAGCCATGGCGGTATTTTCCCTGTAATGATTGGGCCATTGCAGCGACCAACCTGCAAACCCTGCGCCCCAAACTATCCCCAACCACGGAATGCCACCATGAAAATCCTCGTACAGTGCCTTATCACCGCGGCGGCCTGCTGTGCAGGTCTTGCATCTGCACAGACCGCACCGGCGAAACCCCCGACCACCGCGCCGGCGACCACGCTGGATCTGCAAGCCGTGGGCGCCAATGGCGAGAAATTCAGCGCAGACCGCATCCGCGGCAAGGTGGCTATCGTGTTTTACTGGTCCACGTCCTGCGCGGTATGCCGCGACAGCCTGCCCGAGTTGCGCACCAACCTGAACGGCTGGCGCGACAAGCCCTTTGCGCTTGTCACGGTCAACGTGGACAAAAACGCCGAAGACTGGCTGGCCTACGAGCGCATCCAGGGCAAGACCCAGATGCCATCCAAAGGCCTGATCGCCGTGCGCCAAGACGAAGGAAAGGCCGTGCCCATGAAGCTTCCACTGACACTGTTGGTGGACGCCAAAGGCAAGGTGGTAGCGCGGTACGAAGGACGCCTGGCACCCGAGGCCTGGGATGGGGTCGCGGATTTGATGCCCTGAGCGGGCAATTCAAGAGACAGCGGGTGCCTGAAGCCTGGGCATGCCCATGGATCGCAATGCATAAAACACTGCGAACGAGACACCCGCAACACCCGTCGAAAACAGGAACAACCACCCCGCGCCCAGCGCATCGAGCACGACCGAGCCCACCATAGGCGCAACCAGAATCATCGCGTTCTGCCAGGCCTGTAGCGTGCCCCATACACCACCAACTGAATGCGAAAAGTGTGTTGACACATGCACATTCATCGCAATGGCATACCGTGCGCTGAAGGTGCCAATGACGAAAAACAGCAGGGGCAGGATGACGGCCGCTTGTGCGGCTTGCGTTTGCAGCGCAATGCCGATCATTCCAAAACCCATTGCCTGAAAGATCGCCGGGGTCATCAGCTCGCCGATGTCGCCACGCATTGCATTGGCTCGGGTTTTCTTGGCCAACCAGAGCCCGGAAAGGATGTTGCCGGCCCCGGAGCAACTGATCAGCAGGCCCAACAATGCCTTGTCAAACCCTGCGCGCTGCAACACCAGCGGGACCAGGTTGTTCACCATAAAAATGAAAAAAGCATAGGTGGTGGCAACCCACAACAAGGGCACCAGGTTGGGTCCGGCTACGGACACCTTCCCTGCCATGTTTTTGGTAGCAGAGGGTTCTGCCGCCTTTGGCTGGATCCGAATAAACGCGAACACAGCCAGCGACGCCGCAGAACACACCAAGGACAGTGAGAGCGCCACCGTCTCGCTGGACAAAGAGCTTGAAATGGTCCCTATCGCTGGCGCCAGCACTTTGGCAGAGTTGTTGATGACGTTCAGCAGCGAGTAGAACCGAGGAAGGCCTTCCGAGGCTACGACCCGTACCGCCATCACATTGATGGCCGGCGGTGCGACGGTGGTGAAGACCGAACGCAGCGCGACCAAGCCCAAAAACAGCGAGAAGTCATGGCAAAAAATGATGGCGGCTGTTGCAACAACCCTCAGCGCAATGGACACCATCAGCAAGTGTTTGGGGTTGCCCTTGTCGCACCAACGCCCGATAGCGGGTGACAACAACATGCCCGGCAGCAACCCGGCGGCACTCACAATGGCCATTTCGTACGCGGAGACATGGAACTGGTAGGCCGCGAGCGTCAAAATGGCCAGAAAATCAATCCAGGATCCAAAGGCAGAGAACCCATCTCCCGCAAGCAGCAGGTATTCGTTATTGCGGCTCCGCGTCATTCCGTCCCCATCGTGTGTGTAAAGTGAGGCCGCATTGTGCATGTTGGGTGCAGACGCGCCATCCCCTGAACAGGGGGGATTTTCTAAACGTCAGATGTACCCCACAGTGCCCGATAAACTACTATCAAATTAGGAGCGCTTTGCACATATCCGACGGGGGCTAGAGGCACATTTCTCTAAAGCACATCCCGCTGGAAGGCTTCCCAATAGGCCAATGCAACGTGGTAAGTATTGAGCTGCACCGCGACTGTCTCCTCGATGCGCACACCATACCCACCGGCCATCAACACCACCACCGGCAACTTGCGCGCGGCACACCAGTCAAACACCCGCTGGTCCCGGGTCTGCATGCCTCGCATGCTTAGCTTGAGCCGGCCCAGGCGGTCGCCCTCGTACGGGTCGGCGCCGGCCAGGTACATCACCAGGCCGGGCGCAAAACGTCTGTCCAGCTCAGCCAACGCAACGTCCAGCGCGGTCAGGTAGTCCGCATCTGCGCAGCCGTCGGGCAGCGGCACGTCCAGGTCGCTCGCCTCCTTGCGAAACGGAAAGTTCTTGTCGCCGTGGAGTGAGAGCGTAAACACGCTGTCGTCACCCTGGAAGATATGTGCCGTGCCATTGCCCTGGTGCACGTCCAGATCGATCACCGCCACGCGAAGGGGCGCTGCGCCAGGCGGCTGGCCGCTGCCCCACTCCGCCTGCACCACACGGCTGGCCACGGCCACATCGTTGAATACACAAAAGCCGCCGCCTTTGTCGGCATAGGCATGGTGGGTGCCACCCGCCAGGTTGGCCGCCACGCCCTGCACCAGCGCCACACGGGCTGCGGCGATGGTGGCGCCTACGGATCGGCGGGCGCGCTCGGCCATGGCTTCGCTCCACGGGAAGCCGATCTCGCGCAGTACCGCCGGGCTGGCCGTGCCCTGGGTTATGGCGTTGATGTAGTCTGCGCTGTGGACCAGAGCCAGTTCGCTGTCGTTGGCGCGGGGTGCTTCCAGGCAACGCACCGCCGGCAAGTGGTCGGCTAATTGCTCGCGCAACATGCGGTACTTGGCCATGGGAAAGCGGTGACCCTCTGGCAGAGGCAGCACAAACTGGTCGCTGTAGAACGCATGCATAGTAGGAGGCAAACGATTGCGCAGGGTTGTTTGGATTGCTGGAGGGCTATCTACTTGCCGATGACGGCGGCAGAGCGCCAGCGCTTGCGGCTGGTGCGCAGGCGAAAACGCTCGCGGTACGCGGCGGGCATGACGCCGGTCTGGCGTGCGAAGACGCGGCGGAAGGTGCCCACGTCCTGGTAGCCGCACATATGCGCCATTTGCTCCACGCCAATATACGTGGTCTCCAGCAGCACACGTGCATGGGCCACGCGCAGGTTGTGCAGATAGTCCAGCGGGCTTTGCCCATACACCTTGGAGAACCAACGCAACAGCGAGCGCGGGCTGGTGGCCGCCGCGCGGGCCGTGTCTTGCAAGTTATAGGGTTCGCTGACATGGGCCTCCAGCCACTGGCGCGCACGCTCCAGCGCACCGGCAGACGTGATGATGGTTTGGCCAGACTCGGCGCTTTGCACCGCGGCGCGCTGGCGCTCGCCCGAATGCAGCACCACAGGCGCGCCAGCCAGCGCCAGGTCGGCCACCGGTGTGTGGCGCAGCATGTCCAGCACCACGTCATACGCCAGCGCCGGTGAGTCGCAGGTCCATACACGTTCGTGCTCCAGCCACGCGCGGTCGTTGACCAACTGCACACTCTGTACACGGCGCAACAGGTCGGCAACAAAGGGCCACGACGTTACCGCGCTGCGGCCCTGCAACAAGCCTGCCTCACCCAACAAAGCGGCGCCGTTGTACAGGCCTGCGACACGACCACCGTTGGCGTGAACCTTGGCGATGCGGGCTGCGGACGACGCCGCAGCGCGGGCCACCAACTGCTCCAAGTGCGGCACGCTTTGCGCATGCCAACCGGGCACCACCAGCAGGTTCGCCACACCCCTGAATCCCTTGTTGCGTGGCAAGGCCAGCGGCGGCCGTGCGCCATCGGCACACCACCAGCGCCAGACGATGGGCATGGCTTTGGGGTCACGCATGGCAGCCAAAAAATTGACCATGCGTAACACGTCCGCCACGGCCAAGGCCGCACCGGCCAGCACGTCAGGGCCCCATAGGATGTCCACCCGAACGGCGCCGTTGGGTGATGGGTGTGGCAATAAAGGCATGGCGAAATAAGCACCTAAGTTGGCAACCAATGCACTGTAACCCAGCGCCGTTAAACCCTAGGATTGCACCGCCACGTCCAACGCAATGGGGACTGGCCGCGCAGGCTGCTTGCCCAAGCTGCGCGCACCACAACAAAACAGGAGACTCCCTTGCTGACGATGAACACCGCCCTTCGATTCACGCCGGTTGCGCTGGCCACACTGCTGGCCGCTTGCGCCACCCAGACCCCCAGTACCACGGCCAACACCGCAACAATCACCCGCACCGCCAATGGCGTACCGCACATCACCGCACCCGACGCCGAGACGCTGGCCTATGGCATTGCCTACGCCTACGCGCAAGACAATGTGTGCCTCAGCGCCAACCAGTTGGTCACGGCGCGCGGTGAGCGCTCCGTCTACTTTGGTGGCGGCAAGGCCAGCGCGTTGTTGGGGCGGCGCACGCTGCCCAATGAACAAATCGACCTGTTCATGGCAGCGCACATGGACGACGCTATGCTGGTCAAACAGTGGGCCGCCACCAGCGCCGAGGCGCAAGCCCTGACACGCGGTTATGTGGCCGGCTACAACCGCTACTTGGCCGACAACAGCGGCAAACTACCTGCCGCTTGCAACGGGCAAGCCTGGGTCAAACCGATGACGTTGAAAGACTACCGACGCATGGGCGAACTGACCGCCGTGCAGGCCGGCATTGCCGCACTGGCCGATGGCATGCTGGGTGCCCAGCCACCCGCGCCTGTGGCCGCGAGCACCGGGCCAGCCAACATCAACCTAGCCGATGCAGCCGACGCCATGCGTGAAGCCGGACTGTTGGACTCACCCCTGGGTTCCAACGCCTGGGCCTTTGGCAAAGACAGCACGGCCAATGGCAGCGGCCTGCTGCTGGGCAACCCGCACTTTCCGTGGACGGGAGTGAACCGCTTCTACCAGATGCACTTGACGATTCCCGGCTCGCTCGACGTCATGGGTGCCAGCCTGGCGCACTTCCCGGCCGTGTCCATTGGCTTTAACAAAGACGTGGCCTGGTCACACACCGTGTCCACCGGCAAACGCTTTACCTTGCATGAGCTGGCGCTGGTGCCGGGTGACCCGACCAGTTATCTGATCGACGGCCAACCGGTCAAGATGGCGTCGCGCGCGGTCAACATTGCGGTGCGCGGCGCAGATGGCGCGCTGCAGAACAAGAGCCACACCGTGTGGTCTACACGCTGGGGGCCAGTGGTGGTGTTGCCACGCGCCGGGCTGACATGGACCAGCAAGGTCGCCTACGCGCTGCAAGACGCCAACACCGGCAATGTGCGCATGCTGGACTCGGCCATGGGCCTGTCGCGTGCGACCAGCGTGAACGACATGCCCAAGACGCTGAGCACGCTGGGCACGATGTGGATCAACACCATCGCCGCGGACCGCCAGGGTAATGCGCTGTATGCCGACGCCAGCGCTGTGCCCGATGTGGACGCCACCCAGTTGGAGCGCTGCGCGCCCAGCAAGCCGGCGACCGCACTGCGCCAAGCCGCAGGCCTGGTGGTGCTGGATGGTTCCAAGAGCAGTTGCGACTGGCGGCGCGACCCCGCGTCCCCCGTGCCGGGCCTGATACCCATTGCGCGTATGCCCGTCGCCGTGCGCAGCGATTGGGTGCACAACAGCAACGACAGCTTTTATTACTCCCACCCGGCCCAGCGCTTTGGCGACATCTCGCCCATGGTGGGTGATGCCAGCGTGACGCGGGCACGCACCCGCGCCGGCCTGCAAGAGATACCCGAGATGTTATCCAAGGGCAAGGCCACGGCGCAAGGCGTGCAGCAACAGCTGTTTGAAAACCGCAACTTCATGGCCAGCGTCATCCTGCCGGACTTGCTGAGCGCCTGTGCCAACGCACCCAATGCAGCGGCGCAAGAAGGCTGCGCCGCACTAAAGGGCTGGAACCAGCGCAACGATGTGGACGCACGCGGCGCCCATGTGTTCCGCGAATTCTGGCGCAGCGTGCGTGCCATCCCTGGCATCTACCGCGTGGCGTTTGATGCGCAACAGCCGGTCGCCACGCCCCACGGATTAAAGATGGCTGATGCGGCCATTGCCACAAAGGTCTGGGACGCGTTGGCGCAAGCCGTTACCAATGTAAAAGCCGCTGGCTACGCTTTGGATGCAACACTGGGCAGCGTGCAACGCCCGTCCATGACCGAAGAGGCCATCGCGCTGCATGGTGGTGACGAGATTGAAGGTGTGCTCAACAACTTGGGCCGCCAGGAGATCAGGGGCATCACCAAAGACGGCCTGCGCATTGACTACGGCACCAGTTATGTGCAGACCGTGACTTTTGATGCCAAAGGGCCGGTCGCGCAGGGGTTGTTGACCTACGGCCAGTCGACCAACCCGGAGTCGGCCTTCGCCAACGACCAGTTGCGTTTGTACTCGCGCAAGGAGTGGCCCACACTGCCATTCCACGCCGACGATGTGGCAAAGGCCCGCGTAGGTGAGCCTCTGCGTTTGATGCGCCCATAACGCGTTATGCGAAAAGCCACCACTTGACACCCTCCCGCGATGCTGCCAGAGTGGACTGGTTAGCCCCCGCCTGGTCTTAGCGGCGGGGCAGTTCTGTTGGAGATGCAGATGCAGATGCAGATGAGAACAGTGTTGGGGGTATTGGCTGCGTGTCTGCTGTGCCTGGCTGCTACGGCCAGTCCGGCAATGACCATCACCGCAGCTGGCGACCCCTACCCGCCTTACGGTGACCCCAACCACCCCGACGGCGGGCTGGGCATGGAAATCATACGCGCGGCCTACAAGACCCAAGGGCATGAGGTGACCATGGAATACGTGCCCTGGGCGCGCGCCGAGACGGGTGTTAAAAACGGATCCTACGACATCGTTCCCTTTACCTGGCGTACAGACGCGCGGGTCAAGGTGTTGCTGTTCAGCACTGCCTTTGCCGTGGGCAATGTGCGCTTTATCAAACGCAAGGGCGACCCGTTCGAATTCAACGGGCTGGAGAGCTTGAAGGGTAAGCAGGTGGGTACCGTGCTGGGCTACGGTTACGGCGACGCGTTCACACAGTCGACCGCCTTCGCACGTGAGAACGGCAAAGACCTGATGACCAATATCAAGAAGCTGCTGCGCAACCGGGTAGACCTCACGCTGGAGGACGAAATCGTGGCCCGCGCCGCGATAGCCGCTGGAGACCCACACGCGTTAGAGCAGATTGAATTCGTCAAAACGCCGTTGGCAGTGAACCCCCTATATGTGACCGCCGGGCTACAAAATCCCAAAGCCCAGGAGATCATTGGCGCTTTTAACAAGGGGCTGGAGGTCATCAAGGCCAATGGCACCTATGACAGGATATTTAAGAAATACGGCATGGAAAGGGCTGTGCGATGACCGCCGCGCGCCTTGTGCGCTCTGTCCTGGCTTTGCTGTTCGCGTTTGCAGCCGGTGTGCCGCCGGTGCAATCTGCCGAGCTGGTGCGGGTGGGCACCTACCCGTTTCTGCCATTTGTTGACCAATCTGGTGGGCTGACAGCCGATCTGGTGCAAGCCATGAATGCATTTCAAAAAGACTACACCTTCCAGGTGGTCAGCACCTCGTCCAATCGCCGGTACCGAGACATGGCGGACGGGTCTTTCAGCATGGTGCTGTTCGAAAACATCAAGTGGGGCTGGGACCCCAGCGTGGTGCAGGCCAGCAAAGTATTCCTTAAAGGGGACGGCGAGGTGTATGTGGCCCGCAGCCAGCCCGGCCGGGGCCAGGAATACTTCAAAACATTGCAAGACAAACACATTCTGGGTGTCACCGGCTACCACTACGGATTCGCCAACTTCGACGCAGATCCGGCGCGTCTGGCCCAGCGGTACAACATCAGCTTCAGCCCGGACAACGCCATCAGCCTGCGCAATCTGCTCGCAGAACGCGGTGATGTGGCGGTGATCACCAAGTCCTACCTCAAAAGCTACCTGCAGAAGGAACCCCAAGTCGCCGCTCGCCTACTGGTTTCCGACCACTTTGACCAGACCTACGCCCACACCGCGGTGGTCAAAAAAGGCAGCAAACCCAGTCCGCAGGAACTCGATGCACTGTTCGAGAAGATGGAGTCCGCCGGCGTGCTAAAACAACTGTGGATTCGCTACGGATTGGAAAACTAGCCCGCTAAATCGGCTACCCTCTGCGATTCAGAAAAGGGGAGCAATTGTGGGCAACACCATCCTTAAAACGTGCGCGGCAATACTGGCAACTGCGGCATTCCATGCACAGGCCATCCAGATCGTCAGCGTCTCCCCCCAGGGCGAGGTGGCGCGGGTGCGCCAGGTGGTGGCCAAGTTTGACGAAAGTGCCGTCAATTTTGGTGACCCCAAGGCCGAGGCGCCGTTGACACTGAGTTGCAGCGATGCCCAGGTCACCAAGGGATCGGGGCGTTGGGTGACCGACCGCAGTTGGGCCTACGAGTTTGAGAACGACCTGCCGCCGGGTGTGACCTGCAACCTCCAGGTGCGCAGCGGCTTCAAATCGCCAAAGGGTGCGGAGCTGACGGGCACCAGTAGTTACAAGTTCAACACCGGCGGCCCGTTTGTGCAAAACACGCAGCCCTATGCCGGCAACCGCATAGATGAAGAGCAGTTTTTCACGCTGCGGCTGAACGGCCCGGCCACGCTGGCCAGCGTGCAGGCCAATGTGTGGTGTTCGGTGGAGGGCCTGGGTGAACGCGTGGCCATACGCCTGATTGACGGCAAGGACCGTGCAGCCCTGCTCAAATCACAAGGACTGGAGGCGGCAGCCGCCAAAGACCCCCTGAGCATCATCACCATGGCCTGCAATCGCACGCTCACGCCCTCGGCCAAGGTGCAAATCGTCTACGGCCAGGGTGTCAGCACACCACCCAGCGGCAGCAATGCCAATGGTGTCGCCAATTCCGTAGAAAAGCGGTTCAACTTCCAGGTGCGTGAGCCTTTTGCCGCCACCTTCAGCTGCGAGCGTGAAAACGCCCAAAGCGCCTGCCTTCCCCTACGCCCCATGCGGCTCAGCTTCAACGCGCCGGTGTCGGCCAAGCTGCTGGACGCCATACGCCTGAAGTCGGACAAGGACACCATCAAGCCCACGTCTGACTCTGGCGGGGAGTCTGCGGACGAAGAATCCGTGCAAAACAGCGTGAGTTTCAAAGGAATCTTCACAGAGCAGACAGCCTTTACGCTGGAGCTTCCCAAGGGCTTCAAGGACGCATCTGGCCGTGTGCTGCGCAATGCCGACAGCTTTCCGCTCAAAGTATCCACGGGCCTCATGCCGCCGCTGGCCAAATTTGCCGCTGCGCCTTTTGGCATCGTCGAGCGTTTTGCCGAACCCGATGGCGTGGCCATGCTGCCCGTCACGCTGCGCAATGTAGAAGCCGCCCTGGCAACCAAGGGCCTCAAGGTGGAACCGGGCAAGGTCAGCACCCTGACACCCGGCACGGACGCAGACATCATCCAGTGGTTTTTGAAGGTGCAACGCTACGACAACTTCACGGTATCGCGCAAGCTTGCGGCACGGGACGTCAAAGGCCCATTGCCCCCATCTCTGGACGCGTACGACAGGACCGAAGTGCAGTCGCGCATGGTCTCATTGCTGGGTGGCCAGGCCAATGTAAAAACGCTGGACCTGCCCAAGCCCGCCGACAACGACCCCCGCCCGTTTGAGGTGGTGGGCATTCCGCTCGCCCCCGGCTTCCACGTGGTCGAGATCAGCTCACAAAAGTTGGGCAGCTCGCTGCTGGATGAACGCCACGGCAATGGCCGCACTATGGTGGTCCGCACGTCCGCACTGGTGACCAATCTGGGCGTGCATTTCAAGCTGGGGCGCGAGAACGCGCTGGCCTGGGTGACCACGCTGGACAAGGGCGCACCCGTAGCCAACGCCCAGGTGCGCGTGTCCGACTGCAGGGGCCGTGAAGTGGCCAGCGCCAAGACCAATGCGCAGGGCATTGCCAACCTGACCGGTATCTCGCCCCAGCCCCCTACCTGCAATGGTGACGGCAGTCACACCCAGGCTTACTTTGTCAGCGCCCGGGCGCAACAAGCTGCGGCCGATGGCAAAGGCACGGTGGACGACATGGCCTTTACCTGGAGCGACTGGAACCGCGGCATTGAGCCCTGGCGCTTCAACCTGCCCACCAGCCGTGAAGCGCGGCCGGACGAACGTGCCCACACCATCTTCGACCGAACGCTCTTTCGCGCCGGCGAGACGGTGTCGATGAAACACATCTTGCGCAGCGAGACCAGCAAGGGCTTTGGCCTGACGCCAACGCAGCCCGCCGTGCTGGTCATCACCCATGTTGGCAGTGGTCAGCAGTACACGCAAGACCTGGTGTGGCGTAAAACGGCCACGGGCGGTCAAAGTGCCGAGAACACATTCGCCATTCCCCCTGCTGCCAAGTTGGGGGTCTACCAAGTGGAGCTGCAGTCTGCCAACAACGGTGAGCGCAACTTCACTACAGGCTCGTTCCGGGTTGAAGAATTCCGTTTGCCGGTGCTCGAAGGCCGCGTCACGCCCACCGACAAAAAGGCCTTGGTCAATGTAAAAGCCGTGCCGGTGGATGTGCAGATCAACTACGTGTCCGGCGGTGGTGCCAACAACCTGCCAGTGCGGGTGTCGGCCCTGGTGCGTGGCAAATCCCTGAACTATGCCGACTTTTCTGAATTCAACTTCCAGGCGCCGCGCGGTACCCGCGACAACCGCCCCGAAGGCGAAGAGGAGCCCGACGCCTCAGCCGACGCCAAGGTCATCGCAGACAAGCTGCCGCTGACACTGGACAAGAACGGCGCAGGCAAAGTCACGGTCGACAAAGTACCCACCAGCCGCCAGCCACAAGACCTGCTGTTGGAGGCCACCTACTCGGACCCCAATGGCGAAGTGCAAACCATACGCAGCACACAGACCCTGTGGCCTGCCGCCGTGGTGGCCGGCATCAAGACCGAGGGTTGGGTGTCGAGCAGCCAGCGCATCAAGTTTCAGGCACTGGCTTTGGATTTGAGCGGCAAGCCGCAGGCCGATGTGGCGATGGAGGTCAAGGCCACGGCCCGCATCGTCACCACCACCCGCAAACGCATGGTGGGTGGCTTCTACACCTATGACAACAAGACCAGCGTGAAGGAAATGGGGACGGTCTGCACGGGCAAGAGCGATTCGCGCGGCCTGCTACTGTGCGAAACCGCTCTCAACGAAGCAGGTGAAGTGGAACTGGTCGTCACCGCCAAGGACAGTGTTGGCAACAGCATCCAGGCTGCCTCTTCCGTCTACGTCACCAAGCAGGGCGAACTGTGGTTCGGTGGTGAAAACCATGACCGTATTGACCTGCTGCCGGAGAAGAAGAGTTACCAACCCGGCGAGACCGCCAAGTTCCAGGTGCGTATGCCCTTCCGCTTTGCAACTGCCCTGATTGCCGTGGAACGCGAAGGCATTGTCGAGACCGAAGTGGTGCAGCTCAACGGCCAGGACCCAACCATTAGCCTGAAGATCAAGGATGGCTGGGGACCGAATGTGTATGTGAGTGTGCTGGCACTGCGCGGCCGCTTGCGCGAGGTGCCGTGGTATTCGTTCTTCACATGGGGCTTCAAGGCGCCGCGTGAGTGGTGGACATCCTTCTGGTACGAGGGGCGTGAATATGTGGCGCCGACCGCGCTTGTGGACCTGAGCAAACCCGCCTTCCGGCTGGGCGTGGCAGAAATCCGCGTGGGCACCAAGGCCCACCAACTGGATGTCAGTGTGAAGGCCGACAAGGAAAGCTACGCGGTGCGCAGCCAAGCCAAGGTAACCATCTCGGTCAAACTGCCCAATGGTCAACCCGCGGCGAACGCCGAAGTAGCCCTGGCCGCCGTAGACCAGGCCCTGCTGGAGCTGATGCCCAACACCAGCTGGAACCTGCTGGACGCAATGTTGCAACGCCGCTCCTGGGGCGTGGAAACATCCACCGCACAAATGGAGATCATTGGCCGCAGACACTATGGCCGCAAGGCCGTGCCTGCCGGTGGTGGCGGGGGCAAGAGCGGCGCACGTGAGCTGCTCGAGACCCTGCTGCTGTGGAACCCCAGCGTAAAGCTGGATGCCAATGGCCAGGCGGTCGTGACCGTGCCGTTGAATGACGCACTGACCACGTTCAAGATTGTTGCCGTAGCGGATGCATCCACCGGTTTGTTTGGCACCGGCACCACCAGCATCCGTGCCACGCAGGACCTGCAAATCATCAGCGGCCTGCCGCCTTTGGTGCGTGAGGACGACCAGTTCCGCGCCCAGATCACGCTGCGCAACACGACCAAACAGGCGATGAAGGTGGAAGTGACGCCCCGCGCCACGCTCCTGGAGCTCAAGCCGCAAACGGTGGACATACCCGCCGGTGATGCACGTGAAGTGGCCTGGATGGTGACTGCCCCCGCACAACTGGCGCAGATTCGCTCCGAGGCCATCCTGTGGGAGATTGAAGCCAAGGACAGCATCAGCGGCGCACGCGATGCGCTGAAGGCGCGCCAACGCATCATCCCCGCAGTGCCCTTGACGGTGCAACAGGCCACACTGGTGCAGATCGACGGCCCGTTCACGCTGGACGTCAACGCACCGGCCGATGCCATACCGGGCCGTGGTGGGCTGAAGATGTCGCTGCAACCCAAGCTGGCCGAAGGTTTGCCCGGCGTGCGCGACTGGTTTGCCCGCTACCCCTTTGCCTGCCTGGAGCAAAAGACCAGCAAGTCGGTCGGCCTGCGCGATGGCAAGTTATGGGAAACCGTGGCAGCGCAGATCCCAAGCTACTTGGACAGTGATGGCCTGGCCAACTACTTCCCGCCACGCGATGGTGACGCCAACCGCGGCAGCGACACACTGACCGCCTACCTGCTGGCCGCCACACACGAGGCAGCGAGCGTCAACCCCGCCTTTGCGCTCAGCGATGCAGTGCGTGCACCTATGGAACGCGGTCTGATCGCCTTTGTCGAAGGCCGCATCCAGCGCGAGTTCTGGAGCCCGCGCAAAGACCTGGACATCCGCAAGCTCGCCGCGCTGGAAGCCCTGTCGCGCTACGGCAAGGCCCAGGGCCGCATGCTGGGGTCAATCACCATTGCGCCGAACCAGTGGCCCACCCATGCGGTGATTGACTGGCTCAACATCCTCAAGCGTGTGCAGGATGTGCCCGACCGCGACAAACGTATCGCAGAGGCCAACCAGATCCTGCGCAGCCGCATCAGCTACCAGGGCACCAAAATGGTATTCAGCACCGAAAAGGATGACTACTGGTGGTGGCTGATGCAAAACGGCGATGTCAACACCGCTCGCCTGATGCTGAGCGTGATGGACGACCCGGCGTGGAAAGACGACATGGGCCGCCTGGCCAACGGTTTCATCGGCCGCCAGCAGGCCGGCGCCTGGCACACCACCACTGCCAACCTGTGGGGCGGGCTGGCGCTGGAGAAGTTCTCCGCCAAGTTTGAAGCCGTCACCGTGGCGGGTTCTACCAAGGCGTCTATGAGCACGGGTGCTGCGTCCGTAGAGTGGAGCAAGGTCGAACGCATCAAAACAACTGATGCATCGGGCGCCGCCCACCAGACCACCTGGTTTGGCGCACCCGCATCACCCGGCAACCTGCGCAACAACAGCATGTTCCTGCCGTGGAGCAAGACGCTGCCCAAAGACACGCTGAGCCTGACCCACCAAGGCCCTGGCAAGCCCTGGCTCACGCTGCAGTCGGTGGCGGCAGTGCAGCTCAAGGAGCCATTCAACGCGGGTTACCAGATCAAGAAGACCATCACACCCGTCGAGCAGGCCAACAAGGGTCTGCCTGCGGGTAGTTACACCCGTGGCGACGTGTTACGCATCACGCTGGAGGTGAATGCCAGTGCCGATATGACCTGGGCCGTCATCACCGACCCGGTTCCCGGCGGCGCAACCATTCTGGGCAGCGGCCTGGGCCGCGACAGCGAAATTGCGACGCAGGGCGAGAAGAAGGACGGCGACGGATGGCTCGCGTTCGAGGAGCGCAGCTTTGAGTCCTTCCGCAGCTACTACCAGTTCATGCCCAAGGGTGTGATCAAGATGGAATACACCATCCGCCTGAACAACGTCGGCGAGTTTTCGCTGCCACCGTCACGGGTAGAAGCCATGTATGCGCCAGAGATGTTTGGCGAGGCGCCGAATGCGCGGGTGAAGGTGGAGGCTGCCAAGTGATACACGCCTTCGCTATTGCCCATGCCCGAACCTGAATATCCGTTGCCGCGATTGCACACGTTCAGTCCGGCATGGTGGCGATGGGCGCGCTGGGCGCTGCCACTAGCGATCTGGATGGTGTTGGTGGCGGCTTATGGCGAGTGGGCATTTCGGCGCGCCGTGACCGCCCAAGTGGACCGCATGCACCGCAACCTGGAGGTGTTGTTGCCCGCGCTGGAAAGCGCCATCACCCGCTACCAGGATTTTCCGTATGCCGTGGCGCGGGACAGACTGGCGTGGGACTTTCTGGCAGACCCGCTCAACCTGCACCTGCAGGACAAGTTTGACCCCTACTTGCAGGACGTCAATCGCCGCCTGGGCACCGAGCTGCTCATCCTGCTGGATGTCAAAGGGCAGGTTGTATCGTCCAGCAATTGGCAGGCCCGTATGGCGCAAGGGCCCGAGAATTATTCTGACCGCCCGGAATTCAAACAAGCCCTTGCCGGCAGACTGGGCCTGAGCTATGCCGTAGATGCGCGCACGGGTATTGCCGGCCTGCACATCGCGCAGCCTGTACAAAACGGGGACACCGTTATCGGCGTGATGGTCTTGACGGTGCGACTGGATGCGGTACAGAACGCTTGGCGCCAACGGGGCAGCCCGGTTGTACTGGCCGACGACCGTGGCATCGTTTTCATGAGTTCGGAACCCGAATGGCTCTACACCACCATAGTGCCACTCGGCGCCGATGCTTTGCGGCAACTGGATGCGTCGCAACAGTACGGCAAGGGCCGTCAATTTGCGCCTCTACCCTGGCGGGTAAAGCGCCCCAAAGCCGACGGGCACTATGAGGTGTCGGCCCAAGTACAAGGCGAAGAGCGCAACTTTCTGGCGCTGGACACACGGCTCGGCCAATGGCCTTGGACACTGATCCAACTATCGGATCTTGCCACTTCGCAGCATGAACGCTGGAGTGCCATGGCATTTGCCACACTGGCCAGCGGCTTCGTGTTGTTTGGAGCAATGTACTTGCGGCAACGGGAAAAACGCTTTCGCGAACTGCGCAGCGCACGCGAACAACTTGAACAGCGGGTCCGCGAACGCACCAAAAACCTTGAGGAAGAGGTCAGTTTTCGCAAAGCCATGGAGGATTCGTTGCTGGTGGGCGTGCGAGCCCGCGACCTGGAAGGCCATGTCATCTATGTCAACCCCGCCATGTGTGAGATGACCGGTTACCGCGCTGACGAATTGTTGGGGCGACTGCCACCCTACCCCTATTGGCACCCGGATGAAACAGAAAAACACTGGGCTGACAACCGCGCCGACCTGAGTGGACGCGCAGGCTTGACCGGCTACGAGTCCCGCTTTCGCCATCGGGACGGCCACGATGTTTTCACGATGATCTACACCACGCCATTGATTGATGCGGCAGGCACCCACACGGGCTGGATGAGTTCGGTGGTCGATATCACTGCACAAAAACGCGCCGAGGAGCAGCAGCGCCAGCATGTCGAACAAATGCAGCGCGCCGGGCGCCTGGCCAGCCTGGGAGAAATGGCCTCAACCCTGGCACACGAAATCAATCAGCCCCTGATGGCAATGGCCAGTTTTGCAAGCGCGGCACGCATCTATTCGGAACAGAACAAGCCAGCCCAGCTGGTGGAAAGTCTGGACTCCATCAAGGCGCAAGCGCTGCGGGCACGCAGCATCATTGATCGCATTCGGCTGGCGGCCAAACAACAGACACCTGGTTTTCAGCCCTGCGACCTGCATGAGGTCGTTGCCAATGTGCTGGCGCTCATGCGCTTTGATCTGCGCCAGCGCAAAGCCCGCGTGCTGGTGCACTACGCCGATCCCCTGCCCCATGTGCACGCAGACCGTGTAATGCTTGAACAAGTCGTCATGAACCTGGTGGTCAATGGTCTTCAGGCCATGCAGGCAACACCCGTCGCCAAACGCGTGGTGGACATTCGGGTGGGGGCCGATGCAGCGCAGGCCTGGATCCGTGTCGCGGATAACGGCACTGGCATTGCGCCAGACATTGCGAGTCAACTGTTTCAGGCGTTCTTCACCACCAAACCAGATGGACTGGGCCTGGGCCTGAAAATCTGCCGCACGATACTTGAGGGGCATGGTGGCCGCCTGGAGTTTGAGAACAATCCCCGGGGCGGTGCCGTTTTTACCGTCTACTTACCCATTGCACCATGAACACCGTTCATTTGAATCTCTACATCGTTGACGACGACGAAGCTGTTCGCACGGGACTGGGTAGCCAGTTCATCGCCAGGGGCTATTCCGTGCGCGCATTCAAGTCCGGCGAACTTTTTTTGACCGCAATTTCTGCAGCCTCCGAGGGGGTCGTCATCCTGGACTTGCGCATGGACCCCGGCATGGGGGGCATTGCCGTATTTAATATGTTGCGCTCCATGGGTTGCCCTCTGCTGGTCTTGTTTCTTTCGGGGCACGGCACCATTCCGCAGGCCGTACAAGCCGTCAAGGACGGCGCGTTCGGCTGGTTGCCCAAACCCTGCGATGAAAACGATCTGTTAGAGCAAGTTCAACGCGCCATGCAGACTGCCACGGCCGACAGCATCCGGCGCCGCGACCAACGCACCGCACGGAAATGGTGGGATACGCTGACGCCAAGAGAAGCCGACACCGCCTTGCTTGACGCTGTGGGAAAGACCGCCAAGGAAATTGCAAAAATACTCACGGAGCGGGACCCGAATCGTCCTATCAACTACCGTACGATTGAGAACCACCGCTCCAACGTGTACACCAAGTTGGGTTTGGAGAACAGCAATGAATTGCAAAAATTCTTGCGGGACAACGGCCTGACAGACGCCTGAGTTTTCACCCCTATTTGTCATGCAATCCCGCAGCCTGCTCATCCTGTCCACCCTCGCCGTTGTTGTGATCTGGCAGGTCCCTTATGGCCGCCAGTTGTTGTACCCGCTCACACTGCTGGCGACCTATGCGCATGAGATGGGACACGGCATCACGGCGCTGCTCACTGGCTCGGAGTTTGACCACTTGGTACTACACGCCGATGGCTCGGGCATGGCCATGTGGCGTGGCAACCCGGGGCGGCTGACCACCGCACTGATAGCGGCCGGTGGCCTGGTAGGCCCCACGTTTGCCGGCATAGGCCTGTTGATGATTTCGCGCAAACCGCGTTACGCCCGCACGGTGCTGGCCAGCGTGGCGGCCCTCATCGTCGTGACGGTGGTGCTGTGGTCACGCAATGTTTTTGGCGTGTTTTTTTTGTTGACTGTGGCCGCCACCTTGGGCATTGCAGCCCGGGCGCTGCCTCCAGCCGCCGCAGCGTTTCTGTTGCACTTTATAGCGGCCACTCTGTGCCTGTCGTGGTTCAACCACCTGGGCTATCTGTTCTCGTCCCACGCCATCGTGAACGGTGTAGCCATGCCGTCTGACAGCAGCGTCATCGCCCAGGCCTTGTGGCTACCCTATTGGTTCTGGGGTGGCGTCGTTGCGCTGTTTTCACTGGCAGTTGCGGCCTGGGGCATCTCAAAGAGTTGAACGAACCCAGGCCGCATACAGCTAAACAACAGACGCTTCCGTCTGTGCAACGGCGGGCTTCACCGCCCCAAACCGCCGCTTCAACCAGCGTGGAAAATTGTCCAGGTAGGTGTACAAGACTGGCACCACCACCAACGTCAGCAGGGTACTGGTGATCAGCCCGCCAATCACCGCACGACCCATGGGCGCCTGAGCCTCACTGCCCTCTCCCCAGCCAATGGCCATGGGCAACATGCCAAAAATCATGGCCAGCGTGGTCATAATGATGGGGCGCAAGCGCACCTGGCCGGCGCGTAACACGGCATCGTGCTGGTTCAGGCCCTCGCGTTGGGACTGGTTGGCAAAGTCGACCAGCAAAATCGCGTTCTTCACCACCAGGCCCATCAGCATGATGAAGCCGATGATGGAGAACAGGTTCAACGTGGAGCCCGTCAAGATCAACGCCGCCATCACACCCACCAGTGTGAATGGCAGCGAGGCCATGATGGCAATGGGCTGCAGGAAGCTGGCGAACTGCGATGCCAGGATGAAGTAGATAAAAATAATCGCCAGCACCATGGCCACCATGGCCGCGGCACCGGCCTCGTCGGTCTGCTCGGCCTCGCCCTTGATGTCAAAGCGGTAGCCCTGTGGCAGGTTGATGGCCTGCACCACCTTTTTCACCTCCTTGGCCGCGTCACCGGTGGGGCGTCCTTCCACATTGGCATAGATGCCCACGCGGCGCTCCAGGTTCTGGCGTTTGATGACCTGCGGGCTGGTTGATGGAATGAACTCCACAACCTGGCGCAATGGCACCATGATGGGAGTGCCGTTGGCATCGACCCGGCTGGTGGAGATATACAAGTCACCCAGGTCCGACAGCTTTTGCCGGCCCGATGGCGGCAACTGCACATTCACTTCGTAGTTCTGCCCATCCGGCGCCAGCCAGTTGCTGACCTGGTCACCGTTGACGAACGGCCGCAGCGCGCTGCCGACACGTTCCAAAGACAGGCCCAGGTCACTGGCCGCCGCCTGGTTGACCTTGATGACGACGGCCGGGTTGGCCGCCTGCAGGCTGTGTTCCAGATCTACGATGCCTGGCACTGCACGTATCTTGCCCATGACCTCGTCCAGCAGTTGGGGCAATTCAGCGGAGGCGGGGCCAATCAGGTTAATCCAGATCGGCTTGTCAAAACCCAACGAGGGTTCGATGCCGGGAATACTTTTCAGACGTTGGCGCACCGCGTTTTCCACCTCTTTTTGGCTGCGCCGCGCGGTGGTGCTTTTGTCCACCAGCTTGATCAGCAACTCCGCCTCGTTGCGGTTGTTGCCACCCACTGTGGTGCTGACCAGCTCGATCTCGGGGAACTCCTTGATGGCTTCCTCCACCTGGCGGACCTTGTTGTCGGTATAGAGCAGACTGGTGCCCACCGGCGTCTTGATCTTGAGTGCAAACACTCCCTGGTCTGTCTTGGGCATGAACTCACCACCGACCATGGGGACCAGGCCAAGACTGCCCGCAAAAATGGCCGCGGCCACGGCCAGCGTGGTTTTGCGCCGCGCCAGCGTGCGCTCCAGCAGGCGCCCATAGACCATGTGCAACCAATCTACCCGGTGCTCTATGCGCTCCATCAAACGGCCCAGCCAGGGCGCCCAGCTGAAGCGCGACTCCACCGGGTCTTTCCATACCGATGACAACATCGGGTCCAGCGTGAAACTGACAAACAGCGACACCAGCACCGCCACGGTGACCGTGATACCGAACTGGAAAAAGATCTTGCCGATGATGCCGGTCATGAAAGCTACCGGAATAAACACCGCACAAATCGCCAACGTGGTGGCCAGCACGGCCAAGCCAATCTCTTGTGTGCCATCGCGGGCCGCAGTGATGTGGTCCTTGCCCATGCCGACATGGCGCACGATGTTTTCACGTACAACAATCGCATCGTCGATCAGCAGGCCAATACACAACGACAAAGCCATCAGCGTCACCGAATTGATGGTGAAACCAAAGGCATACATGGCGATAAAAGTGGACACCACCGAGATCGGCAGCGTGATGCCGGTGATGATGGTGCTGCGCCAGGAGTGCAGGAATAGAAACACAATTAGGATGGTCAGCAAGCCACCTTCGACAATCGTGCTTTTGACACTGTCCAGCGACTTCTTGACGTAACTGGCGTTCTCGGAGATGGAGCGTATTTCCACATCCGGCGGCAGTTGTTTGCGCAGGTTCTCCACGGCCTTGGCCACTTCGTCCCCTACCACCACCAGATTCGCGTCCTGCGTTTTGAACACGCTCAGGGTCAACGCGGGCTGACCGTTGATGCGGCCTATGGACTGCAGCTCACGTTCACCGTCCTTGATCGTGGCCAGTTGGTCCAAGGTGACCGGTGTGCCGTTGCGACGCGCGACGATGATATGGCGGAAGGCATCCACATTCTTGAGCTTGCCTTCCACCCGCACCAGTTGCTCCTGCTCGGTGGCGCGCAGCGAACCTGCGGGCATGTCCTGGTTGATCTGGCGGATGGCAGTAACGATTTCGTCCACACCAATCTGGTAGGCCAGCATCTGCTGCGGCTTCAGTGAAATAGACACCTGCCGCTGCACGGCACCACCCATGCTCACCTGGCCCACGCCCGACACACCCTGCAGGCGCTTGACGATCTGCTGGTCTGCAAAAGTGGACAACTCGCGCATGCTGCGCGTGCTGGACATCACGCCAAAGGTCGCCGTGGGTTCGGCGTTGTCAAACTGGCCCCGCACGATCAGCGGGTCTTTGGCGTCGCGCGGGAATGCGGGGCGAATCTGTGCCACCTTGTCGCGCATGTCCTGCACGGCCTTGTTCATATCGGTGGCCAATGCGAACTCGGTCCAGATCTCGGCGCGGCCTTCCAGCGAGTTGCTGAAAATATTGCGCACGCCATTGACAGTGTTGACCGCTTCTTCCAGCGGCTTGACCAGGTCGGCCTCAACCTGCTCGGGCGAGGCGCCGGGGTAACGCACCTGCATCCAGATGCCGGGCACCTGGATGTCGGGCATCTGCTCCACACCCAGGCGGCTGTACGAGATAACGCCCAGCACCATCAGGGCCAGCATGACCATGGTGGCGAAGACGGGTTGGTTAATACTGGTTTTGGTAATCCACATGGTGTTGTTCTTCTATGCTGTGTGTGGAGAAAAATCAGGCTGGCTTGGTCGCGTTGACAGCTTGGCTGGCCGGAGCGCTGGCGGGTGCAGTGGCCGGCGCGGCGCTGGTGCGTACCACGGCCGGGGCGCCCACCTTCAGGCTGCCCATGCGCACACGCACCACGTCTGCACCCTGGGTCAGGCCACTGTTCACCTCGACCAGACCATTCACCTCGTCACGGGCGCCCATAGCCACGGCTTTCTTGGCCAGCTTGCCGTCTTCCACGGTGAACACATAACTTTGTCCGGCCTCTTCAAACACGGCGGTGGCGGGCACCACCGGCACGGGCTTGGATTGCGACAGGGTGATCTGCCCCTGCCCAAACATGCCACCTTTCAGCAGGCCGCTGGCATTGGGTACAGCGACAAACAGCTTGATGGAACGTGAGCCAGCCTCGGCCACGGGGTTGATGCGCTCCACCTTGCCGTCAAACGTGCGGTCGCCAAATCCGTCCACGGTAAAACGTACGGCTTGCCCCAGCGCAATGCTGGCGATGTCGGAAGCGGGTACCGATGCCTCCAGCTCCAGCCGTGACAAATCCACAATCGTCACAATGGGGGCGTCGGGCATCACACGTTCACCCCCATTAACCATGCGTTTGGACACGGTGCCGCTGATGGGTGCACGCACCACGGCATCGTCTATGGCCTTTTTGGCCAGTTGCACCTGGGCATCAGACCAGCGCACGGCGGCCTCGCTGCCCTGGTAGGTGCTGAGCGACTGGTCAAAGGCGCTCTGCGAGATGAAGTTTTGCTTGAGCAAGGCCTGGCTGGTGTCGCGGCTGCGCTCAGCAATGGCCAGCTTGGCACGCCGCTCGGCCTGGTCGGCGTGGGCTGCGTCCAGGCGGGTGCGCAGATCGGCGGTGTCCAGCTCTGCCAGCACATCACCCTGCTTCACGGCCATGCCTTCACGTACCAGCACCTTTCGCACGGCACCGGCCACCGTGGCCTTGACCACGGCCTGGGTCAGTGGCATCAGCGTGCCCGAGACGCTGCTGGTCCGCACCAAGGGTTGCAAGCCCACCTTGGCGATGTCGCTAGGAGTGAACTCCAGCGTGACAGGCGGCGCGTTCTTCTTGGCGTCGTCCGCCGAGCGGGCTGAGGAATTCTTGGAGACCAGAAAAGCCGCCGTGCCGCCCACCACCAGCAGTGCGGTCAGCGCAATCCAGACCAGCTTGCGACGCGCGGGTGTTTTATTAGCTACAGAATAATTGGTGTGTTGCATGTGTCATTCCTCCTGCGGCCCTTGGGTGAAGCCATCGTGTGTGTATGTGGTGCGGTCGTGGTCGGCTACGGGCCCGATCAGTCACTGCCAAGCCCAAAATTGTAGGCCGTTGTCAAAAGTCCGCCGACCTTACCGCAAGCTATGGGCATGCGCAGCAGTTTTGCGACGAATCCCGCAAGCCGTGTGACAAATGGCAGCATTTGCGGCCTGGACAGCGGGACCGACCCCGGACCGCAGGATGGGCCAGACAATCACGCTATTCTCTTGCACTGCACCATGCCCAAGCACCCCGCACCCCGCCCTTTCACCTCCGACCGCACCATAGGGTTGCGACTGGCATTCGCTATATTATTGATAGCTATACATTTCCATTCTACGGGGGCTACTGCCACATTTAATGAAACCAAGGCTGGCTACCAGCCGTCTGACACCCTGGTGCTGGACCGCAACGGCGAGGTACTGCACCGCCTGCGCGCCGATGCTACGGTGCGCCGCGGCCAATGGGTGGCCTTGGCGGACATATCACCCGCGCTACGCACGGCGCTGGTGTTGTCTGAAGACAAACGCTTTTACGAACACAGCGGCGTGGACTGGCAAGCCGCCAGCAGCGCCGCCTGGGCCAATCTGTGGAACACCAAGACACGCGGCGCCTCCACCATCACCATGCAGTTGGCCGGCCTGCTGGACGAAGATTTGAAACGCAATGCCGGTGGGCGCAGCGTGGTGCAAAAAATTGGTCAGACGGTGTCTGCCAGCATGCTGGAACGGGGCTGGCGCAAAGACCAGATTCTGGAGGCCTACCTGAACCTGGTGCCATTCCGCGGGGAGTTGGTGGGCATAGACGCCATGAGTCAGACCCTGTTTGGCAAAGCCCCGCACGGGCTGGACGCGCGCGAGGCCGCTGTGGCCGCGGCCCTGGTACGCGCACCCAATGCCAAGGTGGCCCAGGTGGTGCAAAGGGCCTGTGCCGTGTTGCAAAGCCTGGCGCCTGCCGGCACCAAACGTGGCACCGGTGTGGCCGACTGCGAAGCGCTGGACCTGTTCACCACCGCCGTGCTGCAGCGGCGTGACTACGCGGCCAGCGAAGGCATTGCGCCGCATGTGGCGCGGCAGTTGGTGCAGAGCGTGACCCGCGCAGCCTCCACCAAAACCACGGCCAACGCAGCACAGGCTGCGCCAGTCCCCCGCACGTTCAAAACCAGCCTCAACGCGCCGCTGCAGCGCTTTGCCGTGTTAACCCTGCAGCAACACCTGCGTGAGTTGTCTGGCCGTAACGTGGAAGACGGCGCCCTGGTGGTGCTGGACAACGCCACGGGTGAGGTCCTGGCCTGGGTGGGTTCGTCGGGCGCACTCAGCAACGCGGCCGAGGTCGATGGTGTCACCGCACTGCGCCAGCCCGGCTCCACCCTCAAGCCCTTCTTGTTTGCCCAGGCCATTGCTGAGCGGCGTATCACCGCCGCGTCACTGCTGGAAGACTCGGGCGCCCAAATACAAACCTCGGCCGGCCTCTACATCCCCCAAAACTACGACCACCAGTTCAAGGGCTGGGTGTCGGCCCGCACCGCGCTGGGCGCGTCGCTGAATGTGCCGGCTGTGCGCACGTTGGTGATGGTGTCGCCCGATGCCTTTCAGAAACAACTTGTCAAACTGGGCCTGCCATTCAAGGAAAGCGGCGACTTTTATGGCTACAGCCTGGCCTTGGGCAGCGCCGAGGTCTCCCTGCTGAACCTGGCCAATGCCTACCGCGCACTGGCCAATGGTGGGCGCGCCAGCCCCACAACGCTGATGCTGAACACCAAGCCCACTTGGCACGCTGCCCTGGACCCACGCGCCGCCTTCATCGTGGGCGACATCATGAGCGATACCTACGCCCGCGCCCGCACCTTTGGCACCGACAGCGTGCTGGCCACGCGCTTCTGGAGCGCCGTCAAAACCGGCACCAGCAAAGACATGCGCGACAACTGGGCCATGGGTTATTCGCAGCGCTACACGGTAGGTGTGTGGGTGGGCAACGCCAGCGGCGCGCCGATGTGGGACGTGAGCGGTACCACGGGTGCAGCCCCCATCTGGGCCGCAGTCATGCAACATCTGCACGCCGCTCGGCCCAGCCGCGCACCCAAGGCGCCTGCGGGTGTGGTGCAGGCAGCCGTGCAGTTTGCCGAGCCCGGCGCCAAGGCCGGCGGCGCAGCGCCGCTGGAGGCAGCACGCACGGAGTGGTTTGTACAGGGTACACAACAACCCACATTTGCTATGAATTCAGTAGCAAATACACCATATTACTCGGGGGCTAGAGGTGCCGCCCGCATTACCGCACCCACCACCGGCACCATCATCGCGCTGGACCCCGACATCCCCCCCAAACACCAGCGGGTAAGTTTTGCAGCCCAGGGCAATAACCTGCGCTGGCTAATGGATGGCAAGCCGTTCGCCAAAGGCGCAACCGCCCAGTGGCTGCCATGGCCCGGCCGACACGTGGTGCAGATTGTGGATGCCAAGGGCCAGGTGCTGGACGAGGTGAAGCTGGAGGTGCGCGGAGCTGGGGTGGTGGGCAAGCGTTGAGCGGCACAGTGCCCCGCCCCATGCAAAACGGGAACCGAAGTTCCCGTTTGTTTGGCCAAAAATATGAAACCGTTCAGACGGCAGCGGCGGCCTTCTTGGCGCGGCGGCGGGCGATGCCACCGACCACACCCAAACCGGCCAGCATCAGCGCGTAGGACTCTGGCTCTGGAACCGCGGTGGTGATTTCAACCACACCGTGTTTAGGTCCAGGGTAGCTTTCCAGATTGGCCACGTCATTCCATTTGCCATCACCATAGGTGTGTGTGTAATCTTCACCACCGCAGCAGTTGTTGGGTTCGCCAGCTGCCCAATTGGTGTAGGTCACCGCCTGGCCACTGGCCCAGGCAAAGCTTGGTGCATTTGGGACAGTACGGAACAACCCAATCCACAGCGGTTGTTGTGCGCCCCAGGTCGTTGTCAAAAAGGTGTTTTCAGCAGCATCGTTGACGGTAACCAAGTGGCCGCCCAAAGACACGGCATAGGCCTCGCTGTCAGTCCAACTACCCGCGGACAGCAATTGGTAGGTGTTACCGTTGTACGTGACGGTGTCCAGCACGGACATGGCGTTTGCCGCCCCAGCTGCCAGAACGCTGGCCGCAATGGCCGCTTTAACAAAACTCTTGATGAACATCGGCTTCCCCTGAAATGCAGAAAATAGTGAAGCACCAGGATTAGCGCTCTGGTACCCAATGTATGACTCCCGCCCTGTGGCGACAATAGTCCGTTTGGACTAGTCAGCTGCCCCGAACCAACCTATGACCCCCTCCACCTCACCCCAAGCACTTGTCATCATCGACATGCAACGCGGCATGGCCGATGCCAAGGCCGGACGCAGAAACAACCCGCAGGCCGAAGACAACATCGCGCTGCTGCTCGCCGCTTGGCGCCAGGCTGGGCAGCCGGTAGTCCATGTGCGCCACCTGTCGCGCTCCCCCACCTCCGCCTTCTGGCCGGGCCAGAGTGGGGCCGAATTCCAGCCGCGTTTTGAGCCGCTAGCGACCGAACATGTGGTGGAGAAGAATGTGACCGACGCCTTTGTCTGTTCAGGGCTGGAACGCTGGCTGCACACGCGCGGCATCCGGGACCTGGTTGTCGTCGGCGTCAGCACCAATTACTCGGTGGAGGCCACGGCCCGCTCGGCCGGCAACCTGGGGTTCGGCACCACCGTGGTATCCGACGCCACGTTTACCTTTGACATGCAGGACATTGGCGGCGTTCTGCGCCCGGCAGAGGATGTGCATATGATGTCGCTGAGCAATCTGCGGGGGGAGTACGCCGCAGTGGCAAGCACTGGCGAATTGCTGCAGTGATGTCCAGCCCAGCTTGGTACCACCATCGTGCAACCCCCTTACAGAACACACCTCATGGACACTTCAGAACTTGAATACGCCGGCTTTTGGATACGCGTCTGGGCTAGTGTCATCGACACCATCCTGGTAGGCATCGTCATTTTTCCCATACTCACGGCGGTTTATGGCAAAGCCTACTGGAGCAGCGCGAGCTTCGTCCAAGGACCCATAGACTTTTTACTGTCCTGGGTTGCCCCGGCTATTGCGGTCGTGTTGTTCTGGATCAGCCGACAAGCCACACCCGGCAAGATGGCAGTGGGCGCCCGGATTGTGGATGCGGCAACCGGCGGCAAGCCCACCACAGCCCAGTTATTGGGCCGCTATGCGGGCTACTACCTGGCAATAATCCCGCTGATGCTGGGATTTATCTGGGTCGCTTTTGACCCGCGCAAACAGGGCTGGCATGACAAGCTGGCCGGCACGGTGGTTGTGCGCAAGAAGAGGGGCAGCTAGACCCCCTTCACGCGTTAACGTTGCGGCTCGGGTCGCAGCACGTAGTGGAAGACTTTGGACAGTATCTGCCAGCGCCCCTCCACACACACCAGGGTCAAGAAGTCTGTGAAGTGTTTGGGGCCGATGGCGCACTCCACGTGTGCAAACGCCGTGTTAGGCCCGGCAAACTCCACGGACAGGATGCGGTCGGCACGCGGCTCCTGCCGGCTGGCCGGTGACGGCCGTTGGTCAACGATCGCAAAGTACTCCACCATACCGAGTTGGAGCAGTGTGGCTTCGGTGGCACAGGCATACAGCGCCGCCGGGTGGAAGACGCGCCGCAGTATCTGGGTGTCGCTGCGGTACAGGCCCTCAAAGTAGTCCTGCAGCACCGCGATCACCGCGTCAAACGGGGCGTTCATGGCGCGGCTCGCAGTGCGGTGACGGTTTGACCGGCAACGCCCCAGTTGTCGGTGTCCACCTCTTCGATGACAACAAAGGTGGTGGCCGGATCTTTGTCCAGCACGCGGACCAGCAAATCGGTGGTGCCGCGTATCAGTTCGGCCTTTTGCACGGCGGTGGCGCCTTCGCGGGTGATCTGGATGTTGATATATGGCATGGTGTGGTCTCCTGCTTGTGTGCGGTGGTCGTCCTTAGCCCAACAAGCCTTCGGCCTTCATGGCCGCCTGCACGGCAGGGCGTGCGGCCACGCGGGCCAGAAAACCTTGCAGGTGCGGCAGATCCGACAGATCCAGGCTGACGTATTTGGCCCAGCCTGTCACGGTGAAGAGGTAGGCGTCTGCAGCGGTGAAGTCTTCACCGGTCAGATAAGCGGTGTCCGACAGGCGCGCATCCACCCACTCGTATTTCTTGCGCAGCAACTGGGCGTGCAAACCCTTGGCGGTGGCATCGAACGCAGCATTGAA
The DNA here is from genome assembly GCA_043738115.1 of Rhodoferax sp. Classification (GTDB taxonomy): domain Bacteria; phylum Pseudomonadota; class Gammaproteobacteria; order Burkholderiales; family Burkholderiaceae_C; genus Allorhodoferax. The sequence continues at coordinate 8,898 of JAYSZJ010000150.1, read as the reverse complement.
CAGCGGCGAAAACGACTTGTGCAGCTCTGAGGTGATGTAGTTCTGCCATTCCATGACACGGTAACGCGCCAAGCTGCCCGCCGCAGGCATGAGCTGGGTGTGTGCCGCCTGATCGGCAATGAACTGGGTAATCACCGGGCCTTCGCTCAGCAACGTGCCGTCGTCCAGCTGCAGCAGCGGCACTTGGCCCTTGGGCGTGATGCTGTAGTAGTCCACACCGGAGGCCGTGCGGTGGCTGGCCGTATCCACCTTTTCCAGTGAAAACGTGGCGCCCACTTCGCGCAGAACGATATGTGGAGCAAGTGAGCAGGCGCCGGGAGAGAAAAATAGTTTCATCGTGTGATCCTTGGGTTGGTTGATCGAAGACTGGATGCTATTCATTACTCAAGGATCAATAAATACAATCCCATTCAAATCAATCGTTACACCAAGGAACGAATCACATGGCGCGCCATTTCGAAGACCTGATGCTGGGCAGCATCGAGCTGTTTTGCCTGACGGCCGAGCACCAAAGCTTTAGCGCGGCCGCCGCCAGCGCCGGCCTGACACCCGCTGCGGTCAGCCGCTCAGTGGCGCGGCTGGAGGCGCGCCTGGGTGTGCAGCTGTTTGTGCGCACCACGCGACGTGTGCGCCTGACCGACGGCGGACGCAACTACTTCGAGCAGTGCCAGCGCGCACTGGGCCAGTTGGTGGAGGCGGAGCGCGAGGTCACCGGCGAGCAACACCTGCCATCCGGCACGGTACGCATCAGCCTGCCTACGTCGTACGGGCACTTTCGCATCCTGCCCCTGCTGCCACTATTCAGGGAGCAATACCCGGGCGTGTCGCTGGAGGTGCAGTTGAGCAACCGCAACATCGACTTCACCGCGGAGGGTTTTGACCTGGCGGTGCGCGGCCGCATTCCGCCGGACTCGGGCATGGTGGCACGCAAGCTGGAGGACGCGGCCCTGGTGGTCGTGGCCGCACCGCAGTACCTGGCGCGCCACGGCACACCCACCACGCTGGACGATCTGCCACAACACGACTGCATTCAGTTCCTGTTGCCCAGCAGCGGCCAACCGGTGCCGTGGTTGCTCCGCACGGATGGACGCGACTTTGACCTTCCCACCCAGGGCGGCCTGCGCTGCGCAGACGACATCTTGGGACCCGTGACCTTGGCACGTGGCGGTGGGGGCCTGCTACAGACGTACCGCTTCATCGTGCAGCAAGACTTGCAGCAAGGCACGCTACAGGAGGTGCTCACCGAGTACGCCGGTGCGTCGCGGCCGTTTTCACTGCTCTACCCGTCTAACCGGCATATACCGCAGCGGGTGCGGATACTGATTGATTTTTTGGTGGGCCAGTTGGAGCACGTTGGCCAGTAGCGGAATCGCGCTTTATGCTCGCACGATGAACATCCTCTTTATCTGCAGCAAGAACCAGTGGCGCAGCCCGACTGCCGAGCAGGTCTGGCGCAGGCATCCGGGTTTGAGCGTGCGCTCCGCGGGCACCAGCCCCAACGCGCGGCACCCTGTATCCAGCGTGGATCTGACCTGGGCCGACGTGATTTTTGCGATGGAAGAAAAGCACAAATCCCGATTGCTTGCAGAGTACCGCACAGTCATCGGAGGCAAGACCATCCATGTCCTCGACATCCCCGATGAATACCGCTACATGGACCCCGAGCTGGTGGAACAGCTGCGGACATCGGTGGGGGAGATTCTGGGTCTCGCCTGACGGCGAGCAACAGCGCCCACTACTACGCATACTGTTGCACATTGCGTGCTTCGTGGCAGGCGCGGTTCTCGGCTTGTTGGGCGCGATGCTGACCCATGGCCTAGCTATTGCCGCCATTGCCACCGGTTTGGTGTGACGCAACCGGGTTTGGGGCGTGAAAACCCCAACGGTATGGTCGGTGACAAGGGTCTATAGTTGCCAAAACAGGCATGTTGGGCCTGAAACAACAACAAAATCCAAGCCTGAGGTAAACCTTGACTTCAAAAAAAACTTTGCTGACCTTGCTGCTAGTCCTGACCGCGCCTCTGTTGGGTCTGGGCGGCGTGGCACACGCGCAGGAGGGGGTAACCAAAACCACCATTGTTCTGGGGCAGTCGGTCGCTTTGACCGGGCCGTCCGCCCAACTGGGACAGTTTTTTGCACAAGGCGCCAAGCTGTACTTTGACCGGCTGAATGCGAGCGGCGGCGTGAATGGTCGCAGTGTGGAGCTGGTCACGTTGGACGACGCCGGCACACCTGCCAACACCGAGGCCAACACCCGCAAACTGCTGGCACAGGGTGTGTTCTCTCTGTTTGGTTACTACGGCTCGCCGCAACTGACAGCGGCCTACGCTGCCGCCAAGGGCTCCGATGTGATGTTCTTTGCACCCATGGCAGCGGCCGATGAATTCCGTGGCATGTTGTATCCCAACGTGTATTCGATACGACCCGGTTACTCGGAAGAAGCCGCAGCCATCACACGCCATGCGGAAACCCTGGGTGTACGCAAGCTGGCCATTTTGCATTCGGCAGATGGCGAATCCATGGCGGCGCTGGAATCTGCGGAGCGCACCATGACCGGCTTGGGCGCCAACTTGTTGATCAAGACGCCGATCGAAAATATTGACAAGGCCTTGCAGGCCAAGCCCGAGTCCGTCCTGGTGATCAGCGACCCCAAGGGCGCTGCCACAGCGATCAAAGAGATACGCAACCGCCTGTTCCGCGGACCGGTCTACGGTTTCTCCAACACCGGGGAGAGCCTGCTGGCCGAGCAACTGGGGGTTCAGGGCGCGGGCGTCATCGTTGCACGGGTGGTACCCAAGAGCGACAACATCAAGTTTGGGCTGGTGCGGGACTTGCTGGCCGACCTGTCTGCGGCCAAATTGGGCAAGCCCAATGTGTACATGCTCGAAGGTTATATTGCCGCCCGTGTGTACGCCTATGCGCTACGCAACGCCGGCAAGGACCCGACCCGCCTCAAGCTCAGGAACGCCCTGGATGCGATGGACGATATCAATATCGGCGACTTCCGCGTGCACTTTGCGCAGGACCGCGTGGCATCCAAACTGGTGCAGTTGGGCGTGATTGACGCTACAGGACGGGTGCGCGAATAAAGACGCTGGCCTTCACCCTCTTCCCCACGGCCTTGGGCCAGTGCGGTATTGCCTGGGGAACACAGGGTCTGACGGGTGTGCAACTGCCCGAGCAGGACGAAGCCGCCACGGCTCATCGCATGGCGCAGCGGTTTCCACAGTGTGGTGCCTGCATACAACCACCACCGGCAGCCGTGCAGGAGGCCATTGTCGCCATAACCGCGCTGCTGGACGGCACGCCGCCCGATCCCACGGATCTGACCCATCTGGTACTGGATATGGACGGGGTGCCGCCCTTTCACCAGCGGGTGTACGCGCTGGCACGCCAGATACCGCCGGGGGAAACATTGACCTATGGTGAGCTGGCGCGGCGGATGGGTGAGCCTGGTGCGGCGCGGGCCGTGGGACAGGCGCTGGGGTACAACCCCTTCGCACCGGTCGTACCCTGCCACCGCGTGCTGGCCGCCGATGGCCGCTCGGGCGGTTTCTCGGCCAACGGAGGCGTGTCCACCAAGCTGCGCATGCTGCTGATCGAACGCGCATGCTTCAACGGGCCGGGGCTGTTTGACGACTAGCCGCAATGCGCCAACAATGGGGGCACCACCCTTAGTGTCCACCCGCCATGATTCCACGCCCTCCCGACGAGCCCTTGCGCCTTGCGGCCCTGCACAAGTACATGCTGCTGGACACGCAGGCAGATGATGAGTTCGACCTGCTGACTGAACTGGCCGCAGAGTTGTGCGGTGCGCCCTACTCCTTTGTGTCATTGGTGGACAAAGACCGTGTCTGGTTCAAGAGCCGCCACGGGGGCAAACTGGCGCAGGTACCGCGTGACCAAGACTATTGCTCCTGGGCCATTCTGGAGCCAGAGGAGCTCAGCATCCCCGACCTGACGGCGGATGTGCGTACCGCCGATCTGGCGTCCACCACATCTGGCCCGCAGTTCCGTATGTACAACGGTGTTAACCTGATCAGCGGTGATGGTTACCGTGTCGGCGTTCTCTGTGTGCTGGACACCCAGCCACGGCAGTTGACGCCCAACCAGCACCGCCTGCTGCGGCGCCTGGCACGCCAGGTCATCGCACTGATGGAGCTGCGGCTGATGCAGCGCGAACTAAAAAGCGCGCTGGTCGAGGTCAGCCGACTGGCCCATGAGGACGAACTCACCGGCCTGCGCAACCGCAGGGCCTGGCTGGCCGAAGCGCAACAGCAGTTGCAACTGGCCAGGCGCCTGGGCACACCGCTGTGCATCATGATGCTGGACGTAGACCATTTCAAAACCGTCAACGACACCTATGGCCATCCGGCTGGTGACGCCGTACTGCGCGCTCTGGGCCAATTGCTGTCCACATCCCTGCGGGCCACCGATGTGGCCGGCCGGCTGGGGGGTGAAGAGTTCGCGGTACTGTTGCCGGGCACGACCGTTGAGGGCGCCAGCCGCGTGGCCGAGGGCCTGCGCCAACTGGTGGAGGCCGAACGCATCCAGGATGGCGGCGTGGCGATACACGTGACCACCAGCATAGGCTTGGCACACCTAGCGCCAGCCAGCCTTGGCGATGTCGACTCGGAGGCACTGGTCACCCTGATGCGAGCGGCCGACCAGGCCCTCTACACGGCCAAGCAGGCCGGGCGCAACCGGCTGGCTTGGGCCCAGGATCACCACACGGTGTAGACCTGCCCAGTCTGCAGGCCATCCATACTGCGCGCATAGGCTAGGGCCACGCGGGCAGCGGGAGCCGGCTCAAAGCCGACAAAGTAGGGACCGAAGCTGGGCATGGACTCCTGCAGCACCGTGGGGCTGACCACGTTGATGCGTATGCCGCGTGGCAGCTCTATGGCCGCGCCCACGACGAATCCTTCTATGGCCTTGTTGACGCTTGCCGCGCTGGCACCATAACGAATGGTGCGCTCACCCACAATGCCGCTGGTCAGCGTGATGGATCCACCGTCGTTCAGGTACTTCTGGCCGGCAAACACCAACTCCACCTGGCCCATCAGCTTGCTGTTGATGCCGATGCGGAACTGCTCACTGGTCATCTCGCCCAGCGGGCCAAAGTGCACATCACCCACGGTCGCAACAATGGCATCGACCTTGCCGACCTTTTCAAACAGCGCCTCCACACTAGCGGGCTGGGTGAAGTCCACCGCGTGTGTGGCACTGCTGCGACTGGCCGCGATCACCGTGTGGCGCTGGGCCAGCTCTTTGACGACTGTACTTCCAATGGCGCCGGTGGCACCGATGACGAGAACTTTCATGACAACTCCTTGTTGACTGGCAATGCCGACGTGGCATGGGAGGAATTGTTGATTAATTCTCATCCGGAATAAATACCCTATCATTTACTTCATTGTTAACCAATGATTTTTAATGACTATGGACCGTTTCGAAAGCATGGCCGTGTTTGTAGCCACGGTAGACAAGGGCAGCCTGAGCGCCGCGGCCGACGCCTTTGGCATATCGGCCCCCATGGCAGGCAAACACATCCGCCACCTGGAAGAGCGGCTGGGCGCGCGCCTGCTGACGCGCACCACACGCCGCCACAGCCTGACCGAGATCGGCCAGGCCTACCTGGACCAGTGCCGCGTGATCCTGGACCAGGTGCGCGCCGCCGAATCCTGCACCCAGGCCCTGCGCAGCACCGCACGCGGCAAGCTGCGCATCAATGCGCCCGTCACCTTTGGCTCGGTGATGCTGGCACCCGTGCTGACGCAGTTTCTGGATGACAACCCCGAGGTGCAGGTAGAGCTGACGCTGAACGACCGCATCATCGACCTGGTAGACGAAGGGGTGGACGTAGCCGTGCGTGTGGGCACACTGGCTGATTCTGGCCTGGTGGCGCGGCCGCTGAAGTCCTACGGAATGGCGATCTGTGCGGCGCCGTCTTACCTGCAACGCATGGGCACACCCGAACACCCGGATGACCTGGTGCACCACCAGTGCCTGGGCTTTACGCACTGGTCGCGCCGCGGCGGGTGGACGCTGGGCCGCACCGAGACGCTGCCGCGCGGCTGGCCCGAAAGCCGCTTCCAGAGCAACAACGGCCTGGCGCTGCGCATGGCCGCGCTGGAGGGTTTCGGTATCGTCATGCAGTCGTCCGTGATGCTAGGCGGCGACGTGGCAGCTGGCCGCCTGGTGGAGATTCTGCAAGACCACAAACCACCGCCCTACCCCATGCATTTGGTCTACCCGAAAGACCGCCAGCCGGTGCCAAAACTGAGCCGTTTTGTGGACTTTATGCTGGCGCGGTTCGGTACCTCAGAAATGCGCCAAACTCCAGGTACGTAGAACCATCGCTTCACAGCACAGGGGAACATGCAATGAACACCAGCAGCAGCAGCGCGGACTACCAGGGCGATCTGATCATCGTCGCCAAAAACCTGTCCGCCACGGAGGCGCATATGCTGTGCGGCTGCCTGCAAGCCGGTGGCATACCCGCCGAAACGGCAGACACCAACCTCGCGCAAACCCACTCCTTGCTCACCATTGCGATCGGAGGGGCCAGTGTGCGCGTACCAGCCAATTACGTAGAAGAAGCCAAGACCGTTATCGCAGCGTTTGAACGCGGTGATTTTGCGTTGGGTGATGACTTCGACACAGACAAAAACACCTGCTAGCCACCGAATCCATTGGTGATATCGCTACAAACTGTGTAGCAAATGACTAGACCCTGCCTCGTCAATTGTCTTTTTTGGTAATGATACGGTCGTTCCTGCGCGGCCTGCCCGCGCGCCCGGCCTTGGACCAGTCGTAGTCCTCACCATCCGGCGTCTTGCCATCCGCAACGGTGTCCACGCCCTGCTTGCCCACGTGCTGCGGGTTCTCGTTGGCCATGGTCACAAACGTGTAGCCCGCATCGCGTTTTTCTTTGGTGATCTGCAGTGCTTGCACGATCTCCGATGCTTCTTCACCCTGTACCTGGTTGTTGTTGTCAGTCCAGTAGATTTTGAACATGGTTTATTTTGATAATGGCGGATTGAACGGGTAGGGATGGGTTTCAATGGGAGGACTGCTTCAGACCAATAGCCGACGTCCCGATTTCCTGAAAGCGGTCATTCAACCGGTCGACGCTTGCGTTTTAACGCTGGCGCTGACCGGAACTCAACCGACGCGGCGAATCCGCAGCTTTCAGTTATGTTTCTGTTTCCGTGTCGAGCAAAATGATCCTCACGGGAGCGCTCTTAGGCTAACGCACCGTCGCTGCCGGCGGGATGGTGCGCTTGCATGACGGCGTTGCCCCCTATTGCGATATCAGGGCGCCTCTTCTTTATTTCCTTGAGAGACGGTGGCGGAAAAGGTCCTCCATGCCAGAAGACTCGCCTCAATGACTTGCTGTTGATGATCGGCTCATAGTCAAGATCGGCAACCTTGACGCGGCTTAGAGCTAGGTATTCAAGATGGGGTAGCGTCTCAAACCCTTTGATGGAGGCGATTTTGTATGCACCGTTTAGTGCGATTGCATTGATTGTGGAGACCTGCACAAGCGGCGAGCAGTCAAACACTTTTGGCGTGGAGTACAGAGTAACGTCCTCAAGGCTACCCAGTTCAGAGATTGCAGAAATGTCTCGCAACTCTTTGCAGTAGTGAATTCGGAGCTCCTTCAAGTTGCGGAAGACCGAAATTCCATTCAGCGAGACCAGATTGCAAAAAGCAATCTCTAGTAACTCGACATGTTCTCCTCGATCTTCCGTGAAGGCGGCGAAGTCAACCGGCTGGTGATCGAACTTGACCTTTTTCATGCTGACCTTGTTCCATTGGGGATACGTTTGATGCGACGCCGCAGGTCTTGTGAGGCATAACGTAATGTCCAGAGACACAAAAAGTGCTCTACAAATCGGACTCTGCTCGATAAGTTGGCCATCAAATCCTCCTGAATGTGGCTTGCAGCCACGCCGCGGGCAGCTTTACCACCTAATTAAACGTATCTCTATATTCTTGCAGAAGTGGCGAAGCGATAAACCAGGACGATTCTGGGCCCTGTGGAAAGCTGAGGCAAATTGGGCAAAGGTAACCTATGTCCGCTATCGCCCCACTGCGGACCCGCATGGTGGGTGGCGTGGGGGGTAGCGGTTAGAAGCCGTTGCCTACCCGATTGGGCTGCTTGAGTGCGCCGCTTCCACGCAAAAAGCTTTCAGCTTGGCGTGCATCTGTTGCTGAATCTCACTCGGCGCCCGCCAGTTGCAAACCTGAGCAACCACAGCGATGCGTGCCAGCGCATTCAGCGCACGTTGACCAAGTACGGGGTCTATCGTGCCGGTGATCTTGATTTGCGCGAAAGCCGTAGCGTAAGTAACCATGTCGCTTTGCGTCAGATTCATTTCATCGGTTTTGACTAACTGTCGTACAGCTTCCAGATCAAGGTCGGCCTCCGTGGCAGGCACGTAAGTCATACCCCAGTCACCACCAACCAGATGGGCGGGGAAGGCGGCGAAGTCGAGGTCGCGATTTGCACGGAAAGTCTCCTCCAAAAATGAGAGCGTATCGCTGCCTTCGTCGGAACCGAATGGCGATTCCTCATCGCAGCAGTCGTAATAGAGATCGTCAGCGAAGTGCGCGCGAAAAGCCGGATGGGAAGTCAGCCGATGTAAGCCGATTTCCTGATCGTCGATGTAATGCTGATGCAACGGATCGAATTCTGGATAAGGTAGGTAGCCCTTGCGAGTCTTGCTCGCCACGAGCTTGGTGGCTTCACGCACGGCTTCGTCCGCGTCGGCAAATTCCTTGATCTGGAATTTTCCTATCGCTCCAGTTTTGCCGTAACGCACTGCCAAATCGGAATCGAGCGTTTCCACTGCCCAGAACTTGTCGCTCTTGCCATCAACCAACCGAAAC
>JAYSZJ010000149.1:0-10192 GCA_043738115.1 Rhodoferax sp. | reverse complement strand
GCACACCCAGACCATTCTGGACAATATCGTGGACGGCGTGGTGACCTTTGACGCCCAGGGCATGGTGGAGTCCTTCAACCAGGCGGCCAGTGCGATCTTTGGCTACGCGCCACGCGAGATCCTGGGCCGCAGTGCGGCACTGCTGGTGCACGACCCCGATTCACACTTCGAAGAGGACTACCTGCGCCACCGCTTCAGCTCTGAGCGACCCGGCATTGCCAATATCTCGCGCGAGGTGCAAGGGCGGCGCAAGGACGGCGAACTGTTCCCTATCCACCTGTCGGTCTCGCGCATCTTCCGCAACGGCCTGGCCCACCTGATCGCCATCGTGCGCGACATCACACAGCAGCGCCAAGACGAGGAAGAAATCCGCCGCCTGGCGTTCTTTGACCCACTCACCGGCCTGCCCAACCGCCGCCTGCTGATGGACCGCCTGAAACAAGCCATGGTCACATCGGCCCGCACCGGCAAACATGGCGCGCTGATGTTTCTGGACCTGGACCACTTCAAGCTGCTCAACGACACCCAGGGGCACGACGTGGGCGACCTGCTGCTGCAGCAGACGGCCAAGCGCCTGTCGGCTTGTGTGCGCGATGGAGACAGCGTGGCCCGTTTGGGCGGGGACGAGTTCGTAGTCTTGCTCGAAGCGTTGAGCCCGCACAGCAACGAAGCCGCAAACCATGCGGAAGGCGTGGCCACCAAACTACTGGATGCCTTCAAGACGCCCTACAGCCTGAACGGATACAGCCACGAAGGCACAACCAGCATTGGCATCGTGGTGTTCTTGGGTGACGTGGATTCCATGGACGACCTGCTCAAAAAAGCTGACCTGGCCATGTACCAGGGCAAATCCGCAGGGCGCAACACGGCACGCTTTTTTGACCCTGCCATGCAAGCCGCCGTGGCCGAGCACGACGCGCAGGAGAAAGACCTGCGCCGCGGCATCGCCATGCGCGAATTTGTGCTGCACTACCAGATACAGGTCAACAGCCAGGGCCAAACCATCGGCGTGGAAGCGCTGGTGCGCTGGAACCATGGCCGCAAGGGCCTGGTGGCGCCGGGTCAGTTCATTGCGCTGGCCGAGCAGACGGGCCTGATACTGGCCCTGGGCCAAGAGGTGCTGGAGACCGCATGTAAGCAACTGGTGGTCTGGGCCGGCCAGCCCGCCCGCGCGCACTGGACCATGGCCGTGAACGTGAGCGCGTCGCAGTTTGCACAGGGCAGCTTTGTAACCAATGTGTCGCGCGCCTTGGCCCAGACCGGCGCCAACCCCAAGCTGTTGAAGCTGGAGCTGACCGAGAGCATTCTGGTGCACGACATAGAGGACGTTATCGTCAAGATGAGCGCCCTGAAGGCTATGGGTGTGGGCTTCTCCCTGGACGATTTCGGCACCGGTTATTCATCGCTGTCGTACCTGAAGCGACTGCCGCTGGACCAACTGAAAATTGACCAGTCGTTTGTGCGCGACGTGTTGACCGACCCCAGCGACGCCGTCATAGCCCGCACCATTCTGGCCCTGGGCCACAGCCTAGGCCTGAGCGTGATTGCCGAGGGTGTGGAGACTGAGGGACAACACGCGTTCCTGGCGGAAGCCGGGTGTGATGCGTTTCAGGGATACTATTTCGGGCGACCAGGGCCGGCGGAGGCCTTGGGATAGATTGCTATTACTTTAGGAGCTACGTATTTATATTTTACGGGGGCTATGGGCCGATTTGCCTCCTGAGCTTCAGGAACGAGCTGTGCTTCCATTCGAAAAGTCATTAGAGAGTCAATTGATCGCCCCATGAACGTTCGCCCGATTCGCCCGGAAGAGTTCGAACCGGCACGCAAGCTTCTTTCCGCGTGCGGCTGGACGAAAAAGGTAGAAGACCCAGAGATCTTCGCGGCCAGCGTTCGCGCTTCCCAAATCGCCCTGGTAGCGGAGATCGATGGGCAGGTTATCGGATTCCTGCGGGCCATCACGGACGGCGTTTTCAATGGCTACATTTCCATGGTGGCTGTGGCGCCCGAGCATCGTGGTGCCGGCACAGGAAAGGCGCTTATGGCTGCTGCAATGGGCGAGAACACGAACATCACCTGGGTCTTGCGCGCCGATCGGGACGGTGTTCACGAGTTCTATACGTCGCTGGGTTTTGAAAAATCAGACGTTGCAATGGAACGGCGCCGCCGGTAACGCCCCCAAATGCCTCTCCCCGCCCTGATACCCATCATTTCAGTCGTCTACCTCGCTACAAACTTGGCCTTGTTCGGCAGGCGCAAGCCTGGATACAACCATGTGGTTCACACCATCAGTGAACTGGGCGAAATGGGTGCGCCAAACGCACGTGCAGTGGCATGGCTGGTCTTTCTGCCCATAGGCCTGCTCCAATTTGTAGTGACCGCCTTGCATATTGCTAGTGACCCTGCGATCGGGCTTGTTTCGGCCTGTATCGGTGTTGGCTACGTTGTCGCAGCGGTCTTCCCCTGTGATCCAGGGTCGCCGGTTTCGGGCTCGTGGCGCCAGGTAATCCATAACCTGGGTGGTGGTGTGGAGTATGTGGGCGGCGGGCTGGGTTTTCTGAATGCGGCCAGGCAGTTTGGCGTAGCGTTCGAGGTACTTGGCTACGCCATCCTTGCGGTTGCGCTTGCGCTCACGGTTCTGCCGCGGACATCAGTACACGGGCTTGTACAGCGGCTGGGCGAATTGGGGCTATTTGGCGGCCTGGCCGTCTTGGTCTGGCTCTCTACGGGTGGCGCCTGACTATGCTTGATTAAACTACTCATCACATGTTGCACCACATCTCTTTCGCAGCCACAAACCTCCAAACCAGCGGCGCGTTCTACGATGCCGCTCTTGGCGCGCTGGGGTACCGCCGCGTGTTCGAGGACGACACCGCCATTGGGTATGGGCTAGAAGACGGGGAAGACAAATTCTGTCTCAAACTGCGCCCGGCGACCGTCGCGCCCGGGCCGGGTTTCCATCTTGCTTTCTCCGCACCCCATCGCAAGGCTGTTGATCTCTTCCATTCCAATGCCTTGGCGCTTGGTGGCCAAGACAATGGTCCGCCCGGGCTGAGGCCAGACTATGGGCCACACTACTATGCGGCGTTTCTGGTGGACCCCGACGGGCACCACATCGAAGCGGTGATAAACGCACCGGCATAACGCCACTGATCGCCCGGCCTGACGAAGGCCCTGGTGCAAGCCGCGCTTAGGATATCGGTTTGCCGCTGACCCTATGTTTAAGGAGACCCATGCCTGCTACGAAACACCCCATCACCATAACCGACCTGTGGTCTCTCAAACGCCTCGGCACCGGTAGCCCATCGCCAGATGGCCTATGGACCTGCGCAACGGTCACCAGTTATGACATGAAGAAAAACGAGAGCACCACCCAGCTCTGGCTGCTCTCGACCGATGGAAAAACACAGCGGCAGCTCACACGGGGCAAGCGCGATGGGGACCCGCAGTGGTCGCCCAACGGAAAGTGGATCGCGTTTGTGTCCAAACGCGGCGAGGGCAAAGACGCCGATGCGTCCGGGCAGCTGTATATCATCTCCCCCGACGGTGGAGAGGCTCGCCGCGTGGCGCAGATCTCAACCGGCGTCAGTGCCCTGCGCTGGTTTCCCGACAACAAACGACTGGCGTTTGTATCCTGGGTCTGGCCCGAGCTGACCACGCAGGCCGCGCAAGAGAAGAAGTTCAAGGAGGACAAAGACGACAAGGTGCAGGCCAAGGTGCTGGAGGACAACCATTACCGCCACTGGGACCACTGGTTTGCACGCGGGCGCAAGCCCCACATCCATGTGGTGGACATTGGTAGCGGCACCGTGCGCGACCTGTTTGCAGGTACTGCTTTTCACCTGCCGCCACAGGAGCCCGACGCTGCGCTGTTTGACATCAGCCCCGATGGCAAAGAGCTGGCTTTCACGTTTGATTTCAACCCCGACCCGCGCGAGTTTTCGTTCACGGATATCGTGGCGATGGATGTGAAGAGCGGCAAGACCACCACCTTGACGCAGCGCGACAAGGCGTTGACACGCTACGCCTTTGAAGGCCCGCGCTACTCACCCGATGGCACTTATGTAGGTTTTCTGGGCTGCGACCTCACCCGCCAGCACAACGAGCAAAACCGTGCCTGGCTGCTGGAGCGCAAGACCAAAAAGCCAACACCCTGGAGCGCCACCTGGGACCGCGGTGTCAACGGCCCGTTGCAGTGGGCCGCAACCAGTGATGCGGTGTACTTCACTGCAGAACATGGCGTCGCACAACCGATCTGGCGCCTGGCAGTGGATGCGAAAGTGCCATCGGAAGTGTTGCGCGGTCCGGGCGAAGGAGGTACAGCGGGCGATTTGCGCATCAGCGCCAATGGCCAAACACTGGTCTATGCACGGTCTAGTGTGGTGCACCCGCCCACGCTTCTGAGCTGCAATACCGATGGCTCCGGTGAACGCGCCATTGAAAAGTTCAATACCAAACTGATGGCCGGCCTGCAGATGGGCGATGCCCAGTCGGTCGAGGTCAGCGGTTTTGGCGGCGATGCGGTCCAGATGTGGATCGTCTCACCACCCGATTACACAGCCAATACAAAAAAGAAGTGGCCGCTGATGCAGGTCGTACACGGCGGGCCGCACACCTGTTGGAGCGACACCTGGCACTGGCGCTGGAACATGCAGATGTTCGCCGCTAGCGGCTATGTGGCCTGCGCAGTCAACTACCATGGCTCCAGCGGCTTCGGGCAAAGGTTCCTCTCCAGCATCAACGGCGACTGGGGCCGCCGCGAGTTGGCCGATGTGGAAGCCGGTACGGATTACATGCTCGCCACCGGCACCATCGACGCCAAGCGCATGGTTGCCACCGGCGGCAGTTATGGCGGCTACATGGTGGCCTACATGAACGGCAATCTGCCTGCCAAACGCTACCAGGCCTATGTGTGCCACGCGGGTTGTTACGACTGGGTGTCTATGATGGGATCGGACGGCTACTTCTGGTTTGGCCATGAGCTGGGGGCATTCCATTGGGATGACGAAGCCCGCGTCATGAAGCAGTCACCGCACCATTACGCGCAAAACTTCAACACGCCCACACTGGTCATCCACGGCGAGCTGGATTACCGTGTGCCCTACTACCAGGGCCTGGCCTACTACAACACCCTGCGCGCACGCAGCATCCCCTCGCGCCTGGTTTTCTTCCCGGATGAGAACCACTGGATCCTGAAACCCCAGAATTCCAGGCTCTGGTACAAAGAATTCACTGGGTGGTGTGATCGGTATACGAAGGGCAAGGGGGCGAAGAAGGCCTTGGAATAAACTGCTATGAAATAAGTAGCGACAGAAGCATATTTCTAGGGGGCTGGAGGCTCATTTTGTCACTAGCACTCTGGCTCTGGGGCTGCAGCGTTCGGAGCCGAGGTGCGGTAGCCCACACCGCTAGCCTTCAATGAATTTGCTTCTACGCCCTGCCAGCCTTGTCGATGCGCCGATCATCGCCGATATCTACCTTTCATCAAGGGCCACGTTCCTCGCCTACGCTGCACTTGCGCACAGCGACGCAGAGGTTCGCCTGTGGATTGAGACCCAACTGATTCCTGGAGCATCCGTCACCGTTGCGGAGGCCGGGGGTGAGGTAGCGGGGTTTGTTGCAACCAACATGGAAGAACCACTGTTGTGGATCGATCAACTGTATGTTCGACCGGATTCAGTGGGATTGGGATTGGGTAGCAAACTGCTGCAACATGCGTTGGCTGGCATCAGGCAGCCGGTTCGCCTGTACACATTTGAAGCAAATGCAGGTGCCAGGCGATTCTACGAACGGCATGGCTTCAAACCATTGGAGTTCTCGGATGGGCAGTCCAATGAAGAAAAATGCCCCGATATTCTGTATGAACGCGCGGAGCATCCGGCCTGAATAGTCAGGCCGGGGCCTGCACATCAATCCGAATAAACCGAAGCGTCAATCGTCGCCATGGCTTTGAAAGCTGGCTTGGCAAACAGATAACCCTGCATCAATCGAATACCGGCGTCGCGCAGGAAGTCTCGCTCACCGGGGGTCTCTATGCCTTCTGCCACCACCTGGATGTTCAGCTCCTCGCATAGTCGGACCAGGCTGCGCACAATGGCTTGGCGCGGGCTATTGGTGTCCACATTGCGGATCAGGTCCATATCAATCTTGATGATGTCGGGCTGAAAATCCGACAACAGCTTCATGCCCGCATAACCCGCGCCAAAGTCATCAATGGCCGTCTTGAATCCACGGCGTTTGTACTCGCGCAAAATTTCTGCAAACCACGGGCCATCTTCAATACGCTCGCCCTCGGTCACCTCAAAGATGATGCGCTCCAGTGGGAAATTGTGCGCGTCGGCTGCCGCCAGGGTGGTGCGTATGCACACCTCTGGTTTGTAAATTGCGTTGGGCAGGAAGTTGATGGACACATACTCCTGTATGCCTAACTGGCTGGCCCCTTTGATAGCCTTGACACGGCAGGCCTGGTCGAAGCGGTAGCGGTTCAGTTCGTTGACCTGGGACAGCACGGAATAAGCGCCTTCACCATTGGGTCCACGCACCAGGGCTTCATGCGCAAACACCGTTTTACGCTCCACATCGACGATGGGTTGGTAGGCATAGTCAAAGTCAAAACCAACACGTTCAGCCTTGCCACAGTCGACACAATCATCCGGTGTGCCATCCAGTGGTATGAAATCCTTGGGAAAGGTGGGATTGGTTCCAGGTGGCGGGACGAGTTTCATAGGCGGTGCTCCTAAACGACGCAAACTCAAAATGGTTCCTGCTCCACTTGCATGATAGGGCAAGTCTCCACAGTCACCATGCGTTTGCAGGCTTTCACCTTGGCACGGCCGGGGTAAGCCCCGGCCGTGCCCTCGTTCAGCTTACGCCAGATCGAATCGGTCCAGGTTCATCACCTTGGTCCAGGCAGCCACAAAATCCGCAACAAATTTCTGCTGGCCATCCACACTGGCATACACCTCGGCATAGGCGCGCAACATGGAGTTGGAGCCGAAGATCAGGTCGTTGCGGGTGCCGGTGTACTTCAGCACGCCGGTCTTGCGGTCCCGGCCCTCAAACACCTCGGCATCCGCATCGACCGCTTTACACTCGGTGCCCATGTCCAGCAGGTTCACGTAGAAGACGTTGCTGAGCACACCCACCTGGTTGGTGAATACGCCGTGTTGGCTGCCATCGGCATTGGTGCCCAACACGCGCAGGCCGCCGACCAATGCAGTCAGCTCAGGCGCGGTCAGCGTCAGCAACTGGGCCTTGTCGACCAGCAGCGCTTCAGTAGTCGCGCTGACTTTGCCGGGCTTTTTGTAGTTGCGAAAACCATCGGCTAGCGGTTCCAGCGCGGCAAAGGACTCGACATCCGTCTGCTCTTGCGTGGCATCCACACGACCCGGTGCAAACGGCACCTCCACCGCAACACCCGCGGCCTTGGCGGCCAGCTCCACACCCACGCTGCCAGCCAGCACGATGACGTCGGCCAGTGAAGCCTTGCCAGATGCTTTTTGGATGTCTTGCAGTTTGGCCAATGCGCCAACCGCAATCTTGTTGACGTCCCAGTCCTTCTGCGGGGCCAGCGCCAGGCGTGCCCCGTTGGCACCGCCGCGTTTGTCACCGCCGCGGAAGGTGGAGGCCGAGGCCCATGCCACGGACACCAACTCCGGGATCGACAGACCGGACGCGGCAATCTTGGCCTTGAGGTCCGCAATGTCGGCAGCTGTGGGATGCAGTGTGGCGGCGGGCAGCGGGTCTTGCCAGATCAAATCTTCCTTGGGCACTTCAGGGCCGATGTACCGAGCCTTGGGCCCCATGTCGCGGTGGGTCAGCTTGAACCAGGCGCGAGCAAAGGCTTCGGCGAAGGATTGCGGGTCGTCATGGAAACGTTTGGAAATCTTGCCGAACTCGGGATCAAAGCGCAGCGTCAAGTCTGTCGTCAACATGGTCGGTTTGTGGAACTTGCCCGGCACGTGTGCGTCGGGAATGATGTCCGGCGCATCCTTGGCAACCCACTGCTTGGCACCGGCGGGTGAGCGGGTCAGCTCCCACTCGAACTTGAACAAATTCTCGAAAAAGTTGTTGCTCCACTGGGCAGGCGTCGTGGTCCAGGTCACCTCCAGCCCGCTGGAGACCGTGTCCTTGCCATGGCCACCGCCGAAGCTGCTGTGCCAGCCCAGGCCCTGTGCCTCAATCGTTCCGCCCTCGGGCTCCGCGCCTTTGTGGTGTTCGGGCGCCGCACCATGCGCCTTGCCGAAGGTATGGCCGCCAGCGATCAGCGCGACAATTTCTTCGTCGTCCATGGCCATGCGGTAGAAGGTGGCGCGGATGTCCTTGGCGGCGGCCATGTAGTCGCCGCTGGCATTCGGGCCCTCGGGGTTGACGTAGATCAGGCCCATGTGCGTGGCGCCCAGGCTGTTGATCAGCACGCGGTCGCCTTCAAACCGGTGTTCGTCGCCCAGCCATTTGGTCTCGGCGCCCCAGCTGACATCCATGTCGGGTTCCCACACGTCTTCGCGGCCACCGGCAAAACCAAAGGTGCGAAATCCCATGGATTCCAACGCCACATTACCAGCCAGGATGAACAGGTCAGCCCATGAAATCTTCTGCCCGTATTTCTGCTTGATAGGCCACAACAGGCGGCGGGATTTGTCGATGTTGACGTTGTCCGGCCAGGAGTTGAGCGGCGCAAAACGTTGCTGGCCGCGCCCGCCGCCGCCACGGCCATCGGTGGTGCGGTAGGTGCCGGCGCTGTGCCAGGCCATACGCACGAACTGCGGGCCGTAGTGGCCGAAGTCGGCCGGCCACCAGTCCTGGGAGTCGGTCATCAGCTTGACCAAATCGGCCTTCAGCGCCGCATAGTCCAGCGTTTTGAAGGCTTCGGCGTAGTTGAAAGTTTCGCCCAAAGGGTTGGA
Source organism: Rhodoferax sp. (assembly GCA_043738115.1). Classification (GTDB taxonomy): domain Bacteria; phylum Pseudomonadota; class Gammaproteobacteria; order Burkholderiales; family Burkholderiaceae_C; genus Allorhodoferax. Next base: position 1,289 of record JAYSZJ010000149.1, on the reverse strand, counting down.
CTTGCCGGAATGCTGGTTCAGCAAATCCACACGCAATTGGTTTGGCCACCAATCTTTATTGGTGGTGCCGCCACCGCTGGCGTGGTGGAAGGGGCATTTGGCTTCGGTCGACATGGATTTCTCTCCTCGTTGGGTTGGCTTTGAACTGACTGGGCCAGTTTAGATTCTGCATATCTATCGATCAAGTAGGTTTTATTAATTAAAACTATAGTCAAGTCCAATGCCGTCCGTCGCCTTGCGCATCGGGCTTTACGATAGGGCCAGGAGACCCACACCATGACCAACACCCCCCGCTACCCCCTGCCCGACCTTAATACCCTGCCCGAAGACATTCGCGCCAAGATTCTGGAGGTGCAAGAGAAGTCTGGCTTTGTGCCCAATGTGTTCCTGGCTTTTGCCCGCCGCCCGGCCGAGTGGCGTGCCTTCTTCGCCTACCACGACGCGCTGATGCTGCGCGCCGAGAGCAGCCTGACCAAGGGCGAGCGCGAGATGATCATCACGACCACCAGCGCCGCCAACCACTGCCTGTACTGCGTGGTCGCCCACGGTGCCATCCTGCGCATCTATGAGAAGAAGCCGCTGGTAGCGGACCAGGTGGCGGTGAACTACCACAAGGCCGACATCACGCCGCGCCAGCGTGCGATGCTGGACTTTGCGATGAAGGTTTGTCTGCACAGCGACAAAGTGGAGGACGCTGACTTCACCGCCCTGCACGCGCACGGTTTTGATGATGAGGATATTTGGGACATTGCCGGCATCACGGCATTTTTCGGTCTGTCTAACCGCATGGCCAATGTGACCAGCATGATGCCCAACCCCGAGTTTTATCTGCTGGGGCGGGTACCTAAACAGAAATAGCAAGAAGCCTATTGGTCAAATTGACCTCTAGCCCCCGAATACACTGATTATCTCGCTATAAGTTTAGTAGCAATCTACAGAAACACAGTGCAACGGTGCTGGCCGCCCTAACTACAATCCCGAGATGGCCATCCCGCAAACCTTCATCCAGGAACTCATCGCCCGCGCCGATGTGGTGGAGATCGTGGGCCGCTACGTGCAGCTCAAGAAGGGCGGCGCCAACTTCATGGGCCTGTGCCCGTTCCACGGGGAAAAGTCACCGTCGTTCTCGGTCAGCCCGACCAAGCAGTTCTACCACTGCTTTGGCTGCGGCAAGAACGGCAATGCGATCAGCTTCCTGATGGACCATGCTGGGATGACCTTCATCGAGGCGGTGAAAGACCTGGCCCAGAACGTGGGCATGGTCGTGCCGGATGCCGACGACAAGATTC
>JAYSZJ010000148.1:0-39145 GCA_043738115.1 Rhodoferax sp. | reverse complement strand
CCTTGTAGACCACGGTGCGGCTGCTCATGCTGGGCACGTAATATTCTTTGCTGTGCTTGAGGTGCAGATTCTGGATGGCGGCGCTGGCGGTCTTGCGGATCACGTACAGCTTGCGCTCCAGCGCGTCCTGCACGATGACGTCCTGGCCGCGGCCGATGAAGACCTGGCGCTGGATGGGTTCTTTTTCGCGCACGGTGGGCGACATGGGCATGTCGCGGTTGACCGGCACATCGCGCCAGCCCAGTAGCACCTGGCCTTCGGCCTTGATCGCGCGCTCCATCTCCTGCTCACAGGCCAGACGGGATGCGTGTTCTTTCGGCAAGAAGATCATGCCAACGCCGTATTCACCGGGTGGCGGCAGGGTCACGCCCTGGGCAGCCATTTCTTCGCGGTACAGCGCGTCCGGCAGCTGGATCAGGATGCCGGCGCCATCGCCCATCAGCTCGTCCGCGCCGACCGCACCGCGGTGGTCCAGGTTTTCCAGGATCTTCAGCGCGTTCTTGACGATGTCATGCGATTTGGTGCCCTTGATATGGGCCACGAACCCGACGCCGCAGGCATCGTGCTCATGCTCTTTGGAATACAAACCGTTGTTCTGAAGGTGTTGGATCTCGGCTGCCGTAGTCATGGCTTTCCTCTGAAAATTGCAATGGAAGTGAAGAATACTGCAATGCAACAACGGTGCCAAGCGGAATAATTGGGGTCAGATTCCAATTATATCAACTTCAATTTCCATAAATTTAAATTAGGGACACATTAAAAATAATAGCAATATGTCTATAAGCGAAGAGGGCTAGAGCCGAATTTACTCCTTGATCTTTTGCACTGAAACCGGTCGCCCGGCAGTGTTTTTTGACACGCGGCGTGTCGTCTTTTTTTGCAAACTTTCCACAAATTCCGGCCCACCTAGAGCCCAGCCGCGCAGGGCAGAGTCGGTCAAGGCCTGCTGTTGCCCCGCGCTGATACCGGCCTGCACCAATTCGGCATAGGCCGCTTCGCGCGCAAACGGGGTGTTGCCTAGCGCCCAAACCAGGGCATGGGGCGTGAGCAATTTATCGGTTCGCAGGCCGACGTAGTGCGCGTGGCTGGACCAGGGGTAGTCCCTGGCCTGGATGACCATGTCCGTGCGCACGGGGTTGAGGTCGATATAGGCCATGCAAGCTAGCAAATAACGCTCGGTCTGAATCAACGTGGATCTGTAACGCCCCTCCCACAGGGTACCGGTGCGCTTTTGGAGGTCGTTGAAGTAGCGTACGTAGCGCCGGCCCACCGCCTGCATCATCAGCGGCAGGCCATCTGCCGTTTCGGGCGTGGCCAGAAGGTGGAAGTGGTTGCCCATCAGCACATAGGCGTGGATGGCGACGTTGAACTTGCGGGCGTTTTCATCCAGCAGGTCCAGCATGGTCTCGTAGTCAGCTGCTGACGCAAAGATGGCCTGGCGGTTATTGCCACGCTGGATGACGTGGTGGGGGTGACCCGGCAGGGTCAGGCGGGACAGGCGAGCCATACAGGGTGCGATGATAGAGACGTCATCATCGGAATTTTATTGGAATCTGACCCCAATTAGGTGGCTCATTTACTGGGCGGGAATCGCGAAGCGTGTTAGCCCCAATGCGGTCAGTCCAAATTCTTCCAAGAGTGCTGTTAGCCGCTCCGCCGCAGTGCGATTGGGCTTGTTGCTGCGGCGGGCGATGATGAGTTCGTTCTTCATGCTGTGCTCCCAGCCCACCAGTTCGGTCACGGTGACCTGGTAACCACAGGCCTCCAGGTACAGACAGCGCAGCACATTGGTGATCTGGCTGCCCATCTCACGGGTGTGCAAGGGGTGACGCCACAACTCGGCCAGCGGCGTGCGGCTGAGCGACAAGGCCTTGCTTGCATTCAGGTTGCGGGCGATCTCGGCTTGGCAGCACGGCACCAGCACCAGGCAGCGTGCCTTTTTTTGCAATCCGAAGGCAATGGCGTCGTCGGTGGCGGTGTCGCAGGCATGCAAGGCGGTCACCACGTCGATTTGGTCCGGCATGGCGTCTGAATCGGTCGATTCAGCCACGCTCAGGTTCAGGAAAGACATGCGCTCGAAACCCAGTTGAGTCGCCAATGCGCGGGATTTCTGGACCAGTTCCGGGCGCGACTCCACGCCATAGATGTGCCCGCCCTTCAGAGCTTTGAAGAACAGGTCATAGATGATGAAACCCAGGTAGGACTTGCCGGCACCGTGGTCGGCCAGCGTGGCGCCCTCCCCTGCGGTGGGCAACTCCAGCAGCAGCTTTTCGATGAACTGGTACAGGTGGTAGACCTGTTTGAGTTTGCGGCGCGAATCCTGGTTGAGTTTGCCCTCGCGGGTCAGGATGTGTAATTCTTTCAGCAGCTCAATGCTCTGGCCGGGTCGCAACTCGGATTCAAGGGGATTTGGCGTGGCGGGTTTTGGTCGCTGCGGCGGCGCGTTCCCGGCTGCGTCCTGTGTATTTTTACGCTGTTTCATGGACCGATCTTGCCATGCGCACTGGCACCCACGTCCAAGGCCTCCCAACCCGCCCGTCCCATGCGCCGCATGGTGTCGATGTTGGTCTGGAAGATAGCCTCTGCATGCGGGAATGCCTTGACCGCACGGTCTATGCTTTCTTCCCGCAAGATGTGCAAGGTGGGATACGGCGAGCGGTTAGTGAAATTGGCCATATCGTCCGGCTGCACATCGGCAAACTCGTAGCGCGGGTGCAAACTGGCAATCTGGAAGATGCCTTCAAAACCCCGCTTGGCCACCAGGCGGTTGGCTTGCGCCAGGAAGTCATTGAACTCCAGAAAATCCACCAAACCGTCCGGCGCTATCAAAAGTGTAGTGTCCCGAACAGCAGGGGCGAGGGCTGCAAGGTCTTTTAGTTCCCTACCCAAGTCTTCCAACAAGTCCTTGAAACCAACGGACTGGCTGACGGCGTAGTGGATCTGGCCTTTCACATCCACTGCCTTGGCAAACGGGCACAGGTTTAAACCGATCACCGCCCGCTGCAGCCAGCGTTGTGTGTCCGCGACCACGGTGGCATCGGCAACCGCAGGCGCCACACTCATCTGAATTGGTTGGGCTGGGCCACAACCATTTTGGCCAACTCGTCGAGCAATGCGTGGTCAATCTTGGGTGCGGCCCAGGTACTGGTCTCCACGCCGAAACCATCGGCGTTGGCTAGGCGGAAAATCAAGTTGCCATTGTCATGGTCGGCCGCCACTGTTACATTGCCCCGCGCTTTGGTCATGTATTCAAAGCAGATTGCCTGCAGCGTGTTTTTCTCGGGATGGCGAATGTTTTTTTGTTCATGCTCGATGTGGCCAAAAGCCAATCGCTTTTGCACCCGCTCCAGATCCGGCGGAAAGTTGACGCTGACCGACCCGCCTATGGGTATGCCGGCTTTCGGCACGATATCCCAACCCATGGCGATGTAGTCAAACACCTCCTTGTCGCGCAATTTTTTCTTACGGAAGTCGGCCCGGAAATCGACCAGTTTCATCTGCGGCCACGGCGTCTTGCCATCCAGTGAGAAACGGGGGGCGTCAGGCGTGATAACACTAAGGTGTTTCGCGAGGTCTTGCAGGTACTTGCAAACGGACTGGCAAGCCCATTCCGTAGCTGCGGTATTGGCTTCGATATTCTGCAGCTCGGCCGCTTGCTTGTTTTGAAGCGCATTGGCCTGCTGCTTCAGCTGGTTTAGAAAACTCAAACATCCTCCGGGCGCGCCCTGTATTTTTTTCCTATTCTAGCGAGGCTTAACAATTGGTTACGGTGTGCGCTGACCCACCTTGGTTAGACCAACAGCCGTTGCCCCGTCAGCCGTTCATGTTCACGTGAGGCAAAACGGTCGGTCATGCCGGCAATATAGTCTGCAACGACACGGACCTGCGGTGTTGCGCCACCCTCCGCGCCGAAGTTATCGGGCAACTCTTGCGGTGCGCTGGTATAGGCATCAAACAGCTCCCGCACGACCCGCTTGGCCATGCCCGTAGTTTGCAGGACTTGCGGGTGGCGGTACAGGTTGCGGAACAAAAACTGCTTGAGCTGTATGGACTGTGTGCGTGTGCTCTCTCCAAACGCCAGCAGGGGCCCTGTCTGGCGGGCCTGGTCCGGGCTAACAGGTGGCGAGGCCACCAGCGCCGCCTGGCTGACTGCAATCAGGTCATACACCTGCGCACTTAGCATGCGGCGGATGACCTCAAACAACAAGCGCCGCTGGGCGTGTGCTGCCGACAACTGGGGGAAATCATGCAACGCCTGACGGTGGTGGTCGGCAAACAGACTCACTTCCAGCAATTGCTCCAAGGTGATCAGACCAGAACGTACGCCATCGTCAATGTCATGGGCGTTGTAGGCAATCTCGTCGGCCAGATTGCAGAGTTGTGCCTCCAGGCTGGGGTGTGTACCGTCCAGAAAACGACGCCCCACCCCGTTGGGTTCGGTGGCTTCCAAGGTGCGGGCATTGTCGCGGGAACAATGTTTGAGGATGCCTTCGCGCGTCTCAAACGTGAGGTTGATGCCATCGAACTGCGGGTAACTCTCTTCCAGATGGTCCACCACACGCAGACTTTGCAGGTTGTGCTCGAAACCGCCGTGCTCACGCATGCAGTCGTTGAGCGCATCCTGACCGGCGTGCCCGAATGGGGTGTGCCCCAGATCGTGCGCCAGCGCGATGGCTTCCACCAGGTCTTCATTGAGGTGCAGCGCACGGGCAATCGAGCGTCCCAGTTGCGCAACCTCCAGCGAATGTGTCAACCGGGTGCGGAACAAATCCCCCTCGTGGTTCAGAAACACCTGGGTCTTGTAGACCAGGCGTCGAAACGCCGTGGAATGCACGATGCGGTCGCGGTCACGCTGGTAGGCGGTTCGGGTGGGTGCATCCGGTTCGGCAAACCGCCTGCCGCGTGTGTGCGCCGGGTCGCAAGCGTAGGGGGCCAATATCATATGGTCAAATCTGGCTCAAGCCCCCGTCCACGCTTACCAACACGCTATAGTATTGATAGCTATCAGGCACAACACGCGTCCAGCACTTTGCGCACCAGGGCGTCGGGGGCGGCACGCAGACTTGCGCTGGATGGTCCATCGATCACCACGAAACGTATCTCCCCGCCCTCCGCCTTTTTGTCTACACGCATCAGATCCAGGTAACGACCGGCGTTGTCATCGGCCGCCAGGCGGGGACCGATCACCGGCAGGCCTGCCTTTTGCACTAGCGTTCGCAGGCGCTGCACAAAGGCCGCATCCACCAGGCCCAGTTCACGGGACAACTCCGCCGCCATGACCATGCCACAGCCCACGGCCTCACCGTGCAGCCACTTGCCATAACCCATGCCCGCCTCAATGGCGTGGCCAAAGGTGTGGCCAAAATTCAGGATGGCACGCAAACCAGATTCACGCTCGTCCTGGCCTACAACCCAGGCCTTGATTTCGCAACTACGTTGAACCGCGTAGGCCAGGGCATGAACGTCCCGCGCTAGCAGCCGGTCCATGCTGGCCTCTATCCAGTCCAGAAACGCCATGTCGGCGATAGGCCCATACTTAATCACCTCGGCCAGACCGGCACTCAGCTCCCGTGCGGGCAGGGTTTTGAGCGTATCCAGATCACACACCACTTGTAGCGGCTGGTAAAACGCGCCCACCATGTTTTTGCCCAGAGGGTGGTTGATACCCGTCTTACCACCCACAGAAGAATCCACCTGGGCCAGCAAGGTGGTCGGGATCTGCACAAACGGCACGCCCCGCATGTAACTTGCCGCTGCAAAGCCGGTCATGTCACCGACCACACCACCGCCCAAGGCGAATAGCACCGTTTTGCGGTCGCAGGCCTGGGCCAACAAGGCATCAAAGATGGTGTTGAACGTTTGCCAGTTCTTGTATTCTTCACCGTCAGGCAGGGTCACCACATGGACCGTCTTGTACAGCGTCTGCAGAGTGGCCAACAAGCGCTGGGCGTAGAGCGGGCCGACGGTCACGTTGGTCACGATCAGTGCAGCACCACCGGCGGGTAAGGAGACAAAATTTGCCGGGTCGTCCAGCAGGTTTGGGGCAATCAAAATGGGGTAGCTGCGATCACCCAAGTCTATCTGGACGCGCGGTGTAGGGAGCTGTTGTGCTTGTTGCATAGCCCTCTAGTTTAGAGGATGCATTCCCGCCAACTCCAGTTGCATGACAATCATGTTGACCAAAGTCCCAACCGATGGGCGACCGGTTTCTACCGCAAAGTGCGCCGTTTCGCGGTACAGCGGGTCACGTGTAGCATACAGGTCTCGTAAACGCGCCAGGGGATCGTCTACTTGCAATAGCGGACGGCTCACATCGTGTTTCAAACGACGGGCAATCTCGTCTGGGCTGGAGTTCAGGTAGACCACATACCCGCGTTCGCGCAGGCGCTGTCGCGTAGCCTGCCGCAACACTGCCCCACCACCCGTAGAAATAACGGCACGGGGCTTTTGCGACAGCTCGTCTAGAACCGACTCCTCCAGATCGCGAAACGAATCCTCTCCATCGCGCGCGAAGGCTACCCGTATAGAGCAGCTCAGCCGCTCTTCGATGGCGTGGTCGGAGTCAAAAAAGGGGAGTCGGAGCCGCCGGGCGAGTTGTCGCCCGACGGTGGATTTGCCTGAGCCGGGGAGGCCGATTAAGCTGATCATCCGTTAGCGCACCTTGTTAGCACATAAGACGGAGGAGGTCCTCCTTGGGTCCCAACGTCTTGCGCGAACAACAAGATTGGCGGTATAGCCGTTTGATATGGACGAGGGTTTACGTCAATAACGCGTGTCGCCCCAGCCAAGCAAGAGTGTCAGCAACCCGGCGTGATGGTAACTACACTGGTCCCAATACGGCCGGTAGAGTCAATCACGGTAATCGTTATGTCAAGTGGAGTTGCGGGTGTGGCAGCGACGGGCGCGACATCAGCAGCGGGTTGACCCGGGGGGCCTACCACGGTGTCAGTAAAGTCGCCATCAGGTGGGTTCGTGTTATCGACACCGGCCACAGCTGGAGTTCCGGTACCAGCAGCACTACAGGTGTTGCCGCCGGTAAGTGCGATAGTGTAGGTTCCGTCGGCATTGGCCACCGGTGTTTGCGGTGGCAGTATTGCAGTATTCGTCGTGAAAACATTGAGCGGGCCTGGGTTCGCCCCGTATAGCAAAAGTGAAAGTGTGGGTGTGCTAGGGCTTTCCGGAATGGTGAACGCACTAGGTGCCAGTTGCAAAATTGAGGTTCCAACATTGACGGTCACCGTGAACGATACCGTTTGGTCATTTGCATCAATAATTGACAATGCTGCACCTGTACATGGCTTGTTGCCCTTGGCCTCGACTATGTTGCCTTGGACAATCTTGACGTCCGTAAGGCAGTTATCCAAGATGAGTGTCCGGTAGGGAGGAGTGCCTCCAGTTATGACGGCCCTGAATACACTTCCGGTCGCAATTGTCGGATTAGAAGGGTTGACCGCCAAAGGTAAAGTCCCTAGCGTCACATTCGAAGAAAGGCTGGCGGGCGGGTTCGCTGAATCGGTTATTGTCACCGTAGCAGCCCCAGGGAGCTTCAACGCAGTGAATGTCACATCCGTACCATTAACGACCACAGACAATATTGCTGGAAAGTTACTGGTTGCTTTGTAGGGTGGCGTTCCGCCGCCGAGCTTAAAAGTTTGCGTACCCATGGGACCAGGAGCCATGGTGAGAGCACCAGGCGCGGTGGTAAAAAATGCTGTGCTAGACCCGACAGATGTGACCGCGATGTCAAATTTAGAACCTTTGACGTCCACTACCGTCACAGTCGCTGTGCCCGGAAGGAGGGTTCCTATTGCCAACACGTCCTCTTGCGCAAACCATCCCGAAACGATGGCTGGGTTATTGCTGTATACCGAATACGGTTTGACCCCACCTTTGACGGCGTACTGCTGAGACAACCCCAACTGAAGCGTTACCGCCGCCGGGGCAGCCACAGAGAACGCCGGATTGGACCCTGAACTCAATCCCGGTGAGCCGCCACCTCCGCCGCAAGCGGTAAGGAAAATAGCAATCAAAAGTGCCGCTAAAAAGGATGGAAGGCGCATGGTGAACTCTTGTGTTGTCGGGTTAAACGAATTATCGGGTCACGCCACGATCAGAAATCACCTTAGGTGTAATAAACACCAACAGCTCGGTTTTGTCCGATGACCGTACTTTGGTCTTAAACAGGTTTCCAAGCACTGGCAAATCCCCTAGAAACGGGACGCGGGTCTCATCTTCCTTGATCGTTTCTGCATAGATTCCGCCGATCACCACTGTACCCCCATTCTCTACCAACACCTCTGTCTTGATGTGCTTAGTATTGATGGCAAAACCAGCGGACGTCTGCCTGCCTACGGTGTCTTTTGTCACATCTAGCTTCAGAATGATACTGCCTTCGGGTGTGATCTGCGGCGTGACTTCCAGCTTCAAATTGGCTTTTCGGAATGCGATGGACGTCGCCCCACTTGAAGACGCAACCTGGTATGGCAATTCTTCGCCTTGTTCGATAATTGCCTGAACCTGATCAGCCGTAACAACCCGAGGACTGGACACAACCTTGCCTTTGCCATCTGCCTCTAATGCCGAAATTTCAAGGTTCAGGAACCGATTGGCGCTGGCATTAAAAATGGACACGGCGAAGGCCGCGGGCGAGGACAACGCTGGAAAATTGACCACTGCCGGCATGGTCAAGAATTGTGCATTGGCATCTAGCTTGCCTTCCACCCGATCTGAAGTGGTGTACTGAAGATTAGAGTAATTGGCGCCAAAGGCGACTCGGTTGTCTCCATTGACTCGGTAGCCGCCGTCCCCCCCCATGGCCGCTCTGGCGTCTACCCCACCTAACTTAACACCCAATGATTTACCGAAAGTGTCAGTAGCTTCCACAATACGCGCCTCAATCAAAACCTGTCGAACCGCAATGTCAAGCTTGGCTATCAGTTGCTGAACTTGCTCCAACTTGCTAGGGATGTCGGTCACGAAAAGCTGATTGGTGCGCTTCTCTGCAATGACACTACCACGTGTACTCAAAATACGCGCCGCACCTTTCTCTCCGCCACCATCCGCTCTGAAATAGGCTGCAATATCTTCGGCTTTTGCGTAGTTGATCTGGAACGACTGGGTACGCAAAGGCTCCAGGCCTTGCACAGCAACCACAGACTCCAGGTCAAGCTTTTCCTTTGCAGCGATCTCGTCTTTGGGGGCTACCCACAGCACGTTGCCGCTTTTGCGAAGACCCAATCCCTTGGCCTGCAAAATGATGTCCAATGCTTGGTCCCACGGCACATCCTGCAACCGCAGCGTTACGGAACCTGTTACCGAATCCGATGTAACGATATTGAAATTGGTAAAGTCAGCAATCACCTGCAGCAACGAACGAACTTCAATGTTTTGGAAATTCAACGAAAGCTTCTGACCTGTATATCCGACGCCTTGAGTCAACTTCTTCGGATCAATTTTGATCTCTTTAACTTCAATCACAAACTGCTCATCACTTTGGTATGCGCTGTGTTCCCATTGACCCGTCGGCTCAATCACCATACGTACTCGGTCACCAGTTTGCGTCGTCGTGACTGATTTGATAGGGGTACCAAAATCTGCAACATCCAGCTTTCTGCGCATGCCCTCTGGCAATGTTGACTTCATGAAGTCAACCACCAGAGTCTGGCCCTGTTGTCGTATATCAACTCCAACCTGGTTATTCGGCAACGTCACCACAACACGCCCCGCACCATCAGTCGTCCGACGAAAGTCCAAGTCTCTCAACGGAGCAGAATCCCTGCTTCTGTTTTCTGCGAAAGTCACAGCTACCGTGGCCGCTGGCGTGCTCGGGGTGACGGAGTCAAGTACAACCAATAAAGTTTTACCCTGGATTTCAGCTGTATAGGCTGCTGGGTATTTCAGGTTTAAAACCACTCGGGTGCGCTCGCCGGCCTGCACCACACTGACGGACTTCAAATTACCCTGATTGACATCGATGTTAGAGCGGCCCAATGCGCTTGTTACGCCTGGAAAATCCAGTGCGATACGTGCTGGTGATTGGATGGCAAAGCCCGTAGGTACAGCGGTCAGCGCTTTACTAAGGTCTATACGAACGACCTCAGCGCCGCCCTGGACAGATCCAGTTACAGACTCGATCACTGTTTGCGCCTGCGCGCCTACGCTCAACACCGTCAGCGCAACCAAAGAAACAAACCTGTGCCACATGTGCAAACCCAATCGCTGATTCTGATTTTTCATTTAGACCTCTCTTGCAACTGCAATGTCGCCACGCGTTCAATCCATTCGCCCACTGCATCCTGCACAATCTCACGCAGCGTCACCTCGGTCTCGCTAATTTTCACAACCTTACCGAAGTTTTGCCCCAGATAGCTTCCCTGTTTGACTTGGTACAGCAGGTTGTCTACCTTGACCAAAGCGACTGGTTGACCAGCCTTGACGAGGCTACCCACTAGGCCCATTGAGTCCAATGGGAAAGCCTCCAAGGGCTCTTTCCGTCGGGCCAGCTCTGGCGCCACCAGCGCTCCATTGGCAACAACCTGCGAAGATTCACGCTTCAGAGCCTGTGTCAACTTCTCCTTGCTGAAAGGCTCAGTCACTGCTTCGTTGGTATAAGCTTCAGGCTTGAATTGCTTGGGTGCAGGAATGGGGTCCACCCTGGGGCGGGTCTGATTACGTTCGTCAGCCATCCATTGGCGAATATCGTCGTCGCGCGAAGCCCCGCAACCATACAGAAGCAAGAGCACACAGGCGGCAGCCAAATAAGCAATATGCTTCATTTCTTGGCTCCTTTGGTCACCTTACTTTGCGCCGCAACTTCGTCTTTGTCCAAATAGCGGAAAGTCTTAGCAGTAGACTCAAGCACCAATGCACCGTCCCCTTTGGGGACTATGGTCAAATTATTGAGTGTCACAATTCGAGACAGATTTGCGATATCAGAAGCAAACGAACCTATGTCATGGTATTTGCCACTTACTTTGATCGCAATCGGCAATTCAGCGTAGTAATCGCGTACGGCAATCTGGCCGGGTCGGAACACTTCAAACTGCAAGCTCCGTCCCACGCCAGCCTGGTTTATGTCTGACAACAGCGCATCCATTTCCGCCTTGCTGGGTAATTGCTTTTCCAATTGGGTCACGTACTGCATAACCTGTTCGCGTTGTTTCTTGAGCACTTCCAGATTGACAGCCTTGGCCAGCTTGACTTTGTAGTCGGCGCGGAGAGTCACTTCCGTAGCCTCTTCCTGTTTCAAAATGTCATCCTCGCCCGTAAGCCAAACGAACCACAAAGCCGCAACGATAGCGATTGAAACCGCCAGAAACAATGCGTACTGCGGCACCGAAGGCCATGACGCGGGATCTTTCGGGTCCAGTCCGCTAAATTGGGCAGCCAGTTTCTGCTGAAGCTGTGCGAAATCCATTGAACCTAATGTTTTGGTGGCCATTTAGATTCCTACTAATTCTTAACTGCGGCCGAACCGGTGGCCACGGGGGCGGATACCACTGCAATCGGCGCAGAAACAGGAGCCTGCTGTAAAGATACAGACGCAAGTGGTGCAGACGCAGCAGCGGCAGTCAGTTGTTTCGCCGCCTTCTCCGCCTCACTGGCCCGCACTAAGCGCACCTTAATAGTGAACTTGGCCACACGCCGCTGATCCCGAGGCGTCAAGGGAACCGTTGCTGCGACAATCTCAACCAATTCCGGTTTGGTAAACCATGGCGTATTGCTGGACAGATTGCGCAACAACTCCGACACCCGTTCATTGGACTGAGCAAAACCGTCGATCGTCACTACTTGATCAAGTTGCCCCATCTTGGCAATATAAACACCATCTGGTAGCTGGTTAACCAATTCCGTCAGTAAATGTACCGGCAAATTGCGATCAGATTGCAAATCCTCCACCGCCTGCTGGCGCGCGCGCAAAGCGGCAATTTCGCCTTCTAACCCGCTGATTTCCTTGATCTGGTTCTCGAGTCGCTTGATCTCGGTGGAAAGCGTCAAATTGGTGCCTTGCTGGGCAGAAATGGCTGCTTGGTACCAAAGAAAAATTGCGCCTGCAATCAAGCCACCAAATAGCGCAGACGCTGCCAAGGAGGCATTAAAAATATCGCGGCGGCGCTTACGCGCAGCTTCGCGGTGCGGCAAGAGGTTAATCAGTATCACTGCGCAAACCTCCGAAGAGCCAAACCACACGACGTCAAGTAGGACGGTGCCTCACGGGTCATTTTCTTCAAACGCACGCCTTCCCCGACTTCCATTCCGTCAAACGGGTTGAGCAGGCTGCAGGGAAATGTCGTGTGTTGGGTCACTGCAGCGGTCAGCCCGGGCAATGCGGCCGAACCGCCAGCCAACATGATGTAGTCCACTTTGTTGTGCGGCGTACTAGTGAAGAAGAACTGCAAGGCACGGCCCAACTCCTGGACCATAGTCTCAATGAAGGGGCGCAAAACAGCAGCGTCGTAATCTTCAGGCAGTTCACCACTGCGCTTTTTGCTCTCAGCTTCTTCCTGAGAAAACCCGTACTGGCGCACAATCAGCTGCGTGAGCTGTGCACCGCCAAAAGCTTGGTCCCGGTCATACAGGACCTCATCATCCCGCAAAACCTGCATGCTGGTCGTTAATGCACCGACCTCGAACAGGGCCACAATCAAACCAGCACCCTTGTTGGGCAAATTCTCGATGAGACGCCCAGCTGCCAGACGCGACGCGTAAGATTCGACATCAACAACAACCGGTGTCAACCCGGCCGCCTCGGCTAAGCCCTGAATGTCTTGTACTTTTTCTTTGCGGGAGGCTGCAATCAGAACTTCCACATCCCCCGCCGACGTGGCACTAGGCCCTATGACGCAAAAGTCCAAGCTCACCTCATCCAAAGGAAACGGGATGTACTGGTTGGCCTCGTTTTCGACCTGCTGCTCAAGCTCAAGGTCAGACATGCCACCCGGCAAGACAATCTTTTTGGTGATAACCGCAGACGGCGGAAGGGCCATGGCCACATTCTTGGTCTTGGTACCACTTTTTTTGACAAGGCGCTTCAACGCATTGGCAACTTCATCGAATTTCTCAATATTGCCATCCGTGATCCACCCCCGCTCCAGCGGCTCAATGGCGCAACAGACCAGCACCAGATTACCGGCTTTGTCACGGCCCAACTCCACCAGCTTTACACTGGAGGAACTGATATCCAACCCGAACATGGAAGCCGGTTGGCGACTGAAAAACGACCCCAATGAGATCAAAACGGTCCCCTGAAACATACCGGTCAAGTGCCGGTCAGACTTAAGAAATCACTTCAATGCTATCAGTAAGCACCTTGTCCCGCAAAGGTTTTTTCTGTTTTAAGCTGTTTCAAACGTTGCCAAAAGCAGACGGTTTTTACCCATTGCCACAATCTAACGAGAGATTTTCCTGCCTGGACTGGAACGGGCAACAATGCATGGGCTGAGACGGCCGTGCTGAATGCGGCCTGATTTTTATAATGCCAAGGCAACCCACATCCGCTCTTTATGCCCTCCACTTCCACGCCATCTGAAAAAGATACTTCCTCCAAGCAGAAGACTCCTATGCACTGGTTGGTGCGCTCTGTTCTTTGGACTCTGGGTGTGATTTTTGCTGGGGCGTTATCCGTGCTCACATTGATTGCAATTGCGCTGGCAGTGGCCTTCCCCAATCTGCCGGATATTTCTGATCTATCGGATTACAGGCCGAAACTACCGCTGCGCGTCTATTCAGCGGAGGGGGATCTGATGGGCGAATTTGGGGAAGAGCGGCGCAACCTGACGCCGATTGCACAGATACCCAAAGTCATGACCAATGCAGTTCTGGCCATTGAGGATGCGCGCTTTTATCAACACGGCGGTGTGGACTACATGGGTGTGCTGCGCGCAGGCTTGGCCAACCTTGGAAAAGCCAAGAGCCAGGGCGCATCAACCATCACCATGCAAGTGGCACGCAACGTCTACCTTTCGTCCGAGAAAACATTCACGCGGAAAATTTACGAAATCCTGCTGACCTTTAAGTTGGAGCACATGCTCAGCAAGGACCAGATTCTGGAGATCTACATGAACCAGATTTTTCTCGGTAACCGTGCCTACGGCTTCGCAGCAGCCTCAGAGGCCTACTTCGGCAAACCTCTGAAAGACATCACGATTGCCGAAGCGGCCATGCTGGCGGGCTTACCTAAAGCTCCGTCCGCTTACAACCCCATCAACAACCCGCCACGGGCGCGGAGCCGCCAGCGCTACATCATCGACCGCATGCTGGAAAACGGCTTCATCTCTGAGAAGGAGGCTGAAGTCGCGAAAGCCGAGGAACTAAAGGTCAAGTCGGGCGCCCTGAACACCCAAGTCCATGCAGACTATGTTGCGGAAATGGTGCGCCAGTTGATGTACTCCCAATATGGCGACGAAACCTATACGCGGGGCCTTGACGTGCGCACCACCGTGCGCACCTCCGACCAGAACGTTGCATACAAGGCACTTCGGCGCGGCATCATGGATTTTGAGCGTCGCCAGATCTACCGCGGCCCCGAAAAATTCATCGTGCTGCCCACCAAGACCAGCGAGATGGAAGAGGCAGTAGACGAAGCTCTTGAGGACCACCCGGACAACGGAGACGTCATGTCCGCCGTGGTGCTGGAGGCAGACCCTAAGAAAATCAAAGCCATGCGCACGGGCGGCATGCTGGTCGAAATCACGGGTGACGGGCTCAAACCCGCGCAATCGGGTCTATCCGACAAGGCCCCACCGAATATCAAGTTGCGCCGTGGTGCGGTGATCCGGGTGTCCAAGACGGTGAAGGACACTTGGGAAATCACCCAGCTTCCCGAGGTGGAAGGCGCATTTGTCGCCATTGACCCGCGCGATGGGTCCATCAAGGCCCTTGTGGGTGGTTTTGACTTTGGCAAAAACAAGTTCAACCACGTGACGCAGGCCTGGCGCCAGCCGGGCTCCAGCTTCAAACCTTTCATCTACTCCGCAGCACTGGAGAAAGGCTTTACGCCCGCAACCGTGATCAACGACGCACCATTGTTTTTTGACGCTGGTGTGACCGGTGGCCAGCCCTGGGAGCCCAAGAACTACGACGGAACATTTGAAGGCCCCATGAGCCTGCGCCGTGGCCTGGCCAAGTCCAAGAATATGATTTCCATTCAGATCCTGCGCTCCATTGGTACGCAGTACGCCCAGGAGTGGATCACCCGCTTTGGCTTCGACGCCGAAAAACACCCCGCCTACCTGACCATGGCGCTGGGTGCCGGGTCTGTTACGCCGATGCAAATGGTGGTTGGATATTCAACCTTTGCCAATGGCGGCTACCGCGTGAACCCCTGGCTGGTTTCCAAGGTGACCGAGCAACGGGGCAAGGTACTGGTCGAGGTCAAACCACCCGAGCTGGCCGATACCGATCGCGTGATTGGCGCCCGCAACGCCTTCCTGATGACCAGCCTGTTGCAGGAAGTCACCCGCTCCGGCACCGCGGCGCGCGCGCAGGCCACACTCAAACGACCGGATGTGTACGGCAAGACCGGTACCACCAATGACTCCATGGACGCCTGGTTTGCCGGCTACAACCCCACGCTAACTGCCGTTACCTGGATTGGCTACGACACCCCTAGAAAATTGGGTGACCGAGAAACGGGCGGTGGATTGAGTTTGCCAGTATGGATTTCTTTCATGGAGAGTGCACTTAAGGGTGTTCCGGTCAGTGTGTCCACTGCACCGGAAGGGGTGATCCATGTGGGCAATGAGTGGTTCTATGAAGAATATGCCAGAGGCTCTGGCGTTTCTGGCGTGGGAATGGAAGAGAAACCGGAGCCGCAGACTGTGCCACTGCCACCGGCAGAAGAAAAGAGTCGGATTCTGGATCTTTTCCGTAACTGATCAGGCCGAGAAATACAAGCTTTGACAAGCTTGCTGACTGGCACTGTGGGTGAGCGCAGCGAAGAACTCGCCTTGGCCCTTGGTGTCCTGCCATTGGCCGTCCGACCACCGGTAGTGGAAACCTCCGGCCTTGGTAGCCATCCAGATTTCGTGCAGCGGCTTTTGCTGGTTGATGACAATCTGGCTGCGGTTGGCAAAGGTAATGGTTACCATGCCGCCTACCCGCTGGTTGTCCAGATCTGCATTGGTTTCGTCGTTGATGCGATCACAGCCAGCTTCCACCGCCTGTAGCAAGGCTTCGGCGCGGTCCAAGTATTCAGAATCAGTCATTAAGTACAATTTTTCACCATGTTGATCGCAAAGCAAATTCTAGTCAGTGCAGTTGTCCTTGGTTGCTGTATGTCAACACTGGTGGGTTGCGGCCAGACCGGCTCGCTGTATCTGCCTCCAGCGCCCAAACCAGCAAAACCGGCCGCCAGCGCCCCATTGGCCCAAGCCGATGTCAGCTATAAATTTCCTAGCTGACTAGATAGCAACGACGGGGGCTTGATGCCTCTTTTTCTTGATTGCCTGTACCACTCGCCAGCCCAACAGGCTGCCCAGGATCACGGCGTACACGGCCACTTCCGCAAAGTCGTTCTTGCCGGCGCGCATCCAGAAGAAGTGCACTACGGCTAGTACCGCAACCACGTACACCAGCCGGTGCAACATCTGCCAGCGCTTGCCGCCCAACGCTTTGATCGCTCGGTTGAAGGAGGTCAGCGCCAGTGGCGTCAACAGCACCACCGCGGTGAAACCCACCAAAATAAAGGGGCGTTTGACAATGTCCTTGGCGATGTCGGCCAGGTCAAACCCCATGTCAAACCAGCTGTAGGCCAGCAGGTGCAACAAGGCGTAGAAGTACACAAACAGACCCGCCATGCGCCGAAAGCGGGCCAATGGTGGCAGCCCTGCGATGGTGCGCAGGGGCGTAATCGCCAGCACCACACACAACATGCGCAGCGTCCAATCCCCCGACGACCGCTCCAAGGCTTCCGCCGGGTTAGCCCCCAGCCAGTCGAAGACCGCGGCCATCACCAACCAAACAAAAGGCAACAAGCCTAAAACAAAAGCCAGGGGCTTGGCAAAACGGCTGGACAGGTACTGGTTGATGCGTGCGCGCATGGACTAAGCGCTGATCAAAAGAACTTTTTCAGATCCATGCCTGCATACAGCTGGCCGACCTGGGCTTCATAACCGTTGAACATCAGCGTCTTGCGCTTCTTGGCGAACAGGCCGTCTTCACCGATGCGCCGTTCGGTCGCCTGGCTCCAGCGGGGGTGGTCCACGTTAGGGTTCACGTTGGAGTAGAAGCCGTATTCGTTGGCGGCCGCCTTGTTCCAGGCCGTGCCCGGTTGTTTGTCGGTGAAGCGGATCTTGACAATGCTCTTGCCGCTTTTGAAACCATATTTCCACGGCACAACCAGGCGCACCGGCGCACCACTCTGGTTGGGCAACACTTCGCCATACATGCCAAAGGTCAACAGGGTCAAGGGGTGCATGGCTTCATCCAGCCGCAGCGCCTCCACATAAGGCCAGTCCAGAACGCGCGAACCGACAAAAGGCATGGTCTTGGGGTCGGCCAGGGTCACAAACTCCACATATTTGGCACTGCCCAGTGGCTCCACGTGTTTGATCAGGTCGACCATCGAATAACCAACCCAAGGAATGACCATAGACCAACCCTCTACACAACGCAGGCGGTACAGGCGGTCTTCCATGGGGCCGAGCTTTAGCAAATCTTCGAGTGCCAGCTTGCCTGGCTTTTTCACCATGCCTTCGATCTCAACCGTCCACGGGCTGGTCTTGAGCGTATGGGCATTGGCGGCAGGGTCCGACTTGTCCGTTCCAAATTCGTAGAAATTGTTGTAGGTGCTCGCGTCCTTGTAGGCCGTCGGCTTTTCCATGGTCGTGGCCCCCGCCACTGCGGAAGGTCGTGCGCTCAAGGCGGCGTGTTTACCGGGGCGCGGTATCGGTGATACGGCCTGCGCCTGTGCCTGGCGGGATGCCCACGTGGCCATAGCGCCACCGGCCACCCCTGTCGCCATCATTTTCAGAATATCGCGCCGTTTCTCGTAGTGGGATTGCGCAGTGATTTCACTGGAAAGCGGATGGTTGAAGCCGTTGTCGTGGGTTTTGATCAGCATGGGGAATTTCCTCGTTTAGAACTTGGTCGGCTAAAACTTGGTCGGTTCAAGGCCCCACTTCTTACACACAAAGCAAAAGGGGCAGACCCATCCTGCGATGCATCTGCCCCTTTAGGGACTGTTGCTGGCGTTTGGTTCCGCAAAGAACCTAAGCAGCCGCTCTCAAACGGGGACCTTAACGCAGGCCAGCGATGTAGTCAGAAACCGCCTTGATTTCACGGTCGTTCATCTTGGCAGCAATCTGGCTCATCTGCAGGCTGTTCTTGCGGCCACCGTCACGGAAGGCGGTCAGCTGCGCCGCTGCGTAGTCAGCGTGCTGGCCACTCACACGGGGAAACTGGGAAGGAATACCGGCGCCGTTCGGGCTGTGGCAGCCGGCACAGGCTGGCACCTGGCGGTCTGCAATACCACCGCGGTAGATGCGCTCGCCGAGCTGCACCATAGTCTTGTCGGTGGCTGCGCCCGCTTTGGCCTTTTTGCTGGCAAGCCAGTAGGAGATGTTCTTCATGTCCTGCTCGGACAGTGCAGCGGCAAAACCCTTCATCACTGGGTTGTTGCGCTTGTCCGATTTGAATTCTTGCAATTGCTTGACCAGATACTCAGGATGCTGCTGCGCCAGCTTGGGGTTGGCCGGTGTACCGGAGTTTCCGTCGGCACCGTGGCAGGAGGCGCAGACCGTGCCGAAAGTCGCTTCACCTTTGGCCAGATCCGGTTTCACCACCGGTGCGGCAGCCTGTGCAGCGGGCGCCGATGCGGGCGCGGCGGCTGTCGAAGCGAAGGCAAAAACGGGCGAGGCAGCCGCAGTGGCGGCGATGAGCAATTGGGCGATCAACTTCATGGTGCTGCTGTATGTCTAGTGGGCAAAACAGAGGGCATTCTACAATGCGGCTCGGGTCCTTCGCCTTATTCAATGACTACCAACACAAACTCCAATAGCTTTACCCCACCCGCGCCCAAGGCCGGTGTAGGTGAAAAGACCCCTGCGGCCATCGCGTTGGGCTGGCTGCATACTGCCAAATTTCTGACAACAGCGCCAGAGCTGCATTTCCTGCCACCGCTGGACCTGCCTGAAATCGCCTTCGTGGGCCGCTCCAATGCCGGCAAATCCACCTGCATCAATACGCTGACGCAGCAAAAGCAGCTGGCCTATGCCTCCAAAAAGCCGGGCCGCACGCAGCACATCAACCTGTTCAGCCTGGGCAAGCAAGGCGTCACCGACGCCATACTGACCGACTTGCCCGGCTACGGTTACGCGGCTGTGCCCAAGCAGGACAAGATCCGCTGGCAGCAGGTCATGGCCAATTACCTGATCACGCGCAAGAACCTTACAGGGATTGTGCTGATGTGTGACCCGCGCCATGGACTGACCGAGCTGGACGAAATCCTGCTGGACGTGATCCGCCCCCGCGTGCAGGAAGGGCTGAAGTTCTTGATCATCCTGACCAAGTCGGACAAACTGACCCGCAGCGAGGCCACCAAGATCCTGTCCATCACCAAACTGCAGGCAGGCGGAGGCGAGGTCATGCTGTTCTCGGCGACCAAGCGCAAGGGCGTGGATGACGTGGCACAACTGCTGTGGAAGTGGGCCCACCCGCCAGCCAAGCCAGAAAAGGTAGCCAAAGCAGAAACGTCGCAAACCCTCGATGAACCTGACGTGGAATGATTGAGACCTACCAGCAGCCCCTGCCCCACGGCATCACCTTGAGTTGCCGGGCGGCTGGTGTACCTGGGCGCCCGGTGCTGGTCTTTTTGCACGGATTTCCCGAGGGCGCCTTTGTCTGGGACGCACTGCTGGAACACTTCTCAAAGGACGAGAACGGCGGCTACCGGTGTGTGGCGCCCAATTTGCGCGGCTTTGAGAAGTCGTCCTCTCCCGCAGAGGTTGGCGCATACCGTCCGAAATTTCTGGTGCAGGACATTGCAGCACTGGTGACCATTGAGACCGGCGGTACACAGCCGCTGGCCTGCCTGGTCGCACACGACTGGGGCGGTGCAGTGGCCTGGAACTTTGCGAACCAGCATCCCCACCTGACCCGGCGACTGGCCATTATCAATTCGCCGCACCCTGGCACCTTTTTGCGTGAGCTCAAGAACAACCCGGCGCAGCAGGAAGCCAGCGCCTATATGAACTTTCTGATACGCGAGGATGCAGAAGCGCAGTTGACCAACAACGACTTCGCCCGTTTGTTCAATTTTTTGACACATGAGTTTGCGAGCAACCGGGCCACGCCCTGGCTGACCGAATCGGTCAAGGACCAATACCGAGCCGTGTGGTCACAAGGCCTGCGGGGCGGCTGCAACTACTACCGGTCTTCACCCTTGCGCCCACCCCGTCCAGAAGACCCGGCGGCGGCCGCCGTGGACTTGCCCAAACGCATGTTGACGGTCTCGCTACCAACCCTGGTGGTCTGGGGCATGGACGATGCCGCCTTGCCGCCGGTGCTGATTGAAGGGCTGGATGAATACGTGCCCGATCTGACACTGCACAAAATCCCGGATGCCACACACTGGATCATCCATGAGCAGCCGGCCTTGGTCACACGCTTGCTACAGGACTTCTTGACCCAGGCTCAATAGGGCGGCTTTTCCCCGTTCGGCCTGTCTTTGAAGCGCTTGTGCACCCAGTAATACTGGGAGGGCATGGAGTCAATGTAGTCCTGCAGCCGCGCGTTCATCAGCGCGGTATCAGCCAATAGATCACCCGAAGGGAAATCGGTCCAGGCCGACAGGATCTGAATCTCATAGCCGTAAGAGGTCATCCTGGAAAGAATGGGCACCACCTTGGCCCGCCCCAATTTCGCAAACCGGGACAAGGACGGAACCGTGGCCGCCAACACACCATAAAACGGTACAAACAGCGAATCCTCGGGGCCAAAACTCATGTCGGGCAACAGAATCAAGGGCTCACCTTTGCGCAGGGCCTCCACTATGGGTTTGACGCCGTCCACACGGCCAAACAGACGCATGGAGCCAAAACGCTTGCGGCCCTGCAAAATCCAGGCATCTGAAATTACATTGGCCTGGTTGGTGTAAATCGTTGTGTAGCGGCGCGTGGTTTGCTGGGTCAATGCCATGCCCACCGCGTCCAGCCCAACAAAGTGGGGCAAAAAGATGACCGTGGGTGTATCGGCGTCCAACTCTTCAACCGCACCCGTAATTTTCAAGCGCCTGCGTGTGTAACGGTCCGGGCCGTACCACAACCAGCCGCGGTCCAGCCAACTCTGCGTGAAGTGAATGAACACCCGCAAAGCCTGCACACGCACCTTGCCGGGAGACCATTGCGGAAAACACAAATGCAAATTCGTCTTCACCACCCGTCGCCGGGATGCGACCAGGCCATACAGCAGCAAGCCCAAAACAGTCCCCAGGGCGCGCACCACAAACAGGGGCAGATAACCCATCCAAGCGACCAGCGTCAGTACAGCGCGGGTCAACACGTACGCACACCCCAACCGAGGGTTACCACCGACATATAAAAGAAGGACAGCATTTTTTGCAGGGCAATCGGACTGGGATAAAATTAAGCGTGTCGCTGAGTTACGGAACTACTTGCAGGGCGACACACACGGTGGTGATTCTCAATTGGGTTGCCATTGTGCCTTGTCAATAACGACAATTCTGCTAAAGCGTTCGCCGAAGCCCCAAAGCCCAAGCAACGCGACTTGATGTTTTTTTGGAGCAAGCAACCATGGCGAACGATTTCCTTTTTACCTCTGAGTCTGTTTCTGAAGGCCATCCCGACAAGGTCGCGGACCAAATTTCCGATGCGATCCTGGACGCGATTTTTAAGCAGGACCCCAAGTCCCGCGTAGCCGCTGAAACGCTGACCAACACCGGCCTGGTGGTGTTGGCCGGTGAAATCACCACCAACGCACATGTGGACTACATCCAGATCGCGCGCGACACCATCAAGCGTATTGGTTACGACAACACTGAATACGGCATCGACTACAAAGGCTGCGCCGTGCTCGTGGCCTATGACAAACAGTCCAACGATATCGCCCAAGGGGTGGACCACGCGTCCGACGACCACCTGAACACTGGCGCCGGTGACCAGGGCCTGATGTTTGGCTACGCGTGCAACGAGACACCCGAGCTGATGCCAGCCCCCATCTATTACGCGCACCGCCTGATGGAACGCCAGGCCCAGTTGCGCAAAGACGGCCGCCTGCCCTTCCTGCGTCCGGACGCCAAGAGCCAGGTCACGATGCGTTATGTGGACGGCAAGCCCCACAGCATCGACACCGTGGTGCTGTCCACCCAACACGCTCCGGACCAGTCAGAAACCATGCACAAGATGAAGGCTTCGTTCACCGAAGCCATCATCGAAGAAATCATCAAGCCAGTGCTGCCCAAAGAGTGGCTCAAGGAAACCAAGTACCTGATCAACCCCACCGGCCGTTTTGTCATCGGCGGACCACAAGGCGATTGCGGCCTGACCGGGCGCAAGATCATTGTGGACACCTACGGCGGCGCGTGTCCGCACGGCGGTGGCGCCTTCTCCGGCAAGGACCCTTCCAAGGTGGACCGCTCAGCAGCTTACGCCGCACGGTATGTTGCCAAAAACATCGTGGCCGCCGGCCTGGCGCGCCAGTGCCAGATCCAGGTGGCGTATGCGATTGGTGTGGCCAAACCTATGAACGTGACCGTGTACACCGAAGGCACGGGCGTGATCTCTGACGAGAAAATCGCCGCGCTGGTCAACGAGCATTTTGACCTGCGCCCCAAGGGCATCATCCAGATGCTGGACCTGTTGCGCCCCATCTACGAGAAGACCGCTGCATACGGCCACTTTGGCCGTGAAGAGCCCGACTTCACGTGGGAACGGACAGACAAGGCACAAATTCTGCGGGCAGCAGCGGGATTGTGAAACCTTGCGGGACAGACCACGATTTGCAGGGCAAATGAGCTCTGTCCTCAACTGATTAGATGCACCCATGAAACTGCAAACACAACGCTTCATTGATCGCTGGGTCGGCCAGCTTCTGTGTGGCGTGGTGTCTGCCTGGGTGCGTTTCACCGGGCTGTTCGGTGCACCTCCCAAAATCGCGATTGCACCCAAGAATATTCTGGTGATTTTGCTGTCCGAGATGGGCAGCATCGTGCTGGCCGGCCCCATGTTTGCGCAACTGCGCCGGCAGTATCCGGGCGCGGCCATCCACATCCTGCAATTGAAGAAAAACCAGGAAGTGACCAAGCTGTTGCAGCTCACACAGCCGCAGTACATGCACAGCCTGGATGACAGTTCGGGTGGCTCGCTGATCAGCGACATCCTCAAGGTCAGTGTGGCCATGCGCCGCCTGGGTCTGGACGCGGTCATCGACTGCGAATTGTTTTCCCGCGTCAGTGCGTTGTTGTCTTTCACCACCGGCGCGCCGGTGCGGGTAGGTTTTACGCCGCATACACAAGAAGGTTTGTACCGCGGCAGTTTTATCAACCACGCCATCCCTTACAACCCCTACCAGCACATCAGCAAACAGTTTTTGTCGCTGGTGGATGCGCTGGATTCTGACGCCAGCATGCCGCGCAACAAGGCCGCACCCATTCGCAGCCTGCCGGTGGATACTGAACTCTCCGTGGCCTTCACGCCAGAGGAGTTGGCCACCTACCGTGCCAAGCTGGTCGCTGACCACCCGGTGCGCGCCGGCAAAAAGCTGGTGCTGATGTATGCCGGCGGCGGCATCCTGCCCGAGCGGGCCTGGCCAGCCGAACACTACGCGCGTGTGGCACAGGGCCTGTGCGCCGCAGGATTCGCCGTGGGCCTGATTGGCCTGAAGGACGATGCCCAGTTGGCCAAGGATCTGATTGCCCAGATTAAAAACAGTGCCTGCATAGACCTGACCGGCTACACCCGCAGCATCCGCGAACTGCTGATGCTGATGCACGCCGCCGACCTGCTGATTACGAATGACGGCGGCCCCGGCCACTTTGCGACGCTGACACCTATCCAGACCATGGTTTTTTTCGGCCCCGAGACCGGCAAGCTGTACGGTCCGCTGGGTTCGCGCAACACGGTGCTGGAAAGTGGCATTGCCTGCTCGCCCTGCCTGTCGGCCTACAACCACCGCCTGACCTTTTGTGATGGCGACAACCAGTGCCTCAAACGCATCAAGCCCGACCCCGTGTTGGCGGATGCCTTGCGCTTCTTGCACCGCAGCCAGAGCGAGGCAGCTACGGCATGAGTGGTGGCAGTGGAAAAACGGCGCTGCAGCGCGCAGTCCTGTGGGCGCTGGGCATGCTGGAGCGATACCGCTACATCAAATTCGGCATCGTTGGCGCCAGTGGCACCGTGGTCAACCTGAGCATGCTACACATTGGACATGAGTACATCTTCAACAACATTGAAGCGGCGTACAACAAGCCTTACATCTCCCTGGCTGTGGCCATCAGCCTGGCCACGCTGAACAACTTCACCTGGAACCGGCTGTGGACCTGGTCAGATCGGGTCAAAACACTGGAACAAGAGGAAAGCCCGGGCCCGGTCAGCCCGCGCCTGCTGGTCAAAGAGTTCGGCCAATACGCCACGGCGTCGGCCTTTGGCAGCGGCCTGCAATATGTGCTGACGCTGCTGCTATCGGGCTCGATGGATTACCGCGTGGCCAACATCATCGCCATCATGGCCGCCAGCGTCAGCAACTTTTTGGCCAACGACCGCTGGACCTTCAAACGCGACAAAGACTAAGGACGATGGTGATGCAGACGGGTCAGGACCGCACGCCCCTCCCCTGGCTCTGGCTGGCGCTGGTAGTGGCCGCCGCACTCACCTACCTGTTCGGCCTGGGTGGCTCCTACGCACCCACCAATGGCGACGAAATGGTCTACATCCACATCGCCCGCATGACTTCCGAGTCCGGCCACTGGCTGCCGCTGCAATCCGAGATCATCGACACCCGTAACACCAAACCTCCATTGTTGTTTTGGCAGGCCATGGTGGCAGGCAATTGGGGCCAGAGCTGGAGCCTGTTCACGCTGCGCCTGCCCAGTGTTTTTTATACCTTTGCAACAACCGCTCTACTGGCCTTTTTTGCACACCGCATCAGCGGCAAGTTGCGCACGGCCTGTATTGCGGCGGTGCTGTACCTGCTGTTTTTCTCCACCTTTCGGTATGGCCGGGCCTACCTGACGTCCGCACCCGAGACGTTCTGGCTCGCACTGCCCATGTGGTGGGTGTTATGGCTGCGGGTGCGCGGGACATCCGCCAACACAGCGCCAAACGATTCCAAGGGCATGGACTGGCTGGTCTTTACGCTGATGGGGATTGCGATGGGCCTGGGCTCGGCCTACAAATCTTTCGCACTGGTGGCCCCAGCAGCAGCAGCCGTCTGGTGCGCCTGGCTGGCCAGCGCGCCGCGCCTGAACTGGCTACTCGTCATCCGCGCCTCCGTGGGCTTGGCCTGGAGCACGGCGCTGGCCTTGGGCATCTTTGCGCTGTGGTTTGTGCTGGACCCGGACCCGGCATCAGTCTGGCAAGAGTTTGTGCTGGCCGAAAACGCCGGCAAGATGTCCAACACCCAGGGTTACTGGCACGCCGCGTTGTTTGGCACCTACCCCATGTGGACGCAGTTGCTGGCCTACCCAGTGAATGCCGGCCTGCTGTTTTTCACCGTGCTGGGGCTGGGCTGGGTAGCGTTAAAGGTCGCCTTCAAACGCCAAACCTATGTACAACTGACACCAGCGCTGCGGGTGCTGCTGGCCTGGCTGGTGGTGTGGCTCATCGTCTTCACGATCCCCAGCCAGCGCTCCGAGCGTTACCTGATTCCCGCCATGCCGGCCATCGCCATCGCCATGGCGCTGGCCTGGGACCGGCTGGCGAAAGCCTGGTTCTGGATCACACTGGCCTTTGCGGTGCCGGCGCTGGTGATGCTGGCGCGTGTGGCTTGGGTCATGCGGGACATGCAGATTGCCACCGATCTGCAGCTTGCTATTACTTTGGTAGCGGTTAGTATAGGTTTGGCGGGGGCTACAGCCGGATTGTTCATTAGCCGTTTTTCCAAACCCGCTGCCCTGGTGACCGTGCTGGCTGTGTACGCCAGCTTTAGCCTGATGGTGCAGCCCCTGGGCACGGCCACGGCGGGTTACTCTGCGGCGGTCAAGGACCAGGTCAAAGCTAAACTAGTGGCCGTGCCCAATGGCTTTACCGGCCAGTTTGAGCGTTTCCACTTTGTGCTGCCAGGCGCACGCATCACACCCTACGACGCCGAAGGCCGTAACACCGGTGCCTTCAAACCCGAGATGGCGCCTGTTGAACGCCTGGACTTTCTGCTGAACCAGTTCGACGCCGTGGTGTGGATACAAGACAGCCTGGACCAGCAAGGGCCTAGCTGCCTGCCGCGCTGCACGCTGCTGGGTTCGCGCTGGCATGTGAAAAGCCGGCACAAGGCCGGCGAGGTCACGTTGCAAAACCTCTGGTACCCCAACGAATGGCTGTTCCGCCGCGAATGGCTGGTCACCAACAAGCCCTAACCAGGGCCTAAGCGACGCTGCCGGTCTCCGCCACCTTGCGCAAACTGTCACGGTAACGCCGGCTCCCCGGCACCTGGCCACCATCCCGCATGCGCGCACGCGCGTCGCCCGAGTCCAGCGGCTCAATCTCCTGCACAAAGTCCAGGTTGACGATGTAGCTGCGGTGAACGCGCACAAACCGCGCTGGATCCAGGCGCGCCTCTATCGATGCCATCGTTGCGCGCAACGGGTAGTCGTGGGCGCACAGACGCAGGTTGACATAGTTGCCCCAGGCCAGCACCCATTCCAACGCAGCATCAGGCGGTGCAGGACCACTAATATCAATTTGGAGGCGTCGCTGCCTGATCGTGCAGGTGGGCAAGCGCACCGTGCTGGGCTGCTGGCTTCTGACTTCGGGCCTAATCATTCGCGTCCAGTGGCTGCAACCATTGTTCGGCTTGAAGCCCCTGAACCGTGTGGTGAACCGCGTCGCGCCCAACCCCGCGTAAATATTTTTGCCCTGGCTGTCGAAATCTGCAAGACTCAAACGTCATGGTGGAGATGGGGCCATCGCCGCATCACAACCGCACTAAAGGAAATCCCATGAAATATCTGTTGATGATCTACTCCAGCGAAGCCGCTGAAAACGCCATGGCCCCCGCCGAGATGGGCGCCATCATGCAGGCCTACGGTGCCTATACCGACGCCCTGGTCAAAGCCGGCGTGCTGCAAGCCGGCGAGCGTCTTCGCCCAGTGACGGACGCCACGTCGGTGCGCGTGCGCAATGGCAAGTCTGAAGTGCTGAACGGCCCCTATGCCGACACGCAAGAACAACTGGGCGGCTACTACGTCATCGACGTGCCCGATCTGGACGCCGCACTGGTCTGGGCCGCGCGCTGCCCCAGCTCGGTCTACGGCACGATCGAGGTCCGCCCGATTTGGGAGATGTGACCCCGCAAGCGCCAGAGACTGGCGCGGCGCGGCGCGCGGCGGAAACCGCCGCCCGGCACAGCTACGGCAAACTGGTCGCGTTCCTGAGCCGGCGCACGCATGATGTGGCCGCGGCTCAGGACGCGTTGTCCGCTACGTTCGAGGCGGCCCTGCAGCAGTGGCCCCTGCACGGTGTGCCCGCCAGCCCCGAGGCCTGGTTGATGGCCGTAGCCAAGCGCCAGGCCATCGACGCCCAACGCCGCACCGCCACCAGCGATGCAGCCACCGACGACCTGCTGCTGTTGACCCCCGTGTCCACCGAGGACAAAGACGACACCGAGCGCGAGATCCCCGACGACCGCCTGGCTCTGCTGTTCGCCTGCGCCCACCCCGCTATCGAACGCAGCGTGCGTGCCCCGCTGATGCTGCAAACGGTGCTGGGCCTGGACGCGGCGGCCATCGCCTCGGCCTTTCTGGTGCCACCCACCACCATGGGCCAGCGCCTGTCGCGCGCCAAGGCCAAGATCAAGCAGGCCGGCATTCCGTTCAGACTGCCCGGCCGCGAAGACCTGCCCGAGCGTTTGGACACTGTGCTGGAAGCCATCTACGCCGCCTTCACCCAGGGCTGGTCCGACCCCGCCGGCCTGGACCCGCGCCACCACAACCTAAGTGATGAAGGCATCTGGCTCGGCCAATTGGTCGCGGCACTGCTGCCGCACGAGCCCGAAGCCCTAGGCATGATCGCGCTGATGCTGCACGCCCATGCAAGACGCGGCGCACGGCGCGATGCCAGCGGCGCCTATGTACCCCTGGCGGAGCAAGACCCGGCGCTATGGGACACGGCGTTGATTGACGAAGCAGAACGCCTGCTGCACCAAGCCAGCGCACTGCGCGCCATCGGCCGATTCCAACTCGAAGCCGCCGTGCAATCCGCCCACGTGATCCGCCGCTTCACCGGCCAAACGGATTGGACCGCCGTGGCCCAGCTCTACGGCGCATTGGCCGAACTCACCGGCTCCCCGGTAGTGGAGATCAACCGCGCGGTGGCGGTGGCCGAGTGTGAAGGCGCAGCGCGCGGGCTAGTGATTCTGGACAGTGTTGCCGACGATCCCCGCCTGGCCAGCTACCAGCCGTACTGGGCGGCGCGCGCGCACCTGCTGCAACGCAGTGGCGCGGTTGATGGGGCCGACGCAGCGTATGCGCAGGCCATTGGGCTGGAGATGGACCCGGCGGTGCGTCGTTACTTGCAACAACAACGCGATGCGCTTTAGTTCTCGATCAACGGCGCAATGGCCAGCGGAACAGTGCGGGTGATGACTTGGCCTGCCTCCGGCCAATCCGAAAAACGGTAAGCGATCACCTTGAAGCTAAGCACCAGGTCAATCGGAAAAGCGCCGCCCTCTCTTGCTGACAACACGGTCAACGAACGATCAGACTTTCTAAACCTGACCTCAGTATCGGAATCACTCCGGGGGTAGGAGAATTGAACGCCAACACACTTTTTGTTGGCGACCCAGTCTTGTCCAACATAGTGCAAATACGCCAAAGCCTGCTCACAGGCGGCGCGCAGGTCGGGCGCTTCGTAGACACCATCGGCGCGGCTGACGATCGACAACCATGGGCTGAACGCGAAGAGACCCGTCCTGCGGTTGAGGCGTAGCTCTGCGTTCTCATCGAACGCGGCGCGGGACACCGGAAAAACCGCGCGCCCCAGACTATCTAGCGTCAACTGGATCGCCATCGATTTGCTTACCAAGCTCAGGCGCAGCCCATCCGTCACGGCCGTTCTGTCGCGGGGGGTAATGCGCAAGTGGTTTTGGAGAAACTGTTTGGGCTTACCATATTTCTCAAACAGGATCATCTCGCGGTACACATCCCGATACGCCACCCAGGAGCCGTCGGCGACGCTGCTCGCCTCGACCGGATGGCCCGTGGGCGACACCGCCACTTGTGCCGTCGCCACGACTCCCAGCAACGACAGTGCAGCCGCTAAGAATCGTTGGGAGGCGATGCAAGGCATGATCCAGGTGCTAGAAGCGGTAGGCCAGTCCGCTTCCAATCGAAACAACGCTGCGCTCGCTGTTCAACGGGCTGTCCGCCGCCATGGAGGCATACTGGATGACCGACGCGCTGGTACTGATACGCCAACTTGCGCTCAGAGCCCAGTTCCATTTCAACACGGCACTCAGGCTCACCAAGCCACCGGTGGGCGCATAATTCTTTACCGTATCGCTGGTCGTGTTGTTGGCCGATATGCCATAGTAATGCTGCGCGTAAGCCCTGTCTGCAAACCTGGCACCGGCGGATAACACCACCGTGTGGTGGGCCGCAAAAGAAGGCAGAGTTTTTTCAATACCTACGTCCAACAATAGACCGGGCGCATCGGTTGTTGTGAACAGCCCCGAAATGAACCTGGTCTTTTGTCCCAGCGAGTAGTTGAAGAACCCGCCAACGTTGAACGAGTCTTTGACATCCTCGCTGCCAGCAACGTTCTGGTAGCTTCCCGGACCGCGCCACTGCTGTCGATACATCACAGGGCCGTATTCCACCCCCGGCGTGCCAGACAGCTGCATGCCCACCGTATTGAGCCCCGACACAAAAATGCCATTGCTCCATTGAACCTGCAGCAATGGAACCAACAACGTTTCGCGCGAGCTAGAGTTGCCGTTTACAACGGGCGTCGAGACCAGGGCAAAACCAACGTACCCGTCGCGGCTGCCATCCGGCATCGTCGTGCTGTAGGGCGTCTGCGCAAAGCAAGTACTGTTGACACATAGCGCAATCAGAAAGAGTTTTTTCATCAGGTGTCGCTTGGGGGAATCAAACTCAGCCATCCATGGCTGTTGGTGGTGAGCGCAATGACAGGCCGCATTCTAGTGGCCTGATTACGTGGCACGGTTAAAAACCGTAGCGCACTCCTGCGCTAAACCCATTCATTCCCAAACTGAACCCTTGTACCCGCGCCGTGCCAAAGTTCTCCAGCTCTGCGGTCAACGCGAGGTTCTTGGTGAGCTTGTAGTCCACGCCAACACCGTAGTACAACGTGCCTTGGTCGGACGATTCGCTGACCGATTGCCCGTTTTTGTAGTGCGTGATTCCGAAATGGCGTTGCGCCAGCCCCAGTTTTCCGGTGAATGTCCATTTTTCATTGACGGGCAACATACCTTTGGCGGCGATGTAGAAGGCACGTGCATCCGCATCCAGCGCAGTACCTGCCGCGTCGCCCACGTCGGTTCTGGTCGTGCCAAAGGTTTTATAACCCGCCTCAAGGCCAAAGTTGGAAGTGATGTCTACGCCGACCAAGGCTTTGAATGGGGTGGCCAGGCTACTCTCCGTGCTGAGGATTTGTTCACCACTCTTGGTATTTAGGGTCCCTCTGTAAGACGGCGCAATGGTCGCTCCTACGTAATATTCTTCGGCCTGCGCGGTGAGGGCGAAACAGGCAAAAGCGGCGAAGTACAGGACTGATTTCATGGATAAATTCCAGAGTGGTTGTGAAGCCGCCAATGGTAGGAATCGCGTCGCAATCAATCACCCTGCATCTGTCGTTCAATTGTCATAAATTTGTACGGCGGTCCCGCTGCGCCGCGCCAAGCACAGTACGCCTCCTACAATTTGGACTCTCTGGAGGGCTTGGATGTTTCGTGTCATGCTGGTGGAAGACGATGTGCGCCTGGCCGCACTCGCCAAGGAATACCTGGAAGCGTATGAATTTTCGGTCGACACCGTCGACCGTGGCGATGCCGCGCTTGCCCACTTCAGCGCGACACAACCCGACCTTGTGGTGTTGGACCTCACGCTACCGGGCCTGGACGGTATGGTGGTGTGCCGTCAGATTCGCCAGACCAGCCGTGTGCCGATACTGATTTTGACGGCGCGCGAGGACCAGTTTGACGAGGTCTCGGGTCTGGAGCAAGGCGCCGACGACTATGTGCAAAAGCCGGTGCAACCGCGTGTGCTGCTGGCAAGGCTGCGGGCCCTGATGCGCCGCGGTGAGCCAGCGCCTCCGTCAGTCAGCAGCGACCTGAGCGTGGGTCTGCTGCGCATCTCCAAGGAGAACCGGGCGGTGTTTTGGCGAGGCGACGCCATTGCCATGAACAGTGTTGAGTTCAAGCTGTTCTTAATTCTTGCGGAGTCGGCAGGCACAGTCATGTCGCGCAACGACATCCTGGTCAAGATGCGCGGCATTGAATTCGATGGTTTGGACCGCAGTATCGACAACACCATCTCCCGGCTGCGGCGCAAGTTTGATGACACCAATGCCGAGAAAATCAAAACGGTGTGGGGCGAAGGTTATCTGTTCAGTCCTTCCGCCTGGCAGTGTTAGCGGATGAACCGCATCTTCCTGCGCTTCTCGGTGCTGATGCTGCTGGCCATTGCAGTGGCGACCGTCTTCATCTATTTCACGTTCAACGCGCTGTTTGGTGACCCATTTGAAGAGATCGCGATGCGCCAAGTCTCGGGCCAGGTATTTCTCGTCGAGCAATACATTGACAAAGCACCGCGCGACGAATGGTTGGTCCGCCTGAACAAGGTGCGTGAGATTTCTGAACTAAGCCTGGACATCTTGCCGCTGCAGGCTGCCTTGCAGAAGGTTCCGGATGCGAAGCGTGCGCCACTGATGTCCGGTGCTGTTGTTATCGACATTCCGAACAAATCCTTTTTTCGCCGTGTCGACCTGGATGGCAGTAGGTATGTGGACAGCGACGCCGATGTCATGCACGTGCAGAATCTGCCCATTGATGTGGGCGTGACGTTGCGTATGGAGGCCATCCGCTTTGCGCTGATCGCGCTGTTCTTGCTGATCCCTATTGCGTGGTGGTCTCGCGCGCACTGGCGTGCCTTGGGTTCCCTGTCCCGCGTAGCCGACGATTTTGGCCAGGGCATGCTGACCCGGCGCACGCAGGTCAGAGAGGGGTCCATCATCTATCCGCTGGCCAGCCGCATGGACCAGATGGCCGAGCGCATTGCTGGCCTGCTGGATGCCCGCAAGAGCTTGCTGCACTCCGTCTCGCATGAACTGCGCACACCGTTGGCTCGCCTGGAATTTGGCCTGGAGCTACTGCGAAGTGCGGCGGCCAGTCCCAGCTTGGAGAAGCGAATCGCAGCCATGGAAGGTGACGTGCAGGAGCTCAATGCCCTGGTCAGCGAGCTGCTGAACCTGACACAGTTGGACCACCCACAGTCCTTGCAACGCAAAGCATTCGCTATGCACACCCTGCTGCACGACTGCGCACGCACGTTGGCACCTGCCCTGAGAGATTTGGCCTTCACGTTGGACGTGGCCGACGATGATATGGGCGAAGTGGTCGGTGACCAGCGGTTGTTGGCGCGTGCCATCAACAATCTGCTGGGTAATGCCGCCAAGTACGCCCACACGCGCATCTTGGTATCGGCCAGGCTTGAAGAATACGGGACCGTGCTGGTCACCATTGAAGATGATGGGCCCGGCATTCCAGAGGAAGAAAGAGACCGCGTCTTTGAGCCTTTCTACCGACTGGACCGCGACGCCGACCATGCCGCAAGTGGCTTTGGCCTGGGTTTGGCGATTGTTCAAAAGGCGCTTGTTTTGCATGACGCTTGTATCACCATTGGTACGTCGGCCTTGGGTGGTGCAAAAATGACATTGCACATTCCGGTGCAATAAGCGGACCCGAAGTATCACCATCTGACGCCCAGAGTAGCGACTGGCGCCTCTGCCAACTTTGAGAGACCACGCGCGCTTCCCGGCGTACCGATACTCGCCCCCATGACAATTACACACGCGAGAGTAGTGATGAACGAGCCACTCAGCCGCAGGGCATTTATCGGCACCAGCGCCGCGCTAGCCGGCAGCACAGCCCTGGACGTACAGGCCCGTTGCCCTACCGACCCACGCGTGGTGTGCAACGTGACCGAGCTGTATTCGGTGCGGGTAGCGCAGGTTGTTCCTGTCCAGAATACAGAAGACATACGCCAGGCCCTCAAAACCTGGAAAGGCCGTATCAGCGTGGGTGGCGGTCGCTACAGCATGGGAGGCCAAACCGCCATTGCAGACGGCTGCCAACTGGACACGCGCTCCATGCGACAGTTGCTACACCTCGATCCCATTCGCAAGACGGTGCGCGTGCAAGCCGGCATGCGTTGGCGTGATCTG
This sequence comes from Rhodoferax sp., assembly GCA_043738115.1. GTDB lineage: Bacteria > Pseudomonadota > Gammaproteobacteria > Burkholderiales > Burkholderiaceae_C > Allorhodoferax. Next base: position 5,576 of record JAYSZJ010000148.1, on the reverse strand, counting down.
CAGGCCCTGATAGACCCCCACGGTTTAGCGGTGCAGACCATGCAGAGTTACGCCAACTTTACCGTGGGTGGCTCGCTCTCGGTCAACTGCCACGGCCGTTATGTAGGGCACGGGCCCATTGTCTCGTCCGTGCGCGCCTTGCAGATCGTATTGGCCGATGGCGAGGTACTGGAGTTAAGGCCCACGCATGAGTCCGAGCTGTTTTACGCAGCAATCGGCGGTTACGGCGGCCTGGGCGTCATCACCGAAGTGGAGCTGCAACTGGACGACAACTTTCCCATCGAACGCCACACCGCGCAGATCACACTGGCCGACTACCCCGCATGGTTTGCGCAAACGATAGCTGCCGACCCCACAGCCTTGTTGCACAACGCCGACCTGATCGCTCCACACTTTGATGCACCGTTTTGCACCACTTGGCGGCGCTGCAGCAAACCCTTGACCGTGGCCACACGTTTGCGCAAGACGGGTGAAAGCTACTTGGCCCACAAGGCCATGTTATGGGCCATGACCGAGATGCCCGGAGGTACAGGCTTACGCCGTTCCATCGTTCAACCCCTGCAGGAGCAAACTGCGGTGGTCTGGCGCAACTACGAGGCAAGTCTGGATGTGGCCGAGCTGGAACCGGCCACGCGCGCATTCAGCAGCTACGTGCTGCAGGAGTATTTCATTCCGGTGCGGCACTTTGCAAGCTTTGCCAGAACCATGGCCGCACTGCTACAGAGCAGTCCCCACGGCACACTCAATGTGTCTATACGGCATTCACCGGCGGATAAACACACACTGATGGCCTGGGCACGCGAGGAGTGCTTTTCGTTTGTGCTGTTTTACAAACAGGGACTGACGCCCCAGGCGAGCGACGCGGTCGGCCAATGGACACGCGCACTGATCGACCTGGCGCTTGTATGCGAAGGTTGTTACTACCTCCCCTACCAGTTGCATGCCGAGCCCAAGCAGTTCTTCGCCGCTTACCCGAACGCGACCCACTTGCGAACGCTGCGCGCGCGAGTGGGTGCAAACCGGTTTAGCAATGCCCTGTGGGACAAGTACGGCATTTGACCGGCAGATTGCGCAGCACATGTGTATGCCGTACTACTTCTTGCGCAGGTAGTGGCCCGCCATGCCCCATGTAGAAGCGTTGCATGCCACCATCCACCATGGACTGCAACGCGTCGGCCACAGCGTGGGGATCGTCCTCAAACGGTGGGCGTATGGCCTGCCCAGTGCGCACGATGCCACCCAGCAAGATGCCCGATGCCAACAGATCCCCCACCATCACATCCCCACTGGCCAGTTGCACCGACAGCGAGCCCGCCGTGTGGCCGGGCGTGTGTATGACCCTGCCATCCAACCCATAGGCGGACAGGGCCAGGGTCTCACCCGTTTGCAGCAACACATCGGGTGTGAACGGCGTGTAAGGCTGCAGTATCAAACCCATCCGCAGGAATAGACGGCCAAACCAGCCGGTCGAACAAAACCGCATGGGCTTCTGCTGCAGGTAGTATTCCAGATCCCCCGCATGCGCAACGATGGGTGCGCCCGACAACGTGCGTATGCGGGCGGCGCTACCGGCATGGTCCACATGGGCGTGGGTGATGACGATGCACCGGACGTCGTGCCAGCCCAAACCATGGTGCTTGAGTGCACGTTTTATCTTGTGTTCCGAACCAGGAAGACCGGCGTCCACCAGAACGCAGCCGTGGGCGCCAATCAGTAGATGGCAGTTGACCATGCCAAAGGGCAATACGGATATACGAATGATGCGGGTGTTTTTCATAGTGCTGAAATTATGGGTTTTCCCGGCACTGCTGTAGCATGCCGATATCCGCTATTTCATGGTCAATATCATCGAAACGTCTAACATCAGAAAAGCACCCGCCAAGCGCCGCCCCATGCGTATAGCCGTGCTGGCCTACGCTGGCTGCATGGGCACACAGGTGTTTGGCATTGCAGAGGTTTTGCGCCTGGCCGCCGACATTGGTCGCACACACAGCGGCAGTGTGGCTACGCCGTTTGACATCGAGGTGGTTGGCCTGCACCGGCGCCTGGTCACTATTGCGGGTGGCAACGTCATCGCCACATGCCGCCCCACCGGACGTTATGACCTTCTCATCGTGCCGGGGCTAGAAATCAGCCGCCATGTCGATTGGGACCTAACACTGGAACCACTGGGGCGCGAGCTTGTTTTCATACGCAAGACGTTTGCCGCGGGCACACCCGTTGCGTCGGTGTGTGTAGGCGCATTTTTGCTGGGCGAAGCGGGGCTGTTGAACGACCGCAAAGCCACAACAGCGTGGTTGTTTGCACCGGCGCTGGCACAGCGTTATCCAGCAGCGCGCGTAGATGCAGCCCCGCTTTTGAGGGAAGACGCAGGCATCACCACCACCGGCGCAGTCAGCTCCGCCTTTGATCTGGCCATCCACCTCGTCAAACGCACGTTGGGCGCCGAGGTGGCGACGGCTACGGCACGTGTCAGCCTGCTGCCCGATCAGCGTACCAGCCAGTCACCATTTGTGGATGCGCAGATGTTGGATACGCGTCTGGCGCCATTTACCCAACAAGTTGCTCGGTGGCTAGACGCCCGACTGACGCAACCTTTCCAACTGGCACACATGGCCGAGGCGTTTTGCATCAGCAGCAGTACGTTGATGCGGCGCACCAAAGCCGAGACGGGCCACACACCGCTGGTGTTGCTGCAAATGGCGCGTGTGGAGAAAGCCAAACAATTGCTCCACACTACAAACTGGAGTCTGGCGCGTATCACCGAAGCGGTAGGTTATGCAGACATCATCTCCTTCAGCCGCCTGTTTACCCGGTGGGTGGGGGAGTCTCCGGCGCGTTACCGGCGCCGCAGCCAGAGCGCCGCATAGGTTCGTTCGGATGGCGGTGCGCTCGGCTACCATTTCGCATGCAATCCGACTTCGCCCTCCGACTCTGTACGCCCGTCGAAACTCAACGCCTGCTGCTGAGCCCTCTGCTGGGTTCCCACGCCGATGCGGCCTTCGGCCCTATGCAGGACGATGCCATCTACAAATGGATATCGATGAACAAACCGCGGACCGTGGAGTCCCTGCGGGCGAACTGGAAGCGCCTTGAGTCGCGCCTGTCCACCGAAGGGGCCGACGCCTGGCCGGTGTGGGCCGTCATCCGGTGCAGCGATGGCGCACTCGTCGGCGAAGTGGATGCGGTTGTTGATGACAAGCTCGTGTGTACCAATCTGGGCTACTACTTTTTCCCGGATTTCTGGGACCAGGGCTATGCGACCGAAGCCGTGCGTGCCATCGCGGACCATCTCGTTCAGCATGGCATACACCGCCTAGTCGCAACCGTGACTGTGGGCAACCACGCCTCCGCCCAGGTGCTGAAGAAAGCTGGCTTTGTATTCAATGCCATCCTGCCAGACAACGACACCCTGCGTGGAGTACCGGTGGATGATGAGGAATACGTGCGCACGGCCTGGGAGCTGCCTGGGCGGACCCTAGACAGGGATATGGTTTAGGTCTAAAGTATTTTCTGCCTGTTGGAAATAACCGACACCACGGCTTTTTGCCCGGTGTTAACTTTGCGTCTCTGTCCCCGCAACCATGAGCCGAACCTACACCATGATCACTTTGCAAGACTGCCAACAGCGCGACGCAGCCGACTCCCTGCGCGGCCTGCGCGATCTTTTTTCCATCCCTGACGGCGTTATTTACCTGGATGGCAACTCACTGGGCGTAATGCCCAAAGCCGCCGCCGCACGTGCTGCCGAGGTCATCACCCAAGAGTGGGGCACGGGGCTGATCCGCTCGTGGAATACCGCTGGCTGGTTTGACCTGCCACAGCGCCTGGGCAATATGATCGCGCCGCTGATTGGCGCCGGACCTGACGAGGTGGTCACCACCGACACCACATCTATCAACCTGTTCAAGGTGCTGTCCGCCGCGTTGTCCATCACGCAGCAAGACGCGCCGCAGCGCCGCGTGGTGGTCAGTGAACGCAGCAACTTCCCCACCGACCTCTACATCGCCGAAGGCCTGTGCAAAGAGCGCGGCTACACATTGCAACTGGTAGAGCCCGAAGAGATCGCCGCGGCACTGACCGCTGACGTGGCGGTACTGATGTTGACCCACGTGAACTACCGCACCGGCGCCATGCACGACATGGCCGCCGTGACCGCTGCCGCGCACGCGGCCGGGGCGCTGGTGGTGTGGGACCTGGCGCACAGCGCAGGCGCGGTGCCGGTAGACCTGACCGGCGCAAAGGCCGACTTCTCGATTGGCTGCGGCTACAAATATTTGAACGGTGGCCCTGGTGCACCCGCCTTTGTGTGGGTCAACCCCAAGCATGCAGACCGCTTCTGGCAACCGCTGTCGGGCTGGTGGGGCCATGCCAAGCCTTTCGAATTCACCGCCGACTACAAACCCGCAGCCGGCATTACCCGCTACTTGTGCGGCACACAACCCATCGTCAGCATGTCGCTGCTGGAGTGTGGGCTGGACGGATTCAAGGCTGCTGAAGGCTTGGGTGGCATGGCGGCGTTGCGCACCAAGTCGCTGGCGCTGACCGATCTGTACATGCAGTTGGTGGAAGAACGCTGCCAGGGATACGGCCTGGGCTTTGCAACCCCGCGGGCGCATGCTCAACGCGGATCACAGGTATGCCTGACACGCGAACACGGTGCGGGTGGTGCTTTGGGCTCGGGCGCTTTCGCCATCGTGCAGGCACTGATCGCACGCGGTGTGATTGGTGATTTCCGCGCCGGTGATGGCGGCATCCACAAAGACATACTGCGCTTTGGATTCACGCCGCTGTATGTCGGGTTTGAAGACGTGTGGAACGCCGTCGAGCATCTGCGCCAGGTGCTGGAAACCGAAGAATGGAAGAAGCCAGAATTCAACCAGAAACACGCCGTTACCTGATATGAGCAATAGCAACACCCCTCCTCCAGGCTGCCCCATGCACTCCGCAGCACCTTCCACAGGTCAGCGAATAGTCGCAGAAGAAAAAGCCCAGCTCGACTTCAGCAATAGCATGAGCTACGGCGACTACCTGCACATCGACACCATCCTGTCGGCGCAGAAACCGCTCTCGCCCACACACGATGAGATGCTCTTCGTCATCCAGCACCAGACCAGCGAACTGTGGATGAAGCTGCTGCTGCATGAGTTGCATGCCGCCATCCGTTGCGTTGCTGCCGACGACCTGGGCAGCGCCTTCAAAATGCTGGCCCGGGTAAGCAAAATCATGGAGCAACTGGTACATGCCTGGGACGTGCTGGCCACCATGACGCCACCCGAATACAGCGCCATCCGGCCTTACCTGGCCAACTCCAGCGGCTTCCAGAGTGCGCAGTACCGCTGTATTGAATTTGCGCTGGGCAACAAGAACGCTGCGATGCTCAAACCGCACCAGCATCGGCCCGATTTGCTGGCCATGGTGCAAGCCGCTTACGCTGCGCCTTCGCTGTACGACGAAGCGCTGCGCTTGCTGGCGCGGCGCGGAATCGCGGTGCCCGTGTCTCACACCCAACGTAACTGGACCGAGCCTTACGTCGCCCATGAAGCCGTGGTCGATGCCTGGCTGGTGGCCTACCG
>JAYSZJ010000147.1:0-39739 GCA_043738115.1 Rhodoferax sp. | reverse complement strand
TCTTGCTGGGTTGCCTGCAATTTGTAAGGGGTTGTGTAAGTGCGCTATTTGCAGCGCTTTTTATGGGATCGAAGTCGAGGGTGCTAGGTAGAGTTCATCCACGGCCAGCCCCCTTTGCGCACGGCTGAACCATTCGCAGCTTCGCTTCCGGTTCATCAACATCGATATTGAAACAACTGAAAAGCGTCTGCAATGGTTCTTTTTCGTCCTGGTTATGGCACCTGATTACAGCTACCCGATGCAACTCAATAAATTTTTCACCATGCGAGGCCCGGTCCAACTCCTGCTTCAGCTGGCCTTGCTGTTCTCATCAGCCCAAACTTGGGCGCAAGCCGCTCCCCTCTACATAGCGAGCGTAGACGAGAAGACAGGATTGCCTCAACTGACCAAAGGCGGGGCGGTTGCTATGACGCCATCCTTTGCATTCTGGGGAGCCAAGTGGTCTTGGGCAGGCATGGAGACCGGTACTGGGCTCAAGACCCTCGCGCCATTTCACTATGAACTGACGGGTAAAAGCGCGGCGCTCGACTTGGCTTTGAGTGCCGATATCCAAAAGCCCTCTGGACAGCAACTAATTTGGACCCTGAACCTGGATGCTCCCACTGCCCGGAAGGACGTGGTCGGTGGTGGCATGGTCTTCAAATTTGACCTGGCCAATTTTGGTGCAGAAATGGGCGAACCTGTCCTGCTGCCAGACAACCGTGGCTGGAGTTGGGGCCGCAACGGCAAAGCGCGGATGGAGCTCCGTTTTGAACCTGCGCTGGCCAGTGTCTATTTCGAGCAGGGCAAGAAAACCGAGGTGCGCGCCTTCTTCTACAAGGATGCGGTTGCGCAGGGCAAACTCCGTCATACCGCCACCCTCACGGTGTCGGGCGATATGGTTGTGGGCGCTACCACGGGTGAGCGTTTTGGCCTTGCTGATCCGGCGTCATGGCCTACAGACACATCGGACTGGAAAACGGCGCCAGTCGACCTCGCCTTCCTGAACACTCCCGAAGCGCCAGCTGGCAAGCGTGGTTTTGTGAAGGCTTGGGGTGACCGCCTCCAGTTCGCCGACGGCACTACCGCGCGCTTTTGGGGTACCAACATATCAGCCTACGCGCTCTACACGACGCCAAAGGATGCGGTACGCCTGCAGGCCAAGCGCTTGTCGGCACTCGGTTTCAATCTGGTGCGTTTGCACCACCATGATTCACCCTGGGTCAGCCCAAATATCTTCGGCGACGCCAAGTCGCCGTCCACCACGGAGCGGCTTAATGCCGATGCGTTGGACCGGCTCGATTGGTGGATCAAGTGCCTGAAGGATGAGGGGATCTATGTCTGGTTGGACCTGCACGTGCAGCGGGTGTTCAAGCCAGCTGACAACATTGTTGGTTTCGATGAGATCCGCAAGGGAAAAGATGTTGCCGATTTAAAGGGTTACAGCTACGTGAACCCCAGCATCCAGAGTGCCATGCAAAGTTTCAATGAAGCCTACGTCACCCATGTCAACGCCTACACAGGCAAGGCCCATAAGGACGAGCCGGCCATTGCAGCGATGTTGATCACCAATGAAAACGATATAACCCACCACTTTGGCAATGCCCTACTGCCCGATAAGCGCGTTCCTGCCCATAACCAGCTCTACATGGCAGAAGCGGAAAAATTTTCCCAGAGCCACAATTTGCCGAAAGACAAGGTCTGGCGCTCTTGGGAGTACGGTCCCTCCAAACTTTTTTTGAACGACCTGGAACGCCGCGTGAATGCAGAGGCGTTAGCCCATTTACGCAGCCTCGGGGTACAGGTGCCTATTGCCAGCACAAGCACTTGGGGGGGGAATCCCCTGAGCTCACTGCCCGCTTTGACCGTGGGCGATGTTGTTGATGTGCACGTCTATGGCGGCCAAGGCCAACTGGAGAAGAACCCCCTGACCACGCCCAACATCGTGCACTGGATGGCGGCTGGCCACATTGCAGGCAAGCCGATGACCGTCAGCGAGTGGAACGCAGAGCCTTTTCCCACACCTGACCGGCATACGTTGCCGTTGTTTGTGGCCGGAGCTGCCAGTCACCAAGGCTGGGACGCCATGCTGCACTATGCCTATACCCAAGAGGCATCCACGGGACCGGGTAGTGCGTCCAACTGGCATGCCCACAATGATCCCTCACTCTTGGCCACGCTGCCAGCTGCAGCGCTGATGTACCGCCAAGGCCATGTGCGTGAGGCCACAACCACCTATGTATTTGACCCCGGCGCCGAACTGCTTTTCAACCAAGCCTTGTCACCGACCAACGCCGCAGTGCTGCGAACGGTTGTGGGGCTCGGCAAATTGCAAGTGGCCATGCCGGCAACCCCTGCACTGCCTTGGCTGGTGAAGGCCTCGTCCGTCCCGGGTGCCACAGTGCTACGCGACCCGGCGACATCGGTTTTGCAGCCCGGCGCCACTGAAGCGACCACCGATACCGGTGAGATCACTCACAACTGGGGCAAAGGCACGTACGTGATCAACACGCCGCGTACCCAAGCTGCGATGGGATGGCTGGGAGGCGAAGCCATCACACTGAAGGATGTCAGCATCAAGACCAATACACGCAATGCCACGGTAGCCGTCCAGAGCCTGGATGGGGCCGGCATCGCCCAGTCCAAAAACCTATTGATCTCTCTGGGCACCCGAGCTGTGCCACGGGGCAAAAACCGGTTGCCCTTCAGCGTGGAGCCGCTGGAGGGCGAAATTCAGATACGCGCTCCCAAGGGGCTGAAGTTGAGTAAACGCGATATGCAACAACAGCTTAAAGACGTCGCCATCACATACCGCGATGGCGTTTACACCATCCCGCTGGACAACACCTTGCAGACAAGTTGGTTGTTCATGCGTGGAGCTCAATAGTTGGAGAAAGATGCGATGACTGCAGCGGCAAGGAAAAGGCCCGTCGATACACGCCGTGTGGGACTGTTTGGTTTGGCCACTCTGTTAAGCGTGTACGCTACAGCCTGTGGAGGCGGTGGGGGGGGCGGTGCAGAGGTCATGCAAACCGTTGCACCTGGACAAATCACTGTGCCTGCGCAGGCTGATACGCCTGCGCAAACTGCGGTGCCGGAGCAAATTGACGTGCCTATGCAGACGGGTGAGTCCGCGCAGACCATTCAACAATCGCCGCTGGCAGCGTCACCGACGCAGCGTGTGGGCATTGGCATTGGTGGGCTAAGTTACTACGACCGCAGCTTTGCAATGGCCGATGTCGGACGGCAAGCGCAATTGCGTGGGCTGGATTGGTCGTATGAGGTAGCAGCCGATGCGAATGGAAATCCAGGGAAAGATTTTCAGTTGATTTTCTCGTCTACCAAAATCGCTGCCGGTACCTATAAGCTGGTGTTCAATGGACGGGCGACGGTAACTGTTGGCGGTGGCGCAGGGAGCGTACAAAACGTTAGCTACGATGCCGTGAGCAATACCAGCAAGGCGGATGTCATATTGGGCAACGATGTCGTCGGCAATGTGTGGCTGGTGATCAAAGATACGTACCGCACTGGCACAGCCGCCAAGGGAAGCGGAGTTAGCGGTATCCGCCTATGGCGGCCGGGTTATGCGACGGATGGTTCCGCACTGTTTACCAACGAATTTTTGACAGCGATGCGCAAGTTCAAGCTGATTCGGGGCATGGACTTCGTCAGTGCCAACACCAACCCCCAGCGAATCTGGTCCGAACGCACCCGCCCCAACTTCTTTGGTCACCCCGGCGATAACGGCCAAAGCTGGGAGTTGCTTGTGGCCCTGGCAAATGCTGCCGATCGCGATGTGTGGCTGAACTTACCAGTGCGGGCGGATGATGACTACATCCGCAAGCTGGCGCAGTTGGTCAAGTACGGTAGTGACGGCAATATGCCCTACACCAGCGTCCAGGCCAACCCTGCCTATCCACCGCTGAAGCCCGGCCTGCGGGTTTACGTGGAATACGGCAACGAGGTGTGGAACTCCGGTCCTGGTTTCAAGGGCTTTGGCTGGGCCTTGGCGCTGGCCAATGCCAACAGGGGTGATGTGGCCCATCCCATCGCTTTTGATGGCGTCCAGATCGAGCAATACCTGGCATTGCGGCGCTGGATCGCATACCGGTCATCATTTATCAGCCTGGCATTCCGCGACGTGTTCGGTGACGGTGCCATGATGGGCACCGTGCGACCCATTCTCGGCAGCCAGTCTGGCAATGCCAATAGCTACTTGTCCACCGGACTGACCTGGGCGCAGGCCTTTTACGGGCAAGTCCGCACCACTGGGGCCGTGAACGCCGTGGTGCGCAAACCCAGCGACATCTGGTACGGCGGGGGGGGAGCGGCGTACTATGACTCTGCCATTAACCCGGCTGACACATCCGCTGGCACGTTGAACGCCTATTTTGCGAATCTGCCCACACCCACATTCGCCAGCGTTTCTGCCATCGACTCGATCTGGACCCATGGCTACGGCCTGAAGTACGTCGCCTATGAAGGAGGGCCTGGACCTGGGGGCCATCCGTTGGGCGGCACATCGGGGGGCGCAGTTGCACCGGTATTCAACAACGATTCACGCATGAAAGCACGCATGTTGTCGGCCCAGGATATCTGGGACCGGGCTGGCGGAGACGAAATGGTGTTTTATATCTACAGCAGCACCGCGCCCTGGAGTTTTACCAACGAGTTGTCCCCCAAGACCGTGTCGGATACCAACTCGGTCAAACTGCAGGCCGTTGACGCAATCAATGCCAAGGCCAAACCTGCAGCTACGCTGGGTAAGGCGGTGCCTTCAACGATCTATCTGAAAGATCCGGCGTCCCAGACTATAGGTGCTGATGGTGCCGCCGGGATACTCAATGGCACGGTATACCGCCTGCGGCCCGGCAGTAACCAATACGTTCTGTTGCCGCTAAGGACCGCCACCGCGGGCACTTACCGGATTTCGCTTAACATTGATGGCACTGTATCGGGATCGGTAGCTGTGCACGTCAACGGTGCCCTTAGTGGCACCATCAACATAGGTGCGAATGCCAGTGACACCGGCGCCCCCAGTTCGAAAGTGGCGATGAGCTTGCCTGCCGGCCTGTCGGTATTGCGCTTGGATTCGCCCAAGGGCTCAGCAGACATTCTGGTCAAAGACGTAGTGATTGAATAGGTGCGGCACGCCGCTAGAACTATGAAGAGAAGCATTTTGGTCACCGGCGGAGCCGGCTACATCGGCAGCCACACCTGCGTGGAACTGTTAAACGCAGGCTATACGGTGACAGTGGTGGACAACTACTGCAATAGCAAGCCCGAAGCACTAAATCGCGTAGAGCGCATCACTGGAAAGACGGTGGCTCGCGTGCAGGGCGATGTCCGGGATCGCGCAGTGCTGGAGGCCGCACTGTGCAGCAGCGGCGCCGAAGCCGTGGTTCACTTTGCCGGCTTGAAGGCGGTCGGAGAGTCCGGCGAAAAGCCCCTGGACTACTACGACAACAACGTCGTAGGTACCTTGCGTCTGCTGGAGGCCATGCAGGCCAGTGGCGTCAAGACGCTGGTGTTCAGCTCGTCAGCCACAGTCTATGGCGCTCCTCAGTTCCTTCCCTACACCGAAGACCACCCCTTCGCCCCCACCAATCCCTATGGCCGCACGAAGCTGATGGTGGAAGACGTATTGCGGGATGCCTTTGCCAGCGATGCCAGTTGGCAGTTTTCGATATTGCGCTACTTCAACCCAGTGGGTGCCCATGCCAGTGGCCTGATCGGCGAAGACCCCCAGGGTGTGCCGAATAACCTGATGCCGTTCGTGGCCCAGGTTGCTGTGGGCAGGCGCGAGTTTCTCAACGTATTTGGTGATGACTACGACACCCCCGATGGCACCGGCGTTCGTGATTACATCCATGTCACAGACTTGGCTGAAGGCCATGTGCGGGCCCTCCAGTGGATGGCGCAGTCCGACCATGGCTTGTGCAGCGCATTTAACCTTGGCGCTGGTATTGGCTACAGCGTGCTGGAAATGGTGCGAGCCTTTGAAGAGGCCAGCGGAAAACCTGTGCCCTACAGGGTTCAAGCCCGACGCACGGGAGACCTTGCAGGTTTTCACGCGAATGCGGACCTCGCGAAAAATGTGCTGGGTTGGCAAGCTACGCGCAGCTTGCAGACGATGTGTGCTGACACCTGGCACTGGCAAAGTAACAACCCTCAGGGTTATGTGGGCCAGATCACATAAGCAGCAATGTTGAGCGGATAAACTGCTCACTGAAGGGGCGGTGTTGACTGCCCCAAATATTGCAGGGATTGAGAGATGACAAAAGGCATGATTCTGGCCGCCGGCCAGGGCACTCGCGTGCGCCCACTGACCAAAGATTTACCCAAGCCCATGGTGCCCATTCTGGGTAAGCCGGTGATGGAGTATCTGATCGAACATATGGCGCGCCACGGCGTGCGCGAGATCATGGTCAACGTGGCCTACCACCACCGCAAGATCGAACACTATTTTGGTGACGGCAGTCGCTGGGGCGTGGAAATCGGCTACTCCTATGAAGGTGTGCTGGACCATGGCGACATCCTGCCGCGGCCGCGCGGCTCAGCCGGTGGCATGCGCTACATCCAGGATTTTTCAGGTTTCTTCGACGAAACCACGTTGGTGCTGTGTGGTGATGCCCTGATTGATCTGGACATTGGTGCCGCCGTGCGCGAGCACAAGGAAAAAGGTGCCGTGGCCAGCGTGGTGGCGTTGGATGTGCCGCCCGACCAGGTGCAGTACTACGGCATGGTGCTTTCCGACAAATATGGGCATGTGCAGTCCTTCCAGGAGAAGCCCCGCCCCGAAGAAGCCAAGTCCACACTGGCCAGCACCGGTATTTACCTAATGGAGCCCAGCGTAGTGGACCTGATCCCCCCGGGTCAGAATTTCGACATAGGCTCGCAGCTGTTCCCCATGCTGGTGGAGCAAAAGCTGCCCTTCTACGTGCAAAACCGGTTCTTCAACTGGATCGACATCGGTCGCGTCAGTGACTACTGGTCCGTGCTGCAGCGGGTCTTGCGGGGTGAAGTGGCACACATGAATATGCCGGGTCGTGAGGTACGCCCCGGTGTGTGGGTTGGGCTCAATACCCGTATTGACTGGGATCAGGTGACGATAGAGGGGCCGGTATATATAGGCTCCAGTGTCAAGATTGAGCCGGGTGCGCGCATCGTGGGTCCCGCGTGGATTGGCCATGGCAGCCACATTCGTGCTGGAGCCACGGTGACCCGGTGCGTGTTATTTGACTACACCCGCATCGGCAAAGACATGGTGTTTTCTGAAATGATTGTTTCCCCGGACTATTGTGTAGATAACCGCGGTGGTACGGTCTATCGCGGTGACGACACCTGCAAGTTGCGCTGGAGTGACGCCCGGGCCTAAAGGGTCTCTAGTCCGGTGGGTTAGAGTCAAATCGGCCTATAGCCCTCGTCGGGTCTAATTGTATTGCTATCAACTTTGTAGTGATTCCGCGCCGCCACGTTTGCCACTACCCATACGGGTGAAGGCCTTGCGCACCACGCGGTAGAGAAAGCGCAGCAGCAGCAATGTCGCTAAGGCCTCGGCAAAGGTCAGCACAAAAGCCAGAAAGCCGTTGCGGTGTTGCGCACGCAAGTTGAACTTGGCCACCATGCGGTCACGGGAAATCTCAATGCTGTCGTAGAAAGTCGGCACCACCAGTAGCGTCAGCAGCGTGGAGGTAATCGTGCCACCGATGATGGCCACCGCTAATGGCTGGTAAAACTCTCCGCCCTCTCCCAAGCCAAGGGCGACTGGCAACATGCCGGCAATCAACGCAAAGGTAGTCATCAGAATGGGACGTAGGCGCACACGTCCGGCGTCCATCAAAGCCTCTTCGCGGTCGATACCCTGCGCTTCGCGTTTGCGCGCGGCGTCCAACAATAGAATTGCGTTTTTGGCTACCAAGCCCATCAACATGATGATGCCGATAAAACTCATCAGGTTCAGTGTGCCGCGTGTGATCAGCAATGCCAGCACAACACCGATCAGTGACAGCGGCAGCGACAGCATCACCGCCAGTGGAGCAGTGAAAGAGCCAAACTGCATCACCAGGATCAGGTACATCAGCCCGATGCCAGACAGCAACGCAATCAACATCTCGGTAAATAGTTCCTTCTGGTCCTGGCCAGCGCCGCCCAAGGACAGGCCGTACCCCGGCGGGTAGTCAAAAGACTTCGCCAGCTTCATGGCGTCATCCGTTACTTCGCCAGGCGAGCGACCCTGCGCGTTGGCGGAAACGGTGATGTTGCGTTTGCCATTAGCGTGTTCGATGCCTGAGGGACCCTTGCCCATGGTGATCGTGGCGATCTGGTCCAGTGGCACCATCAGGTTGGTTCCGGCTACCGCGATGGGCAGGCGCTCGATACTCTCCTTGCTGACACGGTCATTGGGGTGCAGGCGCACCGCGACGTCACGGCTCTCACCCGTCGGGTCCACCCAGTCGCCTACTTCAATGCCGGCAAAGGCCACGCGCAATGCCTGCGCGGCATCGTTGGTGGAGATGCCCATGGAATTGGCCAGACCCCGGTTGAGCTCGATCTTGAGTTCTTTCTTGGGATCCTGCTGCGACAAACCGACATCCACCGCACCTGGCACTAGGCGCAGCTTGTCCATATAGGCGCTGGTAATCTCCAGCAGTTTGCGCGAGTCAGGGCCGGTGAAGTCAATCTGAATAGGCTTGCGCGCACCGTTGTTCAGGTCATCCAATACTGTGTATTCGGCGCCGACCAGGGTGCGCACCTTTTCGCGCAATTCGGTCGCAATTTCCTTGGCACTGCGTTTGCGGGTGTTGCGCTTGCCGATGTCCACATAGATGCGCCCACCACTGGCAGTGATGTTGCTATTGGTCTCCTTGGTCTCGGTGATGCTGCGGGCTAACTCTGCGGCGCGCTCCATCTTCAGGCGCGCGTACTCGACCGACGAGGATGCCGGGGTGCGCACCTCGATCATCAGGTTGCCGGAATCGGTGGCAGGCAAAAAGCTGGACCCACCCACCTTGACCTGCAACACCACAGCGCCTATCAGACTACCGACCGCTATGGCAGCCATCCAGCGGCGGTGGTGTAAGGCCCAGGCAATCACGTTGCCATAACGGTCGGCCTGGTGGTCAAACCAGACGTTGAAACGCGCCAGTACCGCGCTCAAACCCTTCTTGGGTGCGGTGTGGTGGTCGGCAGGGTCGCCCCAATAGGCAGACAGCATAGGGTCAAGTGTGAAAGAAATAGCTAGGCTTACCAGCACCGAGCAGGTTACCGTCAACGCAAAGGGCCGGAACCATTCGCCCGACACGCCAGGCATGAAGGCCACAGGTATGAACACCGCAATGATGGAGAAAGTGGTCGCCGCCACTGCCAGACCGATTTCGGCAGTGCCTTCGAGCGACGCAGTGCGCCGGTCCGAGCCCATTTGCATGTGGCGAACGATGTTCTCCCGCACCACGATGGCATCGTCAATCAACACACCGATGGCCAGTGACAGACCCAGCAGTGTCATGAAGTTCAGGGTGAAGCCGCACAGCCAAACCGCAATAAAAGCGGCAATGACCGATGTAGGCAGGCTCAACGCCGTGATCAGCGTGGAGCGCCACGAATTCAGGAAGGCGTAGACCACAAAAATGGTCAATACCGCACCAAGTATCAGGGACTCAATTACGTTATTCAGGCTGCGCTGGGCGTCTACGCCACCGTCGCGGGTGATCTCCAGCTTGGTGCCCGGCTTGTCCTTTTCAAACTCCTTGTTGATGTCCTTGACGAGCTTGCGGATGTCGTCGGCCACGCTGACCGTACTGGCATCCCGTGAGCGGGTCACGAATATGCCGATGTTGGGCTTGCCACTGCGGATGCTGAAGCTGGCGATATCGGCAAAACTGTCGTTGATAGTGGCCACGTCCGCCAGGCGCACGACCTGACCGCCAAAACGTTTCACCACAATGCTCTCGAATTCGGCTGGGGACTCAATACGCCCCACCAACCGGATGCTCTCTTCGTCCAGTGCGCCCTGTACCTTGCCCACCGGTGCATTGGTGTTTTGTGCACGCACGGCTGCAACCACTTCGCCAATGGATACGTTGTGTTCTCGCAGCTTTTCCGCGCGCACCAGCACCGAAAGCTCGCGCTTCAGGGAGCCGTTGATGTTGACGGTGGCCACGCCGGCAATACCGCGCAGTTTGTCTGCCAGCACGTCTTCCGCCAGCCGGGAAATTTCGGCATGGGTCTGCGTGCTGGACGACAGGGCCATATTCATGATGGGCTGGGCGGACGGATCGTAGCGACGCAGCACTGGCTCTCGCATCTCGGTCGGTAGCTTGTAACGCACGCTGGAGATCACGTTACGCACTTCGTCCGATGCCTCGATCATGTTTTTCTTGAACGAGAACTGCACGTCGAATCGGGCGTTGCCTTCGGTCGAGTTGGAGTACACCTCGGTCACACCGGAAATGCTTTGCAGCGATTTTTCAAGGCGGTTGACGATTTCGCGTTCCACCGTGTCCGGTGATGCACCGGGGTAGGCGATGTTCACGAAGAGGCCCGGCACTTCCACGTCCGGGTTCTGGTTGACCCGCAGCTTGCTCAAGGCCAACAGGCCCATGGCCATCAGCGCAATGATCAATACGATGGTGGCGGTGGGCCGTTTGATACTGAAGTCGGAGAGAAACATTTATGTTCCTTTCGCGTTCGACGCGGCGGAGGCTGCGGCTGTGGGCGGTTTGACGCTGGCCAATTCCGCACTTTGGCCTTCCTTGAAGCTGGAGCTGGGGTTGCGCAAAACCATGTCGCCCTCACTGAGGCCGCTGCGCACCTCGTAATTGCCGGTGCGAGGGTCACGTGGGCCGACTGTCAGCGCGACCTGGCTCAGGGTGTTGTTTTTAACCCGCCAGACGGAAGACTTGTCTCCGGCCTTGATCAGCACCGACTCCGGCAGCGTAAGCGCCTGCATGTTGCTGGACTCAATCGTTCCTTCGGCATACAGGCCTGATACCCGGGGCTGGGTTGTGCCATCGAAGCTGACCAACACTTCCACCTGGCGCGTCACATCATTGGCGCTGGGGTCCACCCGCGTGACCTTGCCACGGAACTCCTGGTCTGCATAACCGTTGATGCGAAAACCCACGGTTTGGCCCACCCGGACCTGGCTGATCTTGTCGGCTGACACCCGCCCGGCAAAACGCATGCTGCTAGGGTCGATCACCTTAAGCAACTCCTTGCCGATGGATGCGGTATCACCTGCGGAAGCTTTGCGGTCACTGACCACGCCATCGAAGGGCGCTCGCACCACGGTGCGCTCCAGTTGCTGGCGGGCCAGCGCTGCTCTGGCCCTGGATGCCGACAACTCACTTTGCGCACTGTTGCGGCGAACCTCAGCATCGTCCAGTGCTTGCAAGGAAGTCATACCGGATGCGCGCAGGGTTTTGAGGCGCTGGAAATTGCGTTCTGCCTGGTCCAGTGATTGCGCCGCGTTGCGGGCGTTGTCTTCCGCAGAGCGCAGATTGTCTTGAATGGTGGTCTGGTCCATCCGAAGCAGAATGTCACCTTTGCGCACCGCGTCACCGTTTTCCTTGAGTATCTGCAGCACAACGGCTGAAACCTCGGCTCGCAGATCGGCCTTGCGCTCGGGCTGTATCGACCCCGTGATCACCGGGCCAGACGCCAGCGCATTGACGCGGATCGTGATGAAGTCTTCGGGTGCAATCACCAGTTTGACGGGGGCCGCAGCAGCGTCTTTTTTTTCACCTTTGCCAGAAATTTTGTCGCACGCTGTGAGGCTTGTGGCCAATGCAGCAACGATGAGAAGGGGACGCAGCATAGAGAACTCTCCGTGTGGGGAAACTGTCTTTTTTTGGGGGGTGTGGCACTGGATGCGGATACACATTGGTGCTCGACCACGATTATGGCGTTAACCGCCGAAATGCCGTAAGCCCGAGCGGCACGCGCTCTGCACGGCGCGAATGGCTTAGGTTTTGCTAACCTTGGCGGGGGTATTTGCCAGTGCAGTGGCATCCGAGGCGGCGGTCCTTTTACCCACGATCACCACGGTGGGCAGTTCCATGGTGCGCACCGCTGGAGCAGAGGCACTGTGCATGCCAACCACAACCGTGCCAAGCCAGGTGACAGACAGCGCCGAGCCAAGTGCCAGGCTGAGAATTTTGGATGCGGTGCGGGTGGTCATGGTGGGCTCCTTGTTGTGCAGGGATGAACTGTAGAGAAGCCCTGCCGGCGACGCAGCCGCTTTGTGACCGGTGGCTGCACTGTGTGACGATCTGCCGGTTTTGTGGAGTGGGCGGCGGGCCTAGCGGCCGAGAATTTGGTTTAATGGAGCGCTCCAGGCAATGCCATGCGCCGGCGGTCTCCATGAGAGACAGTTGTGCACAGGGGCGTGCGCCACCAAAGTATCACTGAGGATATAAACAATGAGACAGCTATTTGTGGGTGCCGTTCTTGCACTCAGTTTGGCCGCAGCCTGCGCACAGCACTCCATCGTGCCACCCAATGCCAACCTGCTGGCCGACGGCATTCCTGCCATCCCCCAAGCTATTGCCGACAAGGTGGCGCAGTACACCGAGTTCCGCGGTTACGGTTTTATCGGATGGCACCCTGTGGAGCGGTCCATGCTGGTGCGCCACCGTGAAGCCGGTGCCAATATCGCGCAGATCTACTGGCTGAAGTCGCCCGGCGGGAAGATGGAGAAACTCACGGATTTTGCCGACAACGTGGCTTCGGCGTCGTTTGCCCCGCGCGATGGCAAGTATCTGGTGTATTCCCGCGATACGGGGGGCAACGAAGCGACCCAGGTGTTCCGCATGGATTTGGAAACACGGCAGTCCACACAATTGTCCAACGCAGATGAGCGCAGCAGCTACGCCTGGACGCAGCAAGGTGATCGCTTGCTAATTACCTCCGTGCCGCTGGACAGGACGGCGCAAGCCGGCACACGCACCCAGGTCGCCACCACTTTGACCCTGTTGGATCCGCGGAAGCCAGATGTAAAAACGCGTCTGGCTGAACTGCCCGGTGGCGGCTGGGGCAGTTTTCGTTTCAGCCCCGACGACAAAACCATCGCCGCGCGGCAATACCGTACGCCGAATGATTCGGACGTGTTCCTGATCGATGCCAAGACGGGCGCCCGCGAGAAGATCCTGCCAAGGGAGGGGGCACCCGCAGCCGGCTACGACAACTTCGAATGGAGTCAGGACAAGCAGCGCCTGTTCCTGACCACGAATCAGGGCGGAGAGTTTTATGAGTTGGCCGTGTATGACCTGCGCGACAAATCCCTGACCGTGTTGTCACGCCATATCCCGTGGGACATTGAAAACTTCACTTTGTCGGCTGACGGCAAACGCCTGATGGCCGTAGCCAATAACAACGGGCGTGACGAGGCCCATCTGTTTGACGCGATCACTGGCAAAGAGCTGGCACGCCCCGCGCTGGGTGCTGGCGCCATTGCTGGTGGTGACTGGCACGAAGTACAGCGCAACACCCTGGCCTACTCACTGAACTCCCCGCAAAGCCCGGGCGATGTCTACACGTTGGACGCAGACACAGGCAAGACCGAGCGATGGACCGTGGCGGGCACGGCACCCGGCATCAAGCTAGAGACCTTTGTCAGCCCCGAGCTGGTGCAGATCAAGAGTTTTGACGGCTTGACTGTCAGCGGTTGGCTGTTTTTGCCCGATGCGGCCAAATTCCCCGGTAAGCGGCCCTTGCTGGTCGGTTTTCATGGTGGGCCCGAGGGGCAGTCCACCGTGCGTTTTATGGGGCGTTATAACTACTACCTCAATGAGATGGGCATCGCCGTCCTGCTGCCCAACGTGCGCGGCTCATCCGGTTATGGAAAAACTTATCTGGACCTGGACAACGGCTTCAAACGGAAGGACTCCGTCAAGGACGGCGGTGCTTTCGTGGCATGGGCAGGTCAACATCCCCGCTTGGACGCTAAACGTATCGCCATCACAGGTGGCAGCTACGGTGGGTATATGAGTCTGGCAATGGCTGTGGACTACAGTCCGCTGATTCGCAGTGCGATTGATGTGGTGGGCATCAGCCACTTCGTAACTTTTTTGAACAACACCGAAAGCTACCGTCGTGACCTGCGCCGGGTCGAATACGGTGACGAGCGTGACCCCGCCATGCGTGCCTTCCATGAAAAGATCGCTCCGCTGAATAACGCCGCTGCCATTGCCGTGCCGTTATTTGTGGTGCAGGGCAAGAATGACCCGCGTGTGCCGTACACCGAGGCGCAGCAAATAGTGTCTGCGGTGCGCAAGAACGGTGTGCCTGTCTGGTACCTGCTGGCTGACAACGAAGGCCATGGCTTCAGGCGCAAGGCGAACGCGGACTTCGAGTTTTACGCCACGGTTCGGTTTCTGGAAACTACGCTGCTTGAGTGATGGTCCCCGGTCCCGCCGTCGTTGTCTGCACCCTGAATGCCAAGTACATCCATGCTTCGTTGGGCTTGCGGTATTTGTTGGCAAACATGGGAGACCTGGCCGAGCGGACGGCGCTACGCGAGTTCACCATCGCCCGCAAACCCCAGGAGCTGGCCGATGAGCTGTTGGCCCTGCAGCCCCGTGTCATTGGTTTTGGGGTGTACATCTGGAACGTGACCGAGACCACGGCCCTGGTGCGCCTGCTCAAGGCTGCGCAGCCAGGTATCAAAATTGTGCTCGGTGGGCCCGAGGTCAGCCACGAGTGGGCCGAGCAGGACATCGTGCAGCTGTCCGACTATGTGATCACCGGCTGGGGCGACATCAGCTTCCCCAAACTGTGCCGCGCGCTGTTGCACGGGCCGCAGCCATTGATGAAGATCATTGCAGGTGAACAGCCGGAGCTGGACGCCATCGCCCTACCGTACAGGCTGTACACCGATGCCGACTTGGCGCACCGCCTGCTGTATGTTGAGGCTTCGCGCGGCTGCCCCTTCAAGTGCGAGTTTTGCCTCAGTTCGCTGGACAAGACGGCTATCGCCTTCGACCTGGAGACCTTTCTGGCAGAGATGAACACGTTGTTCCAGCGTGGCGCGCGCAACTTCAAGTTTGTGGACCGCACCTTCAATCTGAAGATCGACACCTCGGCGCGCATCCTGCAGTTTTTTCTGGACCGCATGTGCGACGATTTGTTTGTGCACTTTGAGGTCATCCCTGACCATTTGCCAGATCGATTGAAAGCGCTGATGGTGCAGTTTCCGCCCGGTGTGCTGCAATTGGAAGTGGGTATACAAAGCTTCAACCCCGAGGTGCAAAAGCGCATCTCGCGCCGCCAGGACAATGCCAAGACCGAGGCCAACCTGCAGTGGCTGGTGCAGCACTCTGCGGCCCACCTGCACACCGATTTGATCTTTGGCTTGCCGGGCGAGACGTGGGACAGTTTTGCAGAAGGATTCGACCGGCTGTATGCGCTGCGTCCGCATGAGATCCAATTGGGTTTGCTCAAGCGCCTGCGTGGCACACCGATTGCGCGCCACACGCAGGCGCACGGCATGGTCTACGCCACGCAGCCGCCCTATGCGATGCAACAAACCGGGGTGCTGGGTACCGACTCGGTGCAGCGTTTTGTGCGCCTGGCGCGCTACTGGGATTTGGTGGCCAACTCCGGGCGTTTCCAGCAGACGCTGGCCGTGCTAGTGCAAGGCGACTCGGCCTTTGCAGCCTTTGCAGACTGGAGCGACTGGCTGTGGCATACCACGCACAAAACCCATGGCCTGACACCCGAAGACTTGGTTGACGCCTTGTTTGATTACCTGACGGCTCAACGCGGCTTGCCCGTAGAGACAACGCGCCAGATACTTCTGGCCGACTACCAGCGCAGCGGTGCCCATGCCCGCCCGCAGTGCCTGCATGATGTGTTGCCAAGGCCGCAGGCGCCCCAACACAGCATACAAGCCAAACAACTTGCGCTGCGCCAGGCCCAGCACGGGCGCGCACTCAAACAAACGCATTGATTGTCTGTGTTATTGCGCCTTGACCGTCGCAGGGCGCTCACCCATACTGTTTGGTATGGCAACTACCCCATCCGGTTATCTGACAGCCCCGTTGCGGGACCTGGAGGCCTGGACCCGCTACTTCCGCGATGCGCAATTCCCGGTGCTGGCCAAGACGTCGACGGCGCTGGAAGCCCTGCGCGCCGATGAAGACAATGTCGACGCCAATATGCTGGGTGCCACCATTGAGTGTGACCCTCTGATGTCGCTGAAGCTGCTGGCCCACGTCGCTAGCAAGCGCAGGGCCGACACCGCGACTGAAACCGAGAGCATCACCACGTCGCTGGTGATGACCGGCATATCGCCCTTTTTTAGGAATTTCGGCTTGCAGCCCACGGTCGAGGACCATTTGCACGACCAGCCCCAGGCCTTGGATGGATTGCGCACCCTGTTGCATCGGGCCGACCGCGCTGCACAGTTTGCCGCTGGTTTTGCAGTGCACCGTAGCGACACCGACGTGGGCGTGATTCGGCTGGCGGCGTTTCTGCACGACTTTGCTGAAATGCTGATGTGGTGCCTCGCCCCCACGTTGCAGCTGCGCATCGCCGAGGCCCAGCGCGCCGACCCCCAGCTGCGCAGCGCTACCGTGCAACGGGTGATGCTGAATATGGAACTGGACGATTTGCGCCAGGCCTTGATGAAGTTATGGCATCTGCCCGAACTGTTGGTGCGCATCAGCGATGCCCGGCATGCCGACACGGCTATCGTGCGCAACGTGGTACTGGCAGTCCGCCTGGCCCGCCACACCGCGCAGGGCTGGGACAATTTAGCCGTGCCGGATGACATTGACGATGTCGCAAAACTGCTGAATGTGTCACCGCCGGTGGCGTTGGCTTATGCGCACCGGGTTGATGGCGCGGGTTTTTAGATTGCTGCCTACAGACGTGTTGGGGGCTTCCTTTAGCGCACCAACTGGTTGAGCTGGATGATGGGCAGCAGCACGGCCAGCACAATTAACATCACCACCAATCCCATGGCCACAATCAGCAGTGGCTCCAGCAGAGTGGCCAATTGCATGGCGCGGCGCTGTACCTCGGTGCTGAGCTGTTTGGCCGCGCGCTCCAGCATCACCGGCAACTGGCCGGTTTGTTCACCCAGCCGGGCAAACATGCTGAGCAGCCCCGGAAAACGTTTCTTCTGCGCCATGGCCGATGCCAGTGGCGCCCCCTCGCGCACCAGTACCAGGGCGTCCAGGGCGTCGGTGCGCATGGCCCGGTTGGACAAGGTGTCGGCAGCAGCCTGCAGAGCTTTCAGAATCGGCACGCCGGCAGCCGCCAGCATGGACAAGGTGCCGGCAAACCGTGCTGCGTTGTAGCCGCGTGACAACTTGCCGAGAATCGGTAAAGTGAGCCACATGGCATCAAATCTTTCACGAAACGTGGCGCTAGCCCACGCCAATCTTGATAGTCCCGCTATAACAATAATAGCTATCAGCATCAGCCAACCCTGGTTGCGAACAAAGTTGCCGATGCCCAGCATGATCACCGTCAGCATGGGCAGCGCACGTTTGCTGCCGGCAAAGACTTCTGCCACTTGGGGCACCACATAACCCAGCAAAAACATCACGATGGTGATGGCCACCAGCGTCACGATGGCCGGGTACAGCGCAGCGCCTATCAGCTGGGATTTGAGTGCCTGGCTTTGCTCCAGATCATCGGCCAGGCGCTCCAGCACCAAGCCCAGGTTGCCACTGTGTTCACCCGCGCCGACCACGGCGCAATAGGTGGGCGCAAATTCACGCGGGTGTTGGGCGAGTGCAGTGGCAAAGGGGGTACCACCATTCACCTCGGCCCGAATGGCCGCCACCAGGTGGCGCTGACGCTCGTCATCTGCCTCTTCCGACAGTGCGGTCAGGGCCCGCTCCAGTGGCAGACCCGAGGCCACCAGTCCGGCGATCTGGCGCGTCCAGATGGCCAACGCCGTGGCGTTGAAAACGCGGGAAGTCCACAACGTGGTGCCTTGCGTGCCGCCGTTGGTGTTGCCCGTTCCCGCAGCGCCCGGGCCGACCGGCTCCACCACCATGGGCACCAGCAGTTGGGCGCGCAGCATGCCGCGCGCGGCTTTGGCGGTGTCGGCTTCAATCGTGCCCTTGCGGGCACTGCCATTGGCATCGAGGGCTTCATAGGAATAGGCGGGCATGGGTGGATGTTAGCTTCTGATCAGACTAGGGCCCCCGCTTTGGCGTCCAGGTCTGGACATTGGTGTAAACCCCGATCCTGATTTGGCACGTCATCCGGGATTACCAGCATGACAGGCCCCAGACCGTGAACTACGATTCATGAATCGCACGATCGTGCTTTTTGATTCAGACCCGTTGACACAAGCAATGGGTACCGGGTCAGCCAGCGACAGCGCCCCCACCCCAGAGGTCGCACTGCCTTTTCAGACGGATTCCTTTCAACCCTTGGGCCCACGGCCCTTTTGGAGAGTATTTTGAAAAAGACCTTGATGACCTGGTTGGGTGCCTGCTTGCTGGCCCTGTCTCTGCTTCCCGCTTCTGCCCTGGCCCAGGGTTACACGCAGACCAAATACCCCATCGTGCTGGTGCACGGCTTGTTTGGCTTTGACAACATCGGACCGGTGGAATACTGGTACGGCATTCCCTCCGCGCTGCGCTCCGACGGGGCCAAGGTCTATGTGACCCAGGTGTCCGCCGCCAACAGCACCGAAGCGCGTGGCGAACAACTGCTGACCCAGGTCAAGCAGATCCTGGCCGCCACCGGCGCTGCCAAGGTCAACCTGATCGGCCACAGCCATGGCGGCCCGACCATCCGTTACGTGGCCTCTGTGCGCCCCGATCTGATCGCCTCCGCTACCTCGATTGGCGGTGTTAACAAGGGCTCGGCCGTGGCGGATGTGCTGCTGAAGGTGGCCCCCCCCGGATCCTTGTCCAACACGGTCATCGTCTCCATCACCAATGGCCTGGCGACCATCATTAATTTCCTGTCGGGAGGTTCTGGCCTGAACCAGAATTCGCTGGCCGCCGCCCAGTCGCTCAGCACCGCCGGTGCCGCCAAGTTCAACCAGGCCCATCCCTGGGGTGTGCCGACTTCGTCATGCGGTGAAGGTGCGTACTCAGCGCGTGGCGTGGCCTACTTCTCGTGGAGCGGTGCCAAAGCCTACACCAACATTTTTGACCCGATTGACCCCGCGCTGGCTTTGACATCTCTGGCCTTCGGTGGCGCCAAGAACGACGGCCTGGTGGCCAGCTGCTCCAGCCACCTGGGCCGTGTCATCCGCGACGACTACGCGATGAACCACCTGGACGAAGTGAACCAGACCATTGGCTTGACCAATTTGTTCGAGACCAACCCTGTGACCATCTTCCGCCAGCACGCCAATCGCCTCAAAGGCATGGGTCTGTAAAACGGCCATGGTTATGCGCCGCTCGGCCCGGGTCAGCCTGGGTCTGCTCAGCCTGGCCCTGGTGGGCGGCGGCTTGTACGCCTGGTGGCCGGCGGACGAACCCGCTGCCCCACCAGTGGCAGTGATTGGCCCGGTCAGCCGGGCCACACCGTTCGTGCGCTCCATGCAGGACACGCTCCCGGACGGCAACTTGCAAACGGTGCCCGCGGGCGCCGCAAAGGGTGCCAGCGGAACACTGGCCTACGGCGAACTCAAGCGCCTGTTTGACTACTACCTGAGCGCCGTCGGTGAGCAAAGCATAGAGACTATTACATTGCAGATCCGCGGCGAACTGGACCGCAGGTTGCCACCGGAACAGGCTAAAAAAGCACAGCGTCTATTGGGCCTGTACATCGAATTCAAACGCGAACTGGTGCGGGTGGAAAGCCAACCCCAGCTCGTCGGCAACGGCTTGCAAGCCATACGTGGCCGTTTTAACGCCATGCAGGAGGTGCGCTCGAAATATTTCAGTGCTGAGGAATCGCAGGGCATGTTCGGTTTTGAAGACGCCTACGACATGGATGCGATTGCGCGCCTGGAGGTCGACCAAAACCCGGCGCTCAACGCCCAGCAAAAGAAACAACAACTGGCGGCGCTGGATGCAAGCATGCCCGAACAGCTGCGCAAGGAACGCGAGGCCACCAGCATGGTGGTGCGCCTGGAGCAGCAAGCGCAGGAGTTGCGTGCCAAGGGTGGCAGCGAGGACGATGTCTACCGCATGCGTGCCAAGGAGCTGGACCCGCAAGCGGCTGCACGTTTGGCAGATGTGGACCGCGAAGAGGCCGCCTGGAAGGGCCGCATAACCCGCTACCTGGAAGAACGCAACAAGTTGCTGCAATCCCAGTCCAATGCCAGTGCATCCGAACGCGAAACCAGCCTGGCCCAACTGCAGCAAAGTAGTTTCAGCGAAGCCGAACGGCCACGTTTAGTGGCCTACGAATAATCAGTGTGCAGGCAGGTGTTTGCCATGCGGCAGGCTGGCCAAGCGGTCAAACATGTTCCGGCAATAACCCGTAATGCGCAGGCATTTGTTGATCTCATCCACCGGTAGCGGGCCGGACACCACCACAATGTCATTGGCCCGTTCGTAGTCGCCCGCAGCGCGCAGGCGCCTGCGCGTGTTGCTGGCCCAGGAGTGGATGCGTGATGGGTGACCGTGCTCATGCAGCTTGCCGGTGCGCACGTCAAATGCAATCGCCACCGTGTCCGTCATCAGGCGCAACTTGTGCTCGCCGGTGGCCTGACTCTGGGGCGTGCTCAGGTCATACAAATGGTAGTTGCCTTGTTTGAGCTGGTATTGAAGTGTCGACATGCGCGGATTCCTCTGAGACCTATTGTGGTTCGCGGACCATGGAACTAGCTTAAAAGTAGGCGTTGAAGTACGGCCTAATCTCTCGTCACCCGCACCAGCTCTTCGCGTGAGGTGATGCCTTTGGCAACCAGACGCTCACCGTCTTCACGCATCAACGTCATTCCCGCGGCTTGTGCGGCGGTGCGGATATCGGCTTCAGAAGCCTGGTGGTGGATTTGGGCGCGGATCGCGTCGTCGGTCACCAACAACTCAAACACGCCGGTACGTCCCTGGTAGCCTGTATGGCCACATTCGCTGCAGCCCTTGCCCTGGCAGGTGGTGCACAGTTTGCGCAACAGGCGCTGGGCCAGAACACCCAGCAATGAAGAACTCAACAGAAAGGGCTCTATGCCCATGTCGGTCAAGCGTGTCACCGCGCTGGACGCGTCGTTGGTGTGTAGCGTGGCCAGCACCAGGTGGCCGGTCAGCGAGGCCTGGATCGCGATCTGCGCGGTCTCGAAGTCGCGGATTTCGCCGATCATGATGACGTCCGGGTCTTGGCGCAGGATGGCACGCAGGGCTTTGGCAAAGTCCAGGTCGATCTTGGCATTGACCTGGGTCTGGCCCACACCGGCCAGTTCGTATTCGATCGGGTCTTCCACCGTCATGATGTTCTGGCGCCGGCTGTCCAGCTTTTGCAGCGCCGCATACAGCGTGGTCGTCTTGCCCAAGCCGGTGGGGCCGGTCACCAGGATGATGCCGTGGGGTTGGGTCACCAGGTGCTCGAACCGTTGCAGCACATCGCCCTGCATGCCCACCGATTCAAGGCTCAGCTTGCCGCCGCTCTTGTCCAAGAGGCGCAACACGGCGCGTTCGCCGTGCGCGCTGGGCAGGGTGCTGACCCGCACGTCCACGCCACGGGTGCCGATGCGCAGGGAGATACGCCCGTCCTGCGGCAGGCGTTTTTCTGCAATGTCCAGGTCGGCCATGATCTTCAGGCGTGAAATCAGTGCGGCATGCAGCGCACGGTTAGGCTGCACCACATCGCGCAGTGAGCCGTCCACGCGAAAACGCACACTGGAGTGGCGCTCGTAGGGTTCGATGTGGATATCACTGGCGCCATCACGCGCTGCCTGCGTCAGCAGCGCGTTGAGCATACGGATGATGGGCGCGTCGTCGGATGTTTCCAGCAAGTCCTCAATCGCCGGCAGGGCCTGCATCATGCGCGACAGGTCCACGTCAGCCTCGACCTCGCTGATGACGGTGGCGGCGCTGGATTCGCTTTGGGCATAGGCTGCGCTGATGCGCTGGCGCAGCAGCTCGGCGGCCTCGGTCTCGACTTGGGCCGCGCCAAACTTGCGCATGACTTCGGCCACGGCGCTCTGCGCGGCGTCGCTGGCGAGGTCGTGCAGCCACAGTGTCAGGCTACCGTCTTGCTCCTCCAGCAACAGTTGGTGGCTGCGCGCAAAGGCGTAGGGCAGTGGGTATAACACGATGCCCGCCATGGTTATGGCTTGACCGCAGGTACCACCAGCGCGGGTGCCGGTGTTGTTTTCGGCGTAGGTGCCACCGGCATGATGACGGATTCATTGACCGGCAAGGCCGTGCTTTGGACCGGCTGCGCCTGCTGTTGTGCGCCGCGCATCAGCTCGTAGCGGTCCAGCGACAGGGCGTCGGTGGCGGCCGCATCACGCACCACCACAGGGCGCAGGAACACCATCAGGTTGGTTTTCTTGCGGCTGCGCGTTTCGCCCTTGAACAGGTTGCCGAAGATTGGTACATCGCCCAGGCCGGGTACTTTTTCCTGGTTGCCGGAGTATTCATCCTGCAGCAAGCCGCCCAGCACCACAATGGAGCCGTCGCCCACCAGCACGTTCGATTCGATGGAGCGCTTGTTGGTGGTGGGACCATTGGGCGCGTTGATGGTGCTGGCCTGTATGGTCGACACCTCCTGGTAGATGGTCAGTTTGACGGTGCCGTTTTCGCTGATCTGGGGCTTGACTTTGAGCGTGATACCCACGTCCTTGCGTTCAATCGTCTGGAAAGGGTTGACCGAGCCGGAGTTGCCCCCGGCACCGGTGTTGGTGAACTGGCCGGTCAAAAACGGCACGTTTTGCGCAATGACGATTTTGGCCTCTTCGTTGTCCAGCGTCAGCAGATTGGGTGTGGACAAGATATTGCCGTCGCCATTGGCCTGCAGGTAACGGGCCAGAAAGCCCAGGATGTAAACGCCGTTGACCTGGTTGGCCACGGCCAGGTTGCCGCCGGTAGCCAGTGTGGCCCCACCGGTCAGGGCTTTGGTGGCCAAGTTAATGATGTTGGTGCCGCCTATGCTGAAGTTGGTACCCAGAATACCCACCGTACCGTCGCCGGCCTTGCCCATGGGCCCCTGCCACTGAATGCCGAATTCGGCGGCCTTGTCGGCATTCACCTCGGCGATCAGGCTCTCCACATACACCTGGGCGCGGCGTGCGTCCAGCTTGTCGATTACGGCGCGCAACTGGCGGTACTGCGGTTCGGGCGCGGTGATGATCAGCGAGTTGGTGGCGGCATCCGCCTGGATCTGGCCGCCGGTGGTGGACTGGCTGGTGGCCGTGGAACCACTGCCGCCTGCAACAACCGAGGCACCGCCGGCGGCCGTGATGGGGGCCCCGCTGCTGCTACCCGTGCTGGTGCTGCCGCGGGCTTCGCCGGACATGGCTGCGCGTAGCGTGGCGGCCAGCTTGGTGGCCTCGGCATTTTTCAGGTAGACCACATAGATGTTGCCGGTGGCGCTTTGGCTGCCGGGCTGGTCCAGCTTGTCGATCAGGGAGCGGGCCAGCGCCATACGGGCCGGGTTGGCGGCACGCAGTATCAGCGTGTTGGAGCGGGGCTCGGCCATCAGCGTGGTCTTGAAGCTGCCATCGGCTGCGCCGCCCGGTGTAGCAGTTGCACCACCAGGCTCCAGCAGGCGCAGCACCAACGGCGCCAAGTCCACGGCAATGGCGTGTTTCAGGCTGATGACCTCGACATCGGTGGCGTTGGAGACGTCCATGGCAGCAATGATCTGGGCCAAGCGGCGCAGGTTGTCGCCGTAGTCCGTAATCACCAGCGAGTTGTTGCCGGGGTTGACGTTGATGGTGTTGTTAGGGCTGATCAGCGGGCGCAGAATGG
This sequence comes from Rhodoferax sp., assembly GCA_043738115.1. Classification (GTDB taxonomy): domain Bacteria; phylum Pseudomonadota; class Gammaproteobacteria; order Burkholderiales; family Burkholderiaceae_C; genus Allorhodoferax. Next base: position 15,923 of record JAYSZJ010000147.1, on the reverse strand, counting down.
GCAGCAGGTTGTTGGCGTTCTCGAAGTTGAGCTTGAAGATCTGGGTGCTGATCTGGTTGCCGGCGACCATGGTGCTGTCAAACACCGCCCCGCCCTGCAGTTTGGCGTCGGCCTCGGGCACGATTTTGTCCAGACCCGCGGCATCAACTACGGTGAAGCCCTGCAGGCGCAGCATGGCCAGGAACTGGGCGTAGGCTACGGCCGGGGTTACCGGCCTGTCGGTGGTCAGTGTGATCGTGCCTTTGACACGCGGGTCCACCACTACGTTGCGCCCGGTCAGCGTGGCCATGGTGCGGGCCACGGCGTCGATTTCGGCATTGGTGAAATTCAGCGTGATGGGGTCGCCGCGTTTGACCGGGCTGCCCTGGGCTGTTGCAGGCGCTGGCTGGGCCAATGCATTTAAGGAAAACTGGCCGCTAGCCCCCGCCAATATTGCGGATATTGCTATTGAAACAATAGCGTTCGGTTTGCGTTTGAAAATGACGGTGTTCATGTGCTGCGGTCTCACTTTAGCCCACGGAAATGATGGAGCGGGCGCCATCGCGCCGGCCAAGAATGTTCAGAAGATTGGATAGCGCTTCGACGCGGTCGGGCGCCGCGCTGGCCACCCCACTGAAGCGCAGGCGCCGACCCACCCATTGGCCGTGGCCGCTGAGTTGCAGGCTGCCGTCCAACGTGCTCAGCTCCAGGCTGGGCGATGGCCCGCCCTGCAAAGTAATACGGTAGCTGCCCATCGGCGACAGCGTAGACAGGCGCGAGGAAATTTTCAGTGCGTCCAGTTGCACCCGCCCTGTCAGGTTGACCCCGGTGGGGCCGAATTCGACGGCAAAGTCCTGGGTGGCGGCACTGAGCTGGCCCTGCGCCTGCACGGTGTTCCACGGTGTGCCCAAGCCGGCCAGCAGGCTTGCGGGCCATTGCGACTGGCTGTCTTGCAAGACCAGGCGTGCACCCTTCCAGCCCACGGCCGTGGCGCGTAATTGCAGGGGCTGGACTGTGCAGCAGTCGGCGGTGATCTGTATCGCCAGGCCGGCCCACATGGGGCGTATGCGCCAGGAGACCTGGCCCGGCAGCGCCATGGCATTGGTGCTGCCTTTGCCGCCCGACAACACCAGCTGGGACGAGCCTCCCCAGACGCTGCCTTGGGCACTGACCAGTTGGAGCTGCTGGCCGCTAGCCTGGCTCAGCGCCGCGGCCAACCAGCGGGCGGGCGCGAATACGGTGATCGCGATGACGCCACCCATCAGCACACCGGCGATGGCCCAGCGCCAGGGCGCGGGCTGGTGCGGCAAACCGGGTGTGCGGGGCGTGGCCATGGGTATCAGCGGGCGGGCAGGCTCATGACCAGCGTGCCGGTCCAGGTGGCGCCTGCAGGCGTGGTGCCGCGGGTCAGCCGCGCTTCCACCGGCACCGAGCGGGCATTGAGCCGTGCCTGGGCCAGCCACTGGGCCAACGCATCGGCACTGGCGGCTTGCAGCGTTACGTTAGCGCGGTCGGCCACCACGTTGACCTGGGCCGCACCGGCAAGGGTTTGTTTGGTCGCCAGGTTCAGCGCGCGCAGAGCCTCGTCATAAGCCAACGGCGCCTGCTTTTGCAGCGTATTGGCTTGGGCCTGCAGCGACTGCATGTGCTGCAGCTCTGCGTCCAGTGCCGTGGCCTGGGCGGTCGATGTGCGCAGGGTTTGCAGCGAGGGTGCCAGCACCAGCTTCCACAGCAGGGCCAGCAGGACCAGCGCCACTGCTGCGATCAGGAAAGTTTTCTCACGGGTCGCCAATTGGCGCCAGCGGGCCTGCAGGGGCGCCATCAGCGACGTGTCGGATGGTCTGCTCATGGGCGACGCTCCTGCTGTTTGAGTACCAGGCGTTCACCGTCCAACGAGACGTTGTAACCCAGGGCCTGCAGGCGGGGAATGGCGGCGGCCAGTGGGGGGGCGACCGGGTCTGCCAGGGTGAGGCGCAATTCGCCTGCTATGAATTCAATAGCGGTAGGTGCAGCAAGTTCGGGGGCCGCAGCCTGAAATTGCCCAAGCAGTGTCTCCAGATCACCACTGGCAGCTGCACCACTCTGGCGTTGCAGCAATGCCAGGGCGCTGGCCATTTGCCGCGGCGCGTCCACCACCACACGCACGTCGGGGAAGGTGGTGGTCAGGATGTTGCGCAGGGCCACACGTTTGGCGGCCAATGCGGCCTGTTCTTTCCAGGCCCAGACCTGCAGACCCACCAGGTTGACCAACACGATGGCCACCATGGCCCAGCGTGCCGGCTTCCAGCGGGGGGAATGCAGCAGGTCTGCGGTAATGTGCGCCAACTGTTTGCGGGTGCGGGTGCCGCGGGTGCGCAGCAGGTCAAACTGGGCCAGGTCCCAGTCCGACTGCGCTGCGGCCAGGGCACGTTGTGCGGCGGTTTGCAGGCTGACACGGCCGCTGAAATACTGTTCGGCGATGGTGGCCAGGGCGGGTTCGGCCAGCACCGCAGCGGCCTCGGCGCCTTGGGCCAGCAGAGCCACACCGTTGTGGCCCAGTGGCAGCACCACCACGCCCTGGGGGCCGCAACATACCAGTTGCGCCTGCTCGGCCGTACCCATGGCGGTCAGGGTGATGGTGTCGGGTGTTTCATCGGGAGGTGGTGCCAGTTCGGGCACGATGCGTGCGACGGGCCGCCCGGTGTGTTCCAGCTCGGCCAGCCAGGCGTGTATCCAGGCCCGGTCACAGGCGGCCACCCAATTGGGCGTATCGGCACGGGCCTGGGGTTGGATCGCGAAGTGCAACTGGGCGGGTTCATCCAGCAGGCGGTCTTCCAGCAGGCCGTCCAGCACGGCGCGTAAGCGGGGCGCATTACCTTCCTGGAAGAAGCCACGTTCCAGCGTACCTTTGGGAAAGTCCACCCGGTGCCAGGACAGCCGGGTTGCAGGTATGACTACGACGACTTCGGCATCTGGGGTGACGGGCAGCAGGTTCAGCGGCGCGTCCAGGTGGCGCTTGGCGGTGTTGCCGTCCTCAGTCCACACGGTGCTGCACAGCGTATTGGCCGTGGGCAGGGTGGGCGGTAGGGTGACGATCAGTGAGGACATGCAGGATTTTTGTGCTGCGTCATTGTAGGGGGGCAGTTTGCACACCCACAGAGCCCCGGTCCCGCCACAGGGTCTTCACGGCAGTGCTGTCGCGTCGCACCACCGAGCGCTCGTCCACTACCGTCTGGTCCAGCCGCATGCGGCCATGGATTTCAAAATAATTAGACGTCACGTCGTGGTGGTCGTTCAAAACGCCGGCGACGTCGGGTACCACCTTGCCGACATCATTGAAGTTGCGGAAGTGGGCAAACTGGCGGGTGGAGACCAGGCGCTCGGCCTGGGCCATGTCCAGCCCGGGGATGGTGGCAAACAACACGGTGGCGCTGGCCGTGTTGATGTTGACCTTTGTGCGCAACGGCAGCAGCGTGACGTAAGGCTGCAAGATGGCCAGGCTGCGCGGGGACAGGCCCAGCCAGACCAGTTGCCCCACGCGCTGGGGCATCAGCGGGGCCATGCGGGCTGAGCCGTTGTCGGGGCTGGTGTCCAGCGCAAAACGTAGGTTTTCAGTCAGAGCACTGAGCTCGGATCGGGGCAGGCCTAGTTTCTCAAACAATTTGGTAAAGGCGCGTACGTTAGGCTCGGACGGTTTGCCGTTCTCAACCAGATTGAGCACATTCATGCGCCCCTGCAGGTCGGTGATGTAGCCGGACAAGAAGGCCTGGGTGGCGGCGTCCGTGGTGTTGGTGGCCACGCCTTTTTCGGCGGCTAAAAAGGTGGACAGGCGGGCCTCTTCCAGGGGTACGGCCCAGGGTTCACCCAGGTGGTCGACACCGCTGCCCGAGCGGGCATCTTCGGAGAGGATCAGGCGGGCCCAGTCCAGCGCGCCGGTCAACACCCACTGCGACTGCACGCGGCCACGTTCGGCCGTCTCTACCTCCACACTGCGCCACTGCTGCCACAGCGCAGCGGCGGCCATGCTGGCCACCAGGGCCACGGTCAACATGGCAGCCAGCAGGGCTGCACCGGTGTTGCGGCGGGCCGTCATGGCTTGCGCCCCCCCAGCGTAACGCGACCCCAGTCGCGGGTCAGCGTGCCAACAAAAGCATCGTTGGGCGGAAGGGTCAACACCAGGCGTATACCGTCGGGCAGCACCGCCTCGGTCGGGGGGGCAACTGGGGTGCCCATGGGTGTTGGTGCGGGCGGCGGGGGGGGCGGTGGCGGTGCGCCATCGCTGGACAGCGGGTTGGTCCAGGCGTCAGCACGGAAGTAAAACACCTTCCACTGGTCCAGTGCGGCCACGCGGACCTCGAGCTTTCGGTCCTCTTCGCTGGCGTTTTGCGCCCATTGGGCGGCACGGGCCCACATGGTCTGCAAATCACCCCGGGTTTGCACCGGGGGTGACTGCCAGCGCAGCCATTGACCCGCACCATCAATTTCACGCCGGGCCCAGGCCACGACGAGCAGCCCGTCACCCGCCGCTGCCGTGCTGCGCCGGGTGATGCGAAGGGCACGGCCGTCCCAATCCAGCGCCGCGGTATTGGGCAACTGCACCAGGGCATCCAGGTCAGCCGCCCACTGCGACAGGCCGGCCTGCAGCGTGAGCACCGTGTCGGCTCGTTGTTGCAACTGTGTTTGCGCCTTGGCCATGCCGTCCAGTCCGCGCCAGCTCAAACCCGCCATCAGCGCCAGAATGCCGATGGCGACCAGCAGCTCGATCAGTGTAAAGCCGCGTTGGCGTGTGGGGGGCAGCACAGTAAGCGTAGGGGCCATATTCTTCAGTTGCGCCCCACGACTGTAGACAAGGTCAGCAGCGTTGCGTCGCGCTCGGCCACTTGGGCCTCCACCCGCAAAAAATTGGGGTTGGGTGTGGGCCGAACCGACAGCGTGACCCCCAGGTTGCGGCCTGCCTGCTCGCAGTTGGTGGTGTTGTCCCCCACGGCCGGCATTTGTCTGGACAGGCGTACAGCCACCAGCGCGTTTTCGGCACACAGCTGCGCCAGCAGCAGGTCGGACTGGCGCTCGGCATTGCGGGTTAACGCACCGGTGGAGCGCACGCCTGCGGCCAGCGCAATGGCCACGATGCCCAAAGCCACCAGTACCTCGATCAGGGTGAAGCCCTGGTTCACCCGTTCTGAAACGGCGCGCGAGTTCATGGGGCAGTCGGAGCCACGTCGGCATCGCCCGTGACCTTGAAGGGCCGAACACCATCGGTTGCGATGCTCAGGCTGCGCGTGGGTTGTGATACCGATGCCAGCCGAATCCGCTGCGGGCCGATGATGGGTTCAGGGCCCAGCACCACGGCAGTTGTGTTGCTGGCCACCACATCGTTGCCCAGCCAGTTGGTGGGCAGGGCGTTGTTGGGCAGACCTTCGAATACAAATCCATTGGCGGTGGGTCGCCAGATGACGGTGTTGGCGTTCATACGTGAGTGGGCGCGGGCGGTTTCCAGCAAGGCGGCCAGGCGTTGCGCATCACGCTCCAGCTGGGATTGGGACGTATCCCGCATGGCCAAGCTGACACCGGCCGTTGCCATGGCCATGATGGCCACAACAACCATCAGCTCCAGCAGCGTGAAACCGGCCCCCACGCTTGTCGCTGCGCGTACTGCGCTGCCCCCCAAGGGGGGCGTGCCTTGCTTGGGGCGGCCCGGCGCTGCGGTTCGTGCTCTTACTCGCAACACTTTGCGTATTGCGCTGTCATCCGAGCAGCATCTAGTCCCAGCTGCCGATGTCCGCATTTTTGCCCTCGCCGCCCGGTTGGCCGTCTGCGCCGAAGGAGAGCACATCCACCTCAGCCCGTACACCAGGGTTCAGGTACTGGTAGGGGCGTCCCCAGGGGTCGTTGGGCAGCTTGTCCAGGTAGTGCTTCCAGTTGGAGGGAATGGGGCTTTCGGTGGGTTTGGTCAGCAGGGCCTGCAGGCCCTGCGCTGCGGTGGGGAAGCGCTGGTTGTCCAGCTTGTAGAGCTTGAGTGCGCCCATCAGGTTGTTGACGTCGGTCTTGGCGGCGGTTGAGCGTGCGTCGTCGGCACGGTCTAGCACATTGGGCACGATCAGCGCGGCCAACACGCCGATGATTACCAACACCACCATCAGTTCGATGAGGGTGAAGCCAGAGTGTGGGTTGCGCATGTGCGCGGGGCGCACCGAGGGGGATTGGTTTGCTTGTGGGTTCATGGTCGGGTCAATCATAATCGCGCAATGCAAACAAATGCTTTTCAGGTGTGGGGAATACGGCTGGCAACCCTGTTGCTGGCGGCATTGGCAGCCCTCAGCGGCACGTATTGGGTACTCAAGAGTACACACGCCAACAGTGCCTCGGCTGCTACCGCGGCGGCCGGTTTTGCCGCACTCGACCCCCTGGCCGTGGCCCGCGCTCTGGGTGGTGGAGGTATTGCAGCCCCAGCGGACGCAGCGGTTGTGCCCAGTACGGCCTACGTGTTGTTGGGTGTCCTGGCCGATCGCCAACATGGCGGAGCCGCCCTGATCTCTGTGGACGGAAAGGCTGCCAAGCCCTACCGCGTGGGGGCCGCGGTGGAAGGTAACCTGGTGTTGCAATCGGTTGTGGGACGGCGCGCGGTATTGGCCGCCGGCATGGACCGCCCCGCACAGGTGACGCTGGAACTGCCCCCGCTCAGCAAGTGAAGCCCGCGCGCGCGCGACGGCCGGCACTAGCAGCACGGCATGGAACCCTGGATGCACTGCGCGGCACCGCCGTGTTGTGGATGACGTGTTTCCATTTTGCGTTTGACCTCAACCACTTTGGTTTTATCCACCAAGACTTTTACCGCGATCCCCTGTGGACCGTGCAGCGAACCTGCATCCTGAGCCTGTTCCTGTTGTGTGCAGGTTTTGGCCAGGCCGTTGCCGTACATGCCGGGCAGACCTGGGCTCGCTTCTGGCGGCGCTGGCTGCAGATCGCTTCTTGTGCGCTGGCGGTCAGCATCGGATCGGCCCTGATGTTCCCCAACAGCTGGATTTATTTTGGCGTGCTGCACGGTATGGCGGTGATGCTGCTGGTGTGCAGGGCTACGGCCTCGTGGGGGTGGTGGTTGTGGCCTGCAGGGCTGGTGGTGGTCTTGTTGGGTGTTTATGCACCCCAGGTGCAGGTTTTACTGCCCTTTGGCCAAGCCTTGGATCTCAAGACCCTGAACTGGCTGGGCCTGGTCAGCCGCAAGCCCGTCACCGAAGACTATGTTCCCCTGTTGCCCTGGTTGGGTGTCATGTGGTGGGGCATGGCCGCCGGGCAGTGGGTGCTGGCCCGGGGCTGGCTGACGCGTGTGCAGACCACCGGCACTTGGCCGTTGGCGCCGCTGTCCTGGCTGGGTCGCTGGAGCCTGAGCTGGTACATGTTGCACCAGCCCGTGCTGATTGGTCTTCTGACGTTGGTTGGATCACTGCGCTAGTGGCTGCCGCCCTTGGTCACCGTTTCGCGGGTGATTTTCCAGACGCCCTGCACGTTTTCCAGAGCCAGGGTCTTGTTCACGGAGTCCCTGTAGTTGGTAGATCCGTACTCTTGTGAGAATGCGACTTCGGCCGTCTTGGTTTCGCAACGCAGTGGCGTCACCGCGCCAATGGTGATCTGGATATCGCCCTGTTAGTTGATGCGGCTGGTGCGCAGGGTCTCCCACTGCTTACGGCCAATAGCGTTGTCTGGCACAAAATTCCCTGAATAGGCGCTCAAGTAGCTGGCCACATCTTTGCTGTTCCAGGCCTTCAGCCAGGTCTGCACCGTCTGCGGAAGTTTGGCGCATTCCGCCGCGACGTTCACAGGTGATACTGCAACTGGCACTACCGGGACGGCGGCTTGGCGGGCTCGGCAGGCAAGGAGGGTGGACGCGAATTGAAGGTGCGATCCAATGTTGAAGCGGTGGGGACTTGGTTGTCGCACACCATTAGTGCATCGTCGTCCTCTGCGTTTCCTGCGGCATTTGGCACCTCGTGGGACAAAGGTTGTAACTTCAATGCGCTGAGCAAAGTACCAGATGAAGCAAGCACCCTTACCGCAGACAGTTGGAGGTCGTATTCTGCATTGGCTAGTGCGCGACGTGCCTGGTAGAGCTCGTTTTCGGTGTCCAACAAATCCAACAGTGACCTTTGGCCAATATCGAACTGCTGTTGGTAGGCTTGGCGGGCCTTGGATGTCGACAGTTCGTGCTGAGCTAGCAGCTTGATCTGGGCGGACAGGCGCTGTGAATCGTTTGACGCAATCTCGCCGGTTTGCCAAACATCCCTGCAGGCTTTGTCGCGCAGATCGTAAGCGCTGTTCAGTTTGGCCACATACTGTGCTACGCGGGCCTTGTCGGACCCACCGCGGTACAGGTTGTAATTCAGCACCACCTCGACGGCCGTGTCCCTGTAATCACCGTTGATGCCACTTTGGTTGGATTCCACACTTTGCCGTGCACGCAGTTCAACTGTCGGGCTGTAGGCGGCGCGGCGCACGTTGCTGTCCGAACGGTAGGCCCGCACTGCGGCAACCGCCGACAGAAAATCGGGGTTGGTGCGCACCGCTTCCGCAGGGAAACCGGTGCCTGCTTTCAGGAATCGGCCCATGGGCTCGGACGTGGCCAGATTCTGCGCGGGAAGCTGGCCCACCAACCGCTGGTAACGCGCGGACACATCATGCAGGTTGCTGGATTCGGTGAGCCAGTTGGACTCGGCCAGAGCCATGCGGCCAGCGGCCTGTTCCAGGTCCACCTTGCGACCGACACCGGCGGTGACCTTCTGGCTCAAGCGGTCGTGCACTTCCTGGTGGGTTGTAAAGTTGTCCGCCGCGAGTTGGACCAGCTCCCGATAGCGCAACACGTCGGTGTAGGCCCGCGCTGTCTCCAGGCCGATCTGGTTGCTGGCAGACAAAAAGTCAAAGTACGCAGCCTGCTGGGCGTAACTCAGACGCCGTGTTTCGTGCAGGGTGGCGAATCCGTCAAACAGGGTCTGGCGTAGTTGCAGAGACGCCCGGTTGCCGTTGTAGCCCAGTGTGGAGGGCAAAGAGGGGTTCTTGGCTTCGTAGGCCCCGCCTGCTACTTCAAGGTCGATACGAGGAAGCCAGGCACCTTGTGCAACCCCGCGTTCTGCCTTGGCGGCTTCCAGGTTGTGGAAACGGAGTTTGACCTCAGGGTTTTGCAAGACGGCGCGCTCGACAGCTTCCTTCAGGGTAGCAGGGGATTGTTGGGCGCTGACATACGGGCTGAAGCTGGCGGTGGCAATCAAGACTGCGGTGCTGATGGCGGTGAGCTTGGTCATGTTCTACGATTTCTTCCTGCAAGGTGTGGGCTGCATGGCGGTGACGTCCCCGGCAACGGACTGTGCTAGTGTTCGCCGAGTATAGATAGTGCATCATTCTGCTAGGAAATTGTGAGCGCTGCAGCGAGTAAAGACGCCGTGTTTCCAAAAGTAGGATCTTGTATGGAAAAATACACTATGTTACAACTTTATGTAGGGAAGGCCTAAGTGTGTTGACGCGACCTCAGCTTGCACACACGCCCTGCATTAGGGTCTTGGCTCTGGGGCTGTGTCTGTCTGCGGTCTGGCTTGGGCCGGCCGCCTTTGGTGGTGTGGATTTTGGGCACATGCTGGTGTCTCTTACCCAGCGCTGGGGTGCAGGAGTCACCACCAAATTCAACGCCTGGCAGAGCCTGGTCGCCAATAACAAGGCGTCTGGAGATGCTGACCGCTTGAAGCGCACCAATGATTTTTTCAACCGAAACATTGTGTTTGGCGATGACACCGCGGTCTGGACCCAGGAGGACTACTGGGCTACTCCGCTGGAAACATTGGGCAAAGGTTTGGGGGATTGCGAGGACTTTGTGATCGCAAAGTACTTTACGTTGAAAGAGATGGGTGTCGAGTCGAGCAAGTTGCGCCTGATCTATGTACGGGCCAAGACGGGCTCATCTGACAGTACGGCCTTGCAGGCGCATATGGTTTTGGCCTACTACGCTAGGCCCGAGGCCGAACCCCTGGTGCTGGACAACCTGATTGGTGATATCCGCCCAGCCTCGCGCAGGCCTGATCTGGTACCGGTATTTAGCTTCAATAGCGAAGGAATTTTTACTGGTGTCTCGGGGAAGGACGTAACACCCGCAGCAGGAACGGGGCGGTTGTCTCGCTGGGAAGATTTGTTGAAACGTGCACGTGCAGAAGGTTTCGAGTGATGGCCAAGCAAAGAAAAGGAAGTTGAAATGTCAATGTTTCGCCAACTATGGCTAGCCATCATCGCCAGCACCCTGATGGCACTCGCCGGGAGTTTGTTGGTTTCCATGCTGAGCGCACGCGCCTATCTGGAATCCCAGCTGTCCATCAAAAATACCGATAACGCCACGGCGTTGGCCCTGTCCCTGAGCCAGAGCAATCCGGACGAAGTCACAGTGGAACTGGTCGTCGCCTCCTTGTTCGACGGTGGACACTATGAACTGGTCAGGGTTACCAACCCGCAGGGTAAGACCATGTCGGAGCGTGTGGGTGCGGACGCGGATTTGGGTGCGCCGGGCTGGTTTGCCCAGTTGTTGCCCATTCGTGCGCAAGCTGGGCAAGCCCAAATCTCCAGTGGCTGGAAGCAGTTTGGTACTGTGACCCTGGTCAGCCAAAGTCGGTTTGCCTATGCCGCGCTGTGGAAGAGTGCGCAGGAAATGGTCATGGCCTTAACGCTGGCGGGGCTGGCGGGCGGGTATATGGCGACCCTGGTGTTACGCCGTTTGCGCCGCCCATTGAACGCGGTGATTGACCAGGCGCAGGCGATCACCGAGCGGCGTTTTGTCACGATGAATGAGCCGGCGGTGCCCGAACTCAAAAAACTTGCGCAGGCGATGAACGTCACCGTTGCGCGCCTCAAGACCATGTTTGATGACGAGGCCAAACGCCTCGACGGGGTAAGGCGCGAGGCCAATTGCGACACCCTCACTGGCTTGGCGAACCGCAGCAATTTCATGGCCCGCTTGCGCGATACGGTTCAGGCAGAGCATTCGGCAGGGGGCGCCGTGTTTATTGCACGGGTTGCCAATCTGGCTACCGTCAACCAGTCCTTGGGCCGCAAAGACACCGATGAGCTGTTGCGGGCTTTTAGTCGGGGCCTGGTGTCCGTGTCCCAGCGCTACCCTGAGGCCCTGGCGGCGCGGCTGAACGGTGCCGATTTTGCGATGTTGGTACCGGCACTGTCTGCGCCACAAGAAGTAGCCGACGAGTTGTTCCAGGCGCTGACCAATGAAGCCGACGCCTATCTGCCAGATCGGCCCAGCACCTGGCTGGGCTGTGGGCATTTCCCCCCAGGGGTGGAAATGGACACCATCCTGGCGCAGGTTGACATGGCGCTGGCCGCGGTTGAGGCCTTGGGGGCCAGCGGAGTCAAGGTGGTTGACCTGCATGCAGGTGACGATGCCCCAAAGAGCACCGAAGAGTGGTCCAGGTTGATTCACCGCGCACTGAACCAGAAGTGGGTGCGCCTGGTGTCGTTCCCGGTGATGTCATTGGACGGAAAACTGGTGCACCGTGAGTGTCCATTGCGGTTGATGTTTGACGAACGGGGTGAATGGCAACCAGCGGGCAAATTCTTGCCAGTGGCAGAGCGGCTGAAACTGACGCCGCAGCTGGATCTGGCCGCTGTGTCCTTGGGGCTGGATGAACTGGAGGCCAAGCCGCAGCTCACGGGTCTGGCGATCAACCTGTCCGCAAGCTCGATCTATTTGCCGGAGTTCAGGGCCGACTTGCAGCGCCTATTGAAACGCCGCTCGGGCACACAGCGACTGTGGCTTGAAGTGGCGGAGTCTGGCGCACTGTCACATTTCGACGCCTTCAAGGCCTTGTGTGTGGATCTGCGTGGCGTGGGTTGCAAACTGGGGTTGGAGCACTTTGGCCGGCAGTTCAGCGAGATCGGCCGACTGCACGACTTGGGCCTGGACTACATCAAGGTTGACGGAAGTTTTGTGCGTGGGCTGGATGGGAATGCTGGCAACCAAGCCTTCCTGAAAGGCCTGTCCACCATTGCCCACAGCATTGGCTTGAAGGTGATCGCTGAAGGCGTCACCAACGAGGCTGATCTGCGGGCATTGGGCCCGGTTGGATTTGATGGCGCCACGGGCCCCGCGGTCAGCGAGCCCAACTGATAGCGAGGTATCGGTTGCGATCGACGACTATGGGGTAGGCGTAGATCCCGCTTTCATCAGCTCGGCTGCAATGGTCAGGCTGACGGAGCCCGAGGCCGTGCCGCCATGACCATCACTGATGGTGTAGGTGAACGAGGCTTCTCCGACATAGTCCTTGTTCGGTGTAAACACCACGTTGCCATCAACTAGCGCGACGGTTCCATGCGTTGCGTCCAGCACCGAGCTTATCGTGAGCGGGTCGCTGTCTGGATCCGTGTCGTTGCTCAGCAGTGTCGACGATGCAATGGAAAGTGGCGAGTTAGCGGTACCTGTTACTGAGTCTGCTACGGCAACCGGCGCGCCATTCACATTAACATCTACGGTAGTAGTTGCGGTGCCGCCTTGGCCGTCGCTGATAGTGTAGTTAAATGAAGCTGCACCAGCGTAGCCTGCAGTGGGTGTAAACACCACGTCGGAACCTACCATCGCCACGCTGCCATGCAATGCATCGTGCACCGAGAACAGAGTCAGCGGGTCACCATCTATGTCACTGTCATTGATCAGCAGGGTGGTCGATGCAATCTTCAATGGTGTGCCCGTGCTGGTAATTGCCATATCTTGCATTGCCAATGGGTTGTCGTTGACTGCGGTCACCGATATCGTCAATGTGGATGTGTCAGTGTTAGAGCCGTCGCTCATGGTGTAAGTGACGACTGGCAAGGCACCGTTGTAGTTGGCAGCCGGGACGAAGGTGTAGCTTCCGTCAGAAGCGATCACCAGTGAGCCAACGCCGGTCAGGGCTGCGGATTCTCCGGCTTTGAAAATATAGGTGTTTCCGGCTATCTGGTAGCTCGTAACGGTGACTGTTCCGCCGGCGCTGGTGGTGCCTGTTAACACGCTGCCCGTCAGCGTTGTGTCTTCGTTGACTTTGACCACCTCGTTGGTATCGCTGAAGCCGCTGGATGCCAGTGTCGTTGCGCTTGCTGGTGCGGCCACAATGGCCGTAGTGGGTGGCGCAGTTAACGTCACGTTGATTAACCCGCCACTGCTATCGCCATCTGCATCTGTCAGTGAGTAGCCAAGTGGGATAGGGATGTCGGCATAGTAATTATTGGCCGTGACGGTGGAGAATGAGATTCTAAATTCATCAGTGCTGGCGTCGCTGATTTCGAGTTTGGTGAAATACAAAGCACCGTTGCTTAGTGGAATCGTAAACGGCACATCGGCATTTCCATTGCCTGTCACGGTGCCTGAATAAGTAACTGTGCCACCCGTCGCATTGGTGGCAGCCGTCACCGTCCAAGTCAAGGTGTAGGTGCCACTACCCTGTCCTTCTACAAGCATTTTCATGCCAGTCACTTGCCCAGCGGCTCCAGCTGTGTCCTTGAACGTCATGAAAAGCTTGTCACCTGGATCGAACCAGTTTCCGCCAATACCGATCCAGTTATTGTTCGTGTTGACGGTAGCGGCAGCGCCCGTTTTGTCTATCGCAGTTAAGCTGTTTATCAAGTAACCGCCGAAACCAAGGTCGAGGTTGTTGATGTTCCCCCCGCTTATTGTGGTGTACGAGCTTGATGTCCCTTCGACACCAAGTCGGCCCAAGGGATTGAGTAACTCGAAGGTGTACCGGGGGTGGAGGTCGACATCGGAGACAGTTGGACTAATCTGCGCACGGAAAATAAGCGTTCCATCTGCTAGTTGCCCCGTCAAAGTGCCGTTGCCATTGTCGACATAGAGAACCGGTTTTCCTTCGAACACGAGGGCGGGTAGTCCAGCGGTGTTCCACTTGACCGCAGTAATGTCATTGGAAAGTGTTGCCTCAGCCAGGAATCCGGTCTCCAAAAAGCTTCCGTCATTCAGGGTCGTAATGGTCTTGTTCCCTGTTACGACTGGTACATCGTCGAAGACGGCAACGTTAAAGGCAGTACTCGAGAGCGGTATGCCATTGCTGTCTTTGGCAGTCAACGTCAGAGGTATGTTCAAACTGTGGGCCTCCCCCGCCACCACTGGATGATCAATTGCACGCAGTTGTGTGAAGGTATAGCCAGTGTTTCCCGAGTTCAGCGCAACCGTAAACACAGCACCGCTTGCCGCCGTGGACGCAGTGAGTGTCTTGGTGGCGTTGTCCCACACATAAGTAACAGCTTGGCCATTCGATGTGAGCCCCGAAGTTCCCGAATAGCCAAGTGATAGCGTCGCACCTAGCGGGACGGCGCCGATTGTTCCTGTGTGAACGATGTCGTTTCCAGTAACCCCATCCCTGTTTTCGTTAACGTTGTCGTCGTCAGCGGTCGTATTGGATACCGCCATGGGTGCTCCGATCGTGACATTAGCGATGGCGATGGAAACATCGCCATCCTTGTCGGTCAATGAGTAGGTGAATTTGTCAGTGCCCGTATAGCCCGCAGTTGGCGTGTAGGTATAGGTTCCTGTGGTGGGGTTGATGGAAACCGTGCCGTGAGCAGGCGTGGTGGAGCCCAAGCTCCAGGTGCCAGGGGCGTCAGCACCAACGGTGTCATTGGAAGCCAGGGAGCCGTTGACGGTCGTCCCCAAGGTGGTGGTGATGGTGTCGTTGCCTGCGGTGGGTGTGCTATCCACAATCTGGACAGTCAGAGTGCCGGAGTTGGTACCGCCGACCATGTCGTTGACCGTGAGGGCAATGGAGTCCGTACTCTCGGTGGCAGAGGGCTGGTTGAGGGCAGCCTTCAAGGTGTAGGTGTAGCTCAGTGCGCCAGTACTCGCATTGAAGGCGGTAAGCGTGAGGGTACCTTCACCGGTGTCGACTGGGTTGGAGGCCAGAAAGGTGGCGTTACCCAGGTTGGCGGCGGTGAATGTGGCGCCACCGATGACGACGCTGGCCAGACCGTTAGGAGCCCCGACGGTGATCGTGCCGGTAGCGGTCTCGCTGGTGTTGTCCGCAGTGAGCAGACCGATTTCGTCGACGGTAATCTGACCGGTTGCATCGGAACCATTGCTGTCAAGTGAAACAATCGTTGGCACTCCGTCGGAGGCGCCCTTGATGGTGATAGAGAGCGTCCCGGTGGTTGTGTCACCATCACCATCGGTCACGGTATAGGTGTAGGAGTCCGTCAATGTCTGGCCGACGTTTAGAGCGTTGACCGTTGCGTTGGTATTGTTCAGGGTGTAGGTGTAATTGCCGTTGCTGTTCAAGACCAGGGAGCCGTAGGTCAACGTCGGGTTGGCGGCAGTCACAGGCGTCGCGTTGGGATCAGCGCCCAAGGTGTCGTTGGTCAACACGGAGCCGCTAACCGTGTTGGGTACTGCATCCTCAGTAATGGAGGCGCTGTCGGCTGCGGCCGTGGGGGTGCTATCCACAATCTGGACGGTCAGAGTACCGGAGTTGGTACCGCCGACCATGTCATTGACCGTGAGGGCAATGGAGTCCGTACTCTCGGTAGCAGAGGGCTGGTTGAGGGCAGCCTTCAAGGTGTAGGTGTAGCTCAGTGCGCCAGTACTCGCATTGAAGGCGGTAAGCGTGAGGGTGCCTTCACCGGTGTCGACTGGGTTGGAGGCCAGAAAGGTGGCGTTACTCAGGTTGGCGGCGGTGAATGTGGCGCCACCGATGACGACGCTGGCCAGACCCTCAACGGCCGCAACTGTGATCGTGCCAGTTGTGGTTTCGCTGGTGTTGGCCGCGGTGAGCAGACCGATTTCGTTGACAGTTGCCTGCCCGGTAGCATCTGACCCGTTGCCGTCCACCGGAATGATTGTGGGCGGATCATTGACGGCAGTGACGGTGATGACCTGGTTGGCCGTGGATGTCAGAGCGCCATCGGTGATGACGTAGGGGAATGTCACCGTGCCGTTGAAATTGGCGCTT
>JAYSZJ010000146.1:0-40017 GCA_043738115.1 Rhodoferax sp. | reverse complement strand
GGTCGCCAAGGGCCATTTTTAGCGCGGTATCATGGCCTCCCATGCTGGAACAACGAATACAACAACACTTTATCGACAGTGCCGACCTGAAATACCAGTCGGCACTGAGCTTGAGCAAACCCATTGCGGCGGCCGTGCAGGCCATGTTGACCTGCGTGACCAGCGGCGGCAAGGTACTGGCCTGTGGCAATGGTGGCTCGGCTGCTGATGCACAGCATTTCGCGGCCGAATTCGTAGGCCGTTTCGAGCGGGAGCGCCCCGAGTTGGGCGCCATAGCGCTGACCACCGACAGCTCCATCATCACCGCCATCGCCAACGACTACGATTTCAACGTCATTTTTTCACGCCAGGTGCGTGCACTGGGCTCACCGGGCGATGTGTTGCTGGCCATTTCCACCAGCGGTAATTCGGCCAATGTGCTGGCAGCCATTGAAGCGGCGCATGCGCGCGAGATGGTGGTGGTGGGCCTGACAGGGCGCGGCGGCGGCAAGATGGCGCACCTGCTGCGCGATACCGACGTGCACATCTGTGTGCCACACGAGCGCACGGCACGTATCCAGGAAGTGCATATTTTGTCTTTGCATTGCATTTGTGATGCCGTAGATGCCCAGCTGTTGGGCGAACAGGAACCTGCTAAATGAAACCTTCTTTACGACGCACCGGCGCAATGCTGGTTTTGCTGGGTAGCACCCTGGGTGCTTTGACCGCTTGTTTTCCTCTGGCCGTGGGCGGTGCCGTGATGACTGGCATGGTGGCTACCGACCGCCGTACAACCGGTACGGTTGTCGAAGACGAAGGCATTGAATTGCGCTCGGCCAGTCGCATCCGGGAGAACCTGGGCGAGCGTGGCCATGTCAACGTGACCAGCTACAACCGCCAGGTCGTGTTGACGGGTGAGGTGCCGTCGGCGCAAGACAAGCAATTGGTGGAGCAAATCGTGTCGGGTGTGGACAACGTGCGCCATATCGTGAATGAAATCGGTGTGATGGGCAATTCCTCGCTGCAGCAGCGCTCGTCGGATGCGCTGGTGACCGGGCGGGTCAAGGCGGGGCTGCTCGATGCCAAGGATTTGTTTACCAATGCGTTCAAGATCACTACTGAGCGCGGCACGGTTTACGTCATGGGCCGCGTGACCGAACGTGAGGCCAAACGCGCGACCGACGTCATCAGCGCGACTCCCGGCGTACAAAAGGTGGTGCGTATCCTGGAAATCGTCAGCGAAGAGGAGTTGGCGCGCTTGGTGCCACCGACGCGACCCGGCGCGCCTAAGCAGTAGAAAACGCAGCCCCTTGTAAAAAGGCGTGCCAGACCCGGCCTGTGTTCAAACTGCCGGGTCGTTTTATTTCAGGCGCTTGATCAGGCTGGACGTATCCCAGCGCTGGCCACCCATGGCTTGCACATCCGCATAAAACTGGTCCACCAAGGCAGTAACCGGCAGCCGGGCGCCATTGCGCTTGGCCTCATCCAGCACCAGGCCCAGATCCTTGCGCATCCAGTCCACGGCAAAACCAAAGTCGAATTTGTCGTCCACCATGGTCTTGCCGCGGTTGTCGAGTTGCCAGCTCTGCGCCGCACCCTTGCCAATCACGTCCAGCACCTGGTTCATGTCCAGCCCAGCACGCTGGCCAAAAGCAACGGCCTCGCTCAGGCCCTGCACCAGCCCGGCAATACAGATCTGGTTCACCATCTTGGCCAGTTGGCCTGCGCCGCTGTCGCCCAGCAGCGTGAAGGCGCGGGCGAACGCCATGCCCACCGGGCGTGCCCGGTCAAACGCGGCCTGCTCGCCACCACACATCACCGTCAGCAGACCGTTTTGCGCCCCGGCCTGACCACCGGAAACCGGGGCATCGACAAAGTGCTTGTTCTGTTGGCGGGCAATAGCGCTCAGCTCGCGGGCCACGCTGGCCGACGCCGTTGTGTGGTCCACAAACACGGCCCCAGGCCGCATGCCGGCAAACGCACCATCCGGCCCTAGCGTGACGCTGCGCAGATCGTCATCATTGCCGACACAGCAAAACACGATGTCGGCGTTGGCAGCTGCAAGAGCGGGCGTTTCAGCATAAGCGCTAAAGCCATTTTGGCCTGTAGCCCCCGAATATTCTGCACACCACGCTATCGATTTCGTAGCGGTTCGGTTGTAAACGGTGACCTGGTGCCCGGCCAGGGCCAAATGCCCCGCCATCGGGTAACCCATGACACCCAGACCCAGAAATGCGACGCGGGTGGGGGGAGTGGCTTCGTAGGTTTTGGCGTTAGTGGATGGCATTGCGGAAATGGATGTCACATGATGGCGAAGTTCTCGGTGCCCGCAGCCAGGTCGGTGGACTTGGCGCGCTGGCTGTTGAGCTTGATCTGCAGGCGCAAGTCGTTGACCGAATCGGCATTGCGCAGTGCGTCTTCAAAGGTGATCCAGTTCTTCTCGTACATGTCGAACAAGGCCTGGTCGAAGGTCTGCATGCCGGCCTGGCGGCTCTTCTTCATGATTTCCTTGATCTCGGACACATCACCCTTGAAGATCAGGTCCGAGATCAGTGGCGAGTTCAGCATGATCTCGACTGCTGCGACACGGCCCTTGCCATCCTGCTTGGGGATCAGGCGTTGCGAGACCAGGGCTTTCAGATTCAGCGACAAGTCCATCAACAACTGGGTACGGCGCTCTTCGGGGAAGAAGTTGATGATGCGATCCAGCGCCTGGTTGGCACTGTTGGCGTGCAGCGTGGCCAAGCACAGGTGGCCGGTTTCGGCAAAGGCCACGGCGTGTTCCATGGTCTCACGGTCGCGGATTTCGCCCATCAGAATTACATCGGGTGCCTGGCGCAGCGTATTCTTCAGTGCGGCTTCCCAGCTGTCGGTGTCCAGGCCCACTTCACGCTGGGTCACCACGCAGTTTTTGTGCATATGCACAAACTCCACTGGGTCTTCGATCGTGATGATGTGACCATAGGAGTTGTCATTGCGCCAGTCCACCATCGCCGCCAGTGTGGTCGATTTGCCGGAGCCGGTAGCGCCCACCATGATGCACAGGCCGCGCTTGGACTGTGCAATCTCCTTGAGAACCTGTGGCACACCCAAGCCGTCAATGGTCGGCAAGACCATGGGAATGGTCCGCAGCACCATGCCCACCTTGCCCTGCTGGATAAACGCGTTGACGCGGAAACGCCCAATGCCGGGTGGCGAGATGGCGAAATTGCTCTCCTTGGTGCGTTCAAAATCCGCCACCTGCTTGTCGTTCATGATGGACCGCGCCAGTGACAGGGTGTGCACACCCGTCAGCGCCTGTGGTGACACCTTGGTCACCTTGCCATCGACCTTGATCGCGGGCGGGAAGTCACCCGTAATAAACAAGTCGCTGCCGTTGCGACCGACCATCAGTTTGAGCAGGTCGTTAATAAATTTCGTGGCTTGGTCGCGTTCCATGGAACACCTCCTTGAATTGTTTAGCCTGGGAAGTTCTCTGGGATCTTGGCCTTGCCGCGCGCTTCTGCAGCGCTGATGACATTGCGTTTTACCAACTCGGTCAAATCCTGGTCCAGCGTCTTCATGCCCACGCTGTTACCGGTCTGGATAGATGAATACATCTGCGCGACCTTGGCCTCCCGGATCAAGTTGCGGATGGCACTGGTGCCCAACATGATTTCGTGGGCGGCGACGCGGCCCTGGCCGTCCTTGGTTTTGCACAAGGTCTGCGAGATCACAGCCTGCAGTGATTCGGACAACATGGCACGCACCATTTCCTTTTCATCGGCGGGAAACACGTCAATGATCCGGTCAATGGTTTTGGCGGCGCTGGAGGTGTGCAGCGTGCCAAACACCAAGTGGCCCGTTTCCGCCGCCGTCATGGCCAGCCGAATGGTTTCCAAATCGCGCATTTCGCCGACCAAGATGCAGTCCGGGTCTTCGCGCAAGGCCGAGCGCAACGCGGCGGCAAAACTCAAGGTGTGGGGCCCGACTTCGCGCTGGTTGACCAGGCATTTCTTGGACTCGTGCACAAACTCGATCGGGTCTTCCACCGTCAGGATGTGGCCAAACTCGGTCTCATTCAGGTAGTTGACCATGGCCGCCAGCGTGGTGGATTTGCCCGAGCCAGTAGGGCCGGTCACCAGCACCATTCCCCGCGGTTTCAGGGCCAGGTCGCCAAAAATCTTGGGCGCGTTGAGCTGCTCCAATGACAAGATCTTGCTCGGAATGGTCCGGAACACCGCACCGGCACCGCGGTTGTGGTTGAAGGCATTGACACGGAAGCGGGCCAGTCCGTCGATCTCGAACGAAAAGTCGATTTCCAGAAACTCTTCATAGTGTTTGCGCTGGCCGTCGTTCATGATGTCGTACACCATGCCGTGGACCTGCTTGTGGTCCAGCGCCTCCACATTGATGCGGCGCACATCGCCGTGGACCCGGATCATCGGGGGCAGGCCGGCCGACAGGTGCAAGTCGGAAGCCTTGTTTTTGACGCTGAAGGCCAGTAGTTGGGTAATGTCCACGGTGTCCTCTTCCAGTAAGGCTGGGTTTGTTACGCTAGACTGATTATGACCATGATTGCCGAGAATCTCCACCACGTTCAAACCCGAATAACACAGGCCTGCAAACAGGCCGGACGGGCGGTGGATGCGGTGCAGCTGCTGGCCGTTTCCAAGACCTTTGGTGCGGACGCCGTGGCCCAGGCCCACGCAGCCGGACAGACCTCGTTTGGTGAGAATTACATCCAGGAAGCGGTGGACAAGATCCAGGCCCTACGCGATCTGCCACTGGAGTGGCATTGCATAGGCCCCATCCAGAGCAACAAGACGCGGCATGTGGCCGAGCACTTTGACTGGGTGCACACCATAGACCGCCTGAAGATCGCCCAGCGCCTGAGCGAGCAGCGGCCCGCGCACCTGGCGCCTTTGCAGGTGTGTATCCAGGTCAATGTGGATGGCGGTGTCAGCAAGTCCGGGGTTGCCCCATCCGAGGCGTTAGCCTTGGCCCAGGCGGTGGCGGCACTGCCGCGTCTGCGCCTGCGCGGTTTGATGTGTATACCCGAGCCTGCTCCTGATTTTGTAGCTGAATGTGCAGTATTTGCGGGGGCTAGAGCCCTATTTGATGAAATGAGGCGGGCTGGAATGCCGCTCGACACTGTGTCCATGGGCATGAGCGCCGATCTGGAGGCCGCCATCACCAGCGGCTCTACCATGGTGCGGGTGGGCAGTGCGATCTTTGGCCAGCGTGGCCTTACATCTTCGGCATAGGGAATGGTTTGACACTGCCGCAGTCGCCGCCCAACCAGCGGCCGCTGGTCTGCATGTCCATCTTTTCCGGCTTGCCCTTGACCGTGGTGGTGGATGCCATCTTCATGCTGTAGGCCTCGGGGCTGGTGAAGGTGACTTGGCCTTCACCGCTGCTGGGGGGCTTGCTGCACACAAAAGAGAACTTCATGCTGTTGCCGCTGCGCGGGCTGTTGGTCTGGGTGCACTCGTTTTGGTTGTCGGAGGACTGGCGGCTGGCCACCACGCTGCGGTCCACCATCTCTTGCGTCATGCAGACCTTGATGCTCATGCCGCCGCCACCGCCTGCGCCCAGTTGAATGCCCTGCTTGGCCATCATGTCCTGCACCATCTTGCGCTGCTCGGGGGGCATACTTTCCATCTGCTTTTGCGCTTCGGCCATGGCGCTGGACATCTCTGCGGGGCCGCCTTGCATCTGCGTGTTGATTTCCCATAGGCCGGGCTTCATGGTCTGGGCATTGGCAAAGCCCGCGCTACCGGCCAGCAGGAAGGCCGCCCAAACAGCATGCCATCTTTCGAGTTGCAATTGCATGTTTATCCCCCACAAAAATGCGATTGTGGCAAAGCTTGCACTGTTTGGGAATGGGCCGACAATCACTGTATAGAATTGCCTGCACATCCATGGCCAACACTGAACCCCACCACGCCCCAACCGGAGAAACCGGACTTGACGGCTTGACCAATACGGTGCCGGTGCGCCCCACGGCCCACCTGGCGGTGTTATTTGCCGATGTGGTGGGCAGCACCAAACTCTACGACACGCTGGGCGATGTGACCGCCAAACAGATGATTGACGAGTGCCTGGACGTATTGGGTGGCGTGGTGCTGCAATACGGCGGGCGGGTCATCAAGACCATTGGCGACGAGATCATGTGTGTGCTGCCCAGCGCCGACGCAGCTTGCCTGGCCGCCACCGACATGCACGTCAAGATCACGGCCTTACCCGTGGTGTCCCAGATCAAGCGCAGCGTGCGCATTGGCTTCCATTTCGGACCGGTCATTGAAGAAAACAACGATGTGTTTGGAGACACGGTCAATGTGGCGGCCCGTATGGCTGGGCTGGCCAAAAGCGCGCAAATCATCACCACCGGCGCCACGGTGGCCGCCATGTCGCACATGCTGCAACTCTCCACGCGCAAGATTGCCGCCTTGTCAGTCAAGGGCAAGGGTGACGACGTGGCCGTGAGCGAGGTGATCTGGCAGGGGGGCGAAGAGCTGACCATGACCACGTCGTCTCTGGCATTTACCGGCAAGCCGGTTTCGCTGCGCCTGGAACACAGTGCGCAGGACCGGGCCTGGGTTGTGGATGGCGGGCGCACCTCGCTTGTGCTGGGGCGCGATGCCAACTGCGATATTGTTATTGCAGACCGCAATGCTTCGCGCCAGCATGCCCGCATCGAATGCCGGCGTGACAAGTTCTTCTTGGTGGACCAAAGCACCAATGGTACGTCGGTCGCCATGGGCACTGAGGCCGAAGTGTTGCTGCGCCGCGAAGAGATCATGCTGCGCGGCACGGGGCGCATTGGTTTTGGGCGCTCGGTCAATCTGCCTGATTCCGAGTTCGTGACCTTCACCATCCAGGGCTAGACAGGTCTTGCCCCCACGCTCCGCCGCTACGCGGGTCGCTGCCCCCAGCGGGGTCGTAACTTTTCCCTGGCGGGGCTGACCGCCAAGCGGTTCAGAGCTTGGGGCGGTCCGGCGAAAAATTTTGCCCCTCGTGCATTAGGTCGTTTTAGTGGCCAGCTTGCCGCGTGCGCCCGGTGCGCTTTGCAGCCCGGCAGGTGGCAGGGCGTCAAACTTGTTGCGCACGGCCGACTCGGAGCAGGCCGCCGAGAAGCTCACATTGACGTCTGCACCGTTGGACCCGGCCAGTGCAAAACAGGCTTGGCCCAGTTTGGTATTCAGCGGTTTGAGCACCCCCTCGTTGATTAAATCGCTGGCATTGCCCTCGGCCAGTTGCAACTGGTATTGGCCCCCCTCAGACGCCAACTGGGCATCCAGCACCTGGCGGAAGCCGCGCAGCTCACGCAGCAGCATCCGGGCGCTTTGCTTGTCCGGCAGGCCGGCAATGTTCAGCTTGACCTGCTGGGCATTGAAGTTGAAGTGTTCCAGGAAAAAATTCTTGGAGAACTCGTCACCCACCAGCTTGCCAATCTCCGCCAGTGCCAGGTCTTCCGAAGCCCAGCTCTTGCCTGTGGGGTTGACCGTGTTCAGGTAAACCTCTTCACCCGTGGTCTTGTCGATGGCCTTGATGGTCCACGACGTGAGCGCCGTCTTGGTGATGGTCAGCCCCGAGGCCGGCAACTTGGCCGACAAGACCTTGAGCTTGATTTCGCCGTCGATCTGGAAGTCTGATGGCTGCACCTTGGCACCGGCCTTGACGTCGCCGTCAGCTGACCACACCCGAAAGCCAAAGGACTTGATGCGTTCCTTGACCACATTTTCGGCCACCATGGAGCGCTCGGGCGGCAGGGCCTGCGTGGTGTCCGCGTTGCGGATAGCCATCTGGATCGAGACCTTGGGGTCGCCATTGTTGCGGATGAACTCGATGCGTTCGTCCTTGGACAACTGGTTCAGCGACTTCTGCACATCACGCACACGCACCACGGCCCGGGCCTCGGTTTCCAGCAGACCATCTTTGCCGGTGGAGGCAGCCCCTTCCTGGATCATGGTCTTGATGAAGGCATTGGACTGCGACAGCAGCTTCTTGTCTAGCACTGCATAGTTCTTGTTGATGGAGTCTTTTTCCACATACAGTGCCACGGCTTTTTCGACCAGCTGGCGCATGGCGTCGGCGCGGGATTCGGTCTGGGCAGCATTCGCGTCGCCGTTGAAACGGGCGTCTTTGGGGTCCACCAGGCCAATCGCGCTGATGACCATGGTGCCCGGTTCCAGCGCTGGCTCTGCCGAGCTGGCAGTTGATGTTGCCGGCGTGGTGGCAGGCGTTGTAGACGCTGTCATGGAGCCGCTGGTGCCGGACTGTTGGGCCACCACAGTGCTGCTGCCACCGTCTGTGCCACCGCGGGTGAGCATGTAACCGCCCGCACCCACAATGGCTGCCCCTACGACTGCGACCATCGCAACCAGGGCCGCGTTGGATTTG
Source organism: Rhodoferax sp. (assembly GCA_043738115.1). GTDB lineage: Bacteria > Pseudomonadota > Gammaproteobacteria > Burkholderiales > Burkholderiaceae_C > Allorhodoferax. The sequence continues at coordinate 31,653 of JAYSZJ010000146.1, read as the reverse complement.
CTCTTGCCCGCGTTGGTGGGTGTGCCTGCTCCCGGCTGCTCCCATAGCGGCGGCGGGCTGCCCTTGGAGCCTGGGCTGGCCGCCGGTTGCGCGGCTGCTTTTGCGGCGGGGGCTGCAGCGGCGACGGGCGCCATGCTCAGTTCGGTACGGTCAGGGTCCACGGCTGCTGCAGACGCTTTTGCCGATGCAGCACCGAGCGTGGTTTTGATGGCCTGCGCAAACTCCTGCGCCGTCTGGTAACGCTCGTCCGGGTTTTTGGCAATGGCCTTTTTGACCACGGCGTCGAAGGCTGCCGGCAGGGCCACATTCAGCAGCGAAGGGGCCAAGGGCTCTTCGTGCAGCACCTTGTACATGATGGTCGTCGAATTGCCAGTGAAAGGTTTTTCGCCCGTCAAAAACTGGTACAGGATGACGCCGCAGGAGAAGATATCGCTGCGCCCGTCGACTGGCTGGCCCATGAACTGCTCGGGCGACATGTAGGCCGGTGTGCCCATCACGGTGCCGACCTGGGTCAGCTCGGATTTTTCGACGCGGGCGATACCAAAGTCGGCCACCTTGACCTTGCCGTTGGCCAACACGATCAGGTTGGCGGGCTTCATGTCGCGGTGCACCACCCCGTTGGCGTGGGCGTGGGCCAACGCATCCAGAATTTCACCCATCAGACGCTCTACGTCCTTGAGGGCAAAACGTTCATTGGCCTCAAAGAATTCGCGCAACTCCTTGCCTTTGACAAACTCCATGGCGATATAGGCCACGCGCTGGCGCGACTTGTCAGCTGACTGCCCAGCCACCATGGTGTGGTCTTCATCAACCACCGCTTCACCGTAGTCGTACACCGCCACGATGCCGGGGTGGTTCAGCCGACCGGCTGCCTGCGCCTCGCGCTTGAAACGCGCCAGCACCTGCGCTGCTTCGTCCGCCTGGAGTTGCTGTGGCAGGATGGTCTTGATGGCGACGGTTCGTTCTATGACCGGGTCAAAACCCTCATAAACAATGCCCATCGCCCCCTTGCCGAGCTCGCGGCGGATGGCGTATTTGCCGAGTTGGGTGAGTGTGCTCATCATTTATGTTTTGCGTCGATGTCCCAGACTAAAGTCTGCACAAGCCTCTGTACCATGGTGTCCAGGCCCACACCGCCCTTTGCGGAATTCGAAACACCCATGACGCTGGTGGCCGTGGCACCCACTTCCATCTTCAGGTCCTTGTAACCTTGGGCCACTTGTTCCGTGGTGTTGGCGTCCATGATCTTGTAACGCATGCCGATCAACCACACACCAGTGGAGTCACCGGTTTGTACCGAGCCGGTCACCGATCCAGCTACCGATGTTGCGCGGCTTCCGCCAAAGACTGACAGCAGGCCACCAATGGCGCGGCCATCAAAACCCTTTTGGTTTTCGGCGATTTGCTCAGCTTTCAGGATGTCGAACTTGACAATCCATTTGGTCGTCTTGAGTTTGCCCATTTGCATGGTCTTGCGTGCCGCTGCAGGGTCACCCAGGTTGTAGGCCAGCGAGACCTCGTTCAGCAGCGGGCCCAGGTTGGTGCGTTCCAGTACCGAGAAGTTGGCGTTGGATAGCTCCAGCTCGGCAAAGTCGGCAATGTTGTTGGGCAAAAAGCGCTGGGTAAACGTTGCGTTGTTGCTCTTGATTTCGCCGGGAATGACGACCAGTGCAGGCCCGCGTGTGGCGCGGTTGGTGTATTCGACGTCGCGGTAGGCTGCGGCATCGGCGGCAGCATTCGCCGCGTTGGATGTGGAGGAGCCCGACGTGGGCGATGGGTTGCCAAAGGTGGGCTGCGCCTGCACAGCGGTGGCTGCGGCGCAGAGTGCGAGCAGGGCCGCTAAGGCAGCGCGCTTGCTAACACGGGTGAAACATTGGCTCATCGACTTAGCTCCCAAGAAGTAATAGAGAAATACAGACTCTCGCCACGGCCCCGCCGCAGCCCACACGCTACCAAATTTCCGACTAACTACCAATGCGACAATAGTCACCGTACAACTGCGCGACCACTTCGTCGGCCTTTTCGTTGATCAGCGTCAGTGCCATGCCCGAGGTGTCGGTGCCCGCATAACTGGCGTTTTCTGCACTGGCCTGAGCTAAAGTGCGGCCGCTGGCATCGGTCAGCGTGAAGTTCATGCGGATGTTGACCTGGTTGACCCGCACGATGCGGTTGTAACCGGTCTCGCTGGAGATCAGGCCGCGCAAAATGTATTGGGCAGACAGGCGTTTGGATGCGCTCAGTGCGGCGTCGGGGTCATTCTTGAAATAGGCGTCGATCTCGGCCTGCGCCACCTGGGCCTTGATCTGCCCCTGGGTCACGGTCTTCAGGCCCACGCGCTGCAAGCGGGAGTTGAGCGCATCGAAGTGGCCGCCGTAGCTGGATTGGGCCGCCTGGATGTAGCCATTGCGGCTTTCACCGATCAGCACCATAACTTTCTGGTTCTTGATCTTGCTGCGGCAGGGGCTGGCCAGTATGGCCTGGACCCGAGCCTGGGTTTCGGCCTCGCGCTGCTGGTCGGCCGTGTCTTCGTTGGAAAACTTGAACCCCGGGGCTTGTTGTGCCAGCGCACCGCCACACAAGGTGGCTGCTGCAAACAGGACGATCAGTGCGTGGCGCATAAGTAAAGAGTCCGGGTGTGAAACAAACAAGGCGTTGTTGTCGTCGTTGTAGAGCTTAGAGGAAGTAACGCGGCAGTGGCTGTTAAAGGCTTGCGGGTTTTCCCTTGAACAAATTATAGGGAGCGGGTTTTTGTTGGTGTATCAGGCTTGTATCAGTATGCACACCGTTGCCTTGTCTTTCAAAACAACGTGAGTTGGGTGGTGTTTTTTACTTCTTCCATGACCGGGTAGGTGCGGGTTTCGCGCACGCCCGGCAGCTGCCACAACACGGTTCCGGCAAAGTCGCGGTAGGCGGCCATGTCTGCCATGCGGGTCTTGAGCAGGTAGTCAAAACCGCCGGCCACCATATGGCATTCCATGATTTCACCGCGCACCTGGACGGCGGCTTTGAAGGCTTCGAACACGTTGGGAGTGGTGCGGTCTAGCAGCACTTCCACAAACACCATCATGCCGGCGCCTAGTTTGAGTGGGTTGAGCCTCGCTTCGTAGCCGAGGATGTAGCCGTCTTTGGTGAGGCGTTGGACCCGTGCCAATACGGCGGTGGGGGAGAGCGCTACGGTTTCTGCCAGTTTGAGGTTGGAGACGCGGCCGTCTTCCTGCAGGCAGGTCAGGATTTTTAGGTCTATGCGGTCTAGGTCTGATGTATGGGTTGCCATGGTTCTTTGCTTTGTTGGTAGGCGCGGTTTGGGTGTGGCCGGCCGGTGTGTGTTTTGCTCCGTGTCCCCCGCCCTGCGGGCTCCTCCTTGACCTGCGCAAAACACACACCGGCCGGCCACACTCAAACCGGGTTGCAGCATATCTGACTATCCAAACTGCAAATTTTAGTGAGAAATTGCACCGAGATTCCGCGAACATAGCGACATCGTCCGTTTGATGGCAAGAAATCAGTCCATCCGGCAAGTAAACCAACAGGAGACCCACATGCCCGTCCCACAGCGCCTGCCCTTCCCATACCGCCCCGAAGCTGAAGTCGTGGCCCGCCACCTGCAAACCGTGAGCCAGGCTTTGGATTGGGCGGATGCTGCGCGCTCTGCTGCTCCGTGGGTACAGGCCGTGCGCGATAACCCGCCACCGTTCTGGGCTATGGAAAGCCTACTCAAGGAATACCCCATCTCCAGCGCCGAAGGCCTGGCACTGATGCGCCTGGCCGAAGCGCTGTTGCGCGTACCCGATGCGGAGACTGCCATTGCCTTGACGGCAGATCAGCTGGGCCGTGCTGACTTTGATGGTAGCGGCGACAAGGTGCTGGCCCGCCTGTCCAGCACCGCCATTGCGATGAGCAAACACTTCCTGCCCGGTGCTGCTGATGGCAATGCCAAGAGCGAACCGGGGTTGATGGGCAAGTTGGGTGCCAAGACGGTGGTCGCCGCCACGCTGCGCGCTGTGCAGTTGCTGGGCCGGCAGTTTGTGCTGGGCCAGAACATGAAAGAGGCGCAGCGTGAGGCCGACAGCGCGCGCAAACATGCCAACCTGACCTTCAGCTACGACATGCTGGGCGAGGGCGCTCGGACTGATGAGGATGCACTGCGGTATTTGCAGAGTTATGCAGATGCTATCGATTCCATAGCTTCACGTGCAGATAAGACGGGGGCTCTGGAGAAGAATGACGGTATCTCCATCAAGCTGAGCGCGCTGCACCCACGGTACGAGGATGCGCACAGCGCCCGTGTCATGGCCGAGCTGGTGCCCCGTGTGTGGGGTCTGTGCCAGCGCGCAGCCGCCGCCAATATCAACCTGACGGTGGACGCCGAAGAGGTGGACCGCCTTGAGCTGTCGATAGAGTTGTTTGAAGCCTTGGTTGCCAAGGTGGCCGAGCACCACCCCCAATGGGGCGGCTTCGGCCTGGCCATGCAGGCCTACCAGACTCGCTCACTGGATCTGATCGCCCACATCGCCGCACTGGCCCGTAAACACAAGGTGCGCCTGATGTGCCGCCTGGTCAAGGGCGCCTACTGGGATGCCGAAATTAAACGCGCGCAAGAGTTGGGCCTGCCGCACTACCCGGTGTTCACGCACAAGCACCACACCGACGTGTCTTATCTAGCCTGTGCCAGCGCGCTACTGGCCGCGCCCGATGCGGTCTATCCCCAGTTCGCCACACACAACGCCGCTACGATCGCCGCCATCCTGCAAATGGGCGCCAAGACCGGTGCCAAGTTTGAGTTGCAGCGCCTGCATGGCATGGGCGAGGGCGTCTACCGCGAGGTGCTGAAGAACCCGCTGGTCACTTGCCGCGTCTATGCCCCCGTGGGTGCGCACCGCGACCTGCTGGCCTACCTGGTACGCCGCCTGCTGGAGAACGGCGCCAATTCCTCGTTTGTGCACCAGCTGGCCGACGAGTCGGTGGGCATGCAGGAGCTGCTGATCTCGCCGCTGCGCCTGGAGCCGCATTCCAGCCTGCCGTTACCACCGGTGCTGTTTGGTGCCCATGCGGGTGCCCGCAAGAACAGCACGGGGCTGGACCTGACCGTGCCCACCATGCGCGAGCCACTGATGGCCGCGTTTGCCAGCACCACCGTGCCCGTTGTGCCCGAGTTCAATACCCAGAACACCGCCAGCGCCTTTGCGGCCGCCCACGCCAGCTACAAGCAGTGGAGCAAGACGGCAGTCTCTGATCGCGCCACCATCCTGCGCCGCGCCGCGGACACCATGCTGGAGCAAACCCCCGCCTTCTGCGCGCTGCTGGTCAAGGAGGCGCACAAGACCTGGGGCGACGCGGTGAGCGAAGTGCGCGAGGCGGTGGACTTCCTGCGCTACTACGCCGATGAAGCCGAACGCATCATGCAGCCCATGGCCATGCCGCAGGTCCATGGTGTGCCGCCCGCGCTGACGAGTTATGCCTTTGGTGTGACCGGCGAGACCAACACCTTGTCGCTGACCGCGCGCGGTGTGTGGGTGTGTATCAGCCCGTGGAATTCTCCGCTGGCGATTTTTGTGGGCCAAGTCGCCGCGGCCTTGGCTACCGGCAATACCGTGCTGGCCAAACCGGCCGAGCAGACCCCAGGTGTGGCCCAGGTCGCGGTTCAACTGATGCATGCGGCCGGCGTACCTGCAGATGCCTTGCAATTGCTGCACGGCGCGGGTGAAACGGTGGGGGCGGCACTGGTGGCCCAACCCGGCGTGGCCGGTGTGGTGTTCACCGGCTCCACCCAGGTGGCCAAGATCATCAACCGCGCGGTGGCCGCCAAAGATGGCGCCATCGTCCCACTGATCGCCGAGACCGGCGGCATCAACGCCATGGTCGTGGATTCATCCGCCCTGCCCGAGCAGGTGGTCGATGCCGTGGTGCAAAGCGCCTTCCGCTCCGCCGGCCAACGCTGTTCCGCATTGCGTTTGCTGTGTGTACATGCTGCCATTGCCGACGGGGTGATCGCCATGCTCAAGGGCGCAGCCTGTGAACTGGTGGCCGGTGATACGGCGGACCTCGCCACCGATGTAGGCCCGGTCATTGACGCGGAAGCGTATGACAACATCCAGAAGCACATCCAGCGCCTAAGGCTTGAGTCAAAAGTGCTTCTAGCCCCTGCGGAATATGATAAACACGCTACTAAAAACATAGCAAATCTAATCGCGCCCCATGCTTTCGAGGTGAGCAGCATTGCTGACGTCAAGGCCGAAATCTTTGGCCCGGTGCTGCAGGTGGTGCGCTGGACGGGTGACCCCGCTGATGTGGTGGCCCAGATCAATACGCTGGGTTATGGCCTGACCTGCGGCATCCAGACCCGCATCGACAGCCGCGCACAGGCACTGGCCCATGCCGCCCACGTGGGCAACATTTACATCAACCGCAACATGATCGGCGCGGTGGTCGGCGTGCAGCCCTTTGGCGGTGAAGGCCTGAGCGGCACCGGTCCGAAAGCCGGCGGCCCGCACTACCTGTACCGCTTCTGCGCGGAGCAGACCATTACTGTCAACACCACGGCAGCGGGGGGGAATGCGGCGCTGCTTGCTAGCGTACATTGAGCACGGTGCGGGGAGATCGCGCCTCGCCGGTATGCTGTGATTGAGTTGTCCTTCGATCCCCAAACCCCTGACTATTGGTCGGCCAAGGGATATGCGAGCTTGGATGATTTCACTCAACGACAGTCCGCCTCGGACGAGAGCAAGTTAAGAAACTTGACCAGGACTGCGGGCCCAGGCTGCAACTGCTTGACCACCGGCCGTGGGGGCCCTCGAGCGCTGGAGCTGTTCGAAACCCTGGTGTTGCTTTACGCCGCCATCCACGGTGGTGTTTTTCTTTGTTGGAAGCTTGGGTTTTACTCAAGGGTTGAGCAAAATGGCTGCCACCGCGATGGGCACAATGACGCCATCGGTGATGGTCAGGTACCCCACCTGAAGATCGAGGCTGCCGGTTGGCGCTAGGAAATGGTAGTCGTCGATGTAGCCTTCAGCCCTGTCGTCCAAACGACTGCCGTTGGGCCACAGGAAGGCGATGTCACGCGATGCGGTTTGTGCCTCCCAATCCTCAAACTCCACGGTTGCCGCTGCACCGCTGACGCCACCGTCGGCATACATCAGCTTTTTGGGACCCAGGTAAGGCAGAAACGAGCCCGTGACCTTTCCCGCTGTGATGGAAGGGTCGCCGCAATACATCTTGTAGCGCGCAGCGCCCAAGTGCATGGGCAGGCAAGCCTGGGCACTGGTGAAGAGCTTGGGGCAACCGTCTGCGCGGTACTGCACGTTCCAGCGTGTGCCGTCCCACACTGCGTACCCGTGGTTTTGCGGGACCGAACTGCAACTGGCCACGCTGTCGGTGGTAAATACCATGAAGGCACCGGGGGCGCCATCCCAGCGCCAGTCCGATTGGGTGGGGAAGGCCACCTTGTTCTGGCGTGCATTTTTGATGCGCAGGTTTGCGCCAGTGGTGTCGCCTTCCACGCCGATTACCAGCGTGGGCGCACAGCCACCGGTACTGGCGTAATCGGCGTCGGTGGAGCAGGTCACCGCGGCGTTGCTGTTGAAGTCTTGGCCGGTAAACCCATCTTTGCTGTCCACGGAGAAGATGCGCGTCTTGCCATCGCTGCCGGCCGCCTCAAAGAACATGCGAACCTTGTTTCCCAAGTTGGCGGACAGCGGCACGCCTTGGCCTGTGGCCACGCTGGCAATGCTGCGCGCTGTGGTTGATGTGGCAGGTGTGACCAAACCTGATGTACCGGCCTTGCTGGTAAACGCCAGGTAGCTACTGGGAGTGGTGGCGCTGGCCGGTGCGTTGCCAACAGCTACCGACAGCGATGCGCTGCTGCCCTGCGTTGGCATGGGGCCATAGTAAAACTGCACCCGCCCGGCGTTGGCAGTGCCGGCGTCGAGGCCAATGCGCGTGGCGCTCAGGCGCGCATTGCCGTCTGACACCACCTTGGTCAATCCGCTCACGCTAGCGCCGCTGCCTTGTAACTGCCAATACTCGGTAGCCGTGGTGGCGTTCACCGCAGAGGCGGCGCCGAACTGTGTGCAGGCCGCGTCCTGGCAGGCTCTGACGATGATGCGGTAGGCAGTTGCGGCCTTTAGCCCGGTCAACGTGGCAGATGTGTCGCTTGCCGCCGCCGAGACGGTGGTTTGCGTTCCACCAACCGATTCGGTGCCAATGACCTCAAAGTGGTGAACGCTAAAGCTGGTGGGGGCGGTCCAGCTGGCACTGAGCTTGCTGGACGAGCCAAAACTAAAACTGCCTACGGTCTGCATGTTCGTCCCGCTCACTGCCACGCTAGTGGGCGGAGCCAGGGTGATGTCCGCAGCAGCCGGAGGCGGCGCAGAACTGCCGCTGCCCCCACAGGCCGAAAACAGTACGGTAATCCAAAGAGTGGCCAGCCCGTTGAGCAGTAAACGTGCGGGGATCGTTTGCATGGCGTTACCTCCAGAAAGTGGTGCTGCAGTCTTGTAATAGTGCACCCAATGCAAACTCTGCGCAACGTCCATTGTGGGATTTCATAGAGGCTCTGATGCCGATGCGAACAGCATTGCCAAAGCTTTGCCACGCGAAGCCATGTGGTTGATCTCCCGCGGCCGCACGAACTCTATGCCAGGGTCAAGCGGCAATTAAATGGTAAAAAAGTGTATCTGCATTGCTTGAGCGGGAAGACAAAGATTACCAAGCCTGTTGGCAATGAAACGCCTCGTCCCAGGCGGCGAAAATTCCACACAGATCAGGCTTGCGAATGCGGATGAGTCGTTTTGCGAGGCCGGTTTCGGGTGCGATACTCGGCCGCACACGGTGGGTTCTCCTATTCGTTATCCGTCTGAGCGGCTGGACTTTCAGCAAGTTCTGCCCGCTTTCATCAACTTTTCAATATCCTTTTCATGATCAAGACTTTTGCTCTGAGCGCTGTAGCGCTGCTCCTCGTTGCCTGCAACACCACCCAGGGCCCGGCTCCGGCAGGCAATGCGTCCTCCAAGACTTCCAGTGCTAATAAGGAATCAGGCGGCATGCTCAACGGTCTCGGCACCCTGGCCGGCGCGGCTACCTCTGGCGGCAGTGGTGCGTCGTCTGACGAAAACAAGCTGGGTGCCGGTCTCGACGTGCTGAAGGCTGGCACCGTGTCGGATGCCGAGTTGAAGAGTGTGTCTTTGCAGATGCGTGCGCGCGACGACAAAAAGAACCGCATCGCGTCCGGGGCCAAGTACGCCGGTCGCTTGGCCAAACTTACTGCAAAACACGTCAATGAAGACGGGATGAAGCTCAATTTCAAGGTCTACCAAAATCAGGCGATCAATGCCAATGCCTCTGCCGACGGGTCTATCCGTTTTTACAGCGGCTTGATGGACAAGATGACAGACCAGGAGTTGCTTGCCATCATTGGTCACGAAATCGGCCACGTGAAACACGGCCACTCCCTGTCCTCCCTGCGCGTTGCCTACCTGGCGTCGGCTGGCCGCAAGGCGGCAGCGTCTTCGAGCGGGGCTGCTGGTGCTCTGGCCGACTCTGACCTCGGAGCCATCGGTGAAAAGCTGCTCAACAGCCAGTTCTCCCAAAGCCAGGAAACCGATTCCGACGACTACGGACTGGCCTTCATGAAGAAGCACGGCTACAACCCCCGCGCCATGGAAAGCGCATTCCGCAAACTGGCAGCACTGGGAACCACACGGACCGGCTTGGACGAGATGATGTCGTCGCATCCCGACTCGGCCAAACGTGCCGACCGTGTGCGCGACAACATCGCCCAGAAGTAGGCTACTGACGCGGTGGTGTGCCGCGGCGGCTACTGCTCGCTGAAGGCCACCACCCGATTGCGCCCGCCCTGCTTTGCCCGGTATAAAGCCTTGTCCGCATTGCCAATCAGCAACTCAGGCGAGGTGCCGTCGCCAGGGTAGGTGGCTATGCCCACCGATAGCGTGGCCTGGATACGGAAGTCGCCAAAAGCCACGGTAGCGGCGGCAAAGTCGGAGCGCCACTGTTCGGCCCGCTGCAGTGCAATCTCCAGCGGCATTTGCGGCAGCAGCATCAAAAATTCTTCTCCGCCATAGCGGCAGGCCACATCGGCACTGCGGGCACGGGCGTTCAGCATGATGGCCATGGATTTCAGCACCTCGTCACCGGCAGGGTGGCCGTAGGTGTCGTTGACGTGTTTGAAGTGATCGATGTCGATCAGCATCAGAGTCAGGGGCTGGCCCTCACGTTTGCAGCGGGCCAGCTCTCGGCCCAACGTGTCATTCAGGTAGCGGCGGTTGTACATGCCGGTCAGCGGGTCGCGGTTGGCTTGTTCGTTGAGCTGGGTTTGGAGCGCGTTGATCTCGTCCAGCCGCAGGCGTAAGGCCTCGTTGGCTTTTTGCAGGGCTTGTTCGCCTTGGCGCAACTGGGTGCGGGTTTCGTAGAGTTTGGTGTTGCGACCGTAGGCCACATGGGTTACAGCCACCTGGTTCACGATCAGCCCCAGCAGGCAGACCACGCTAATGGGCCAGGCCATATCGGGCGCAAACCGGTAACCAAACAGGCCCACCGCCACCAAGGCTCCGACGCTGGAGGCGGCCAGGGAGCGCACAGCACCTTTTGCACCGTAGTACGCGGTGTGGTTAACGCAGGTGGACACACACATCGCAAAGCTAACCCACATCGGGAAACCCAAGTAGGCAGCCCAGAAACCAAAGACCGTCGAATCCACCAGCATGTGCTGCATCTCGGCATCCCGCGGCCGCGCCGATGCCCGGGTGCGCCAGTACAGCAGTTGGGGGTAGACCACGAATTGCAGGGCCAGCATGACCCAGGTCAACGTCCCATAACCCTTGCCGAATATGTGGACACACAGCACGACGAACACCAGCGTAAAACCAAACACACGGTTGCTGTGGTTGATCTCCACCACCCAGTCCGGGTGGGGGCTGGAAAAGAAGGACAGGGCCATGGGTGGATTGTGCCTCTTTACCCCAGCGCCTTGTGCAGCAGCCACAACATGGCGGCGCGCACCACGTCAGGGTCGGCGCCTGCATCGGTCTCCAGCGCGGCCCGGTCGAATGCGGCCGACAACAGGCGCGACAGCGCGTCGATCGAGACGTCGTGGGCGTCCGGTAGGGCGGCCTTTAGGCCTTCGCGCAGGGTGAAGGCCGCGTTGGATTCGTCCATTGCCATGATTTCCTCCATGCCCAGCACGGCGGGCCCGTCTATCAGAAGCAGCCGCGTGCGCCCGGGCACGCGCATGGCCGTCAGATAGGCCTCGCTGCCCGCTACCAGGGCCTCGCGGGGCGTCAGGTGCTCCGGTGTTGCGGCCACGATGTCGGCGGCGATGGCTTGTACCTCCTGAACCAGAACCTGTCTGAACAGATCACGCTTGTCGACAAAGTGGTGGTACAGCGCCCCGCGCGTGGTGGCCGTGGACGCGCAGATATCGGGCGTGGAAGTTTCGCCATACCCCTTGCTGACAAATAACGCGCGGGCGGCCTCGACCAAGGCCTGGCGGGTGGTCTCGGTGCGTTCACGGTTTGACCGACGTACTTTAGCTTCTTGCATACATACAGTCTGTAGGTTAATATCGTTTTACATGCAGCCTGCATGTTAATTGAAAGGATGAAGACATGAAGATCACCAACTACTACCCCGTTCTGATGACCCCCGATGTGGCCGGTACAGCGGATTTTTACCAGACCCACTTTGGCTTTACGCCGCTGTTCGTCAGCGACTGGTATGTACACCTGCAGTCAGAAACCCAGCCATCCGTGAATCTTGCGGTTGTGGATGGGCAGCACCCCACCATTCCGGAGAGCGGCCGCGCTTATGCGACGGGCCTGGTTCTGAATTTCGAGGTGGAAGATCCGGATGCCCATTACGCCCGGCTACAGGCGGCAGGCTTGCCCATACTGTTGACCCTGCGTGACGAGGCGTTTGGGCAGCGGCACTTCATCACCCGCGACCCCAATGGGGTGCTGATCGACATCATCAAACCGATACCGCCGACCGGCGAGTACGTGCAGCAGTACAAAGCGAGTGCACTGCTGCTGGCTGCAGCGGAATGATGAAGGGGCGGGCTTATTAGGCGCTCAGCAACTGCTGCACCCGCTGCTGCAGCAGCGGAGGTTGCACATCCTGCGGCGCCAGCGGTGCGCCCACATTCAGGCCGACACGGCTCAATATCCCGCGGCGGAACGGCCGCACCATGGCTCCGCCTTGTTCGACCCGGCTGAAGAACGAGCCCCAAAGGTTGGTCAGCGCCATGGGGATCACCTGCACCGCTACACCCTGTTGTGTGGTGCGCTCCAGAATCTTCATGATGCCGCCCTTGAACTCTTGCAGCGTGCCGTCGCGGGTGATGCCGCCTTCGGGGAAGATGCACAAGAGCTCCCCGTCTTTCAACACCGCGGCAGCGGCATCAAAGGCTGCTTCGTAGGCCTGTGGGTCTTGTGCGCGCGGTGCAATCGGGATCGCCTTGGCCAGGCGGAACAACCAGCCCAGCACCGGCACCTTGAAGATGTTGTGGTCCATGATGAATCGGATAGGCCGTGGGCTGGCCGCCATCAGCAGCACTGCGTCGATAAAACTCACGTGGTTGCACACCAGAATGGCGGCGCCCGTAGTGGGGATGTGGTCGTCGCCGTTTACCTTGAAGCGGTAGATGAAACGTGACAACACCCAGGCCACAAAACGCAGCAGGTACTCGGGCACCAGCATGAAGATGTAGAAGGCCACCACGGCATTGGCCAGACCGGTGAACAAAAAGATCTGCGGAATGGTGAAGCCACTCTTGAGCAGCGCACCGGCAATCACCGAGCTGCCAATCATGAACAGCGCGTTCAGGATGTTATTGGCCGCGATGATGCGGGCGCGGTGCGTGGGCTGGCTGCGCAACTGGATCAGCGCATACATGGGCACGCTGTACAAACCGGCAAACAGGCTTAGCAGGGCAAGGTCAGCCATCACGCGCCAGTGTGCGGCTTGCGACAAAAATGCCGACAGGCCCATGATCTCGGACGGTGGCAGGCTCCGGGTTGCAAAGTACAAATCCACCGCAAACACACTCATGCCAATGGCGCCCATGGGCACCAGGCCGATTTCCACATGGCGCTTGCTCAGCATCTCACACAGCAGCGAACCCGTGCCAATGCCGATGGAAAACACCACTAGCAGCAGCGACGCCACCTGTTCATTGCCATGCAGCACTTCTTTGGCCAGGCTGGGGAACTGGCTCAAAAACACGGCACCAAAAAACCACATCCAGCTGATGCCCAGCAGCGAACGGAACACCACCAGATTGCCATGCGCCAGTTTCAGGTTGCGCACGGTTTCGCTGAAAGGGTTCCAGTTGATCTTCAGGCCGGGGTCGGTGGCCGGCGCTTTGGGGATGTAACCCGCCCCCACACGCCCCACCACCGACATCACCAGGCAGGCCACCGCCACGGTTTCATGGCCGATAGAAGGAATGGCCACCAGCAGACCACCCACCACATTGCCCAACAGGATGGCAACAAAAGTTCCCATCTCGACCATGCCGTTGCCACCGGTCAGTTCGCGTTCGTTCAGCACCTGGGGCAGTAGTGCAAACTTGACCGGGCCAAACAGTGTGGAGTGCACACCCATCAAAAACGTGCAGAGCAATAACACGGGTACGTTGTCACGGATGAACCCGTAGGCCGCAATCAGCATGATGGCGATCTCCAGGTTTTTGACAAACCGGATCATCAGCGTCTTGTCGTACTTGTCGGTCAACTGACCGGCCGTCGCCGAGAACAGAAGAAAGGGCAGGATGAACAAGGCACCAATGGTCAGGCCCGCCATCGCCGGGGGCAACCAGTCCACACTCAGCTGGTAGGTCACCATCACCGTGAACGCGAACTTGAACAAGTTGTCGTTGGCGGCGCCAGAAAACTGGGTCCAGAAGAAGGGCGCAAAGCGGCGCTGGCCCAGCAGGGCAAACTGGTTCGGATGGCCGTGGCCGGCCGGGCCGGACGCGGTGGCCGCTGCGGGTGTCAGTGTTTCAATGTTCACAGGTTTGTCCTCAGGTCGGTTGTTGTTCTGCTGATCTGCGTAACTTTTTCAGGTCCGGGCTGCAAAGCTGGCTTGGGGCGACTGTGCGCGGCTATGGGCGGGCCCCGCCTGATACGCGCCATTTTGCATGACGGCCAAGACAGGCCAAGCCGCCATGGCCGCGGCCAAGTGTTTCAAAGTGTGGCCGGACACCAAGCCATCGGTCAGTGCCAGGATGTGGTGGTCGCCAAGCTCCAGCAGTTTGGCCGTTACGTACCAAGCGATCACCGCAACCAGGGGCACGCCCCAGGCACCAATCAGCGGCCTGCGCAGCGCCAGGCAGACCACCAACAACATGCCGCCGCCTTGCAGAATCGACCAGGGCAGCAGATTGCCCGTGATGGCCCAGGTGCCCACGGCCACCGGCCCCAGTGTCAGCACCGCGCCGGCGGTCCATTGACCCGCCCATGCACTGATGCGGTCGGCGGTGGCCAGGCCCATCAGTCCGGCAAACGCCGCCAGCATACCCATGCGGTCTATGGCTAGGCCCAAGTCATCAGGTTGCAGGTGGTAGTAACTGGAGCACAGCGCGGTCACCAGCAGACCGCCAAAAAACAGCTGGGCCAGCGGGCGCTGGGCATCACATGGCACCAGGGCCACAAAACCTGTACGCCGGGCAGGTGGCGTGTGTATGGACCGTAGGCGCACCAGGCCCCAGGCGCCCAACAGCGCAAAGGGCAGGTTGCTGAGCACATCCATCGCAAACGGCAGGCCCCACAACGTGCGTTGGTCAGCAAAGGCGTGGTAGTCGGCATACTGCGCCACAGCCGGGCCCAGGCCGGCCACCGCGATCGCCAGGATCAGCGCGACCACTAGGCCGGTTTCAGAACGGGTCAGCGGGGTTTTCATCAAAAGACTCCAAGGGGTGGATGAGGGCGCCAGTGTGTTGCCGCGTGGCCCCTGATACGGTGCAAATTCAGATACAAGCTTGCGTTAAAGTACGAAAAGTATCGATAATCGATACCTATGAGCACTACCGCCGACCTTGTATCCGCCCTGAAGCATGAGCTGAAGGCCGCCCGCATGACCTATGCTGACCTGGCCGTTGCCATGGGCATGGCCGAGTCCAGCATCAAACGCATGCTGGCCAAAGGCGACATGCCGCTGTCGCGTATAGATGCCATCTGTCGCGCCCTCAAACTGGACTTTGCCGACCTGGCCCGCCGCGTGGCCGACGCCCAGCCCCTGCTGGCGCAGCTGACGCAGGAGCAGGAGCGCGCCGTGGTGGCCGACAAAAAGCTGTTGCTGGTGGCGATCTGCGTGCTCAGCCAATGGACGCTGGAGCAGATCGTGGCCAGCTACCGCCTGACCGAGGCTGAATGTATTGGTTACCTGGCGCAGCTGGACCGCATTGGCATCATCGAACTGCGCCCGCTGAACCGCTACCGGCTCAAGCTGGCCAAGGCCTTCCGCTGGCGCCCGCATGGGCCGGTGATGGACTACTTCCGCGACAACGCGCTGCTGGACTATTTCGGTGGTGGTTTCGACGGCGCGGGCGAAGGCCTGCTGCTGGTGCATGGCTCGATCAGCAGAAGCTTGGCGCCGTCGTTCATGGAGCGTATGCAGCGCGTGGCGCAAGACTTTGCGCAGCAGCACCTGGCCGACCAAAAGTTGCAAGAGAAGGACCGCGAGGGCTACACGCTGCTGCTGGCGATGCGCAGCTGGGAGTTCGAAGCCTTTGGTGCGTTACGTCGCTAGAAACTATAAAGTTTATAGCGCGATTGTCATATTCTACGCGGGCTAGAGGCGTATTTTACAAATACCGTCCCTCGTTCCCTAGTTGGTCGCAGATTGCCGCGTCCCAGCCTGCGTTTGCGCTTCAGGCAATGCGTCCAGCAGGCGTGCACACAAATCTGCGCCACGGGCAAAGTCAAAGTCGCGCACGGCTTGCTCCAGTTCGGCAAAACCTGTCAGGCCGGTGTGCGGGCCGGCCGCTTGCACGCGGGCATGCACGTCCAGCGCCGTCAGGTCGGAGCCAGCCAGCAGGGCCTGCAGCGCGCACAGGTCGGCGCGCAATCTGGCCGTATCCGGGTCACCGTCCACCGGTGCGGGCGCTTGGGCCTCGTATAACTGCACCAACGGCTGCATCACGCGCAGCGTGGTGTGGGCCACCTGGTCAAAGTCCGCACACAGCGATGTAGCGCGCGTTGTAGGCAGCGCAGGGCCGGCCTGCACCTGTAGCAATTCGGCCTCTGCCGCCTTGGCAGTGTTGGTCATATCGACAGCGCCTACGGTGGCGGACACACCCTTGAGCGTGTGCAGCAGGCGGGTGGCCCCAACCACATCACCACAGGCCAGCAACTGGCGCAGTTGTGCAGGCTGGGTGGCGAGGTCGTTCAGATACGTCCGCAAGATGCTGGCGTACAGGCCGGTGTTGCCCGTCAGACGGCTGATGGCGCCCTCTGCGTCCACTCCGTCCGTTGCGCAGCCGGTGGACGGGGGTATTGCAACGGGGGCGGGTGTTGACGGGCCGGCCGAGCGCTGGGTCAGCAGGCCCGGCTTGCCGCGGCGGGTGTGCATCTGCAGGACCGTAACCAGATGGGTCAGGTCAAAGGGTTTTCCCACATGGTCGTCCATGCCGGCGCTCAGGCAGGCTTCGCGGTCCGACGCCATTGCGTTTGCGGTCATTGCAATGATCGGCAGGCTGGTCAGGCCCAGTTCCGCGCGGATCGCCTGCGTGGCGGCATAACCATCCATGACCGGCATCTGTATGTCCATCAGCACCGCGTGGAAGGGTGGCTCCGCACAGGCCACTGCATCCACACCCAGTTGCCCGTTGCTGGCGATGGCAACCTGGGCGCCTTCTTCGCTCAGCAGCTCGCGTGCCACTTGCTGGTTGATGAGGTTGTCCTCCACTACCAACAGGCGCATGCCCTCCAGGCGGCCCACCCGATCAGCCCGGTTGCGGGGTTTGGCGCGCAGGTTGCTCATGCCGGCACGGGCGTCGGCCACGGTGTCAAACAGCAGGGAAGCGGTGATGGGCTTGATCAGGAAGGCGTTCAGGTAGGACTGCTCCTGCAGGCTGCGCTGGGACAACATGTCGCGCCCGTGGGCTGTCACCATCACCGTGATGGGGCTGATGGCCTGGGCGCCCATCTCGCGCATGTGTGCAATGGTTTCCCAGCCGTCCAGGCCGGGCATCAACCAGTCGACAAAAACAGCGTCGTAAGGTGGCAGCATGGCCTGGGCACGGGCCTCCAGCAGTGCAAGTGCTTGTGTGCCGCTGCCTGCCACATCCGTCTGCCAGCTCCACGACTGGCACATGGCCTGCAACAGTTCGCGGGCCACGGCGTTGTCGTCCACCACCAGCACCTGCATGGGGCTGGGCACACGCTGGGGTATGGGTTCGGGGTCACCGGGCACGGCGTCGGCACAGGCCAGTGCCACCGTGAAATAGAACGTGCTGCCACGGTCCGGCTGGCTGTCGATCTGCAGGTTGCCACCCATCAGCTCCACCAGGCGTTTGCAGATCGACAGGCCCAGACCGGACCCGCCAAAGCGGCGTGTGGTGGAGGCTTCGGCCTGCGAGAAGCCGTCAAAAATATGGCTCACATGTTCGGGCGCTATACCGATGCCGGTGTCGCGCACCGCAATGCGCAGCAGGGTGTGCTGCGCGCTGTGCTCGACGACCTTGAACTGCACCACCACCTCCCCCTCACTGGTGAACTTGATCGCATTGCCGCCCAGATTGATCAGTACCTGTTGAAGGCGCATGGCATCACCCACCATGACGTGGGGCATGGCCGGGTCCACGTCAAACAACACTTCCACCGGTTTGGCCCCCACGTTGGCGGACAGGATCACGGACAGGTCGCGCAGCATGCGGTCCATGCGAAACGGCTGCGGGTCCAGCGCCATCTTGCCAGCCTCTATCTTGGAAAAGTCCAGCACGTCGTTGAGCAGGCCCAACAGGGACTTTGCGGCACCTTCGGCCTTGGTGGCGTAGTCCAGCTGCCGTGTGGACAGCTCGGTCTTGTGCAGCAGCTTGAGCATGCCCAGGATTGCATTCATGGGGGTGCGGATCTCGTGGCTCATGTTGGCCACAAACTGGCTCTTGGAGCGTGAGGCCGATTGCGCCGCCTCGGTAGCGCGGGTCAGTTCAGTAATGTCGCTATAGGTGGTGACAAAACCGCCGTCGGGCATGGGTGCGCCCCGCACTTCCAGCGTGCGCCCATCACCGCGCTGGCGCTGGAAGCGGTGGGCCTGGCCCTGGCGGGCCTGGTCCATGATGTCCCTGACGACGGTGTCCCGGTCGCCATTACCGTATTCGCCGCGCATGGCGTTGAAGCGGATGATGGATTCAAACGTCGTAACCTCGCCCGCAAACAGGGTGTCCGGAAAATCCAGCAGCTGGCGAAACTGGGGGTTGTCCACTACCAAGTTCAGATTCTTGTCCATCACGCTCAGGCCGACCGGGATGTTCTCCAGAATGTTTTTCATCATCACGTTTTTCTGCCGTACCTCGTCTTCCAGTTTGCGGCGCAGGCTGATGTCCTGAAAAATACCGACCAGGCGTATGCGTTTGCCGTCGCGGTATTCCGCCTCGGCCGCACAGCGCACCCAGATGCGTCGGCCCATGGCGGTCACCAGCGGCAGTTCCAGGTCCCAGGGTTTGCCGGTCTTGCGGGCCGCCTCTATTGCGGCGCTGATCTCCGCACGCGCCTCTGGTGCAAAGAAGGCAATCGATTCCTCCAGCGTGGGCACATGGCCGGCTGCCACATCGTGGATGTGGCAGGTCTGGTCGGACCAATTGATGGAGCCCTGCTCCAGGTCGTACTGCCAACGGCCTATGCCCGCAATGCGACCGGCGCGCGCCAAAAATGCCGCGCTGTCGCGCAGGCTGGCCGCCTGCACCTCGCGTTCGAATGCGGTGCTTTTGCTATCGGTGATGTCCAACGCGATGCCATAAATCCACTCGGGTTTACCGTCGGCGCTATAGGTGCAGACCCGGCCCCGAGTCAGGTGCCAGCGCCATTGCCCACTTTTGTCACGCACGCGGCCTTCAAACTCATAGGCATCGCGCTGGCCCGCCAGGTGCTCCTGCAGATTCTGGCCGGCCGCGAGCAGATCCTGCGGGTGCACGCACTCGCGCCAGATCCGGTTCGGGTCTGCCACCACTTCGTCCAGCGTATAGCCCAGCATCTCGGCCCAGCGTGCGTTGACGATGGCCTGGTCGGTCTGGTGGTTCCACTCCCAGGTTCCGGCCCGTGTGCCGGTGATGATGTTGTTCAGGCGTTGGCGCTCCACGTCCAGCACCTGGCTGGCCTGTTTGTTGGCGGTGATATCGGTCCTGATGGAAATGTATTTTTCTATGCCCGTTTCACCGAAGTAGGGCGCTATCACCGTGTCTACCCAGTAGAGAGATCCATCCTTGGCGCGGTTGCACACTTCACCGCGCCAAACATAACCGCTTGAAATGGTTTTCCAAACTAGGTCCCAGTACCCTTCAGGCTGCGTTCGGGAGAGCAGCATGCGGTGGTTCTGCCCTATCAGTTCAGCATTGCTGTAGCCGCTGATCTGGCTGAACATGGCATTGGCGTAGATGATGCGGCCCGTCGTGTCGGTTATGGACACGATAGCGTAGGTGTTGATGGCTTCCATCAGCGTCTGGGACTCGCGCAGTGATTCGAGGCGTTCGGCCTGCGCCTTGCGGCGTTCTCTGTCCATGTCGCCCAGATTGGACTGGGTTTGTGCCAGCCGGCCCAGTACGCTGGTCTCCATGCCGTCCTCCACCTCAATCGGGGTGGAAAAATCGCCTTGGCCCAGTCTGGTGATGTGGGCGTGCACGGTGTCCAGCGTCCCCCCCAGGGTCGCGCGCAACGCGGCGCGGGTGCGCAACAACATGAGGAGCAGCAGCAACCCGCAAACGACGAGGGCCAAGCGCACGGAGGCGGCCTGTTGCTGGGCGGCCCGTACCTCCTGGCGGGTGCGCTCTTCCACCAGGGCGTAAAACTCGGTAATCGGACGCATGATGCGGGACTTGGCCGCGTGGTAGGGCGCGTCAAACACCATGGCCAGTGCTTTTGCGCGGCTGGCCTGGGCGTCGGGACCTTGCTCGTCCATCAGGTCCATGGCGGCCAGTTCCCGGTGGGTCAGGCCATCGGAGTTGGCTTTCGCCTGGGCCAGCAGGTCAAATTCCTGTTCCGTAAATCCTGCCTGGCGCATCAGTTCCAGCAGGCTGATGGCTGGCCCCTGGTTGGATCGCGGGGCATGGCCATGCACCAGAACATCGTCCCAATGGTTGTGGTGGTGGTGGTCCAGCGGGCGGGGCTGGCTGCCATCGCGGATGGCAGCAATGTCCAGAAAACGTTTCTTGTAGCTGGCGTCGCCCGTGGCGATATAGGTGCGTGCTGCTCGGGTCAGCTCGTCTGACGACTGACGCAGCTCGTCGGCCAGTTGGACCGAGCGGTAACGCAGTGTATTGGCGCTATGTATCTTGCTTTCCAACGCAGTGTAGGCAAAAAACAAGGCCGCCATGGCACATACCAGACTGGCGGTGATCCAGACGTTGCGGGAGAAAGGGGACCTTTGTAGGAGCATTGGCGCAACCGGTCGGAGCCTTTTTGCAGGGGGTCGTTGCATTCTACGCATACCGTCCGCGGCGGCGTGGCGACGGCTGCTAAGCTTCGCGGGTCACACTCAATGGAAAATCCATGGCATTCAAACATATTCGAAACCTGTGCGCCATAGGCGTGCTGCTGGCCAGTACTTGGGGCGCACAGGCCGCACTCAATCTGGCCGATCCGCTGCCCATCGGCCCCCAGGTCATGGTGGGCCAACTCCCCAACGGTCTGACCTATTACATCCAGAAAAACAACCGCCCTGAAAAACGGCTGGAGCTGCGTCTGGCGGTCAAGGCAGGGTCCATATTGGAAGACGAGGACCAGCTGGGCCTGGCCCATGTGGTCGAACACATGGCCTTTAACGGCTCCACCAATTTCAAGAAACACGAGCTCGTGTCTTACCTGCAGTCCATAGGCCTGAAATTTGGCGCCGACCTGAACGCTTACACCAGCTTCAACGAGACGGTCTACATCCTGCCCATCCCGACCGAGAACCCCGACAACATCAAGAAAGGTTTTCTGGTGCTGCAGGACTGGGCCAATGGCGTCACATTCAATGATGCCGACACCGACCTGGAACGTGCCATCGTGCTGGAAGAGTTGCGCCTGGGCAAGGGTGTGCAGGACCGCATGAACAAGGTTTTGCTGCCTAAAATCTTCAGCGGCTCCCTGTACGCCAAGCGCCTGCCCATTGGCACGGAGGAGAGCATCAAGGGCTTTAGCCACGCGGCCATCAAGCGGTTTTACAAAGACTGGTACCGACCCAACCTGATGGCAGTGGCGGTGGTGGGTGATATCGAGCCCGCCGCAGCCAAGGCCTTGGTGGAATCCCATTTTGGGTGGTTGAAAAACCCTGACAACGAGCGGCCCCGCCTGTACCCCACACTGGCGGCGCGCACCGAGTCCGAAGCCGTGGTTGTGACCGACAAAGAGGCGACCAACAACGCGATGATGATCCGTTACCCCGTGCAGCCAGCCCGCATCGTTCGTACCTTGGGGGACTACCGCCAGTCCCTCGTGGAGAACCTGTTTGGCACCATGCTGGGCCAACGCATGCAGGAATTGACCCAGCAGGCTACTCCGCCCTTTGTGGGCGGTGGCAGTGGCGTGGGCCGCCTGGTGCCGGGTTACCGCAGCTTCAGCTCCAGCGCGATGCTGGGCCGCCAGGGTGTAGTGCCCGCGGTGGATGCGCTGGTGCAGGAAAACGAACGTGCACGCCTGTTCGGCTTCTCAGCTGCCGAGCTGGAGCGCAGCAAGAAGAGCCTGCTGCGCACCGTGGAGCAGGCCTATGCCGAGCGTGAGAAAACCGACTCCGCACGTTACGCCGCCGAGTACCTGCGCAACTTCCTGGAGCAGGAAACCATTCCCGGCATCGAGAATGAGCTGGCCTACACGCGGGAGATGTTGCCCAGCATCACGCTGGCCGACGTGAACGGTTTTGCGCAGACCGTGATCCCAGAAAAATCGGGTAAGCTGGTCGCCTACACCGGCAACGACAAGACCGACAGCCCGACTCCCACCGTGCCTCAACTGCTGGCCAGTGTCAGCCAGGCCGAGCAACGGGCCGTCAGCGCACGGGTTGAGAAAGCCGTGGCGACCCAACTGCTGGCTACTCTGCCCACGGCGGGCAGCATTGTTGGTGAGCGCCACAACGCTGCGCTGGGCACCACCGAGCTGGACTTGTCCAACGGGCTCAAGGTCATACTGAAACCCACGGATTTCAAGAACGACGAGATCCTGCTCGGCGCCAACCGCTTTGGCGGGCAGTCGCTGTTTGGCCAGGCCGACATGTACAACGCAGCGCTGGCCAGCGTGGTGGTCCAGGCCATGGGACTGGCGGAGTTTGCGCCCACCGATTTGCAGAAGACATTGGCCGGCAAGGTGGCGTCGGTCAACGCCGGTTTGGCAGGGTTCAATGAGTTTGTCAGCGCCTCGTCCAGCAATGCCGATCTGGAGACCGCGTTGCAACTGGTAAGCCTGAAGTTTGCACCCCCGCGACGGGATGCAGACCTGTACCAGTCTTTCGTAAGCCGCATGCAGGACGCTGCGAAGAATGCGATGGCGCGCCCTGAATCGGTGTTTTCGGATGCGGTGCAGACTACGCTGTTCAACAACCACCCGCGCCTGCAACTGACCCCCCGGCCAGAGAACTTCGCCCAGCTCGACATGGAACGTATGCGCAGCATCTACCAAGAGCGTTTTTCCAGTGCCAAGGGGTTGACCTTTGTCATGGTGGGCAGCTTCTCACCCGAGGCCGTCAAACCCCTGGTGGCGCGTTACCTGGCCAGCCTGCCCACGCCGGATATCCCCACCGGCTACAAAGACCTGGGCATACGCCCGGTAACTGGCATCGTGAAGAAAGATGTGCGTGCCGGCAGCGAGCCCAAGAGCCAAGTCTCGATCAACTTTACCGGCCCGGCGGTGTATTCGGATGAAGAACAACTGCGCCTGAACGCACTGGTAGAAGTGGTGAACATCAAGATCATTGATGTGTTGCGCGAGAAGCTCACGCTGATCTACGGTGGCGGCATGCGGGGCAACATAGTGCGCACACCGTACCAGCACTACCAGTTGACGCTGACGCTGCCCTGCGCACCCGAAAACGTGGACAAGGTGCTGGCCGCGGCTTGGGGTGAAATCCAGAAAATCCACGACGGTGGAATAGACGTCACCGACTGGGCCAAGGTCAGGCAGAACTGGCTGAGCAACCACCGCAAGAACCTGCGCGAGAACAGTTTCTGGGCTGGGCGTCTGCAATCTGCCGCCTTGCACGGTACCGACCCCGCGACCGTGCTGAACTACGAGAAGCAGCTTGCGGCTATTCACCCAGCAGACCTGCAGGCCGCCGCCAAACTCTACCTAAAGCGCGACAACTATGTGCAGGTGGTCCAGTACCCAGAAAAATAGAAATCACTGGTATTTCTTGTTGATCCTGTCGGTGGTGCCATCCTTGGCCATGGCCTTCAGCGTGGCTTTGAGTTTGGCGATGGTTTCGGGCGACACCGACAGGTTGCAGGCCAGGTAGAGCTCGGTCTGCTTGAAATCCAGAAGGGGCTTGATCTTGACATTTTTCTTGTTGGCGAAGTAGGGGCCGTTCTGGCTGCCGGTGGCCCACAGGTCTATGCGGCCCCCTTCGAGTTTCTTGACATTCTGGTCGTCGTAGTAGGACTCATCCACATTGAATTTCAACGCCTTCAGGTACAGCGCCAGGGCGTCGCCCCGGTAGCCGCCGATCTTGTACTTGCGGGCGTCGTCCAGGGAGTCCAGCTTGATCGTGCTGTCGGCCTTGGCAAAAAATACCCAGTTGCTGGATGCGACCGGTCCTACCCACTGGAACTCTTTTTCGCGTTCCTCGGTGCGGGTGGTGGAGTAGACGCAAGTGTCCTTGTCGGTGCGCGCCATCGTGATGGCCCGCATCCACGGAAACAAGGTGATGGTGTGCTCCAGCTTGGCGCGGCGGAACATTTCTTGCACGGCCTCTGTCGCGCTGCCGACCACGGTTTTGCCGTCGTCCGTGGAGTAGTTGAAGGGTGGTGCATCCTCGGTGGTCAGAATCAGGCCGCCCGCCCAGGCGCTGGCTGACCACAGCACACCGACGCAGAGCAGTTTTTTCATGGCCACATCCTCGGCAAAGAGTGACAAACCCGGTACGCAAAAATTATCCTAACAGTTCACACGCGCCGCGGCAATCGGTGCGCACGCTTGCGCCAAAACTAGCGTTTACCTGCATATACACGGCATGCGGCCCTCCCCACAATGCCTGTGACAACACCGATTTTTCGAAGACTGGCCCCGGCCTGAAAGGTGGTAATGACGCCCACGGATCGTTGGAATGCCCTGTGGCGTGCTGCCGCGGCGGTGAGCCAGGAAAACCATCTGGTGCAGGGCGAGGCCACGATGACGACCTTGCGCCGCTTTGTGTGGCTGCTGTACTTTCTGGTGCCCATCCATCTGCTGCTGGCGCTGTGGTACGGCGTGTTTTATGAGCCCGGCGACCGCCCTGAGATGCAGCAGTGGGGGCAGGGAAAGTTTGTGGTGCAGTTCGCCATGGGCTGCGTCAGTATCGCGCTAGGCTTGGTGGTGCGTGCGTTTGTGCAGCGCAAGGCCAGA
Source organism: Rhodoferax sp. (assembly GCA_043738115.1). Taxonomy (GTDB): domain Bacteria; phylum Pseudomonadota; class Gammaproteobacteria; order Burkholderiales; family Burkholderiaceae_C; genus Allorhodoferax. The sequence continues at coordinate 6,919 of JAYSZJ010000146.1, read as the reverse complement.
GCGTCCCATGGCGCCATCGCCTTGCACGGCCTGCTGTGTGCGGTGTATGGCTTCTTTGGCATGTTTGATTCCATCGTGGACCAGCGCGCTGGCCTGGGCATCACCTCCTACTTCATGGTCAGTGTGGCGGTTGCCGCCCTGTCGCTGATGCGCCCTCTATTTGCGGCGCTGTGTTTTGTCATTGGTACCCTGGAATTTGCAGCGCTGTTGGTGTGGGTGGGGTTGGATGCTGCAGAAATGACGCGGGCCATCGTGCAGACCCTGGTGGCCTCAGCCATCTCCATGGTGGTTGCAGTGGCCGTGTGGCGGCAGTACGCCAATCTGGTGCTACTGCGCCGCGAATTGTTGGTCAAGCAGGATGAACTGGCCCAATTGGCCGAACGCGACAGTCTGACGGGCCTCTACAACCGGCGCACCTTTGCGCGCCTGGCCGGTGCCGAGCTGGAGCGCGCCGAGCGTTTTCCCCATGGCGTGGGCCTGCTGATGGTAGACCTGGACCATTTCAAAAGCATCAACGACAAACATGGCCACCCGGCTGGTGATGAAGTGCTCAAGCAGGTGGCAGCCATGATCATGGCGTCGGTGCGAGCGTCGGATGTGGCGGCACGCATGGGGGGTGAAGAGTTCATCGTGCTGCTGCCCAATACCGACCACAAGGGTGCGCTGATTGCCGCTGCCAAGTTGTGCCAGCAGATCACGCAGCAACCCTTGGCCTTGCCCGGCCTGGCTTTGCCGGTTACCGCCAGCGTGGGGGCCACCGCCATGCAGGCAGGACGGCGGGTCACGCTGGACGTCTTGTACGCAGCGGCCGATCAGGCGCTGTACGCGGCCAAAAAGGGCGGGCGCAACCGAGTGGAGTTCGTGCCGCCCTCCAGCCAGGCCCCAGACCCCATGATGGCCTAGTGTGCGCCAGAACAATTCTGTATCACGCCGCGCGGGGCCTCGCCAGGAACTTGCGAATCTCCTCAAACGCCTGACTGGCCTCGGCCAGGTTGGGGTCAAAGATGTGCCACACATGCACCATATTGCTCCAGGTCTGCAGCGTGACCGCTGAGCCCGCGGCCCGCGCCTTGTGGGTGTAACGCACGCTGTCGTCGAGCAGCATTTCCACCTCGCTAGCCTGGATCAGCACAGGTGGCAGGCCAGCCAGGTTGCCAAAAATGGGTGACACCACCGGGTGGCTGGGGCGTATGCGTGTACGCAGCCAGTACAGGCTCAGCAGCGCCGAGCGCGGCACCCACGACAGTGGGCCCAACAGCGGCCCCAGCATGGCATCGCTGCGCACATTGGCGCGCAGGCTGGGGCTGCCCATCGTGCCATCGGTAGCGGGAGATAGGGCCACCGCCGCATCCGGTGCGCGCAAGCCTTGGTCGCGCAGCCATGCGATCAACGACAGCGTCAGGTTGCCGCCGGCCGAGTCGCCGGCCACATACACGGCACGGGCCGGTGCCGCGCCCTTGGCGTCATCCGGGCTGTGCTCCAGCATCCAGCGGTAGCTGTTGCGGCAGTCTTCAATGCCGTCCATGCGGCTGTGTTCCGGCATCAGGCGGTAGTCAATGGCCAGCACGGCGCCACCGCTGATCTCGGAGAAGCGTGTGGTGATGGCACGGTGGCCGCGCGCGCTGCCCATGATCCAGGCACCACCGTGGATGTAGAGCGTCCGACGGCGGCTGTCGGCCCCGGGGGCTATCACCCACTCGGCCGGCACACCGCCAGCGTCCACGGGTATGAATTGCGCGTCGAACGTACGGTCACCGCTGAAGTTGTCCATGTGCTCGCGCAATACGCGCAGTTGCTGCAGGCGAGGGGTTTTCTTGACGAGAGCTGCAACACGCTTCAGCGACGCGATGACCGCGCGCTGGTCTGCATTGCGTTTGGGCCCACTGGAAAAACGCTGGTGGTAGCTCATTGCCTTGCTGTCTGCGGGCTTATCAAAAGCCGTGAGGTCTGTGCCACTGTGCGTAACAAACCCGGGACTTCCCAACCGCAAAGCCAAGCCTGGGGCCAGCGTGGCCACTATCGATCGAATCAAATGCGTCTCCCATACAAAAAAATGCAGTGTCCGCCGGAGCGGCTACCCTGGTCTGTATGGGCTCACACGCAGCGCGGGGCTATTTGCGCATCAGCGTACTTTTGCCAAACAGCGACTCGATCAAGTCCACCGCCACTTCAGCCGTGCGGTTGCGTTCGTCCAGCGCGGGGTTGAGTTCCATGACGTCCAGGCTGGCCAGGCGGCCCGTGTCGGCAATCATTTCCATACACAGCTGGGCCTCGCGGTAATTGGGGCCGCCACGTACTGTTGTGCCCACACCAGGGGCTATGGCAGGGTCCAGAAAGTCCACATCAAAACTGACATGCAAATGCGTGTTGGCATCGACCAGCGCCAGGGCCAGCTCCATAGCGGCGCGCATGCCCATCTCGTCGATGTAACGCATGTCGAACACTTCCAGGTCCATCTCGTGCACAAAACGTTTTTCACCTTCGTCCACGCTGCGGATGCCGATCTGGCGTATCCATTTGGGCGAAATGGCCGGCACATGGCCGCCGATCTCGATCAGTTCCTTGGGCCCATGGCCGCACAGGCAGGCTACCGGCATGCCGTGGATGTTGCCGCTAGGTGTCAGGGTGTTGGTGTTGAAGTCGGCATGGGCATCTAGCCACAGGATGCGCAGCTTCTTGCCGGTGTCACGGCAGTGGCGGGCCACGGCGCTGATGGAGCCTATGCCCAGGCAGTGGTCGCCGCCCAGCAGTATGGGCAGGCGGCCGTCAGACAGTTCGGCATACACGGCGTCGTGCACTGCCTGGTTCCAATGGGTCACTTCGGCCAGATGGCGGTAGCCGTCCACCGGCGGCAGCCAGGGGTTGCTGGGGCCAACCACGTTGCCCTTGTCGATGACGTCCAGGCCCTGCGCCGCGAGCACGGGGGCTATGTTGGCCACGCGCATGGCTTCTGGCCCCATGCTGGCGCCGCGGCTGCCGGCGCCGATGTCGGTGGGTGCGCCTATCAAGCTAATTTTTGTATTGGTCATGGTTGCTGAGGATTCGAGTTAAGGTGTTTGTAGTGTGAAAGCCGGGCGGCGTTCGCCGACCTGGATACCGCGGGCGTTGATGATGGCTTGTGCGCGCCAGGGGCGCAGCGCCTCGCGCTGGGCATCGTCCAGCCACCCCAACTGCTCCATCACCTCCACACTGGCGGCAAATAACGCGGGTTTGTTGGCGTCTATGATTTTCAGCGCAAAGGCCTGGCCGCGGCTGGTGCTGCCGACCACCTGCACACCGTCGGCGCCCACCTTGGTCACCCAGTCGCCCTTGCCGGCTTCCATAAAGGCCTTGTCGTTGCGACCGGTGCCGCTAACCAGGTCCGGGTGGGCCGTCATGGCGGCGCTGAGTTGTGCAAAGCTGTTGCCAAACTGCGTGTCGGCGCCGCCGCTGGCCAAGCGTGCGTAACCCGTGGCCAGACGCGACAAGGGCATCGCGTAGTTGGGGGCGGAGCAGCCGTCCACACCGGCCTTCATATCGGCAGCGTCCATGTTCACGGCACGGGCTACGTCACGGCGGATGGCCTGTTGCAAGGGGTGATCGGGTGCCTCGTAGTTGTCCAGGCTCAGCCCATGCTGCACGCAGTAGGCAACAAACCCTGCGTGTTTGCCGCTGCAGTTGTTGTAGCGCTCATCAAAGGTTTCCCCGGGGCTGGGGGCCTTTCCGGTGTTCTCGAAGTGGTAGGGAACATGGCAGCCGCAGCGCAGCACCTTGTAGGTCTGGCCGGCCTTCTCCAGCATCTGCTGCGCAGCCTGCACATGCATGGGCTCGCCACTATGGCTGGCGCACAGCAGGGCCACGTGTTCGGGCGTGAAGCCAAAGTGCTGGGGGCCGCCGGCCTCTACAAAGGGCAGGGCTTGCAGCGCTTTGAGCGTGGAGCGGGTGAAGGTCATCCAGTGTGGATCGCCGGCGTGGGCCAGTAATGTGCCTTGGGTGTTGACCACGGCAACCGAGCCAAAGTGTTGGTTCTCCAGGGTGCCACCACGGGTCATTTCTATCAGAGGGGTGTGTTGCATGCCGCGATTGTGGAGCAAATCGGACGGCGGCATCCCGGCTGTCACTCGCTTGACCCGCCCGCCCCAGGGCTTGCTCCACAATGCCGCCATGACCCACATCCGCTCCCCCTTGCAGGCTCAGATTGTCCAATGGTTGGTCGCGCCCGGCGACACTGTGCGCGCTGGCGACGTGGTCGTGATCCTGGAGGCAATGAAGATGGAGCACGAGGTGCGCGCCGAGGCTCCCGGGCGCGTCACCGAGCTGCTGTTTGCCCAGGGCGAAATGGTCGATGCGGACGAAGTGCTATTAATTTCAGAGCGTATTGTTGAGTTTTCACGGGGGCTGGAGGCCGAAATCATAAAAACAACTACCCTGGAGCAGCCCAAGGTAGAGCTAGCTCCAGATGCGCCACGCGCCGACTTGCAGAAGCTGCTGGCGCGCCAGGCGTTTACTGCAGACGTCGCCCGGCCAGAGGCGATGGCCAAACGGCACGCCCAGGGCCTGCGCAGCGCCCGCGAGAACATCGCCGACCTGTGCGACCCAGGCAGCTTTACCGAATACGGCGCACTGGCCGTAGCCGCCCAGCGCACCCGCCGCAGCGCAGAAGACCTGATCCAGAACACCCCGGCCGACGGCATGGTCACCGGCTTGGGCCAAGTCAACGGCCAGTCCATCGTCGCCATGGCGTATGACGCCACCGTGCTGGCCGGCACCCAGGGCATGCGCAACCACCAGAAGACCGACCGCATGCTGGGCCTTGCGCTGCAGAACAAGCTGCCAGTCGTGTTGTTCGCCGAGGGCGGGGGTGGCCGGCCCGGGGATGTAGACATGCCCATCGTGGCTGGCCTGCACGTGGCCACCTTTGCCAGTTATGCGCGGCTCAACGGACAGGTGCCGGTGGTTGGCATCGCGGCCGGGCGCTGTTTTGCCGGCAACGCCGCGCTGCTGGGTTGCAGCGATGTGATCATTGCCACCCGGAATAGCAACATCGGCATGGGTGGCCCGGCCATGGTGGAGGGTGGTGGCCTGGGCGTCTTCAAGCCCGAGCAGATTGGCCCATCAAACGTACAACATGGCAACGGCGTCATCGACATCATGGTGGACGACGAGGCACAGGCCGCGGCTGCGGCACGGCACTACCTGTCGTTTTTCCAAGGGGTAGCAAAAACATTCACTGCACCTCCCTCGCTTGCTTTGCGTGATGTAGTGCCCGAGAACCGCTTGCGCGTCTACGACACGCGCAGCGCGATGCAGGGGATCGCCGACGTCGACTCTTTGCTCGAATTGCGCACCGGGTTTGGCAAAGGCATACACACGGCGTTGGCCCGCGTGGAAGGCCGCCCCATTGGTCTGCTGGTCAACAATCCTTTGCACCTGGGTGGCGCCATTGATGCAAATGCTGCCGACAAGGCTGCGCGTTTTATGCAGCTTTGCAATGCGCATGGCCTGCCCATCGTCAGCCTGGTGGACACACCCGGTTTCATGGTCGGGCCCGACACCGAGGCCACGGCCCAGGTGCGCCATGTCAGCAGGCTGTTCATTGCCGCTGCACATTTGCGCGTGCCTTTCCTGAGTGTGGTGCTGCGCAAGGGTTATGGTCTGGGTGCGATGGGCATGACGGCGGGTGGCTTCCATTCGCCGCTGTTTACGGTCGCTTGGCCCACCGGCGAGTTTGGCGCCATGGGGCTGGAGGGTGCGGTGCGCCTGGGCTTTAAAAAGGAATTGGAGGCTGTACCCGAAGGCCCTGAGCGCCAAGCGCTGTACGACCAACTGGTAGCCCGCCAGTACGACAACGGCAGCGCCATGAACATGGCAGCCACGCTGGAGATTGATGCGGTGATTGACCCTGCCGACACGCGGGCCTGGTTGGTGCGCGGGCTGCAGGCGGGGCGGGTGGACCCCATGCCGGCAGGCGCCAGTATTGACACCTGGTAGGGGCATCACCCGCGCTGGCAGCCCATGCTAAGCTGACCCCCCGCTCAAACGCCAAGGAGACTGCCATGCCCGGACTACTGCCCCAGATCGACCCCGAGGGCCTGCTCGAATTTTCGGTGGTGTACACCGACCGCGCGCTGAACCATATGTCGCAGCGCTTCCAGGGCGTCATGAAAGACATCTCCGCCATCCTGAAAGAGGTCTACCACGCCAAGTCCGCCGTGCTGGTACCCGGCAGCGGCACCTTTGGCATGGAAGCCGTGGCCCGCCAGTTCGCGACCGACAAGAAGACCTTGGTCATCCGCAATGGTTGGTTCAGCTACCGCTGGACACAAATTTTTGAAATGGGCCGCATCCCCAGCGCATCCACCGTGCTGAAGGCTCGCCGCGTGGGTGAGGGCAAACAGGCACAGTGGATTCCGTGCCCGGTGGATGAAGTAGTGGCCACGATTGCGCGCGAGAAGCCCGACGTGGTGTTCGCCCCCCACGTGGAAACCGCTGCGGGCATGATCCTGCCTGACGACTACCTGCGCGCCGTGTCCGACGCCGTGCATGCGGTGGGTGGCCTGTTCGTGCTCGACTGCATTGCATCCGGCGCCATGTGGGTGGACATGCAAGCCACGGGCGTGGATGTGCTGGTCAGCGCGCCACAAAAAGGCTGGAGCGGCTCTCCCTGCTGCGCGATGGTCATGCTGAGCGACCGCGCCCGCGCTGCCATCGACGGCACCACCAGCACCAGCTTTGCCTGCGACCTGAAGAAGTGGCTGCAAATCATGGAAACCTACGAAAAAGGCGGTCACGCGTATCACGCAACGATGCCGACTGATGCGTTGACCCGCCTCGCCGAGGTGATGCTGGAGACCGAGGCGTACGGCTTTGAACGTGTGAAAAACGAGCAGCAGCAGCTCGGCACCAAAGTGCGCGCGCTGTTCGAAAGCCGCGGCATTCC
>JAYSZJ010000145.1:0-41653 GCA_043738115.1 Rhodoferax sp. | reverse complement strand
CCTGACCGACGGTTATGCCGGACTGATCTCGCAAATCGGCATCCGCACCCAAAGCGCCCAATACGCGGCCCTGGTGTCCGCGTCTATTGCGACCAACGTCGAACGCGACCGCGCTGGTGTGTCCGGCGTCAACCTGGACGAAGAGGCCGCTAGCCTGTTGCAATTCCAGCAGGCCTACCAGGCCTCCGCCAAAATGATACAAATCGCGCAAAATATCTTCGACACCCTGATCCAGAATCTGGGCCGCTAAGACGGAGGCATGACATGGCATCTTTTGTAAGACTCGGATCCGCTAACGCCTACGACACGGCGTTGTCCAACATCATGAATCGCCAGTCGTCCCTTGCCAACTTGCAGGAGAACCTGACGTCCGGCAAACGGGTGGTGCGCGCCAGCGACGACCCCACCGGCGCCGCACAGGCCGAACGCGCCGTCACCCGGCTGGCCCGCATACAGACCGACCAGCGTGCACTGGAAGCCCAGCGCGCCTCCATCGCGCAGGCGGAGGCCACGCTGGGCGATGTCAACACCGCACTGCAAAACTTTCGTGAGCTAGCGGTTTCCGCGGGCAATGCCTCGCACTCCACACTGGAGCGCCAGACCATTGCCAACCAGCTCAAGGGTTACCGCGACCAGATCTTTGCGCTGGCCAACCGCCAGGACACCAACGGCCTGCCACTGTTCAGTGCACTGGGCAGCGCACTTGCACCTTTTGTCGGGCCGCAGGGTTTGCCGCAGGACTACACCTTTGCCGGCCAGCCCGGCCAGGTGGCCAGCAACGAAGTCTCCATCCCCTACACGCTGGACGGTGACCGGGCGTTTATGAACCTACCTGCGCGCGATGGCGTGTTCAACGTGTCGCTGACCACCGTGGCCGGCGCCCCACATGAGATCCGCAGCAGTGGCGTCACCCTCGTCCCACCGCTTCCGGCTCCTCCTTCGGGTCTGTCCTCAAATTCCTCGTATGCCATCACCATCACCGGAGTGGACACTACCAGCGTTCCCGGCACCACGACGGTGACCTATGACATTGCCGAAAACCCGAACGTCCTGGGGCCCTTCAGCGGCTCGTCCAGCTACCCCACCAGCACCGCACCGGCCAATATTGCAGTCACCGCGATTCCGGGCCTGTCCATCAACATCCGTGGGGCACCCGTGGTTGGTGACGTGCTAACCCTTGACCCCCGCCCCAGCGTTTTCAGCGTGCTGGACGATGCCATCCGTGACATCGGCTCTGCCCCCAACAGCAACGCCGCGATGCAGGCCGTGGGACAAGCTTTGCACAATGTGGACATCGGCATGTCACGCATTTCGTCGGTGCGCGGCCAAGCCGGTGATTTATTGAACCGCGCGGACCGCATTTCGTCCAACCAGGAAAAGCGCAGCATCCAGGTCGAGGGCGACCGCTCCCGCGCCGAGGACTTGGACATGATCAAGGGTGTGTCCGACTTCCAGAACCAGCAGACCGGCTACCAGGCAGCGCTGCAGTCGTATGCGCAGGTGCAGAAGCTGTCGCTCTTCAACTTCATCAGTTGAGGCCGCCATCCACGGTCCATTGACGCCATGACTCTATCGGTTCTGGGCAGCGTAACCCTGGGCTATGAACTGATCTGGAACCAGAAACGCCACTGCTGTGGTGTGCGCCTATTTGTGGACACCCATAACAGCCACGGTACGGTAGACGCCCGCCACCTAGCCGCATCGCTGTCCGAGTTGTGGCCCGCCACCGCCCCCACCCTTTTGCTGCAGGTCCATGACCCGGCATTGCTGGCAGGCCTGCTGGACCACGCTCCCGTGCCCGGCATGTGGCTGGAAGTGCAAGACACACAACTGTCCAAGCCCTCGCTAGCAGCCAGTGCGCGCAAAGCGCAGGCGCGCGGGCTGCCCCTGGTCTGGAGCGGCGACGCGGGCCAAGCACCCCCTGCCAGCACGCCGGTCCTGTTCCATAAAACCCTGCGCACACTGACGCCCCATGAAGCCCTGGCCGCTTTGCACGCATCGCAGCAAAAACAACAAGCTCAACAACCAAAGCCCGCACACAGTCCGGTTGTGGCAGGCAGCATTTACGAAGGACTGGCTAGTCAGGCGCTGCTGGAGCATGCCTTGGATCGCCAAGGTGCCTGGGCCGTTACGGGCTGGCCAGTGGAAGAAGTTTTGCATGCCTACCGGCACAAACAACTTCAACCCTCGCGCCAGTTGCTGCGCGCCGTGGTTGCAGCGATTGAGGCCGACGAATCATTGGATGTGCTGGAGCACCGCATGGGTGAAGAACCCCTGCTAGCCTACCGCTTTCTGCGCTACGCCAATTCGGCCCACCTAGGCGCACGCTGCGAAGTCACCACCGTGCGCCAGGGAGTAATGGTCATGGGTTACAGCAAGCTGCGCACCTGGCTGATGGAGCAAATGCCCCAGGCCAATACCGACCCCAATATTGACCCCATACGCTGCGCCATGGTGCTGCGCGCCCGTGTGATGGAGCGCCTGGCCAACGCCGGTCTGGAGGACGAGCTGCGCAGTGAAGTTTTTCTGTGCGGCATCTTGTCGCAGCTGGATGTGCTGTTGGGCGAACCCCTGGGCGCCGCTATCCACCGCCTGCCACTGCCCGGCCGCATTGCCTCCGCCGTGGTCGGCCAAACCGGTCCCTATGCGCCTTGGTTGGCCGTGGCCAGCGCGCTTGAATCCAGCAATACTCGCATGATCCGCGAGGTGTGCCGGGCGCACAAGATGCCCGCGGATGAAGTGAATCGGGCGTTACTGCGTGCCGTGGCGACGGTATAGATGGATATAGCGAATTAAGGACACGCGAGACTGCCCGGCCTCATTTCATTTCTTGGTTCGACGCGATATAGTTGCCGGCCTAATCACTTGATTCGTAGGTGCGCATGACACAGTTAAGCAAGCTCGATAGCTACAAGCAATACATGGCAGCCAAAGGTATCAGTGAGTCCGCTGCCTTCCCTCCTGCCTGGGGCGTGCTCTGGTCCATTCGCATCAAGATTCCGCCGCCTCCATTTCTGGGCTTCGTGTCGCTCACGGTGATTGCGGGCGGCCTTTTCGGCCCGCTGTTTGGATTTGGCGCTTGGCTACTTGGAAATCGCGGGGTCCGCGAAATGCCGGCCAGCGAGGCTCTCTGGGTCGTGCTTTTTACTGGCACCATATTCGGGCTAATCATGGCCGCCTACTATCGTCACATGGCGCGAAAGCACCGCCTGGGCTCGTGGGCCGGTTTCTCGGCTTAGGGGCTGCGCACCTAACTCAGGCCTTATAGCTGCAAACCGAAGAGTTAAGTATCGGTTTTTCTGGCAATCTGAACGACTGCAATACGTCTCTGGCCGCGACCGCAGATCTGGGCCAGATGCAGGCATTGACCAATATCCGCTACCTGGAAGCCGGCCGTTGTCGGTTGAAAAGCCCTGGGATGGGAAGCTAGATGCATCCATCCGCACTTAAGCGCTTAAGGCACCAGCGCTCCCTTTCAATTGACTTCGCTCTTCCGCGATGAAGGCGCCGTCTTAGAGTGCTTAGAGGCCGTATCTATTCCCTTGCTGCCGTACCTGGTGCAAACCATGCCGGCCAGCCGTCGCCCAGCGTCACCCAAGCTGGGACCCGATCGATGCACGAGCCCGATGTCGCGGTAGAACGTGCGCTCTCCGAGGTCGATCGCGCGCACGGTGGCTGGCCATCGCTTGAAGCTTTCGGTTTGGGGCAATAGCGCAACGCCAACCCCTTTCGCCACCAGTTGGACAATGGCTTCCAACTCGTCGAGTTCACAAACCTCGTGCACCTGCAGGTGCGAAGCGCGCAGGAACCGGTCCACCTGACGGCCGCCGAACGACTCTCGGTCGTACCGAACGAAAGGCTGACTCGACAACAGCTCGGACCAATCGTTTCCACTCACATTCCGTGGCACAAGTAGTCGATACGGTTCGCGTACCAGTGTTGTCCAGCTCAAGTCGCTTTGCAGTGAGAAAGGCGGCCGAATCACCACGCCCAAGTCGATTTTTCCGGCGTCGACCAAATTCAGCAGATGCACTGACAGGCCCGGAACGATGCGGACACGGCAATCCTTGACTTGCTTGTAGAAGCCGGCCAGCACTTCCGGCAGCCATGAGCGCTGCACCGAAGCGATGGCCCCCACATTGACGAAGGACGCCGCTGGGGAACCCGACTTGCGCGAACCGAGATTGCTGTATTGCCTGATCAGCTCCTGCGCTTGTTCGACGACCTGGTGGCCACGTGGGTTCAGCCGTGCGGCGCGGGCGCTGCGGTCGAAAACGGCAAAGCCGAGTTCGGCTTCCAGGCGCTGCATCTGTGCGCTGACTGCGGCCTGGGTCAGGCCGATCTTGTCACCTGCCGCGGCAAAGGTGCCTTCACGTGCCACTGCGACGAGGGTTTTTAGTTCGCGAATCATACAAATGAAATTGATGCTCAGCCTCAATATACATTGATTTTCATTTTGATTGCGCTCGCCTAGGATTGCCGCATCCCTTCACCACCCATTCATTTTGTTATGCAAGCTCCAGCAACAAATCCCGCTCCGATGTCCCCTTTCCACCTGGCCTTCCCCGTGCACGACCTGTCGCTGGCGCGCCAGTTTTACGGGCAGACGCTTGGCTGTCCCGAGGGGCGCAGCTCGCAAGAGTGGATTGACTTCAACTTCTACGGGCACCAGATCGTCGCGCACCTGGCACCCAGCGAAACCGGCCTGGCCCAACGCAACGCGGTAGATGGCCATGGCGTGCCCTGCCGCCACTTCGGCATCGTGCTGCCGATGCAGGATTGGGAAGCGATGGCCGAGCGGCTGAAGGCAGATGGCATCGAATTCATCATCGAACCCTACGTCCGATTCAAAGGTGAGCCGGGTGAGCAGGCCACCATGTTCTTCCTGGACCCCTCTGGAAACGCAGTTGAGATCAAGGCGTTTGGCGACATCACCAAGCTCTTCGCCAAATGATCAGGACCACTCTGATGCTTGCCAAAATCACATTCGCATTGGTGGCCGCTGGCTGCGCGTTCACCGCCCAAGCCGATACGCTGCAGAAGATCAAATCGAACGGAACCGTCACCATGGGTGTGCGGGAGGCATCCGGCGCTCTCTCTTACTCCTTGGGTGACAAGTTCGTGGGCTTCCACGTCGAGCTTTGCCAGCGCGCCCTTGCCGACATACAGAAGCAGCTCGGCCTTCCCCGGCTTGAGGTGAAATACCAGACGGTCACATCCAGCAACAGGATTCCGCTGCTGCAGAACGGCACCATCGATATCGAATGCGGTTCGACCACCAACAATGCCGTACGTCAAAAGGACGTTGCATTTGCGGTGACCACCTACGTCGAAGAAATCCGGATCGCTGTGAAAGCCAGTTCCGGCATCCAATCCATTGCGCAACTGAGTGGCCACAAGGTAGCGACCACCTCGGGCACCACCAGCGTGCAACTGCTGCGAAAGCATGAGCGGGCGCACGGTGTTGACTTCCAGGAAATCTTTGGCAAGGACCACACCGATAGCATGTTGATCTTGACGTCGGGCCGCGCAGATGCGTTCGTGATGGATGCGCAGGTCCTGGCGGGCAATATCGCCCAGAGCCGCAGCCCCACCGACTACCGGATCGTCGGCGAGGTGCTTGGCGTCGAACCCATTGCCATCATGCTGCGCAAGGACGATGCGGCTTTCAAAAAGAGCGTCGATGACACATTGCGAACCATGATGAAGAGTGGAGAAATGGCCCAGCTTTACGACAAGTGGTTCACCAAGCCCATCCCACCAACTGGGACAAGCCTCAGCCTGTCAGCTTCAAAGGCGACTCAGGCGGCCTGGGCCAACCCCAACGATCGCCCGGCCGAAGAGTACGCCGCACGCTAGTCATCTATTCAGAGAAAGTTGGAACATGAGCAAGTTGTTTGAACCTTTGGCGTTGCGCGGAGTGACGTTGCGTAACCGTCTGGCACTGAGCCCCATGTGCCAATACACAGCCAGCAACGGCTTCGTGAACGAGTACCACGTCGCTCACTACGGGCGCTTTGTATTGGGCGGCTTCGGCCTGGTGATGGTCGAGGCCACCGGCGTTTCGCCCGAGGCGCGAATCTCCCATGGCGATGTGGGCATCTGGGATGACGCCCATGTCGAGGGCCTGACCCGCATCGCGGCCTTCGCCAAGGAATACGGTGCCGTCCCCGGCATTCAGATCGGCCATGCCGGCCCCAAAGCCAGCATTCAGCGCGCCTTCCAGGGCAATGGTCCGTTAAACGAGAGTGACGCTGCCCGCGGCGAACATCCGTGGAAGGTGGTGTCTCCAAGTGCACGGCCGGTGACCGAGGGCTGGCTGGTGCCGACCGCGCTCGATGCTCAAGGTATTGCCAAGGTCCGAGCCGACTTTGCCGCCGCTGCGCGCCGTGCGCTGCGTGCTGGCTTCGAGGTATTGGAGCTGCACTGCGCGCATGGCTTCTTGCTGAATGCGTTCATGTCACCCTTGACCAACGACCGTACCGATGCGTATGGCGGCAGCTTCGAGAACCGAATCCGTCTGCCACTGGAGATCGTCCGCGAGCTGCGTGAGATCTGGCCGCAAAACAAGCCGCTGTTCGTGCGTATATCGGCAGTAGACGGCAGCCGTGACGGTTGGACCATCGACGACAGCGTGGCTTTCGCCAGGGAACTCGACAAGGTCGGCGTCGATGTTGTCGACTGCTCGTCTGGCGGCTTCGGTGTCTTCGACTACCCGAGTGGGTATGGATTCCAGGTGCCGTTCGCCGCCCAGATTCGTCGCGAGACGGGCATCGGCACCATGGCCGTGGGCCTGATCGTCGATCCGCACCAGGCGCAGACGATTGTTTCCTCCGGCCAGGCTGACATCGTTGCCCTGGGGCATGGCGCGCTGCGCGACCCGCACTTCCCGCTGCATGCGCAGCAAACCTTGGCTGCAGCCGATCCACAGAACCCTTACGCGGACTGGAATATCCAGGCCGGCTGGTGGCTCAACGACCGCCAAAGCAGACTTCAACGGCTGGGGCCTCTGGTTTCTGCCCAAGAACGCGCCCCAGAAATGAGCGGCGCTTGACGTGGGTGCCGACCCAATATCCGATTCGGAATCGACGAGTCATTTGACTCTCATCAGGAGTAAACGAGTGAAAACGACCTTTATCAAGACTTTGATTTTCGCGGCGATCGCTGTCGGCCTGGGCACAACGGCCCAAGCCGCAGACTCGCCAACCCGCCCACAAGCAACCCAAGGAAAAACCATGAGCAAACCGACATACGTGCAGGATTACCAAGCCATCTCCGAGATGCTGAACAAGTACATCGAGGGATGCAAGCAAGCCAAGAGCAGCATCATGAAGTCCGCTTTCAGCCCCCAGGCGACGATGTACAGCGTCGGCCCCGATGGCAAGCTGACCGGTGGCGCGATTTCGATCCTGTTCGAGGGTGTCGACAAGGATTTCCGTCCGTCTCCTGACGCGACGGCCGCGATCACCCGCATCGAGATCGTCGGTACAGCGGCCAGCGCCCGCATCGACGCCAACGACATGTCGGGCATCTCGTTCACCGACTTCTTCCATCTGTTGAAGGTCGGTGGCCAGTGGACAGTGATCAGCAAGATTTTCCAAGGGCACGCGGCGCCTTATTAACCAGCCATCTGCACAGCGAATCCGAGACCCACGACCGAGTCGGCCTGCCGGTTGACCCGGCCCAGTGGGCATGACGCCTCGGTATCGCGCACGATCAGCGTGGGATCTAGCCAAAAGGCAAGCCACATGAAGCCGCTTTCATACACACACTCAATAAAAAGAAAACACCATGAAAACCCTCACCTCCGCGCTCGCCCTTTCCGCTCTGGCCCTGTCGCTTGGTAGTGCTTCTGCAGCCAGCCTGCCCGGCGTCGAAAACAACACGGCAAAATTCTTGCAATCCCTTGAAGGCGGCAAGACGCTCGATGCTATGACGCCGGTCGAGGCCCGCGCCGCGCTGGTGGGCGCGCAGGCTGGCCCCAAAGTGGCCTTGCCGGCGGCTGACGTCAGCGAGAAGACGATCCGCGTCAATGGCGGCGACCTAAAGCTGACCATCGTGCGCCCGGCAGGCAGCAAACAGAAGACCCTGCCCGCGTTCATGTACTTCCACGGCGGCGGCTGGGTGCTGGGCGACTTCCCGACCCACGAACGGCTGGTGCGGGACCTGGTGGCAGGCTCGGGGGCGGTGGCGGTCTTCGTCAACTACACCTTGTCGCCTGAGGCGGCCTATGGCGTCGCCATCGAGCAAGCCTATGCCGCGACAAAATGGGTGGCCGAGCATGGCAAGGAGATCAAGGTGGACGGCAAGCGCCTTGCCGTAGCTGGCAACAGCGCGGGCGGCAACTTGGCCGCTGCGGTTGCCTTGATGGCGAACGAGAAGGGCACACCTGCACTGCGTTCGCAAGTATTGCTGTGCCCGGTGACGGATGCAAACTTCGACACGCCGTCGTACAAAGAGTTTGCCAACGGCTACTTCCTGACGAAGGACTTGATGGTGTGGTTTTGGAACAATTACACGACCGACGCCAAGGCACGCAAGCAGATCTACGCTTCGCCGCTGCAAGCGACAACCGAGCAGCTCAAGGGCTTGCCGCCGACGCTGATCCAGACCGCAGAATTCGATGTCCTGCGTGATGAAGCCGAAGCTTACGGCCGCAAGCTCGACGCTGCGGGCGTGCATGTGAAGTCGGTGCGCTACAACGGCATGATTCACGATTTTGGACTGTCGAACGGGTTCAGCCATCTGCCTGCGCCCCGCAGCGCGATAGCGCAAGCGTCGCAAGAGCTCAAGGCCAACCTGGGCAAGTAGTTTCAAATGTAGGTGCCGAGGGCGAACTGGAGGCCCGTTCCGCTTGCCAGGAATGGTGTGTCGTATCAGCATAGGAATCTGGATGAACAAACATATCGCTGCAGTCGAGTTGAAGAAGGCGCACCGCCTGATCAACCATGGCCCAACCGTCCTCGTGTCTGCGCGCCATGGGGGCGTGGACAACGTGATGGCAGCAGCGTGGGCGTGCGCCTTGGATTTTTCTCCGCCCAAGCTGACGGTGGTGCTGGACAAAACCGCCAAGACCCGCGAACTGGTCGATAGGAGCGGCATGTTCGTGATCCAGGTTCCCACCGTGGCCCAACTTCAATTGACGCATGAAGTGGGTACCCGAAGCCTGTTCAACGAACCGGACAAGGCAAAACACATCGGCGCGGATTTTTTTGGGATCGACGGCCACGACTTGCCTTTCGTGACAGGCTGCTCAGCATGGCTCGCCTGCAAGCTCATTCCGGAGCCTCACAACCAGCAGGCCTACGACCTGTTTATCGGCGAGGTCGTTGGCGCGTGGGCGGATACCCGCGTCTTCAAGGACGGCCATTGGCACTACGAAAGTGCGGACCCGGGTTGGCGAAGCCTTCACTACATCGCTGGTGGAAGTTTTTACGCCATAGGCGATTTGTTATCTGTCCAAGGCAAGCTTCCCTAAGCGTACGTACACAGCGGCTGGCGGCTGCCGCACGTTTAATTCGACCGCCATTTGCGCAAAAATTTGGTCTCCTTCCCATGGGGGCGGTCCGGTACTGATGCTGCACAACACAACCCCGTTCAGCTACCCGTGCGATAGCAAGCAGGCACTTGGACTACTTGTCACAACGTATTCCTATAGGGATGGCCAAGGCCGTGTTCGCCATCACGCGGTGTATGACATCTGCGATACGCGTTGCGAATGTCGGCTGTCAGGCGGTCACTTGATCGGTAGCTACGCCTGCAGTGGCATCGGTAGTGTGCGTTCCAACGTAACAGAATTAACGACTGCAGTCGCAACAGATCCGTCAAAGCGACTACCCGCCTCACTGCTCCGCGCGCAACCGCTCAAACGTATCCCAAAACTGCGCATCCTGCGTCGTCGCAAAGTTGACACGCATCAACGTACTGGGCTGGCGTTCGGCATGGAATAACGCGCCAGGGGCCAGCAGATACCCAACGTCGAGCATGCGCTGCGACAACACATCGGTATCCACCCCGGTCTCGACCCAGCCAAACAAACCCGCCGGTGGCGTCGCAAAACTGCAGCCATGGGCCAGCGCCAGTTTGACGCTGCGCCCGCGTGCCTGGTCGAGCCGGGTGCGGATGCGTTCGGCATGGCGGCGCAGTTGGCCCTGGTCTATGCACCAGGCCAAGGCTTTTTCCAGCAAGGCCGGTGTGGTCAGCGTGGCCAAGAGCTTGGTGTCGACAAAGGCCTCCACCAGCGACGCGGGCGCGGCCAGAAAACCGACGCGCCAGCCGGGCGCCAATATCTTGGCAAAACCGCTGACATAGATGGTGCGCTGCAGTCCGTCTAGCGCGCACAAGCGGGTGGCGTGCTCGGGCGCGATGTGGCTGTAGGTGTCGTCCTCGACGATGTGGAAGTTGTGCGCATTGGCCAACTGCAACACCCGGTGCGCACTGCCCGGAGACAGGCAATAACCGGTGGGGTTGTGGAACACGCTTACGCTGACGAATAACTTGGGTGCATGTAGCTGACAGTAGCGCGCCATTACGTCCAGGTCTGGCCCATCCGCGCGGCGCGGCACCGGCAGGATGCGCATGCCCAAAGCTGCCAGCCGGGCGAATTCGATGGCCCAACCCGGCTCTTCTACCATCACATAGTCCCCGGCGCGCAGCAAGGTGCGGCTCACGATATCCAGCGCATGCGTGGCGCCGACAGTGGTGACGATCTGGCTGGGCGCGGCGTGTACGTTGTAGGCCACCAGCTTTTGCGATAAGGACTGGCGCAGGCCGCTGTCACCCGCCGGCTCACCGTACTGCAGCGAGAAGGATTGCAGCGAACGGGTGTTGGTGACCTTGCGCACGGCGGCGGGCATGAACGTGGTCTCCAGCCAGTCCGACGGAAACACACCCATGCCGGGTTGTGGTTTGTCCGAGCTGCCGTGGAACATGCCGCGTATCAGCGCCGTAGCGTTCACCGGCACATGCTGCGCTTGGAAGCCCCCACGCGGGTTGGCTGATACTACAAAATCAGTAGCATCATTGTTAACACCGTCGGGGGCTACCGCCATTTCCCGCACATAGAACCCCTTGTTCTTACGGGCTTCCACCAATCCCTGTGCCAGCAACTGGTCGTAGGCCGCCACCACGGTCGAGGGGCTCACGCCCTGCTGCTGCGCACACTGGCGCACCGATGGCAGGCGTGCACCAGGGGCCAGCAAGCGCGTGCGTATGCGCTCGGCAAAACGGGTGCACAGCTGCTCGGTCAGCGACTGGGATGCGGTCTTCATCAACATGGGCTTGGCCTCGTCCGGTGAGTGGCAGTGGGCGGGCATAGCGCCGGCATGCGCCTGTGTTGCCCCGATCAGCAATACAGTTTCAATCAATGATCTGAAAACTGTACTGGTAGTGTGTTGATTTCAACTATAAAGTCTGTTGCATGACTTGGCAAGAATTTACGGCTTTACTGGTGCTGGCCACGGCGATGACTTTCACGCCGGGGCCTAACAACACCCTGTCCACGGCGCTGGGAGCCAATGGGGGCTTGCGCCGCGCCATGCCCTTTGTCTGCGCCGTGCCGGTGGGCTGGGGTGCCTTGTTATTGGTGTGCGCCCTGGGCCTGGGCGCACTGGTGCTGGCCGTGCCGCTGCTGAGCTGGGGCGTCAAGATTGTGGGCGTGGCCTACCTGCTATGGATGGCATTCAAACTCAGCCAATCGCGCCAGCTCAACGAGACGGACGCGGCCAAGCTGGTGGTCGGCTTCTGGCAAGGCGTGGCGCTACAGTTTGTCAACATCAAGGCCTGGATGCTGGCACTGGCCATTGTGGGCGGCTGGATTGCCGGCCGCGCCGACCCGGCCCAGCGTCTCGCCGTGGTGATGCCCACCATGCTGGTTTTCGCCTTTGCCAGCAACATGCTGTACGCCACGCTGGGATCGCTGTTGCGGGGTTGGCTGCGCGGCCCGGTGGAAACCGGTAAACGCCTATTGGCCTTTAACCGCGTGATGGCGGTTGTGCTGGTGCTCACCGCGCTGTGGATGCTGACCGTATGACCACAACCACCATGACCAACCAACGCCAGATCAACCAGGGCCTGTGGCTGGGCCTGCTGGGCATCGCCATCTTCTCGGTGACGCTGCCGATGACACGTATGGCAGTCGGCACGGCCGAGGCGCCGCAGATGTCGGGCTTCTTCGTCGCCATGGGCCGCGCCGTGGTGGCGGCCGCGCTGTCTGGCGCGTTCCTGCTGCTGACCCGTGCGCCATTGCCACGCCGCGAAGACTGGTTGCCGCTGGCCATCACCACCGGTGGTGTGGTGTTTGGTTTCCCGCTGTTCACTTCGTTTGCCATGCGGTATGTGGAGGCCATGCACGCCAGCGTCATCATTGGTGTGCTGCCTTTGGCAACTGCTGCGGTAGGCGCGCTGCTGCACCGCCAGCGACCGTCCACTGGTTTCTGGTTGTGCGCGGCGCTGGGCAGTGCATTGGTGGCGGTGTTTGCGGTGACGCATGGTGGACCAGCATCTACATCGACCACCGCAGCAGCAGGTGGCATCTCGGTAGGCGGTGCAGACCTGCTTTTGGTGGCCGCCGTGTTGTGCGCCGCCGTGGGATATGGCTACGGTGCCCGCCTGTCGCAGCACATGCAGGCTGAGCATGTGATCTGCTGGGCACTGGTGATCGCCCTGCCGCTGACCTTGCCACTGTCCGCCTACCACTGGCCCACCGCGCCATTGCAAAGCAGCGCATGGTGGGGCTTTGCCTATGTGGCTGTGTTTTCGATGTGGCTGGGCTTTTTTGCCTGGTACCGCGGGCTGGCGCTGGGTGGCACCGTGCGGGTGAGCCAGGTGCAATTGGTGCAACCTTTCTTGAGCATGCTGGTGGCTGTGCCGCTGCTGGGCGAGAAACTGGACGCCGTTACCGTCGGCTTTGGGCTAGCGGTGATTGCTACTGTCTTTATTGGCAAGAAGATGCCTGTGTCTCGGCGGGTTGGGGCATGAAGTCCACCTGTTCGCTACTGTCGCGTGCCTGCCGGAGTGGGCGGAATCCCGGGGCCTCAGAGGCGCTGCGCTTGCCAAGTCGGCCCCCGGGCTCCGCCCACTCCAGCGTTGCGAGGTTGCAGCAGGCTCCCTGCTATTTCTGTCCCGCACTCCCTCGCCGCGCGCAGCAAGGGCCTGGGGTGTGCCGGGTCCCGATTTGTGCGTACCCGCACCATGAGGAACCCGGCACACCCCAAGCCCTTGCCACCCACAACACTATGCGCGCCTAAAACCAGGCACAACCAAGAGCAAAATCCACTATTACCTAAAAAGAGACCGAAAACCATGAAACCCAACGACCTCTCCACCGCCACCCCCTGGACCATGGCCCGCCGCGCCGCGCGCATGAACCCATCTGTGATCCGCGAGATCCTCAAAGTCACCGAGAAGCCCGGCATCATCAGCTTTGCCGGCGGCCTGCCCTCCAGCAAGACCTTCCCGGTCAGCGAGTTCACGGCAGCCTGCACCCACGTGCTGACCAACGATGCTCAGGCCGCGCTGCAATACGCTGCCAGCGAGGGCTTCGGGCCGTTGCGCGAAATGGTCGCCGCCCGCCTGCCGTGGGATGTCGACCCTGCACAAATCCTGATCACCACCGGCTCCCAACAGGGCTTGGACCTGGTTGCCAAAATCCTGATCGATGCCGACAGCCGCGTGCTGGTCGAAACCCCCACCTACTTGGGCGCACTGCAGGCCTTCACACCCATGGAACCCGAAGTGGTGAGTGTGGCCAGCGATGACGAAGGCGTGGATGTGGCCGACCTGGCATCCAAGGTTGGCACCGGTGCCAACAAGGCACGCTTCCTCTATGTGCTGCCCAATTTCCAGAACCCCACCGGCCGCACGATGACCGAGGCCCGCCGCGCCGCGCTGGTGGCCAAGGCAGCCGAGCTGGGCCTGCCGCTGATCGAAGACAACCCCTACGGCGACCTGTGGTTTGACGAGGAGCCGCCCGCTCCATTGACCGCGCGCAACCCTGAAGGCTGCATCTATTTGGGTTCCTTCTCCAAAGTGCTGGCGCCGGGCTTGCGCCTGGGCTTCATCGTGGCGCCCAAGCTGATGTACCCCAAGCTGCTGCAGGCCAAACAGGCGGCAGACTTGCACAGCCCGGGCTTCAACCAGCGCATGATTGCCGAGGTCATGAAAGACGGTTTCCTGGACCGCCATATCCCTACGATCCGCGCGCTGTACAAATCGCAACGCGATGCGATGCTGGCTGCTCTGCAAAAAGACATGCCCAGCGACGTGACCTGGAACACCCCCGTGGGTGGCATGTTCCTATGGGCACGCCTGCCTGAAGGCATGAATGCACAAGAGTTGCTACCCAAGGCCGTGGACAAGGGCGTTGCCTTTGTGCCGGGCGCGGCCTTCTACAACGACCACGCCGATCCGCGCACGATGCGCCTGTCCTTCGTGACGCCCAATGTGGACGAGATCCGCACCGGCGTTGCGGCCTTGGCCGCCGCCATCCGCGAAAACCGAGGTTCTTGAACGCTATGGAAGAACAACACACCATCCGCCTGTGGGGCCGCATCAGTTCACTGAATGTGCGCAAAGTCGTGTGGGCCGCGCAGGAGCTGGAGCTGGACTTCCAGCGCACCGATGCGGGCGCGGCATACGGCGTCACGACCACGGCCGAGTACCAGAGCAAAAACCCCAACGGGTTGGTACCGCTGCTGGAGATTGGCGACTTCACGCTGTGGGAGTCGAACACCATTGTGCGTTACCTGTGCGCGCGTTATGGCGCCGAGTTCATGTTCTACCCCGAGGAGCTGGAGCCGCGCTTCGACGCCGAGCGCTGGATGGACTGGCAACAAACCACGTTTAACCGCGCCGGTGGCCCGGCCTTCCTCCAACTAGTGCGCACGGCCGCTGAAGCGCGCGACGCCGATGTGATTCAGCAATCGGTGTCCGCAACCGAACCCTTGCTGGCTTTGCTGGACGCACACCTGCAACAACATGCATACATGGGTGGCGAAAGTTTTGGCATGGCCGATATTCCGCTGGGTTGCGAAATGCACCGCTGGTGGGGCATGCGGACCGCCCAGTTCGACGCCTATGGCGTGACCCGCCAGGAGCTGCAGGCCTTCCCCAACGTGCAGCGCTGGTTTGGCCAGCTGCAGCAGCGCCCCGCCAGCCGCGGTGTTCTGGATGTCACCTTAAGTTAATCGCAATGCAACAACGCCCCTTCAAACAAGTCGACGTGTTCACCGCCCTGGCCTACCTGGGCAATCCGCTGGCCGTGGTGCTGGACGGCACGGGCCTGAGCACCGAAGAGATGCAGCAGTTCGCCCGCTGGACCAATCTGTCGGAGACCACCTTTCTGCTACCACCCACACCCGAAGCCGCGGCCCAGGGTGCGGACTACCAAGTGCGCATCTTCACGCCCGGCTACGAAATGCCCTTTGCCGGCCACCCCACACTGGGTAGTTGCCACGCCTGGCTGGAGCATGGCGGTGTGCCGCAAAAACCCGGCCTGGTGGTGCAGCAGTGCAAGGTTGGCCTGATCCAGATCAACCAGGCCGGCGGCCGCCCGGCCTTTGCCGCGCCCGCTCTGAAACGCAGCGAAGCCACGCCCGCATTGGTGGGCGCGTTGGCCGATGCGCTAGGCCTGCCACGGGCGCACGTTGTGGCCAGCCAGCACCTGAGCAACGGTCCCACCCACTTTGGCCTGCTGGTCGATGACCTGACCGTGTTGCTGGGTTTGAGCCCGGACGCCGTGCAACTCAACACCGTGCTCAGCGCTGCGGGCATCAGCGGCGTGGGTGTGGCTGTGGTGCAACCCACCCAGGAAGCCGCTGGGTCAGCCGCCGGCTTGATTGGCCGCTCCAACCGCGAGGCGCGTGCCTTTGTCGGCGGCGGCGGTGCAGCAACTACTGCAAACGTCGACACCACCGACCAACCCACGGTTGAAGTGCGTTTCTTCTTCGACCACGGCAAGGGCGTGGGCGAAGACCCGGTCACCGGCAGCTTCAACGCCAGCCTGGCGCAGTGGCTGATTGCCACCGGCCAGGCCCCCGCACAGTACACGGCCGCGCAAGGCACCTGCCTGGGCGTGCAGGGGCGTGTGCACATCCGCCAGGATGCAAGCGATCAGGTATGGGTGGGTGGTGATGCCGTCACCTGTATCAATGGCAGCGTGCTGCTGTAGCCATGGCAGCGGTCGATCACCGGGGGCCATCCATCGACCACCTGGTGGTGGTGGCCAGCAACCTGGCCCAGGGTGTAGCCTGGTGCGAGGCCACGCTGGGCGTTACACCCGGCCCGGGCGGAGAACACCGACTGATGGGCACCCACAACCGCCTGCTGAAGATTGCCACCGCGGCGCACCGCACCACCTATCTCGAAATCATTGCTATCAATCCAGTAGCGGTACCATTAATACCGACGGGGGCTAGACGCTGGTTTGACATGGACGACCCGGCGCTGCAGGCGCGTGTGGCACAGTTTGGCCCCCTGCTCACACACTTCGTCGCCGGTGTGCCTGACATCAACGCTGCGGTGGATGCACTGGCATCCCAAGGCATAGACCGCGGCGCGGTGGTGCAAGCCTCGCGCCAGACCGTCGCCGGCCTGCTGCAGTGGCAGATCACGGTGCGCAGCGATGGCCAGCGCCTGTTCGATGGCTGCATGCCCACGCTGATCCAGTGGGGCACCACCCACCCCACCGACGCCATGCCTGACAGCGGCGTGGCGCTGCAAGGCCTGCAGGTGCAGCACCCACACGCTTCCGTCTTGACCAGCGCCTACCAGACGCTGGGGCTCTCTTCCGTTGCGCTGACCGCCGGCCCTGCGCGCATCAGCGCCCAGTTGCAAACGCCCAAGGGGCTCATCGAGATCCACTCCGCATGAGCCTACCCACCCTGCACGAGACAGAAGACAGCGCCCAGGTGGTGTGCCGCGTGTCTGCCGGTATGCTACTAAATAGATAGCTACTCAATAAGCCTCTGCGGGGGCTAGAGGCAGATTCGGCACATGGGCATGTGACGGGGATGAAATGTAGCTGTCACAAATCCTTCATTCGCCGGTTCTATATTCGCAACCCTTTACCAAAGGGTCTCCGTGAACACCAAGAACTTTCTCCCGTTTCCCGTCCGCGCCAGCCTGGCCGTCGCTGTTTTGGCGTCTGCCGTTGTGATGGGTTGCGGTGGCGGGTCGTCCGCTGATGTTGAAGCCACCCCCACGTCCTTTACCTTGTCCAAGATTGGTGGGTTCGGCAGCGCTGCACTGGGTGCATCCGAAATTACCGCGTTTGACAGCGCATCCAAGCGCCTGTTTGTCGTCAACGGTGCCAATGGCTCGCTGGATGTTGTGAACCTCAGCGACCCCTCGGCCCCGAAGGTGATCCAAACGATTACCACCGCTGCATTTGGTGGCGGAGTCTTCAACAGTGTGGCGGTTTACGACGGGCTGGTAGCGGTTGCCGTGGAAGCCGCGCCCAAGACCAGCGCCGGCAAAGTTGCGTTTTACGACGCCCAAACATTGGTGTTGCTGAATACGGTGACCGTGGGCTCCCAGCCCGACATGCTGACCTTCAGCCCGGATGGAAAGTTTGTTGTCACCGCCAACGAGGGAGAGCCCAACAGCTACGGCGCCGCCGACTCCATTGACCCCGAAGGCTCGGTCAGTGTGATCACGGTCAACCGCGGCGGAACACCCACCGTGGCCACTGCCGACTTCAGGGCATTTATCGGCCAGGAAGCCAGTTTGCGCAGCCAGGGCGTGCGCATTTACGGCCCTGGCGCCAATGCGGCCCAGGACCTGGAGCCCGAATATGTGGCGGTAACGGAGGACAGCAAAACCGCCTACGTCACGCTGCAGGAAAACAATGCAGTGGCGATGGTGGACCTGGCAACTGCCAAGGTAACCGCCATCAAAGCGCTGGGCCTCAAGGACCATAACGTTGCCGGCATGGGGCTGGACGCCAGCGACGAAGACGGTGGCACCAACACCAACAGCGGCACAGCCGCCGTCAAGATCACAACCTACCCCGTCAAGGGCATGTACCAGCCTGACGCAATCGCCGCCTACACCGCTGGCGGACAAACCTACTTCATCACCGCCAATGAAGGAGAGGCCCGCGCAGACTGGCCAGGCTACAGCGACGAAACCCGTGTGCGTGCACACTGCTCTGCCGGCCTGGACCCCAGTGTTTTCGCTGACGCGACCAACCTCATCCTAGACTCCAACCTGGGCCGACTGCGCATCACATCCAACCCGAATGGCGGCAACACCGGCAAGAACGCAGCCGGTCAGTGCACCGAGCTGTGGAGCTTTGGTGCGCGGTCGTTCACGATCTGGAACAAGGACATGGTGCGCGTGTTTGACTCTGGCGACCAGATCGAACAGCGCACCACCGCGCTGGCTGCCGCCAAGTTCAACGCCAGCCACGACAACGACACCCTGGACAACCGCAGCCCCTCCAAGGGTCCGGAGCCCGAGGGCGTGACGATTGGCAAGATCGGCAACAAAACCTTCGCGTTTGTGGGCCTGGAGCGTATTGGTGGAGTCATGGTGTATGACGTAACCAGCCCCACCGCGCCGGTCTTCGTGACCTATTTCAACAACCGCGCCGCGTCCGGCTCCACCCTGACGGGTGACCGTGGACCGGAGGGTGTGCTGTTCATTGCGGCCGACAAGTCGCCCAATGGAAAGCCCTTGTTGGTTGTTGGCAATGAAACCAGCGGCACGACCGCCGTTTTGCAACTGAATCTGACCTACTGAACTGCCAAGGCGTGGGGTATGGGGTACGGCGCATGGACAACTGTCACACCCATGACAAGATGCTTGCCACGCTTGCCTTAGATTCCCTGCATGGGAAAACTCTATCTGGTACGACACGGACAGGCGTCTTTTGGCGCCGCCGACTATGACAACCTGAGCGAACTCGGCCACAAGCAGAGCATTCGCCTGGGTGAATACTTTGCCTCCAAGGGCACACGTTTTGACGCCGTGCTGACCGGCACACTCAAGCGCCATGCGCAAACCTACGCCGGCATCGCCAGGGGCGCGAGCCTGGACTTGCAGCCCACGCTGTGGCCGGGCATGAACGAATACGATGCGGATGCGGTGATTGCCGCCATCCACCCCGGCCCGCTGGTGCCGCCCACCACACCCGAGCTGTACAAGCTGCACTTTCGCCTGCTGCGCGATGGCCTCACGCAGTGGATGAACGGTGTGTTGACCCCCAAGGGTATGCCCACCTACGACAACTTCGTGGCCGGCATCACCAGCGCGCTGGACCATGTGCGCAAACAACACACCGGCGACGTGCTGCTGGTCAGCAGCGGAGGGCCTATCTCTACAGCCATGGGCCATATCCTGGGTACGCTGCCGGAGAAAACGATCGAACTCAACATGCAGATCCGCAACAGCGCCGTGACCGAGTTTCTGTTCACGCCCAAACGCCACCTGCTGCTGAGCTTCAACTCGCTGGCCCACCTGGACGGTGCAGAATATGCACCATGGATCACCTACTCCTGAGTCTGTTACTGGCCAGCGCATGCGCCGGTCTTCACGCGCAGACTGCGCAAACACCGCCAAGCCCCACACGCGCCGAGCTGGTCAATACGATTGGCATGGCGCTGGTGCGTATTCCGGCGGGTGAGTTCATGATGGGCAGCGACGAACCCATCGCCACGCTGGAGAAGGCCTACCCGCTGATGGAGCGCCGCCGGTTGGAAAACCTGAGTGACGAAGCACCGGTGCACCGCGTGCGCATCACGCGCGACTTTTACCTGGGCCGCACCGAGGTCACGGTGGGCCAGTTCCGCCAGTTCCTGGCCGCGTCCAACTACGTGCCCGAATCCATTGCCGATGGCACCGGTGCGTATGGATACAGCGTGCAATACCTGGCCAACAAGGGCGCCCGCGGTGAGCAGTTCGATGGCCGCAACCCCCGCTACAGCTGGCGCAACCCCGGCTTTGCGCAAACGGACGATCACCCCGTGGTCAACGTCACCTGGAACGACGCCCAGGCCCTGGCCCGCTGGCTCAGCACCACCGAGGGCCGCCACTACCGCCTGCCCACCGAAGCCGAATGGGAGTACGCCGCCCGCGCTGGCACCCGTACCCGCTACCAGCACGGCGACGACCCCGCAGGTCTGACAGGCGTCGCCAACGGGTTCGACGCTCGGGCAAAACCGCTGTGGCCCGCCTTTGCCGACCATGCACTGCCGGGCGATGACGGTTACGCCTTTACCGCGCCGGTGGCAAGTTTTGCGCCCAATGCTTTTGGTTTGTACGACATGCACGGCAACGCATGGGAATGGACCAGCGACCTGCACGACGAGAACTACTACGCCCAGTCCCCGGTGGACGACCCCCAAGGCCCTGCCGAAGGATCGGTCTATGTGCGCCGTGGCGGCTCGTGGCACACCTGGCCGCTGTACCTGCGCTCCAGCTACCGCAACTGGAATTCCCCACAGACACGTTACACGCTGGTGGGTATACGCCTGGTGTTGGAAGTGTTGCCCCCACGCTCCGCCGCTGCGCGGGTCGCTGCCCCCCAAGGGGACTAATTCTCCTTGGGGCGGCCCGGCGGAGAATTGCCTTTTCTAGTCGCACTACTAAACGGCCAGCTGGATTTCCACAACGGTATTGCCGGGCACGCTGGTGATATGTAACTGCGCACCAATGGCCAGTGCCCGCTCGCGCATGCTGGCCAGGCCATTGCGTGTGCTGGTGGACGGGTCAAAACCGCAGCCATCGTCTACCAGACGTACAAAAACCTGCCCCGCACCTTCAGGCGCATGGCCTTCCACCCGCAGCACACGTGCCTTGGCATGCTGCAGCACATTGGACAAGGCCTCAAACAGCATGAACTGCAGCTCGCTCATGGCACTGGCGTCCAGCTTCTGGCAGACGGGCAATAGGTCCACATCCCACTGCAGCTCGATACCCATGCCGGCAAAGCGCGGCCCCATGCGGTAGCGCATATTGGCCAGCAGCGCAGTCACGTCGCCCGGCGCCAGGTGGATGGCGTCTATGGACAGCTTGAGGTGGTCTAAGCCGTCGCGCAGGGTTTGCAACACCTCATTGCGCGCGTCATAGGTGTTGCCGCCCCCGTCCATCTGCAATTGCCGCATGGCCGAGCTGATGTGGGCACCCACGCCATCGTGCATATTGCGCAAGATGCGCCCGCGCTCGGCCATACGTTCCTGGCTGCGGGCCAGGTGCTCTAGCGTCTTGCGGCTGTCCAAGACCTCCTGTACAGCCGCGCTGCTGATGTGGTCAAAGGTCAGCGCGAACAAAAAAAGCACCGACACCAGGCCGCCGGTGCACACCATGGTGAAGGTGGTGGCGTATTCCTGCTGGTAGAGCTGGGGGAACTGATAGCCCTGCAGACTGGCCGCCCCATACCCCACCGAAATCGCAAAACACACCAGAAACCACACCAGGGCATCCACCCCATACCCCAGCAGCAACACCGCAGCAACCGGTATCAACGTGAACCAGGGCAGCACCGGTGAATGCAGCCCGCCGGAGAAAAAACTGCAGCCCATCACGGCCACAAACACCACGTTGGCCATGTACCAGTTCACGCTGGTGCGCAGCTTGCCGGTGGCACGGAAGTAGAACAACGCGGCAAACAGGAACACGATGCCGGTGCACATCAGCAGCGCGCCCATCGCGAAACCTATGGCCAGTGACGTGAACACATACAGCAGCGAAAACACCGAGTTGATCAGGCAGATGTAGACAAACATCCGGCTGGCACTGAGTGTGCGTTCGTCCAGCGCGGCGTGGTGCGGTATGAACCAGCCCACCAGGCGGTCCATGCGCTCCACGGTTGCTTTGCTGACGGCCGTATGCATGGCAGACCCCAGCGTTGCTAGGCGATGTGGTCCGTCAGTGTGCCCAGGGGCAGCTGGTGCAACTCAGCCAGCAGGCGTGCCAGAGCGCGGCCAGCTGCGTCCAGCACGGCCCGCCCCTTGTCGGCGCTGGCATTGGCGGCATTACCCACCGCGCCGTGCGCGTTGTAGTCCTGAATTTGCCAGCCCAGTTTTGCGCTTTTGCCATTGCCCAGAATGGCAAACTTCTGCGCACGGTCTTCAGACGTCGACGCAAAGTTTTGCGCCCGTGCCATGTTCACAAGATCTGGCGCCAATGCCAGCATCATCGACGTCTCGATGTCACCAGCGTGTATGCCAAAGCGGTGTTCGTGGGTACTGAACAGCGCATTCACATCCTCCCCCTGCGGCCCCAAGAGCGGCAAGCCGAACCAGTTGACGCTGTAGACCAGCATGCCCAGCCGGGCGCGCAGGTCGCGGGCCACGATGTCCATCACGCCGACCTGGCCGCCGTGCGAATTGAGCAGCACCAGTTTCTTGACGCCAGTGGCGGCCACGCTCTCACCGATATCGGTCCACAGGCGTATCGTGGTTTCGGCCTTCAGCGTCAGCGTGCCGGCAAATCGCGCATGCTCGGGACTTAAGCCTACAGCCTGGGTCGGCAAAAACAGCGCAGGCACCTCTACGCCCAGGTGGGGCAAGGCGGCAGCGACGACACCGTCAACCAGGGCGCTGTCCACCTTCAGCGGCAGGTGAGGACCGTGCTGCTCGGTGGCCGCCACAGGCAAAACGGCAATCATCTGCTCCAGAGTGCGGCTGGCCTTGCACCGCGCAAAGTCCTGCGTGCTCCAGTCGGCCCAGTAGCGGGAAGGCGACGGGGTCGACACAGCGGAAGTGGCAGAAGCTTCAGACATTGTTGTGGAGAAATAGGCGGTCCAACGGAGCAGCCATGGTAACGCGCTATGGTGTCAAAAACCACGGCAGCGTGGCCGTGTCGAGGCAGGCGGGGGAGATGCCACAATGGCAAGCTGACCTGCGGTGTACCGCGCCGCGGCGGAACTTTTCGGCTGCCAAAAGCTCCCAATTTGCAATGATCCACGCCTCCCAATCCCCGACACCGCGCCCCAGCGTATCCCGTCAGTCCTCCATTCCCTTGCGGATCGCTATATTTTTTATAGCAATATGTGCAATGTTGACGGGGGCTAATGCCCAGATTCTCTTAAGGGGCACGACCCAGAATGGCACCGTGTCGGCCGTGGTGCAAACCGATCAGGTGCGCGCCGAGCTGCTGGCCCACGCACCCGATGGGGTGGCCCCGGGCAAGACCGTCTGGCTGGGCCTGCAGCTCAAACACCTGCCCCACTGGCACACCTACTGGACCAACCCCGGCGACTCCGGCCTGCCCACCACCCTGCAGTGGACACTGCCCGCAGGCCTGACCGCCGGCGACATCGCCTGGCCCACACCCCGGCGCATTCCGGTAGGCAGCATGGCCAATTTCGGGTACGAAGACACGGTGCTGCTGCCCGTGCCGCTGACGGTGGGCAAGGATTTCAAGCCCGGCGCCAACGGCATGCTGGAGGTGGCCTTGAGTGCCAACTGGCTGGTCTGCCGCCAAGAATGTATTCCGCAGGAAGGCAAGTTTGTGCTGCAGGTGCCCACCCGCGGCTCCACGGCGACCCATGGCCCGGCCTTTGAGGCCACCCGCGTCGCCAGCCCCACGGCACTCACCGGTTCTGCACAAGCCAAACTCCAGGGCGATGCCATGGTGGTCAGCGTGAGCGGCCTGCCCGCCAGCTGGAGCGGCCGCGCGCTGCAGGTGTTCCCGGAAACCGCCCATGTCGTGGAGCCCGTCACCACGCCACAAGCCAGCGACAAAGTGGCGACCAGCGCGCCCGCAGCCGGCAACCCACCCACCCAGTCCTGGAGCAATGGAGTGTGGAGCGCCCACTTCCCGCTGTCTACCCAACGCGAATCGGCGCCCGCCACCCTGCCCGTGGTGCTGGTGCTGGGCACAGACAGCCTGCGCACGGTGGCAACCATCAGCGGCAACTGGCCCGCGATCGGTGCCACAACACCGGTGGCCGCAGCCACCACAAGCCCTGTCGTGCAACCCGTCCCCGTTGGCGACGGCGGCTTGGGCACCTGGGGCCTGGCCCTGCTGGCAGCCGTGCTGGGTGGCCTGATATTGAATTTGATGCCGTGTGTGTTGCCGGTGCTGGCCATCAAGGTGCTGGGTTTTGCCCGCCACAGCGAACACAGCCGCGCCTCGCAGCGCGCACAGGGTCTGGCCTACACGGCGGGTGTGGTGTTGTCGTTTGTCGCTTTGGGCGCCTTGATGCTGGCCCTGCGTGCCAGTGGTGAACAACTGGGCTGGGGCTTTCACCTGCAGTCCCCTGCCGTACTGGCCGCACTGGCCACGCTGTTCACGCTGCTGGGGCTGAACCTGGCTGGTGTGTTCGAGATCGGCAGCCTGCTGCCCCACCGGATCGCCAGCCTGCAGGCGCGCCATCCGGTAGTGGACGCGTTTTTGTCCGGCGTGTTGGCCGTGGCCATCGCATCACCCTGCACCGCGCCGTTTATGGGTGCCTCGTTAGGTTATGCCATCAGCCTGCCGGCCGCGCAGGCGCTTGGCATTTTTGCCGCGCTGGGCCTGGGCCTGGCCCTGCCCTTCCTGGCGGCCGCCTGGGTGCCTGCCGTGGGCGACTGGCTGCCCCGCCCCGGCGCGTGGATGGACACGTTGCGCCGCTTCATGGCCTTCCCCATGCTGGCCACTGTGGTCTGGCTGGTCTGGGTGCTGGGCCATCTGAGTGGAGTGGACGGTGCCGGTGCCCTGCTGGCGCTACTGCTGACACTGAGCCTGTTGGTCTGGTCGCTGAATTTGGACGGGCGCAGCCGCACCGTGTTTGCTTCCATCTCCATAGCGATACTGCTAGGTTTGACGGGGGCTATAGGCCCATTGGTCATAAAGGCCGAGGACACCACGGCCAGCACGGGCTCTGCCACTATTGCATCCAATGGCACGTCCACCGCACTGTGGCAGGCCTGGGCACCCGGCAAGGTGGAGGCCGAACTGGCCGCCGGCCGCCCGGTGTTTGTGGACTTCACGGCGGCCTGGTGCATCACCTGCCAATACAACAAGAAAACCACGCTGGCCAATGCCGAGGTGCTGGCCGACATGCGCGCGCGCAATGTGACCCTGTTGCGCGCCGACTGGACGCGCCGCGACCCCGCCATCACCGTGGCGCTGGAGGCCCTGGGGCGCAGCGGCGTGCCGGTGTATGTGCTGCACCAGACCGGCAAGGCGCCGGTGGTGTTCTCGGAAATTCTGGATGTACAGGCGCTGCGCACCGCGCTGGCCGCGCTGTGACGGAGGCCATCACCATGCACAACGAGTCTGCCGACATCGCGCACATCCTGGAGCACTGCCGCACCGTGGCCGTGGTCGGCCTGTCACCCAAGCCCCACCGCGACAGTTATGCCGTGAGCCGCTACATGCAGGCCCAGGGCTGGCGCATCATCCCCATCAACCCGAATGCCGACAGCATCCTGGGCGAGACGGCCTACCCCACATTGACAGCCGCGGCACGCCACCACACGATCGAGCTGGTCAATGTGTTCCGCAACAGCGCTGACGCCCCGCCGGTGGTGGACGAGGCCATCACCATCGGTGCCCAGGCCGTCTGGCTGCAAATGGGCGTGGTGCACGACGCGGCCGCGCAAAAAGCCATTGGGGCCGGGCTGTGGGTCGTCCAGAACAGGTGCCTCATGGTGGAGCATCGTCGAAGCCTGTGAACAGACTGAGGCGGGTAGTGCTGCGACAATCACGCCATGACCGACACGACCTTCGCCTCCCACCACAATCCCACTTTTCTGCAGGCCTGCCTGCGCCAGGCCACCGCCCACACCCCCGTCTGGCTGATGCGCCAGGCCGGCCGTTATTTGCCCGAATACCTGGCCACCCGTGTCAAGGCCGGCAACAGCTTTATGGGCCTGGCCACCAATGTGGACTACGCCACCGAGGTCACGTTGCAGCCGCTGGACCGCTACCCGTTGGACGCCGCCATTCTGTTCAGCGACATCCTGACCATTCCCGATGCCATGGGCCTGGGCCTGAGTTTTGGTGTGGGTGAAGGCCCGCGTTTTGCGCACCCGGTACGCGACGAAGCTGCCGTCGCCAAGCTGGCCGTACCGGATCTGGACAAGCTGCGCTATGTATTTGACGCAGTCAGCTCCATCCGCAAGGCGCTGACCCGCCCCGATGGCAAGAGCCGCGTGCCCCTGATCGGCTTCTCCGGCAGCCCCTGGACGCTGGCTTGTTATATGGTCGAGGGTGCGGGCTCCAGCGATTACCGCCTGGTCAAGACCATGTTGTACAGCCGCCCGGACCTGATGCACCGCATCCTGGCCACCAATGCCGATTCCGTGGCCGCCTACTTGAATGCACAGATCGACGCTGGTGCACAGGCCGTGATGATTTTCGACAGCTGGGGCGGTGTGTTGGCCGATGGCGCTTTCCAGGAATTCAGCCTGGCCTATACGGCACGCGTGCTGGCCCAACTGAAGAAAACCCACACCGATGCAGCCGGCAACACCGTACGTATCCCGCGCATCGTGTTCACCAAGGGCGGTGGCCTGTGGCTGCAGGAGATGGCGGCGCTGGATTGCGATGTGCTGGGCCTGGACTGGACCGTCAACCTGGGCAAGGCCCGTGCGGCCATCGGCGGTGCCGAATATGCGTCAGGCGTGAATGGCCCCGGCAAAGCCCTGCAGGGCAATATCGACCCCAATGTGTTATTCGCCCAACCGGCGCAGATTGAGGCGGAAGTAGCCCGGGTGCTGGACAGCTTTGGCACCCCCTACCAAGGCGCTGGCACCGGCCCCACCCACATCTTCAACCTGGGCCATGGCATCAGCCAGTACACGCCGCCCGAACATGTGGCCACGCTAGTGGACGCCGTACACCGCCATTCCCGGGGTTTAAGGGCATAAATTTCTTACCACTGTTTCGGCCCGAATCAGGCTCGGCAATTTCAGTTATGCACAAAAACAGGGTGGTACCAACTGGGCAGTTCGGCTTTTGGGCGACAGGCGCTATGAAAGCAATAGCGCGTGTAAGTGGTTGATTCATAAGGAATTCAAACTTTGCTTTTTTTACGGGCATTCCAGCCAAAGCCTTGATTTTCAAGGCCTCGCAGGCCCTCAGGACAAGATATCAACAAAGTTATCCACAGAAACACTGGGTTGACTGTAAAGTCTTTCCAAATCAAGCACTTAGCCCTTGTTTCGCAAGTCAACATCAATAATTTCACCCAAGTGGCTCTTTGCACCATGCATCCCTGTTATCGCGCGAACCAGTGCCCATGACACACTGGTTATGTGTGCTCGTCCAGACCCCGGCGCACGCCGCGCTGGGCTCGGTGCTGAGTTACAAAAGTGAGTCGTTGCTAGCGCCCGGCACGCTGGTGCGTGTGCCCTTGGGCAAGCGTGAAACCCTGGGGGTGGTGTGGGACGCAGAGTCCGCGCAGGCCACAGGTGAGGTAGATCCGGGCAAGGTGCGTGCGGTGGCCGGTGTGCTGGAAGGCATAACACCGCTCAGCAGTGCCTGGCAACAGCTGCTTACATTTGCCGCACAGTATTACCAGCGCTCTATCGGTGAAGTGGCCCTCGCCGCCTTGCCACCCCAACTGCGGGAGTTGTCTCCGGTGCAGGTACAACGCCGATTGCAGCGCGGCAAGCCTGCCAAGCCGGGTCCGACAAACGTAGATGGTCACCCCGCACAGGGCCAAGCCTTACCCGAACTCAGTCCCGAACAGACGGCCGTCGTAGCCCGGATCCAGGCCGAGGCAGGCCCGTTTTTGCTGTTCGGCGCCACCGGCAGCGGCAAGACGGAGGTCTACCTGCACAGCGTGCAAACCTTGCTGGCCAGTGACCCGCAAGCCCAGGCCCTGGTCATGGTGCCCGAGATCAATTTAACGCCGCAGCTGGAAGCCCGCTTCAAGGCGCGTTTTGCGCCGCTGTACGGTGAGGATGCTGTGGTGTCGCTGCACAGCGGCATGACGAATCCGCAGCGGCTCAAAAGCTGGTTGGCGGCGCATAGTGGAATGGCGCGCATCGTGCTGGGCACCCGCATGGCGGTGTTTGCGTCCATGCCGCACCTGCGCTTGGTCATCGTCGACGAAGAACACGACCCCAGCTACAAGAGCAGCGAAGGCGCGCGCTACTCGGCCCGCGACCTGGCGGTGTACCGCGGCCGCCTCGAAGGTGCCAAGGTGCTGCTGGGCTCGGCCACCCCCTCGCTGGAGAGCTGGCACCACAGCCGCCCGGCAGCAGAAGGCGGCCGCTACCTGCGCCTGCACATGCCCAGCCGGATCGGCGCACCCGCCGGCGCCGCAACCCCAGCAGTCACCGCGGCTCCCACCGCACAACAGACCATGCGCACCACGGCGGCCACGCCCGAGGGTCTGCCGCTGGTGCGCCGTGTGGACATGAACCACCAGCACCGCAACGCCGTGTTCTCCATCCCCTTGCTGGAAGCCATCAAGGAACGCGTCGCCCGTGGTGAGCAGAGCATGGTCTTCCTGAACCGGCGCGGTTATGCACCGGTGCTGCACTGCACCGATTGCGGCTGGAAGAGCGAATGCCCGCACTGCAGCGCATTCCGCGTGTTCCACAAAATCGACCGCACGCTGCGCTGCCACCACTGCGGCTTTACCGAACGCGTGCCGCGCGCGTGCCCCACCTGTGGCAACCCCGACATCGCACCGCTGGGCCGCGGCACCGAGCGGCTGGAAGAACACCTTGCCGAACTGTTGGCCGATGTGCGCAGACCCAATACGGTCAGCGAAGAATTTCCCGACGGCGAACCGGTGCGTGTGGCCCGTATTGACGCCGATACCACGCGCCTGAAGGGTGAACTGCAAAGCCAGCTGGCGGCCGTACATGCGGGCGATGTGGATGTGCTGGTGGGCACCCAGATGATTGCCAAGGGCCATGACTTCAGGCGCATCACGCTGGTGGCGGCCGTCAACCCGGACGGTGCTCTGTTCTCTAGCGACTTTCGTGCGCCGGAGCGGCTGTTCAGCCTGCTGATGCAGGCCGCAGGGCGCGCGGGGCGTGACGCCAGCCTGGGGGAACGCAGCGAGGTGTGGATACAGACCTTCCAGCCGGCACACCCGTTGTATGCGGCACTCAAGCAGCATGACTACCCCGGCTTTGCCACCCAGCAATTGCAGGAGCGAGCCCAGGCCGGGCTGCCACCCTTCACTGCCCAGGCCCTGGTGCGCGCCGAGGCCCGCACGCAGGAAGTGGCCCAGGCATTCTTGAATGCTGCCAGCAGCGCGGCCCGCAGCGACATGGCGCAGTGGGAGGGCTGGGCACCGGTGCTGGACCAGATCACGCTGTACCCGGCGGTGCCCATGAGCATCCAGCGTGTGGCGGATGTCGAACGCGCCCAGATGCTGGTGGAAAGTCCGTCGCGCAATGCGCTGCAACAGTTTTTGACAGCCTGGCAGGCCGTGTTGCACGCCACGCGCCAGGGGCCAGAGGGCAAGGGATTGATACGCTGGGCTGTGGACGTGGACCCATTGGCGATCTAGACGCCCGGATTCTTTTCGCGCTCGGCCACCGCTTCGCCCACCACGCGCGGGAACAACACACGAATACGGCTGCCCTCGCCCGGTGTGCTGTGCACCGCAATCTGCCCGCCCAGAATCCGCGTGACGATACCGTGCACGATGTTCATACCTAGGCCAGTGCCCCCGCGCCCCATCTTGGTGGTGAAGAAGGGGTCAAAAATGCGGGCACGTACATGGTCTTCCATGCCGAGGCCATCATCGGCCACCACCAGCTCCACAGTGACGGCGTCAACCGCGCCTATGGTCACCGAGATATTGCCGCCGGTCTTTCCGTCAAACGCGTGGATGGTGGCGTTGATGACCAGGTTGGTCAGCACCTGGCCATACCGCCCGGGGAAGCTATCGCACACCAGGCCGGGGGTGAGATTTTTCGTGATCTGGCAACCCGACTTGCGCAACATGGGTTGCAGCATATTCAGGATTTCGGTGCTCACTTCAGCCAGGTCAAATTGGCGGCGTTGGTCGCTGGTCTGGTCCACCGAAACTTGTTTGAAGTCCGAGATCAGGTGGCCCGCACGCTGCAGGTTCTTCAGCGACAGGGCCAGGCCCTCGTCGGCACGGGCGATGAAATGGTTCAGGGTGGAGCGCCGCATAGTGCCCCCGTCCATTTCCAGCTTCAAATCCGCCAGATCTGACTGAATCGTCGAGGCCACTGTCAGCGCATTGCCAATCGGCGTGTTCAGCTCATGGGCCACGCCTGCCACCACCCGGCCCAGCGATGCCAGCTTTTCGGTCTGGATGATTTCTTCTTGGGCACGCTCCAGCGTCATCAGGGTCTGCTCCAGCGACTCGGTGCGTTCGGCCACCCGCTGCTCCAGGTGTTCATTGGCATCGGTCAGCTCCTGGTTGCGGCTCTCCAGTTGGGCGACCAGGTGCAGCAGTGCCAGGCGGGTGGCCTCCAGGCTGTCGGCCAGCGCGCCTACTTCATCGCGGAACACCGGGCGTATGGGCACATCCAGCTGGCCTTTTTCGAGCCGCCCTGAGGCCCGGACCAGCTCCTCCAGCGGGCGTACAAGGCGCCAGTGCATCAGCAACAGGATGACGATCAGTGCACCCACAGAAATCTGCGCGCCGTGTTTCATATATTGCAGGCGCACCTCATTGACCTTGCGCAGGTAACCTGCGGTGGACATCTGTATCGTGAGTTTTCCCACCATGGTCTTGTTGCGCTCCACCACGTGGGTGGTGGCATCGACCAGCCGGGAGTCTTCGGCGCTGCGGGTGCGTGTGGCAAACGGTGTGCCCTTGTCGTCCCAGATCGCAATCGACACCACATCGGGGTTGACGAAGGCCGCCTCCATGATGGAGTTGGCCTGCTCGGCCTCAAACTGCCACAGCGGCTCGCGCAGGGCCAGCGCAGTCAGCGTGCCCAGATGGTTCATCTCGGTACGGATCTGCGCAATGTGCTGTTCGCGCAAATCCGAGGTTTGCTCCACATAAGACAGGAACGAAGCCAGCAGTACCCCCACCACCACCGTCAACGCGATCGCCACCCGCAAGGAGCGCAGCCGCAACCACAGCTTGCGCAGGCGAACGATGAGGGGCTCGGGTATCCGCGTCATGGAATGGAGTGTTTGCGCCACTGTAACGCATAGTGCAGGGCCTATGCCATGCCCACGCACGGGCTTGTCGTGGCGGCATCCCACTTGGCGAAACAGCCCGCCATTCAGTCGGCATACTTTTCATACATATCGGCAGCACGTCTGGCACGCACCTCACCCAGCCGTGTCCAGAACAACTCGGCCCGGGCCCTGTTGGCGTCGACGTACTGCTTGCTCAGCATCAGGTAGTAGTCCCGCACCACGATGGGGGGCTCCAGCTTGACCACTTGCGTGCCGCTGTTGCGCCGCAGGAATGCATCTGCCGAATCCTCCAGCGTGGCATAGGCCGATATACGCCCTAACCTGAGCTTGGCAAAGTTCTGCTCGGTTCCCCTGCCACCATCGTCCACGGTGAGACCCATTTTCTTCAGATCGTCTCCGATGGAGAAGCTGAAGTTGATGCCGACGGGTGCACGCCAGTTGCTGAGCTTGGCACCATCCCACGCCACGTCACTGCTTGCCAGCTTGTAGAAACTGTAGTTGTTGCTGGCCATGCGGCGTTGCCGGTCGGGCTTGCCCTGTTGCATGGGGTACACACCGTATTGCAAGCGGTCCTCCTTAAAGGAAAAGATGAAGGCCCCGTCGATGCGCCCGGCCTGCATTTCCACCAGCAGCCGTTGTGCAGGCATGCGGACAAAGTTGACCTTCACCTCCGCAGCAGCAGCGGCCTCGCGGATCAGCTCGACCGCGACGCCGGGCTCAGGCGCAACCTGTTCCCCATTGCCTATCTGGTAAGGGAAGTTTTCTACGTCCGAATAACCCAGCCGCACTGGTTCAGTGGCAAAGCCGTGCAGCGACACGGTGATCAGCACGGCACCCAGCAGGATACGCATCAAATGCCCCATGGCCATGGCTCTCCTTGGTTGACCCAGCTTACGCCTTTCAACTACTCTGCGCAACTCAGGTGCGTCGTTGCAGAATAACTGGTGAGTGCGGGGAATAGCTATAACAAATGTAGCGCAACATTCAGCCTGTATGGGGGCTACAGGCTTGTTTGGCGTACGCCCTGGACTGGGGTACCATTTTCCGATGAGCGCATCCGCTGCACGCTTCTCGGTGTTACGCCAATCCGCCGACCCGGACGTGGTGGCCGCCATTGAGCGGCTGGTCGCCGACGCGCCGGATGCGGCGCTGAACCGCATCAACGTGCTGGCCTTTGCGCACCAGCACCAACTGGATGAAGAACGCTGCATAGCCGCATTCCTGCATGCGGCGCGGCTGGGGCTGTTCGACCTTGCATGGAATGTGTTGTGCC
The DNA here is from genome assembly GCA_043738115.1 of Rhodoferax sp. Lineage (GTDB taxonomy): Bacteria > Pseudomonadota > Gammaproteobacteria > Burkholderiales > Burkholderiaceae_C > Allorhodoferax. Next base: position 9,351 of record JAYSZJ010000145.1, on the reverse strand, counting down.
CGGGTTGTGGTGGTGTGTTGTCGTCCAACGCGACGCTGAAGACCATGCGCCGCGACGCTTATTCCTGCGCGCTGTGCGCAGCGGGTTACGAACCCACGCTGGACGAGATGGTCGAGGTGGTGTTCACCGTCAACCCCCGGGTGCGGGCCATCGCCGCACATGACCCGCACCGCCTGTCCATCTGGGACTACATGCGCCAGATCTTCTGGGGCTCGGGCGTGCAGCTGCCCGAGGGCGAGGCGTTTGATACGCTGCTGCAGGAGATCATCATCGAGTCGGTCGAACTGCCTCCGGGCGAAAAAGCCTACTTGTCCCTGCAGCTGCCGGCGCAGTTTGTCATCGTGTTCGACCCGGTCACCCATTCGGCCCACTTTCTGGACGTGCAGGGAGAGCCCACCCGCGAACGGCAAAGCCTGGAAGTGGTGTTCAACAACGTGCATGCACCCACCGGCACCGTGGCCATGCGGCCCGGCCCGCTGCGGCTGACGCTGGACAACCAGACCACTGAACGCGCCCTGCCCGCCGTCTACATCGCCGGCGACGCCTTGCACCACGTGCTGGGCAACCGCGGCCAGTTTCTGACCGCAAAACGCCTGCTGACCAACCAGACCTTTCGCGACATCTACAAGGCTGAAACACTGGACATAGACCAGCGACTGAAGATCACCAGCCTCACCTTTTTGTTTACCGACCTGCGCGCCTCGACCGAGCTGTACGAGCGGGTGGGTGATCTGGTGGCCTATGACATGGTGCGCGCCCACTTCCAGGTGCTGAACGCCGTGGTGGCGTCTGAGGCGGGTGCCGTGGTCAAGACCATTGGCGACGCAGTGATGGCCACCTTCTCCACCCCCAACCGCGCCATGGCTGCCGCCCTGGGCATGCGCGAGGCCATGCACAAACTGAACGCCCAGAGCAATGGACGCGAAGACCTGGTGTTGAAGATTGGTCTGCATGAAGGCCCATGCCTGGCCGTATCGCTGAACGACCGGTTGGACTACTTCGGCCAGGCCGTCAACATCGCCGCGCGTGTTCAGGGCCTGGCTACTTCCAGCTCGATCTTTGCGACCGAACCCGTTGTTGACTACCCCGGCGTTGCAGGCCTGCTGCAGGCCGCAGGCTTGACTGCGCAGGCGCAGAGCCACCAGTTGCGCGGCATCGCGAATGCGCTGACAGTTTTTGAGATTCCCTGATGGAGGCTTAAGGCAGCCTCTTCAGCTGATCCCAACCGCAGTGAAACCAGCCTCAATGGCAGAGATCTTTCTAGCCAACGCGGCAGGTGCAAGTGTCCGAAACAGGCTTCGGGCACTGTCCAGCACGGCCGTGCGGCTGTCGGCAAACTGCGAAGTCCGTGACAGCCTTTGTGTCAGGGCCAGAAAGAAGAAAGCAGCAACCTCGCTGGGTGTGAAGACCAGCGTGCCGCCCTGGACCGCGGTCAGGATGTTGTAGGCCGCCTTGTTGTGGATGCCGCTGTTGATGTGCACCCCACCGTAGTCTCCGTGTGGCGTATTGGGCAGCACCTTGAAATCGCGCATGTGCGCCGGTTGGTCACAGAGCGTGGGGTCGGCCATGTCACGAAACGGTGTACCGTCCGGCAGCAAACCTGCGCCCACTTGCCAGCTCCATGTGCGCGGGTCCGGATTCGGCTGGTTGGCAATGACAACCCCGAAGATGTCGGAGTACGACTCGTTGAGTGCACCCGGTTGCAGCGCGTATTCAAGGCGCGAACTCATGTCCGTCACGCCATGGAACATTTCGTGTCCCACCACATCCAGCGCGACAGACATGGACAAAAAGCCTGCGCCGTCGCGCCGCTGCCCGTAGACCATCTGTTCACCGTTCCAGAATGCATTGACCCATTCCTTGCCGTCCGGGCTATCACTCTTGTCCACGCAATTGATGCTGGACACCATCAAGCCGCCCTTGTTGTCGATGTTGTTGCGCTTCAGCACCGACCGCAGGAACGTGGCCACGGCCTCGGCATTGGCATGTGCACTCACGGCCGAGGGTGGGAATTTGGGAGGACTCTTGATGGGTTTGCCGGGCAAGGCAGCTGCCTGTTGCACGGGGTCGTTGAACTTGAAGTCGAAGGTCTGCACGTTCAGCGTCGCGCCCTTCAACGTCTTTACGTTCCCGGTCTTGTCCAGCTCGAATGTTCGGGTTTGGCCACGCCCGTCCACTGCGCTGTCTTGCATGCCGATGGTGGGCGTGCGCGGCAAGGCTCTGACGACCTTTGCACTGTGCGCGTCGACCACATAGTCCATCAGCACGGGGCACGGGCCTTTGGACTCGGGTACGACAGGCACATCCTCCAGGATGAACACCAGCCGCCACTTGGACATGCCCGTGTCAAAGTAATAGAGGAGGCGGGGCACCACGTGCGTCAGATCCTTGGTATACCCCGGGTACGCCTTTACCGCCGCCACCGCTTCGGAGGCCGACATCTTGGCGACCGGGTTCACCGCCTGGGGCGCGCCCAGCGCGGCGTGGATGTTGAGCAGCTTGTTCGACTCGTCCAACTCAACCGTCACCAGCGAACCATAAACCGGTATCTTGTTGAAGTGTTGCCGAAACTTGACGATGGTGGTGCCGGTCAGCGCAATGGATTCTGTGCCCAGGCTTTTGAACTCGCTGGGCACCGCATCGGCCTTGGGCGCGGTGAAATTTGCTATTGCGCTACTCGCCAGCGCTTGGTCGAGGTAGTTGCGTGCAGCGGTTTCCGGGTCCAGGGTTTTCATCCCCGTGGCCTCCGCGAATGCGAAAGAGGGGTTGGCAGAACGTGTGGTCCGCAATGCCGTGATGCCCGGCTTGGCGGCCGCGTCCATGCTGTGCAGCGAGAAGACTTTCAAGCCATTGCCAGGCTGCCCTTTTGGTGCGGCCGACTTCTTCGCCGCGACGCGCTTCACCGCCGGTGTTTTTTTGGTCACCATGATTTGCCACTCCCCTTTATTTAAGCAAGCAGCCTCTATCCTGCCACGTCTTCACGGCATATGCGGATACCCGGTGATTTGCTGGATGGCCCGGTACAGCGGCTGCAGCCTTCCATACATCTTCTGGTACACGCGCCCGTACAGCGCGTTGTAGACCGCATGGTTGGCGGCAATGGGCGTGAAGGTTTTTCCGATACGTGTCATGGCCTTGACGGCGGCGTCAAAGTCCGAGTGCAGACCCAGCCCCACGGCCGCGTCTATGGCGGCGCCTAGGCCCGAGGTCTCGTACACGTGGGGTCGCGAGGCCGGCAGGCCAAAGATGTCGGCGGTGAGCTGCATGGCCGCGTCGCTTTGTGATCCGCCGCCCGAAATGCGCAGCTCGGTGATGGGCACGCCACTGCGCTTCTCGATACGCTCCTTGCCCTCGCGCAGCGCGTAGGCCAGGCCCTCCAAGATGGCGCGGTAGACATGGGCACGGGTGTGCACATCACCAAAACCGATGATGGCGCCCTTGGCCTCGGGGCCGGGGATCTTGATGCCCGGTGACCAGTAGGGCTGCAGCATCAGGCCCATGGAACCCGGTGGCACGGTGTTGACCAGTTCGTCGAACAACACCTCGGGCGCAATGCCGGTCTGGGCCGACTGGTTTTGCTCATGGTGGCCAAACTGTTGTTTGAACCAGTTGACCATCCAGTAGCCGCGAAAAATCTGCACTTCGGTGCTGTAGGCGCCGGGTACGGCCGCGGGGTACGGCGGGATAAAGGGCGTGACCTCGATGTATTTGGCGCTGGTGGTGTTGATGGTGGCCGTGGTGCCGTAGCTCAGGCAGCCGATGTGCGGGTGCTGACCACCCGAGCCTATAACCTCGCAGGCCTTGTCGGCGGCGGCGGCCATCAGTGGCAAGCCTTGCGGAATGCCGGTGGCGGCACTCGCCTCAGCGCTGATGCTGCCCATACGTGTGCCGGGTGCCACCAGTTCGGGCAACCACTCGGCCTTGACGGCCAGGGCCTGCCACTTCCAGTCGCTGGGTTTGGCCCAGGCCAGCTTTTTGTAGTCAAACGGCAGGTAGGCGACCTGCGATCCCACAGAGTCCACAAACTTGCCGCACAGGCGGTGGTTCAGGTAGCCGGACAGCAGTACGTATTTGTCTGTCTTGTCCCACACATCCGCCTGGTGCGCCTTGATCCAGTTGATCTCGGCCTCGCCACGGAAGTAGTTGATGGTGCTTTGTACGCCGGCCAGCTTGAAGGCCCACTTCCACAACAAGCCAATCGGCGGCACGGTGTCGGTGCGGCGCTGGTCCAGCCAGGTGATGGCGGGGCGCAAAGGCTTGCCTTGCGCATCGAGATTGATGACGGTGCCGCGCTGCGTGGTGACAGCCACACCTTTGACGGTGTCGCGTGCGCCGGGGTTTTCTTGCCACAGCCGTTGGCAGGCGGTGCAGACGGCTTGCCAATAATCCTCGGGGTCATGCTCGGCCCAGCCAGGGTGCTGGGAGAAATAGGCCTCCAGGTGCACCTGGGCCTTGGCGACGATGTTGCCTTGCAGGTCAAACAGCAGCGCACGCACGCTTTGGGTGCCGTTGTCTATGGAGAGGATCGTGGGCTTAGACATGGGTGGTCACTGTGGATGTGGGGGCGTTTGGGTTTGGACTGTAATGCTGTTGCCACAGCGCAAGGTAGGCGGCCTGCTCCGATTCCCAGCGGGTGTCATCCCAGCCCAGTTCTGCTTGGCAAATGGACCGTATACGGGGCAGGTGGTCTACACCGCCGCCGCGCAACAGCAAGCCCAATCGGGTGCGGCGCAGCAGCAGGTCTTGCAGGTGCACAACCGCTTCGTGGCGCGCGGCCCAGCGCAACTCCACCCATAGCGTGTGTGTGCCGGGTATGGTGTGCAACTCACCCTCATGCGCAGCGGCTACCACCTCGGCCGCTTGGGCACCGTAGTGGCCTTGCAGGCGCTGGCGTTGCTGTGTGTGCAGGCTGGTGTCGACCGGCAGCGTGGCGCTGGGTTTGAGCACCGTGGTGTCGCTGTGGGGTGGGTCCGCCAATGCGGGCCACAGATGCGCCAGGTGTTTGAGCGCATCCAGTGCAATCAACCGGAACGTGGTCAGCTTGCCGCCGGTCACGGTCAGCAGGCCCTGCTCCAACCACACCGCGTGGTCACGCCCTTCCTTGGACGGGTCGGCCTTGCCGGTATCGATGACGGGGCGCACACCGGCATAGGTAGCGATCACATCGTCCTGCGTCAATTGCAGTTGCGGGAACTGAAAGGTCAATGCCGCCAGCAGGTAGCGCATTTCTGCAGGCGTGATCGTGGCGTCGATGCGCAGGTCGCCGCTGTGGTCGATGTCGGTTGTGCCGACCAGCGTGGCACCTTCCCACGGAAAAACAAATACCGGGCGGCCGTCTTCGGGGTGCATCAGACTGATGGCTTGTGCGGTGGGCAAGCGCCAGGCGGGCAGCACTAGGTGGCTGCCACGCAAGGGCCGCAACTTGGGTGCTGCGCCCTGCTGCTGGCGCAGTGTGTCGGCCCAGGCACCGGTGGCGTTGATGACAAGCTTGGCATGCACTGCATAGGTCTGGCCACTGGCCGCGTCCTTTAACTGCACACCATTGACAGCGCCTTCGGCCTTGTTTTCTACCCGCAGCAACTGCTGCGCCGCCAGGTAGTTGATGGCCACGCCGCCCAGGTTACGTGCCTCTTGCAACACACGTAAAACCAGACGTGCATCCTCGGTCTTGGCATCGGCGTAACACATGCCACCTTGCAGATCAGCGCGGCCAATGTTCGGCGCCAGCATCAGGAATTCGTTCGCCGGAAAATAGTGGCGTTGGCCGCGTTGACCCGCCAACCGGTCATAAATCGCCAGGCCGAGCTGGAACATCCAGCGCCCCGGCTTGCGACCCTTGTAGTCGGCAAAGGCAAAACTTTGTGGATCGACCAGGCCTGCCGCTTCCGCCATCAGGTTCTGGCGCTCGCGCACCGAGTCGCGCGTCAGGCCCAGCTTGCCCTCCTTCAGGTAGCGCAGCCCGCCGTGCACCAGCTTGGAAGAACGGCTGGATGTTCCCCACGCAAAGTCGCGCTGCTCCACCAGCAACACACGCAGGCCACGCCGGGAGGCTTCCAGCAGAATGCCGGCGCCGGTGATGCCACCGCCTATGACGATGATGTCCCACGGCCCGCCATGCAACTGGGCCAACAGTTGCGCCCGTTGCGCGTCGGGCTGCACCACTGGCGCACCGTTGTTCATGTGTTGTCCGCTGGCAGCAGCTTGCCCGGGTTCATGATGCCCTGGGGATCGAAATGCTGGAACAGGCTGCGCATCGCCGCCATGCCCATCGCCCCTTTTTCCGCCGCCAGATACGGCGCATGGTCGACACCCACGCCATGTTGGTGACTAATGGTGCCGCCGTTTGCGACGATGGCTTCACACACCGCCGCCTTCATGGTGCGCCAGCGCGCCAGGTCGGTTGCGTAGTCGCCTGATAGGCGGTAGACAAAGGTCGTGTACACGCTGGCACCCTGGGCATACAGGTGCGACAGGTGGGTGTAGGTGTGCACGCGCTCCCCATCCTGTGCCAGCGCATGGGTGGCCGCGCCTTCCAGCGCGCCGACCATCGGTGTTACGCGACTCCAATCACAAGCCGTCTCCACCGTGTCGATGGCATACCCCTTGAGCCACAAGGCGTTGCGCAGGTAGACATTGCGAAACCGGTTTTCCTTCCACTTCTTGCCCATGGCCTGGCCAATGGCCACACCCTGGTGGCGGCGTGCGATACGTTTAGCGCTTTTTAGCGCATGGGCCACGGTATCGGTGTTGCCACTGGCACCAATCATCAGCAAACACTTTTGGTCCTTGCAGCCACGCAGGCTCAGATAACTTTCCAGCAGGCCAATCAGCTTTTTGTGGCCGGCCATCGTCAACGTGGTCAGCGTCTCCACGGTATTGGACAGGCGCAGCATGGACAACGGCAGCTTGGCCTGCACGATGCTTCGCACGGCCTCCTGCGCCTGCGCCCAGTCGGGAAAAAAGATGGTGTGGAATTCTTCGCGCGCGGGCAGCGGTGTGATGCGCACGGTGGCCTCTGTCAACACACCCATACGCCCCTCGGAGCCCAGCACCATTTCGCGCAGGTCCGTGCCGGCTGCAGATGCGGGAAAGGTCGCCACATTCAAGGTGCCCACCGGCGTTTCAACCGAGCCACCGGCAAACATTTGTTCGATACGGCCATACCGCAGCGACTGCTGACCCGACGAACGAGTCACCACCCAACCGCCCAGCGTGGAGTATTCAAACGACTGTGGAAAATGCCCCAGCGTGTAGCCGTGGGCGCGCAATTGCGCCTCCAGGTCCGGCCCCAACACGCCAGCGCCAAAGGTGGCCAACTGGGCCTCACGGTCCAGGTTGATCAGAGCGCTCAGGCGCGACAGATTGATGTTCAACACGGGCTGTGCATCTGCCTCAGGCACGGTCAAGTGACCCACCACGCTCGTGCCACCACCCACGGGTATCACAGCCGCGCCGCAGCGTTTAGCGTATTGCAGCAGTTCACGCACCTCCTCGGAACTCTCAGGAAAGGCCACGCCATCGCTGACCCGTCCCACCTGGCCGCTGCGCATCTTCAGCCAGTCCGGCAGGCTATGGCCCAGGCTGTTGCGCAGCCGGGTTTCGCCACTGGTGTCGACCAGCGGGTGTGCGGGCAAACGGCTGGCCGGTATGCCGGCGCAGGCCTGGGCCAACGTGGCGTCTGGCGTGGGTGTGCCGGCACCAATGCGTTGCTCCAAGAACTGCATGGCCTCAGTGGGCAAGACCAGTTCAATGCTGTCGTCACCCCATCCATTCCATCGTTTCATGACCTGTGCTCCTGGCTATAGGTTTGCAGCATGCAATTGCTACACTGACCTCGACTGTAGCCACGCGCCTACGCCCTGTATTGCGCTTTCATGACAAGGGATTGTTCTATCGTGCCAAGCCACGCCTCCACTGCCGCAAACTACCTCTCTGGTGGCCGCGTGGCCGGTGCCTACCTGCAGCCGCTGCTGGAGCTGGCGGTGGAGCGTGGTGTGGGCTTGACGGCGCTGGCCACGGCGGCGGGTTTGCCGGAGAACGCCTTGTCGCCCGTGCCCGAATCCCTGTCCGCCACCGACTACGTGCGCCTGCTGGACGTGGGCGCCGAGCTGGCCCGGCACCCGCACTTTGGTCTGCATGTGGGTGAACGTGTCAAGCTGGGTACCTACAGTGTCTACGGCCTGATCCTGCTGAGCTGCCGCGACTTCGGCCAGGTGTTCCAGCAAACCCTGCGTTATGAAGGCCTGGCCCATGACCTGGGCCGCTCCGAACTGCGTGTGACCGACGACACCGCCGAATACCTGTGGCGCAGCCACTTCCCCCACGCCAGCCGCCACCTGGCAGAGAGTGTGTTTGCCGGTGTACGTGTGTTTGGCACCTGGCTGGCCGGCATGCCGTTGCCGGCGGCACCGGTGTCTTTCACCCATGCCGCGCCCGCAGACCTCAGCGAACACCACCGCCTGTTTGGCCCCGACGTGGCGTTTGGCGCCGACGCCAATTGCGCGCGTTTTGACGCCGCGTTATTGCGCCTGCCGGTACCGAACGCCGATGTCAGCCTATACCCGGTGTTGCAGCAACATGCCGAACGGCTGCTGCAAGCCAAGCTGCGCGCACAGGGTGAGGGCGACATCGTGGCCCAGGTGCGCGCCAGCATTGCCAGCAATCTGGCCCAAGACCGGGCACGCCTGGCCGCGATTGCCGAAGAGCTAAACCTGAGCCAGCGCACACTGCAGCGCAAGCTGGCCGATGCCGGAGCCAGCTTCCAGCAGGTGCTTGACCTGACGCGCAAAGAGTTGGCGCAAGGTTATTTGCTGCAGCGCGACCTGGGCCTTGCGGATATTGCCTTTCTGCTGGGTTTTCAGGAACAGAGCGCGTTTAACCATGCCTTCAAGGAATGGACCGGCGAGAGCCCGGGGAGTTACCGCGAGAAGCGAGGCGGTCCATGAGCGCCGGGCGTTGCCTCCGCTTCTCCTATTCAAACTATCGTCACCCGAACAATTGGCGCAACTCTTGCGACTGCTCTGGCGTGTAAATAACAACCCCTACCGGCACTTTATTCCCGGTTTTCTGGCGCAACTCTGTTGCCTCACTTTCGCTGACCCCCCCGCAGAGCTCGATCAACTGAACGCCCTGGTCGATCAGCTCCTGCGCAGCCGAAATGGCCGAGGCAAGGTCGCAAACGCCCACAACGCGGGTGCAGAACTGCGCCAACGTGATTTCCGCACGGTGCTCGCTGGGTGAGTAGCCTGGGCCCTTAAGGCTACGGTGAATAAGTAGTGTCAATACGTGGGCACAAGGCCACGGCTGCGGATTTACGCAAAATCGGGAGCACATTGGCCCCGTTTCGCGGTC
>JAYSZJ010000144.1:0-41717 GCA_043738115.1 Rhodoferax sp. | reverse complement strand
ACCCCTTCCGCCGCGCCACCAGCCAACCAAGGCGGCACTGGCGCTACCAACCGAGGCCGATGTGCAACGGCAAGTAAACCGCCATGCCCACCACGATGGTCCCCAGCACGACCTGCCCAGCCCCCTTGCGCCAGAAAAAGTAGGCAACGCCGGCCATAGCGGCATACAGACGGGCGTCAAACACCGTGTGAATCAAGATGCCCTGGGTCATCACGATCTCTGGCACGATCACTGCGGACAAGGCGGCAATCGGTGCGTATTGCAGGCCACGTTGCGCCCAATGCGGCAACGTCCACGGCTTGCTGGAGATGAAGAAGAAGGAGCGCGACAACACACTGACCCCGGCCATCAGCACAATGGTCAGCAGGGTCCAGGGGTCGGTCTCGCCACTGAAGAATTCGCCCATCTCAGCGCCCTCCGTCCGACGGTGGCGCAGTGGGGTGCGCATGTAATGCCGTCTTCTCCAATAGCAGGCAAACCACAACAGACGCGGCAATCGCCGTCAGGATGTTGAGCTTGAGCGGCAGTGCAAAAGCTGCTACTGCCGCCGAACCAGCTACGACGGCCGAGATCCAGCGCAGCTTGGTGGATGCCAGCGAACACAACATGCCCAGTAAGGCCAAAATGCCGGCAAAACCAAGACCCCATTGGGCGGGTATGGCATTGGCCAACACCACGCCCAGGATGCTGAACGAGGTCCAGCTGATCCAGTTCAGGCCCCCATTGCCCACTAGATAGGCCATCTGGCCCACTCGCTCCTCCGGCGTGACGCCTGGGTGGTGGAAGCGCTTGACGAACAACACGTAGGTCAGGTCACCAGTCAGGTAACCGGCGAACAACCGGTCGCGCAGCGGCAGGTGCATCACATAGGGCCGCATATGCACACTGAACACGACAAACCGCAAGTTCACGCACAAGGCCGTGGCCAGCACCACCCAGATGGGTGCGCCGGCCAAGATCAGCGGGATGGCGGCCAGCTGTGAACTGCCGGCAAACACGATGGCGGCCATCAGCAGCGCCTCGGCCGTGCTCATGCCGGACTTGACCATGGCCACGCCGGTCATTAGCCCCCAGGCGGCAATGCCCGTGGCTACACCCATCATGTCGGCCACGCCCTGTCGGAACTCGGGGTGGTTGAAGTTTTCGCGGCGCAGCAACAACATGGATCGGGTGTATCTAGGTGCCCAACAACTCGAATTGCATGCCCACCTGCACATCAAAGCCGCGCAGAAAGTCCGCCACGGGCAGGCGTTTGCCACCAGGGCGTTGCAGCTCGGTCAGGTTTACTATGGAATGCATAGCATTAACTTCAATACCGGCGGGGGCTACAGCGAGAATTGCACCGGGTGATCCAGCTGTGGCGCCGTCCACCGGCTGCGCGCCCCAGACCTTGATCACCTCGCCGTTCAGCATAGCCGTGGCCCCAGGAAAGGGGTTGAAAGCCCGCACCCGCCGCACAATACTGGCGGCATCTTGGCGCCAGTCGATGGCGGCCTCGTTTTTTTCGATCTTGTGCGCGTAGGTGATGCCGATGGCCGGTTGGGGCACGGGCTCCAGTCGACCGGCTGCGGCCATGTCCAGCGCCATCACGATCAGATCACCCCCCAGCGCGGCCATGCGGTCGTGCAGCGATGCAGTGGTGTCGGTGGGCAGGATGTCCATGCTGTTGACCAGCAACATATCGCCAGTGTCCAGCCCGGCGTCCATTTGCATGATGGTGACGCCGGTCTCGGTATCGCCGGCCTCGATGGCGCGGTGGATAGGCGCAGCACCACGCCAGCGTGGCAATAACGAACCGTGGATGTTGAGACAGCCTAACTTGGAATGGACGGCCATGTCATCGAGCACCCACTGAGGAAGAATTAATCCATAGGCGGCTACCACCATGACGTCGGCATTCGCATCGCCAATCGTCTGGCGGGCGGCAACAGCGTCTTCCGGGAATTTGCCATCCAAGCGCAGGCTGCGCGGCTGGGCGACCGGTATGCCGTGTTGCACGGCAAACTGTTTGACGGCGGAGGCCTGCAGTTTCAGGCCGCGCCCAGCGGGTCGGTCGGGCTGGCTCATCACCAGCGCAATAGTGTGGCCGCTGGCGTGTAGGCGCTCCAGCGCCACCCGCGCAAACTCGGGCGTGCCGGCAAAAATGACTCTCAATGGATGCCCCCCGTCACGCAAACCCTCACTGGGCTTCCTCGCGCTGAGCCTTGATCATCTTTTTCTTGATGCGGTCACGCTTGAGTGGCGACAGGTATTCCACAAACACCTTGCCCAGCAAGTGGTCCATCTCGTGCTGGATACACACCGCCAGCAATTCATCGGCTTCGATGACACGCACAGTGCCGCTCAGGTCCTGCGCGCGCACATGCACGACATCAAAACGCTGCACCCCGTCATAAATACCGGGCACCGACAGGCAACCTTCTTCGTTGAGGTGGGTCTCAGGGCTGGTCCACACCAGTTCGGGGTTGATCAGCACCAGAGGCTCATCGCGCTCTTCGGACACGTCGATGACGATGACACGTTCATGCACATCGACCTGGGTCGCGGCCAAGCCAATGCCTTTGGCGTCGTACATGGTCTCCAGCATATTGGCGACCAGGGTTTTGATGCGTTCGTCCACGGCAGCCACCGGTTTGGCGACTTTGTGCAGCTTGGGGTCTGGAAAGCAAAGGATTGGGAGCAGCATAGTAGTCAGTTGAGGACAGCGCTTGCCCGCTGCGCGGGCTGCGGTCTGTCCCGCAAGGTTTCACAAGTGTGGCTATTTTCGCCACTTTTACGCCTTTGCGCACCGCCAGTTGGCTAAAAACGTTGCCGAATCAAGGGCTTGAGCGCAAAATCGCGCGTAACTTATCAAGTTCTTCCCTGGAAATGCAGCACGATATGACGACACACTTCAAAGGCGAATCCACCACGGCCATCGCCAAGCTCGCCAAGCTGGCTGCGTTGACCGCAATCGCCAGCGCCCTGGTGGGCGCGCCAGCCTGGGCACAAAACTACCCTATCACAGCCACACAAAGGGATACCGCCAATCTGGTCGCCCAACGGGGCGTGCCCCTGAGCGATCTGGCTGCCAATGCGCCCGAACGTTACACCGTCAAGTCCGGCGATACGCTGTGGGCCATCTCCCGCCTGTACCTGAAAAGCCCGTGGCGCTGGCCCGAGCTGTGGGGCATGAACAAAGACGAAATTCGCAACCCGCACCGCATTTACCCCGGCCAAGTGTTGATCCTGGAGCGCAGTGACGGCTATGCCCGCCTGCGCCTGGAAGGTGGTGACCGGGGCGAGCCGCCCACCGTCAAGGTAGAGCCGCGTACCCGTTATGAAATGTTGGGCGATCTGGCCCTGCCCACCCTGCGCTCCAGCATGATCGATGCCTTCCTGGCCGAGCCCGTCATTGTGGACGAAGCGGGCCTGAAGTCAGCGCCGCGCATCGTGGCCGCGCAAGACAGCCGGGTGCTGATCACCAGTGGTGACCGCGTCTACGCACGCGGACCCGAAGGGTCACCCCTGCTGGACGATCAACCCAAAGACCAGTACTTCCGCGTATTCCGCAACGCCACCCCGCTGAAAGACCCGGGCACCGGTGAAATATTGGGCTACGAGGCTCACTATGTCGGCAAGGCCGTGTTGGCCCGCGGTGAAGGCAGTACCGACGCCGAAGACGGCAAGGGCAAAACCAGCCAGGCCGTGGTGCCCGCCACCATAGACATCCTCCTGGGCAAAGAAGAAATGCGCGTCGGTGACCGCCTGTTGCCCGAGCCTCCCCGCCAGTTGCAGACCTATACGCCGCGTGCACCCGCCGAAAAGGTGGAGGGGCGTATCGTGTCGGTCTACGGCAATGCCGTGGTCAACGCCGGTCAAAACCAGGTGGTCGCCATCAACAAGGGAAGTTCGGACGGCATGGAGCCCGGCACCGTGCTGGCCATTCTGAAGGACGGCGCCCGCATCATCGACAAGTCCGACGGTGGCAACACACTGATGAAACTGCCCGATGAGCGCAATGGTTTGCTGATGGTGTTCCGCACCTTCGAGCGGGTGTCGTACGCGCTGATCTTGGAGATCACCGACGGAGTGCGTGTGGGTGACCGCCTGATCAACCCGCGTCCTTAAGGCCTTCCGGGCTAGGCCTGCTCCACGTACCGTGGAATGCGCCCACTTAGCCCGACCTGCCTATGGAACGCTCTGAACTTGCTGCCTGGTTGCGTCTGCAACTGACGCCAGGCGTCGGCAACACCAGCGCCCGCAAGCTGCTCACCGCCTTCGGCCTGCCGCAAAGCATTTTTGAGGCATCGTCCGCATCGCTGCGCCTGGTTGTCTCGACGTTGCAAAGCACCGCCTTGCAGCAGACGCCACCAGAATGGACGGAACTAGTCGAAACCACCTGGACATGGCTGCAGGCCAAGCCGCAGACGCACCGCGTGCTCGCTCTGGGGGACGCGGCCTACCCCCAGTCACTGCTGAATATGGAAGACCCGCCCTTGTTGCTCTATGCAATGGGCGCGCCATCCGTGTGGGAGCAGGGCGGGCTGGCCTCCTGTTCGGCGGGCAGTCTTGCTGTGGTCGGCAGCCGTAACCCGACACCACAGGGTGCAGCGAATGCCCGCCAATTCTCACAAGCGCTGGCGCAGGCGGGGCTGACCATTGTCTCGGGGCTTGCACTGGGCGTGGACGGCGCGGCCCACGAAGGCGCGCTGGACGGCGCACCCGACGGACAACTGGCAACCATTGCGGTCGTGGGTACCGGCCTGGACCGTGTCTACCCGCGCCAACACCGAGATCTGGCGCACCGCATTGCCCAGCGCGGCGTGATGCTCAGCGAGTACCTGCTGGGCACGCCACCCCTGTCGGCCAATTTCCCACGGCGCAACCGCATCATTGCCGGCCTGTGCAGTGGCACCCTGGTGGTAGAGGCTGCATTAAAGTCCGGCTCCCTGATCACGGCACGTTTGGCGCTGGAACAAGGCAAAGACGTATTTGCCATCCCAGGCTCCATCCACTCCACCCAGGCACGCGGCTGCCACGCGCTGATCAAACAAGGGGCCAAGCTGGTCGAGAGTGCGCAGGATGTGCTGGAGGAAATGCCGGCGCAGACACTGCCCGCCAGCGCATCAAATTTGATAGCGGATGATTCAATAACGGTGGGGGCTAACAGTGAGTTAGCCTCAAGCGACCCGTTGCTGGAAGCCTTGGGCTATGACCCCATCGGGCTGGACGCCCTGCAGGCCCGCACGGGGCTAAACACGCCCACGCTGCAGGCGCGGCTGATGGAACTGGAGATCCACGGCCACGTGGCACGCCTACCCGGCGGCCTGTTCCAGCGCTGCGCATTGGCCTAAACGCGAAATAGCGGGGAAAGTCCGGCGCAGGAACCGGACCGCGACTTTCTGCGCTATATTGGGTCCATGTTTGAAGTACTTGTCTTCGTTTACGAAAACTACTACGCAGGGGATAGCTGCCCCGAACCTGCACATCTGGAGCGCAAGCTCAATGCCGTCGGATTCGACTCCGAGGAAATTGAGGACGCGATGACCTGGCTCAGCGGCCTGAACACTGCTGCGCGGGGTTCAACCGGCTTCAGCGGTACTTCACAGATGGTTCCACCCGAGCCTTGGCTGCGCGAGCCTTGCCCGACCAGCGTGCGCATCTACCCCATAGCCGAGCAAAACCACCTGGGTTCGGAATGTCTGGGATTCATCAGTTTTCTGGAATCTGCGGGTGTATTGCCCGCCTCCATGCGCGAAGTGGTGATTGAACGGGCCATGGCGGCCCCGGGCTCGCCGGTGTCGCTGGACGACCTGAAGATCATCATCCTGATGGTGTACTGGAGTTTTGGTCAGGAACCCGATGCGCTGGTGCTGGATGAGCTGTGCGATGACAGCAGCGACCTCCGAGTCGCGCACTGACTAACCCACCACGCAGGTCACGCCATCAGGCGTTCGGGGTTGGCCTCTATCTTGGACAATGCATCCCGCGTAGCACGTACCGTCAGCGTTTCTTCTTCCTGCGGCAACAACAATCCGGCCTGTAAGTAAGCCGCCAATCGGCCGCCCTGTATCAGATAACTCTTGCCGGAGCTTGACGCAAACAGGTTCAAATGTTTGCGGTCGCTGCGCCACGCAAACTGCACCTGCGTGATCTGGTTGTTGTGGTCCAGCGTAAACCACGAACCCAGTTGCAGTTCCTGCGCCCAAGCCAGCATTGCAGCACTGGGTTTGGACCCGCCATTGCCCACCACTTCAATGGCCGACGCATCTATGCCCAGCATCATTTCAATGCTTTCAGAATCGAGCGGCAAGTCACCCAGTCCGTCTTCTGACACAAAATCTTCCAGATTGCCCAGGCGGTGTGCCATGGCGTCAATCTTGGCCTGCGGAATCGCCTGGGTCTTGGACAAGAAGGCATCGGCCAGTGTGTCACTGACGGTTTTGATGTGTACGTCCTGCTCGGACGGTGCCATGGCCAGCAGGGTCATGCCGGAGCGCAGGCGCAACAGCAGATTCGGCAAATCCTGGATCACACGCGCACGGTCGGCACGGTTGGGCTTGGCGCTGGCGGCCCACACCAGATCGGTGGCCGATTTCTTGAGCAACAGCGTGTCCTTGTGTTGCGGCCCTTTGCGTATCGCAGCAACGGCCAGCACCTCGGCCCAGACCTTGAACAGGTACTCGCGGATCTCATCGCGCACCGGCATGTCCTTGAGCATGTTGCGCATCTCAATGGTGTACTGGATGGCCAGGGTTTCCTTTTGCTCCACCTGCTGGGCGACGCTGACAACCTTTTGTGTCACGCCTTTTTCGGTCAGGAACTTGGACAGGAATTTCTGGAATTCCTCGTAAACCACCTGGTAGACCTTTTTCCCGGTCTCAGGGTACTGTTCAATGACCTGCACAATGCGTTTGACTTCCAGCTCCATCGCATTGCCCTGCACACCCGCGGAGTCGAAGCCCATCACCACCGAACCCATGCGGTCAATCAACAAGCGCGCCGGGTGGGACGTGGTACCCAAAAAGTCAGGGTCTTCCAGCGCCATCCGCAGCACCGGCATTTGCAGCCGCGCAAACCAGACCCGGATACCCGGCGGAATACGCTCTTCTGCCAAGATGGCCTGAAACATCAGCGCGACGATTTCAATCGTGGCCTTTTCGCCCTTGGTCTCGGCTTTTTTCTTCAGCTCAACCGTTTTTTCCCGCAGGTCGTCCGCTACACGGGCAACACCTGCCGGGCTGTAATCTTCGTACAAGGTGCCGCCGGCCGCATAACCGCCGACCTGCCCAGGCTGTCGTGGCGCGAGGGCTGCCGCCAGTGCGGGGGCGGGGGCGTGATGGTGGGCTGTACCAGTGAAGTCACCGCCACCCTGGCTGACAAACAGGCGCCGGATCTGGCCGATCACGCCCTGGGCCCGGTTGCGGGCCCGCGCCATCGGCGAGTTGGCCGTCATCATCCGGGTTTCGTCGGAGGCCGAATGGCTGTGGCCCATGCCGTTTTGCATGCCCGAAGACTGTTTCCAGAATGGCGTGGGAGATGAAGACGACGTAGGGCCAGGCCCCGAGGTCGGCTCTGCACCCGCGGCACCCTGCTCCGCACGTGCGCCCCATCCCAGGCGCCCGCCAAAAAATCCTCCACCAGAGCGCGGCTGTTGCTGTTGTCCGCCACCTTCGTCTGCGCGTCCCTGGTGTGCCCCGCCATGCGACGGATGACCTGCAGGCCCTTGTTGTCCATGGTTGCCCTGGGCATAAGGACTTTGTTGTTGTCCGTAGCCGGCGTTGCCACCGCCCTGACCAAAATCGCCCTGACCACTGTTGCCGCCGTTATCGTTGGGCTGCTGCTGGGGCTTGCCCGCTTGTCCGGGCGCCGGTGCACGTGCAGGAGGGCGGGCACCCGCACCACGGGCCGGGCCTTTAACGCGGTCTTTGAGCTCGATCGTGGGCATGACGCCCTTCTTGATCAGCAAGTCGTTGGCGTTGGCGTAAGCCGTCTTGAGCCGTTCAATCAGCAGCTTCTGTACCACTTCATTAACCATGGCCCAGGAGTCCCCCGGCATGCCCGAGTTGGCCCACTGCTCCACCATCAACAGCACCAGAACCTCGGGGCGCAACAGGTCATTGCTGGCAAGTTCTTCGGTGCCTTCCAGATATTGCATGCGCAACTTGAGGTCTTCAAGCTGGGTGCTGACCTTTTCCATGACCGCCATCACCATACGGGAGGCCAGGATCTTATTCTCGACAACTTCGGTACCCACCAGTTGCAGGCCCATGACCTCAGAGCTGGCGGTTTTCTTTTTACCGGGAGGGTCCAGGCATTCACGCCAGACCTTCATCGTGTTTTCCAGCCACAACGGTCTACAGGTCTTGTAAGCCATCCAAATGTCACGCCGCTCTTGGCTCTCGCGTGCATTGGAGGGAGCATCCATCAGGGCGGTGATTTGTTCCAGTACTGCGCCGCCAATTTCGGTCATCGCCTGACCGGCCTCCGCAAGGAAACGCTCACGCAACGCCCGGGCAAACTGCTGCCGGGGTGAGAGACTGGAGGAACTGGGTGCGATGGCCATAGATCAGGAAATACTCAGACCGTGGCGCCCGAATTGGGGTCCGCTGGATCCCCTTCTTTTTTCACCGGAGCTTTTATGAGGTCTTCGCGCTGAATACCCAACCACATGGCGATGGCAGCGGCCACAAACACCGACGAATAGATACCGAACAGAATACCGATGGTCAGGGCCAGCGCGAAATAATGCAAGGTAGCACCGCCAAACAACAGCATCGACAGCACCATCAGCTGGGTACAGCCGTGGGTGATGATGGTACGGCTGATGGTAGACGTGATGGCGTTGTCAATCACCTCCTGGGTATTCATCTTGCGAAAGCGCCGAAAGTTCTCGCGGATTCGATCAAAAATCACCACCGATTCATTGACCGAGTAACCCAGCACCGCCAGCACCGCAGCCAGCACCGGCAGGGAAAACTCCCACTGGAAGAAGGCAAAAAATCCCAGGATGATGATCACATCGTGCAAATTGGCAATGATGGCCGCCACTGCGAACTTCCACTCAAAGCGTATAGCCAAATACAACATGATGCCGGCGATCACGAAGGCTAGAGCCTTGAGGCCGTCGGCCGCCAGCTCCCCGCCTACTTGTGGCCCGACAAACTCGGTACGGCGCAGTGTGGCACTGGTATCACCTGTTTTGAGGGCTTCCATGACCCGCTCACTCTGAGCGCCCGATGTGCTGCCTTTTTGCACTGGCATACGGATCAGGATGTCTTTGGCGGAGCCAAAGTTCTGCACCTGCACATCCTGAATACCCAAGGCCGAAACCTTATCGCGGACGGTGTTGACATCCACAACCTGCGAGTAGCTGACTTCCATCAGTGTGCCGCCAGTGAACTCCACCGACAGATGCAAACCGCGTGAAAACAGGAAAAAGACGGCCGCCAAAAAAGTGATCAGCGAGACCAGATTGAACACCAGCGCATGCCGCATAAACGGAATGTCGCGGTGGATTTTGAAGAATTCCATGCCTAATCCCCTTAGTTTGCCGAGACCTGATTGCCCGAATCAGGCCGCCAAACTGTCCCAATGGACACACTTTTTAATTTCTTCTGCCGACCGTACCACAAATTTACCACGCCCCGGGAGAAGAAAACCCCGGAGAACATGCTGGTCAGGATGCCCAAACAGTGCACCACCGCAAAACCACGCACTGGACCGGAACCAAAGGCCAACAAGGCCAAGCCGGCTATCAGCGTTGTCACGTTGGAGTCGATGATGGTGGCCCAGGCGCGGTCGTAACCGGCGTGGATAGCGGCTTGGGGTGATGCCCCGTTGCGCAGCTCTTCGCGCACACGTTCATTGATCAGCACGTTGGCATCAATCGCCATACCCAGCACCAGGGCCATCGCTGCCATACCGGGTAGCGTGAGTGTGGCTTGCAGCATGGATAACACCGCCACCAGCAACAACAAGTTAAAGGCCAAGGCCACGCTGGAGATCACGCCAAACAACATGTAATAGAGACACATGAAAACGGCTACTGCAGCAAAGCCCCAGATCACGCTATTGAAACCCTTGGCGATGTTTTCGGCACCCAAAGTAGGGCCAATGGAGCGCTCTTCAATGATTTCCATAGGCGCCGCCAACGCGCCAGCACGCAGCAGAAGTGCCAGATTATTGGCCTCGACCACGCTCATGGAACCTGAAATCTGGAAGCGGTTACCCAGTTCACCCTGAATTACCGGCGCAGTCAGAACCTCACCCTTGCCTTTTTCAAACAAGAGCACTGCCATGCGTTTTTTCAGGTTTTCGCGACTGACGTCGCGCATGATGCGACCGCCCTTGGCGTCTACCGTCAGGTCCACCTTGGGTTGCTGGGATTGCGAATCAAAACCTGGCTGTGCATCTGTCAGGCTATCACCCGCCAGGATGACCTGCTTCTTCACAATGACAGCACGCCCGTCACGTTCCAGAAATCGCTCGGACCCAAAGGGTACAGCACCAACACCAGTCTCTGCCGCCCGGCCATCCGTGCTGTCATCGACCAAGCGCAACTCCAGCGTCGCGGTTCTACCAATCAACTCTTTAGCGCATGGAACACATTCCATTCCAGCCAGCTGCACCACGATGCGATCCAAGCCTTGTTGTTGAATCACTGGCTCGTTAACACCTAACTCATTGATTCGGTTATGCAATGTCGTGATGTTCTGTTTAAGCGCCTGCTCCTGTATGCGGCGTGCCGCTTCAGGCTTGATGCTAGCGGTCAACTTGAACTCATTGCCATCTGGAATATCCTGGGTTTGCAAGTCCGCGAATTGGTCTTGAATTAACCGCTTAGCTGCCTCGAGATCAGAGGCTTGGCGAAAACGCATTTCGATGTTTTGCCCATTGCGGCTAATGCCCCCATGGCGGATGTTTTTCTCGCGCATGACTGAGCGGATGTCGCCAGATACGGATTCAGCCTTTTTGGTCAACGCTGCATTCATGTCCACCTGCAGCATGAAGTGAATGCCACCACGCAGGTCCAGTCCCAAGTACATGGGGGCCGAACGAATGGTCTGCAGCCATGCCGGGGACCTTGAAAGTGAATTTAAGGCTACTACATAGCCCGAGTCTTGACCTTCACCGCCTAAAGCCTTTTGAATTGCATCTTTTGCCTTGCCGCGGACGTCCACGCTAGAAAAGCGAACAATGAGTGAGCCAGCCTCTAGTCCAATGGAATCGGGGACAAGAGCCCCCGCTTTGAGCGTCTCCTCAACGCGCGCCTGCAAAGCCGTATCGATCTTGGCAATCGACTTCGCAGATGAGACTTGCACGACGGGGTCTAATCCAAAAAAATTCGGCAAGGAGTACAAGCTGCCCACCACCAGTGCGATCAGGATGATCGCGTATTTCCACACCGGGTAACGGTTCATGATCGCACGTCAGTTTAGAGAAAAAAGTTACAAATAATTACTTGATCGAGCCCTTGGGCAAGACCTGAACCACGGCGCTGCGCTGGATCTGGATCTCGACACCGTTGGCCACTTCCAGGCCAAGGTAGTTTTCACCGATCTTGCTGATCTTGCCCAGCAAACCACCGGCTGTGACCACTTCGTCACCCTTGGCGACCGCTTCGATCATGGCGCGGTGCTCTTTCTGTTTCTTCATCTGGGGGCGGATCATCACAAAGTAAAGCACCACAAACATCAAAACCAGGGGGAGCATGCTCATCAGCGACGACTGCATGTCGCCTCCAGCAGCAGCAGCGGGGGCAGTTTGGGCAAAAGCAGAGGAAATAAACACAGGCTAACTCCACAAAACAAGAGACAAGAAAAGGCGCGCCACCCTTTTAAAGGTGGCGCGCATGCGCATGGGCAACCCTTGATTGTAATCGGGCGGGGCTGAATGCTGTCCTTTTGGACAGCAACTTATCCCCACAATTGATCAGGCCGGGCGGTGAAACCGCTCCAGCAACACGGTCCACTGCTGGCGCGCCGCGGCCAGATGCCGGGCCTTGACATGGCCGTAACCACGGATCTGCTCCGGCAGGCGGGCAAAGGCTACCGCCGCGTCCCGGTTCTCGACTTTGAGCTGGGGCAACATGCCTTGCACCGCGTCCTTGTATTCCTGCACCAAAGCCCGCTCGTGGCGGCGTTCTTCGGTGTAGCCAAAAACATCCAACGGGCCGCCGCGCAGCACCTTCAACGGCGCGAGCAGGCGAAAGGCACTTTGCATCCACGGGCCGTAGCTGCGTTTTTGCAGTTCACCGGCGGCATTGGTCTTGGCCAGCAGGGGTGGCGCCAGGTGGTAGTTCAGCTTGAAGTCGCCTTCAAACTGGGCGTTGACCTTGGCCAGGAAGGTCGTGTCGGTGTGCAGGCGTGCCACTTCGTACTCGTCCTTATAGGCCATGACTTTGAACAAATAACGGGCCACGGCTTGGGTCAACGGTAATGCTTCGCGCTTGGCGGCGTCCGATGCTGGCACAATTGCGGATTCCGCGCGGCGCACAGTGTCTACAAAGCTGGCATAACTGGCTGCATAGGCTGCATTCTGGTAACCGGTCAAGAATTCGACCCGCTTGGCCACCAGTTCGTCTACCGACTGCGTGCTGCGCGGCGTGAAGCTGATGACCTGCCCCGGATTGAGCAGCTTTTGCACGGCAGGCCAATCATGCGCAGCTTGGCGGCCCCAGGCGAAAGCGGTCTTGTTGTTCTCGATGGCCACGCCATTGAGCTCAATCGCCCGCATCAGCGAGGCATGCTCCAGCGGAATCCAGCCCTTTTGCCAGGCGTAGCCCAGCATGATGGGGTTGGTGTAAATGCTGTCGCCCAGGAAATGCGTGGCCATGGCGTCGGCGTCAAAGGCGCCCACACCTTCTTCACCGACAGCATTGGCGATCTCTGCCAGACAGTCCTGACCGGGATTGGCCCAGTTGGGGTTGTTGACAAAAGCCGCGGTCGGCGCGCTGTGCGAATTCAGCGCCACATGGGTGCGCCCCTGGCGCATACGCATCGTTGTTTCCTTGCCGGCCACCACAATCGGGTCGCAGCCAATGACCAGGTCGGCCGAGGCCATGCTGACCCGCGTGGTGCGGATGTCGTCCTGCGTGGCGGCGATTAACACATGGCTCCAGGTGGCGCCCCCCTTTTGGGCCAGGCCGCCCGCGTCTTGCGTGACGATGCCCTTGCCTTCCAGGTGGGCGGCCACGCCCAGCAGTTGGCCGATGGTGATGACGCCTGTACCGCCGACGCCGGCCACGATGATGCCCCAGGCACCACCGCTGGCGCTGCCGTCGGCCGCATGCATGGCAGCGCTCAATTGGGGAATACGCGGTGCAGGCAGCGTGGCCACATCGGTCGCTGCCGAAGACTTGCTCTTGGCCTTCTTGCGCAAGCTACCGCCCTCCACGGTGATGAAGCTGGGGCAGAAGCCTTTGACGCAGCTGATGTCCTTGTTGCAGGTACTCTGGTTGATCTGGCGCTTGCGGCCAAATTCGGTTTCCAGCGGCTCCACGCTGACGCAATTGCTCTTGGCACCGCAGTCGCCACAGCCTTCACACACCAGCTCGTTGATGACCACGCGTTTGGCCGGGTCCACCATGGTGCCCCGCTTGCGGCGGCGGCGTTTTTCGGTAGCGCAGGTCTGGTCGTAAATGATGACGGTGGTACCTTTGATCTGGCGGAATTCCTTCTGGATATCGTCCAGCAAATCGCGGTGGTGCACCGTCACGCCTTGCGCCAGCTCCACACCGTCGTACTTCTCGGGTTCGTCGGTCACAACGACGATCTTGATGGCGCCTTCAGCCCGCATGCTTTGCGCGATCTGCACCACGGAGTGGCCTTCGGCCCGTTCACCGACTTGCTGGCCGCCGGTCATGGCGACCGCATCGTTGTACAGGATCTTGTAGGTGATATTGACGCCTGCGGCGATGCTCTGGCGCACCGCCAGCAGACCGCTGTGGAAGTAGGTGCCGTCGCCCAGGTTGGCAAACATGTGCTGGTCGTGGCTGAAGGGCTGCTGGCCCACCCATGGCACACCTTCACCACCCATCTGGGTAAAGCCCACGGTGTCGCGGTCCATCCAGATGGTCATGAAGTGACAGCCAATGCCGGCCATGGCGCGTGAGCCTTCGGGCAGCTTGGTGCTGGTGTTGTGCGGACAGCCGGAGCAGAACCAGGGCTGGCGGTCGGCCAGCTTGATGTCGGCCTTGGCGCGGTTCACCTCCAGCACGTGCATGGCGCTTTCCTTGGCGTTCAGGATGGCCAGTTGGGCGTCGATGCGGGCGGCAGTGTCGGAATCCACGCCCATGTTCTTGATGCGTTTGGCGATGGCGCGCGCGATGATGGCGGGCGACAAATCGGCATTGGCGCGCAACAACGTGTTGTCACTCGGGTTGGGCATGCCCCACTCGCCGCCGCTGCCAAAGCCGGAATCATCGGTCTCCATCTCGTTGAACTTGCCCAGCACGCGGGGGCGCACGTCGGCACGCCAGTTGTACAGGCCTTCCTTCAACTGGTACTCGATGACCTGGCGCTTTTCTTCGACCACCAAAATCTCTTGCAGGCCGGTGGCGAATTCGCGGGTCAGTTGGGCTTCCAGCGGCCACACCACGCCCACCTTGTGCAGGCGGATTCCGATGCGCTGGCAGGTGGCGTCGTCCAGCCCCAGGTCCAGAAGGGCCTGGCGCGTGTCGTTGTAGGCCTTGCCGCTGGCGATCAGGCCCAGGCGGTCGTTCGGCCCTTCGATGACGTTGTAGTTCAGGCGGTTGGCGCGGATATAGGCGAGGGCCGCATACCACTTGTAATCAAACAGGCGGGCTTCCTGCTCCAGCGCATGGTCGGGCCAACGGATGTGCAGGCCGCCGTTGGGGATGACGAAATCGGTGGGGATCTTGATCTGCACACGGTCCGGGTCGATCATGGCCGTGGCGCTGGATTCGACGATTTCCTGGATGGTCTTCATGCCGGCCCAGACGCCGGAGAAACGGCTCATCGCAAAAGCGTGAATGCCCAGGTCTAAAATTTCCTGCACATTGGTTGGAAAGAACACTGGTGTGCCGCAGGCCTTGAAGATGTGGTCGCTTTGGTGCGCAGCGGTGGAGCTTTTGGAGATGTGGTCGTCACCGGCCACCGCAATCACACCACCCCAGGGCGTGGTGCCGGCCATGTTGGCATGTTTGAACACGTCGGAGCAGCGGTCTACACCTGGGCCTTTGCCGTACCAGATACCGAAAACACCGTCGTATTTGTTGCTGCCCTTGGGCGCAAAGCCCAGCTGCTGCGTGCCCCACAGCGCGGTGGCGGCCAGCTCTTCGTTGACGCCGGGTTGGAACACCACGTGGTGCGCCTTCAGATATTTCTCGGCCTTGACCAGCGACTGGTCATAAGTGCCCAGTGGTGAACCGCGGTAACCGCTGATAAAGCCGGCGGTGTTTTTGCCAACCGCCAAGTCGCGCACACGCTGCAACATGGGCAGTTTGACCAGGGCCTGCACCCCACTCATGAAGGCATGGCCGTAGTCCAGGGAATATTTGTCGTCTAGCGTGACGGTTTCCAGGGCCTTGCGGACGTGTTCGGGTAGCGGTGCATTCATGGCGGTTTTGTCTCCGGGGCTGGCGGTAGTGGGCTGGCTTCAACGGGGGCTCGCTGGCATGCGCGGGACCTTCTCGTTGGGAGATCAGTGTAGGCACATTGGCCTGATATGTCATTGCGTTTTGTGCCCAAACAAACATGGCTCGAGAAAGGATATTGCTGCAAAATGCCTATAAATGGAACAACTAGACAAATTTGACCTTGCAATCCTGGGCGAGCTGCAAAACGACGGCCGCCTGAGCAACACCGAACTGGCCAGCCGCGTTGGGTTGTCTACTGCGCCGTGTTGGCGCCGCGTGCGCGCGCTGGAAGAGGCCGGCTTTATCAAGGGTTACCACGCCGAACTGGACCGGCAGAAACTGGGCCTGGGTGTGCTGGCCTTTGTGCGGCTGGACGCCGAGCGCAACACCGGCGACTCGACCCGCGCGCTGGAAGAAGCCATACAAAAGCTGCCGCAAATCGTCAGCTGTCACTACATCAGCGGATCGGGCACGTTTGAGCTGCAGGTGATTTGCCAGGATCTGGACAGCTTCTCACGGTTTGCCCGTGAGAGCCTGATCAACCTGCCCCATGTGAAAGACCTGCACACCAGCTTTTCACTGGGCGAGGTCAAGGCCAGCAGCGCGTTGCCGCTGGACCATTTAAAGACCTAAACCTGCAACCAACCGGAGGCCGCACCATGCAGCACCCCCATTCGCTTGCGCCTTCCAAAGACGCCACTGGCTGTCTCTGACAGCAGGCATTTCGGCTTTTTTGGCCCTAGCCCCCGCGGCCATTGCACAACCCGCTATGCAATCCATAGCAAGCCCCAACCCCTTGCCACTGCGCAATGTGCAGATTGAGGTGCGCCAGGTGCAAGTGCGGCTGACAGTACGCTAACGCGCCAGAACCGTGCGGATAGTGTTGCCCAGCTCTTCGGCCACAAACTTGGCGATATAGGCATCGGCACCCACACTCTTCACGTGGCCCTCGTTGGCGGTGCCGGTCAATGAGGAATGGATGATGACCGGGATGCCCTTGAAGCGGCCATCTTGCTTGATGTTGCGGGTCAGCGTGAAGCCATCCATAACCGGCATTTCCAGGTCGGTCAGTACCACGGCAACCTTGTCCTGGATCGTCTTGCCTTCGGCCACCGCCTTGGCGGTCATGGTCTCCAGCATGTCCCAGGCTTCCTGGCCAGTCTTGGTCATCACATAGGGTACGCCCATGGCCTTCAGGCCTTGTTCGATCATCAGGCGGGCCACAGCGGAGTCGTCGGCGGCCAGCACCACCGAACCCGGCGGTATCTTCACACCGCTGACCAGGCTCGCATCGATGTCTGACGAGTGTTCGTTCGGCATCACGTCCCGCAGGATCTGCTCCACGTCCAGCACCTGGGCCAGCCGGGTGTTTTCGGCATTGCCGTCCAGGCGCGCGATGCTGGTGACCAAGCCTCCACCGCTGCTCTCGGCGGATAACACGTGTTTCCATTCCAGGCGCACGATTTCGTTGACTTCTTCCACCGCAAAGGCCTGCGTGGTGCGCGCAAATTCGGTCACCAGCAAGATGCCCAGACCCTTGGTAGGGTTGCAACCGACGACCTTGGGCAGGTTGATGACGGTGATCATCTGGCCGCGGATATTCGCCACACCCATCACCGTGGGCGGCATGTTCACCATGGACGTGATTTCGGGCATCACCAGGATCTCACGCACCTTGAACACGTTGATGCCAAACAGCTCACGTCTATCCGTACCGGGCGCCTCACCCAGACGAAACAGCAGCAATTCGAACATGCTGTTAGAGGCCAGATTGGTCCGCTCATCGATGTCCCGCATGGTGCTCATGGCGTATTCCCCATTTGTTCGCTGTGGTTAAAGGGCTGAACCGGTCGTGGTGATCATAGTAACGTTATCTGGACGTTTTGGGCCACAAAACCCACAACTGCAAGGGCTGGCGCAGTCGCCCGGCCAGCTCGCCCGCTTCAGGCCCCCAGCCAACAAAATAATCGGCCCGCACGGCGCCGGTGATGGCGCTGCCGGTGTCCTGCGCCAACACCAGTTTTTGCAAGGTGGTCTGGGGACCGGTGGATGCCAGCCACAGCGGCGTACCGTAGGGAATGCTGCCAGGGTCTACCGCGATGGACCGCCCCGGTGTCAAGGGCACGCCCTGCGCACCGCGCGGACCTTCGCTGGAGTCGCGCGCAGCTATGGGCTCTTCACGGAAAAACACCACCCGCGGGTTGCTCCACAACAGCTCCTGTTGGCGCTGGGGGTTCTGCGCCAACCAGGCCTTGATGCCGGGCCAGGACGCGTCGCGGATCAGGTTTTGATCCAGCAACCAGCGGCCCACGCTGCGGTACGGCTGGTCGTTGGTGCCGGCGTAAGCCAGGCGCACCCAGCGTTCACTGCCATCAGACTGGGTGATGCGCACGCGGCCGGAGCCCTGTATCTGCAGCACCAGCGCGTCCACCGGGTCGGCCAGGTAGGCAATAGCCTTGCCCTGCAGCGCGGCCTGGGCCTCGGGTAGGGTGTCAATTTCCTGTCGCGTGTACCAGGGCTTGCGCTGTGCCAAGCTGGCGGGGGGTTGGTACAGCGGCACTTTGAACTGGGGCGTGGGCAGGCGGCTGGCCTCCAACACGGGCTCGTAATAGGCGGTCAGCAGGCCAGTGCCCTCACCCTGGGGTGATTCCACCCGCATGGGTTGCAGGCGGCTTTGTATCCAGGCGCGTTGTTCATCGGCGCTGCCAATGCTCAGGCGGCGGATGTCGGGGCACAGCGGCCCAAAGGCACCGCCGGGGCGTTCACAACTTTTCAGCCAGGCGTTCCAGGCCTCAAACAGGCTGTCATCGGCAAAACCCGGCAGGTCGCTCCAGGGCACCGGCACCCAGCGGCTTTTGGACTGGCTCAGCGTACCCGGCACATCCACCGCAGGCGGGCTGCTGCGTGTGGGTTCAGAGCGGGGTGGAGTGGGCGTTGGCGAATACACCGGCACGCTGCCGCAAGCGAGCAGACTTCCTACAATCAGCAACACCCCCCCATAGGCCAGGAGCCGTTGCACCATGACATTGTTATTGCTGGAAGCCCTGGGCGCGGGGCTGTTACTTGTTGGAATCATCTGGTGGACCATGTTTTCGGGGCGCAAAAACGGCGAGCTGCCGCAGGACCCTGCAGACGAGGCAAAAGACAAAAACAGCCCCTAGCCCCCGTCGAATATAAATAAATCGCTATTATTTTCATAGCGATTCTACAAAAGACTCCGCACCCTTACAGCAGCCTGTGTTGCAGTGCCGGCAGTTGAGTGCGGCGCTGCACCAGGGTGTGCGGGCTCAGTTCGGCACAGACCACACCGGGGCCATGCGCGCGCTGCGCCAGAACCTCACCCCAAGGATCCACCACCATGGATTGGCCCCAGGTGCGCCGGCCATTGGTGTGCACACCACCCTGGGCGGCAGCGCCCACATAGGCCAGGTTTTCAATGGCACGGGCCCGGAGCAAGACCTCCCAGTGGGCCTGGCCGGTGGTGTGGGTGAACGCACTGGGCACCAGGATCAGGTCCACGCCGTCATGCGCATAGGCACGGTACAGCTCGGCAAAACGCAGGTCGTAACAGACGCTCAGGCCCACCTGCCACAGGTGGCCGTCTTTGGACGGCAGCGCAAAACGCGTGGGCTGCGCACCGGGGTCCAGCACACGCGATTCGTCATAGGATTCGGCACCATTGTCGAAACGGAACAAATGGATCTTGTCGTAACGCGCGACACATGCGCCCTGCGGGTCAAAGACTAACGAGCTGTTGTAGACGCGGTCCGCCTGAGAGGCAGATATCGGCAGCGTGCCGCCCACTACCCAAAGGCCCAATGACCGCGCCGCGTCCGCGAGAAAGTCCTGGATGGGGCCGCTGCCAAAACTCTCCTGGATGGCCAGCTTGTCGGCGTCGTGCTGGCCAATCAGACAGAAGTACTCTGGCAATACCGCCAGTTCGGCGCCCTCCTGGGCAGCTTGCTCCAGCAGGGCACGGGCCTGCTGGAGGTTTTCAGACAACACACCACAGGACACCATTTGAATGGCGGCTAATTTCATGCTACTGACTCCACATCATTGAATAGCCGGCGCGCTGGCAGCAGGCAAGGGGTTGTTTCTGTGGTCGACCTTGGTCACACGGGGGTCCAGCCAGGTGCCGTCCACCAGCAGCTCAAAGGTCGCCGCCTCAATCAGGGGTTTGCGCAGGATCAGCTGGGCGAGAAAGGAGCTCAGACCTATGACCGGATTGATGTAGGCCATGGCCAGCGATGCGCTGCCGGCATTGATCTCGGGCACCACCACCACCTTGATGTTTTGTGTTTCCTTGGCAATGTCGGCCTGGCCCTCCATCAGCACGGCAGCGCTGACACCCTTCATCTGCAGGTTATTGGTGCGGGCTATGCCCTGCACAATGCTGACGTCGCCGCGGAAGAAGTCGAAGGCAAAACCTTCGGTGAAAACATCCCGGAAGTCCAGCGCCAGACGCCGCGGCAGGGATTGCAGGCTCAGCACGCCCAACAACTTGGCGATGCCGGGGTCGGTTTTAAGAAACTGGCCGTTCTCCACGTCGACCTTGAAGTCGCCACTCAGGCTGGGGTAGTCCATCGTGAGGGGTGAACCGAGCCAGGCGACCTGGCCTTCGACCTTTCCTACACCCTTTCGTACCACGCCAACCATGCCAAAACGATTCAACAGCTCACCCGAGTCGTTGATGTCCAGCTTGAAGTTCAGCACCGTGCGCCTGCGCTCCTTGATGCTGCGCGCTGCCGAGGGGCTCGTCTGGGCAATGACATTGGTCCAGTTGCCACTGGCGGTGAGTGCCGCCTCGGGCGTGCTGATGTTGAAACGGTTCAGGCGCCACTCGCGGGGCAGCTCACGCGCCGCGGCCGATGCACTGGCAGCCACGTTGACCGCATCAATCTCGACCCGGCCCAACTTCTTGCCGCGCAGCTCGAAATCATCCACCACGATGTCCAGCGCAGGAATGCTGGCCGGCTGCTCGTCCAACACGCTTTCGACCTCCTGCGCCGCACTCTGCGCTATCGCCAACCGGGACAACCTGGCGTACACGCGCCCGGCTGTGGGACCGGCGGACTGCCGGTATTCCACGTAACCATTGATCTCGGATGCATCCAGGTTGGCGCGCCACAACAGGCCCTCACGCCCTCCGCCCACCACCACGTTGTTGAGCTTGCGCCCGCCCGCCGTCAGTTCACGTGCGCGCACCGCCATGCTGGTGGGCAGGTAGCTGGAGCTCGCGGAGCCACTTTGGGTTACCACGGCGCTGGCGGACAGATCGGCCCCGGCCGCGCGCGACAACACGTCGGACCAGGCGTCGATGTCCAGTTTGGACAGGTTCACGTTCGCCACCACCCCCTCAGTGGGCATGGGGGCCGACTCGTCGGCGGCCAGCCCCACCGCAATGGCGCCGCGCAGCACTTTGGCTTCGGCACCGGATACATCGCGCACAAACACAATACTGGCCAGCTTGCCCACATCCAGCTGCAACTGGTCCTGTACATGCACCACGCCGTCATTGCCCGCCACCAGTGACGCCTTCACCGCCGCCGTCTCCAACTGCAGCGGCAAGGCGGCATCTGCCGATTTGGCAAACGGCGCGGGCAGGTTCAATGCCATACCGACCAGGTTGGTGTTGATGAGTAGCTCAGCCACGCCCGACCGTATGCCCAGATTGGCCGTATAGGCCGCTGAGCCATTGGCGTACTGCGCCAGTCCGGCGGCGAAACCCAGCTCGCGCGCCTGGCGCAGCCCTTCCGACGTGGCGGTGCCCTGCATGCGCAGCACCTGGGGCGCGGGCGCCTTGTTGCCCGCCATGGGGTGGGCGCTGCCCGCGCTGCCGAAGCCGCCCTCGATGCGCACATCGCCACCCAAGGCCTTGGCCTGCGCGCCAGCTACCGCAAAGCCGGTCTCCGAAAAGTGGATCACGCCACGTGCACGCCCCAGGCGCGGCGTATCGGGGGTGATCTGCAGGTCATTGCCGGGCAAGGCAATACTGCCGCGCACCGTGGCCTTGTCTACCGCCGCAATGGGAAAGGCGAGCTTGAATTTGTAATCCGCAACCCCGTTGCCGGTGGCACGGTCCAGCGCCTTGCCCATCAGCGGGCTCAGCGGGGAGGCGTTCACCACGCCCAATAGATCGCCCAGCGGCCCTTGGGCCTCGGCGGCCACCGACACCGTGGCGCCGCGGTACAGGCTGTCGACCACGGCATCGGCCTTGCCAACCCGCAGGCCCGGCATACCCGCGATACCGGCACTGGCCCCTTTGACCTGCAGGGTGGCCCGGTCAATGACCAGTTCGCCGGACAACTCTGTCAGCACCGGCCACGGGGGGCTGTCCTTGGGCAATAGAAAGGCGGGTGCATAGGCAAAAGTAGCGTTGTTCACATCGGCGGAGATGCGGAAGTCGCCCTGTTTGGCCGTCGTAAACGGAAAGTCATGCAGATTGCCCTTGACCTTGAATTTGACTGCCGAGGCCTTGCCCGCCAGGATGGCTTCGCGCAAGTAATCCCGCACCGGTTGGCCAACCCCCAAGGGCAGATAGCGGTACACCCGGGTGCCATCGGCGCGGCTCAGGTTGCCCTGCAAATCCAGCAGTCCGGGAAAACGTCCCGCTGTGGTGTGGGCGGCTTTGGCGGCGGGGGACGCCGTACCTGTGCCGCCACTGGGCGCGGTCTGCCATTTGAGCTGCAATTCGCCCTGCGCATCGGCATTGCTGAAACGCAGATTCGGAATGGCCAGGCTGATCTGTGTGCCATCCAGCTTCCACTGCACATCCCCTTCCAGCGTACTCAGCGGCAGGACCGGTTCGTCGAATATGCCGGGCAGATCCAGCGTGCCCGCCTTCATGGCCAGGCTGGCCCGGCCGCCGGACTGGTTGAGGTCGAAATCAATGTCCACACCCTTGAAGCCCGGCCGTGCCCCCGCATCCGTAGCCAGCGACGCAATCTCGAGCTGATTCACGCGGCCCTTGGCGGAATACCGGGTGATGTCATCCAGCGGTCCTTGCCAGTTGGCCACGACCTGTTCAACCAGCCCCTTGGGCGCCAACTGCGCCAATTGGTTGCGCAGGGCCTCGTTCAGCGGCAGGCGATTTGCAATTTGTGCGATGGCGGCCAGATCCATGCGATCGGCCACCAACTCACCCCGCGGGGGTTTGTTCTTGTCGCCCGCAAACACGGCCAGGCGCATATTGCCCCCCGGCCAGCGCAGGCCGTCGTCGGCCTGAAACTGCAGGGCCTGGGTTGAAAACTCGACACCCCCGTCGAGGCTTTTGGCGCCCAGCCGTCCGGAGACGCCACGCAAGGCCAGGGCCTCCAGCTTGGGATTCACGGTGAGCCGCACGTCGTCCAGCGCCAGATCTGCCGTGGCACCAACCACCGCCCCTCGGGCCACATCCACCCAGGCACGCACCGATCCGGCCCCTTGGTGCAGGTCCACACCCAGGTCCGCGTAGAGGCGCAGCTGCGCCAGGTCAATTTTTGAAAACTGGGCATACACCTGACCCTGCCACAGCCGCCAGTCACTGGCGCGGCGGCTCAACAGGGGTTGTTTGAAAACACCCATCAGGCTCAGGCGTTCGCCCCAGTGGTCGGGTGGGTTCGCATCCAGCCGCATGGCGTGGCTGCGTTTGTGGTTGCGCAGCACCCAGTTGACATCGGTCAGCGACAGCGTGGGCACCTTGCGCATTTCGTCGGTCCAGCTGACCTTGCCTTGGCGGATCACCAGCTCCGGCTGGGAAAAAATCCAATCAGCCGCCGCACTGTCGACCCCGTCGTTGTTGGACAGCGGAAAACCTGCAACCCAGATGCGGCCATCTTTGGTGCGGCGCACGTCCAGCTCGGGATGGTCTATGGTCAGTTGCTCCAGCCCCAGCCCCAGGATGGAGCGCGCCGACAGGGCCGCCAGCACCGAAGGCAGTTTCAGGACCTCGCGGCCCTGGGCATCCAGCAGCCGCACGTCATTGAGCTCCAGTGAGGGGATCAGGCCATTGGAGCGCGCCACGATGTCACCTATGCGAACCGTAGCTCCCAACAGACGCGAAGCCTGTTGCTCCAGCACCGGGCGGAACTCTGCAATTCGCGGCACAATCACGAAATGCAGCGCACTCCAGACTATGAGCAACGCCACCCACGCTGAAACCACCAACCAAAACGCTGCCCGCACAACAAATGCCCCAGCCCTGAGCACGGGGGAGGAGTTTGTAGTCACTTCAGTCATCGCAGTCGGAACACCATGTCAGGAATTATGACCCGCAATGGACCGCCTGATCGGGCCGAGGGTTCCCGCTTTACGCAACGGATACGCCGCCGTTACGCCCAGCAACTGGCCCAGTTGCCCCCCGGCGCACCCACACGCCAGACCATGCAGACCTTGTTCGATGCGCTGCGTGCGGAGGGCGCGGACACCGGCACAGCCCTGCGCACCGTACGCCAACTGGTGGTGGAGCGCCTGGTCTGCCTGGACTGCAATGAAGGCGCCACACTGTCCACGGTGACCGGTGTGATGACCGCCCTGGCCGAGTGCGCGTTGGATGCCGCCTACCAAGAAAGCAGCCGGACGCTGGACCTGCAGCACGGTGCACCCCTGTCGGCCCAGGGCACACGGGCCGACCTGTGCATTGTGGGCATGGGCAAGCTGGGCGCACGCGAGCTCAATGTGTCCAGCGATATTGACCTGATCTACATCTACGACCAGGACGGAGAGACTGCCGGTGATGTGCAAGGCCGCGGCCGCATCTCCAACCAGGAATACTTTGGCAAGATGGTGCGTGCCATCTACGCGCTGGTAGGCGACACCACGGAACACGGCTTTGTGTTCCGCGTCGACCTAGCCCTGCGCCCCAATGGCAATTCGGGGCCACCGGTGGTGTCGCTCGGGGCACTGGAAGAGTATTTCCATGTGCAGGGGCGCGAATGGGAACGTTTTGCCTGGCTCAAGAGCCGGGTTGTGGCACCCAGCCAGGCCATCACCTCAACGTGTGCCCAAGGCCTGCGGGCCGTGGTGTCACCCTTTGTGTTCCGGCGCTACCTCGACTACAACGTGATTGACGCGCTGCGTGTCTTGCACCGCCAGATCCGCGACCACGCTACCAAACGCAGCGCCGGCAAGCCCGAACGCAGCAACGACGTCAAACTGTCACGCGGCGGCATACGCGCGATTGAATTCACCGTGCAGTTGCTGCAGGTGGTGCGCGGCGGCCAGTTCCCCGAACTGCGCACCCGCCCCACACTCAGCGCCCTGCAAAGGCTGGTGACCGCCGGCCTGATGCCCCAGACAGCGGCCGACGCACTGGCGCGCGCCTATGTGTTCCTGCGCCAGGTGGAGCACCGCATCCAGTACCTGGACGACCAGCAGACCCACATCCTGCCCACGGCAGACGCTGATCTGGAGTGGATTGCGCAGACGCTTCGGTTTACAAACAGTTGCGCCTTTTTGCACGAACTCGATAGCCACCGGGAGCTGGTGGCGCAGGAGTTCGACGCCTTGCTGGGCGGTGCCAACAAGGAGTGCCGCGGTTGTGGTGGCGCGGCCGCAACCGTCGGCATGGGCGATTTCGACGAACTGCTGGCAGAGCTGAGCGGGCAGTTCCGCACACGTATCGCCCATTGGCGTGACCACCCGCGCGTGCTGGCATTGCGTGAAGAATCCCGCGTGCGCCTGTCACGCTTGGTGATACGCACA
Organism: Rhodoferax sp.; assembly: GCA_043738115.1. Taxonomy (GTDB): domain Bacteria; phylum Pseudomonadota; class Gammaproteobacteria; order Burkholderiales; family Burkholderiaceae_C; genus Allorhodoferax. The sequence continues at coordinate 16,450 of JAYSZJ010000144.1, read as the reverse complement.
GCGCAGTGGGTGGCCGAGGCCAAGGTGACGGAAGAAGCCGCCGTACACCTGGCTGACTGGATAGAGCCGCTGCTGCGCCGCGAGAGTTACCTGGCCCTGCTGCTGGAACGCCCGAACGTGCACCAGCGGCTGCTGCACATGCTGGGTGCTGCCCGCTGGCCCGCACGTTACCTGCTCAAACACCCTGGCGTGATCGACGAGCTGGCGGGCGACGCCATGTTCGACGAGCGTTTTGACCCCCAGGGTTTCGAGGCCGAACTGGACCGGCGCCGCGCGGCGCTGCAAGGCACGGGTGAAGACGATGACGAGACCCTGCTGAACCTGCTGCGCCGTGCCCACCACGCCGAAGTGTTCCGCATCCTGGCGCGCGACGTGGAAGGGCGCCTGAGCGTGGAGCAGGTGGCAGACGACCTGAGTGCACTGGCCGATGCGGTCCTGCGCATCACCACACGCTGGTGCTGGGACCGGCTGAAGAACCGCCACCAGGCCGACTGCCGCTTCGGCATCATTGCCTACGGCAAGTTGGGCGGCAAAGAACTGGGCTACGGCAGCGACCTGGACATTGTGTTTGTGTACGACGATTCCGACGAACGCGCCGGTGAAGTCTATGGTGCCCTGGTGCGCAAGCTGATCAACTGGCTGACCGTCAAAACCGGTGAGGGCGATTTGTACGAGATCGACACTGCGCTGCGCCCCAATGGCAATTCGGGCCTGCTGGTGACCAGCTTTACCGCCTACTCCAATTACCAGCAGCAGCGTGGCAGCAATACCGCCTGGACCTGGGAACACCAGGCCATGACGCGGGCCCGTTGCGTGTTGGGCGATGCAGAGCTACTGGCAGGTTTCGACGCCGTGCGAGAAGCCGTGATTGGTGCACAGCGCAACAGCCTGGGCCTGCGCGAAGAAATCGGCAGCATGCGGGCCAAGGTGCGCTCAAGCCACCCGGTGCGGGGACCACAGTTTGATGTGAAACACAGCCCCGGTGGCATGGTGGATGTTGAGTTTGCGGTGCAGTTTCTGGTCCTGTCCCAGGGTTGCAGGCACCCGGAGCTGCTGGCCAACGTGGGCAATATCGCCTTGCTGCAGCGGGCAGAGGCCTGTGGCCTGTTGCCAAGTGGCGTTGGGGAACAGGCCGCACAGGCCTACCGCACGCTGCGCCAGATCCAGCACCGGGCGCGGCTCAACGAGGAGCCTACCCAGGTGGAGCAGGGCCGGGTGCCGCAGGAACGTGCTGCCGGTCTGGCCTTGTGGGCGGCGGTGTTCGATGCGGCAGCGCTGGCAGAGCCGGCATCGCCGGGTTAAGCAGGGTTAAGCGCTCAACCGATCGCGCGGATCTTTTTGACCAATGCAGTTGTGGAGTAACCGGCCACAAACGGCAGGGCCAGAGCATTCCCCCCCCAGGACTCGACCAAGGCAGTCTCTGGCAGCTTGGCCATGTCATAGTCCCCGCCCTTGACCAGGATCTCGGGGCGTACTGCACCAATCAGCTCCACTGGTGTGTCTTCGTCAAACCATGTGACCAGGCTGACCGCCTCTTGGCTGGCCATGACAATGGCGCGGTCGGCCTCCGGGTTCAGCGGCCGGTCGTCGCCCTTGCCCAAGCGGCGCACCGACGCATCGGTATTCAGCGCCACGATCAGGCTGCCACCCAGGGCTCGCGCCTGCGCCAGGTAAACGACGTGGCCCCGGTGGATGACGTCAAACACACCATTGGTGAACACCCAGGGTTTGGGCAAACGGCCCAGTTGCTGGGCCAGGTCTTCGCGGGAACAGATCTTGGCCAGAAAGGCCGGGGCGGTGTCAGGGGCATGCATAGCGCCATGCTATCAGGCAGCGGGCACGCTCAAGACTGTGCCAATTGTGTCGATCAGAGATGCATAATTCCTTGTAAACATGCACCTTGTTCCTGTCAGCGTCGAATCCATACGCCTGCACCAGCCCCTGCCTTTTCCGTTGATGGACAAGAACGGGGTGCTGCTGGCCAAACGCGCCTTCGTCATCGATTCCAAAGAAGATCTGGCCGACATAGCGCAGCGGGGAGGCGGGTTGTTCATCGACGTCGCAGACTCCGAGGCCCACCACCGGGCCTACGTGGAACGCCTGCACAACCTGGTGCGGTCTGGCAAGTCACTGGGTGAAATTGCCGACACCAAGATCAGCGGCGACCTGCTGGGCAACCGCAACACCCAAGACGACGAACACCCGGACTGGCTGGACCTGCAGGTGCAAACCAACGCCCTGCTGCGGGAGGGCCAACCCGCCCACTTCATGGAAAGACTGGAGCGGCTGAACGGCCAGTTGGGCCGCCACGCGCGGCGCAACCCGGACGGCACGCTGTTTGCGCTGATACAGCTCTCGGCAACCGAGGTGCGTATGTACAGCGCGACCCACGCCATGCTGGTCACCGTCATGTGCGGCCTAGCCGCGCGCGAAGTGCTCAAGTGGACCGCAGAGCAGCAGAAGTCATTGAGCAACGCGGCATTAACAATGAACCTGGGCATGACCGGGCTACAAGACCAGCTGACCCGGCAAGCCGAGGCACCCTCGCCGGTACAGCGCAGGGCGATTGAGGTCCACGCGCAGAAATCAGTGGATATGTTGACCGGCATGGGTGTGACCGATGCCATCTGGCTAGAGGCTGTGCGGGACCACCATACCCAAACACCCGGCTCACTGGCATCCAGGACGCCCGGACAACAACTGGCGCGGCTGATCCAGCGGGCCGACATGTTTGCCGCCCGGTTGGCGCCACGGACCGGGCGCGTGCCGGTCGCGCCGGCGACGGCCATGCAGGCCTGTTACTTCGATGAGAACCGCCAGGTCGACGAAACCGGCGCTGCACTCATCAAAGCGGTTGGCATTTACCAACCCGGCTCCTTTGTGCGCCTGGCCACCGACGAGGTGGCCGTGGTTATCAAACGCGGCCAGAACACCAGCACCCCCCGCGTGGCCGTGCTGGTGAACCGCAGCGGCATGCCCACGCTGGAACCCACGATACGCGAGACCAGTACCCGCGATTTCCGCATTGTGTCCAGCGTCGCGCACCGCGACGTCAAGGTCCAGATCAATCTGGAGCGCCTGCTGCCGCTCACTGCCGCCCCCGCGTCCGACCGCCCCTGGTAAGCACTCGGCGCGCAACGCTGCACGCCAACCAATCGCCCAATAGACGGCCTTTACCCACTTTGCAATAGTGGGCAAAACTTGATTGGCCGATAAATTACTATACAGTCGCGAAAATACTAATCAGTTCAAATATTGGATTTTCCGTGACCCACCCGTTTTTTACCGAGCACCGCGCCTCCGACTCGTCTTGTGACGGGGCAGCGTTATGAAAATTGCCATCGTTGGCTCGGGCATCTCGGGCTTGGGCGTGGCCCACGCTTTGCGCGGCAGGGCGGATATCAGCCTGTTTGAGGCGGGCAGCTACTTTGGCGGCCACACCCATACGGTCGATTTGACGCTGGATGGCGCCTCGGGTCCCGTCACACACGGGGTGGACACGGGTTTCCTGGTCTTTAATGAACGCACTTACCCACAACTGATCCAGTTGTTTGCCGACCTGCAGGTGCCGACTGCGCGATCCGACATGTCGTTTTCGGTGCAGGTGCCTGGTGCCAAGGGTCAAGCTGCGCTGGAGTGGAGCGGCTCATCACTGAACACCGTGTTCGCCCAGCGCCGCAACCTGCTCAACCCCCGTTTTCTGCGCATGCTGCGCGACGTATTGCGCTTCAACACCCTGTGCACCGACATTGCAGTGCGCAATGCAGAGGCCGAGCTGATGCAGCCGCTGTCCGGTTTTCTGGACCAGCACCAACTGTCCAACGAATTCCGCGACTGGTACTTTTTGCCCATGCTGGGTTGTATCTGGAGTTGCCCAACCGACCAGATGCTGCAGTTCCCGGTGGCGACGATGATCCGCTTCTGCCACAACCACGGCCTGATCCAGGTCAGCAACCGCCCAAAGTGGTGGACGGTGGACGGTGGAGCGCGCCAGTACGTAGAAAAGATCGTGGCCCACATCGCCGACAAACGCCTGAACACCCCCGTGCAGCGCATCACCCGCGACGCGCAAGGCGTCAGCATCCACAGCAATGGCCAGACCGAACGATTTGACAAGCTTGTGCTGGCCTGCCATTCGGACCAAGCACTGGCCCTGCTGGCCGAACCCAGCCATGCCGAGCAGCAAACACTGGGTGCTATCCGCTACCAGGCCAACCGTGCCGTGTTGCACACCGACACATCCGTGCTGCCGCGCTCACGCCGTGCTTGGGCTGCGTGGAACTACCAGCGCGCGGCACACACCGGGCGGGATACAGCCCAGGTCTGCCTGCACTACCTGATCAACATGCTGCAGCCCGTACCTTTTGCGCAACCCGTGGTGGTGTCGCTGAACCCGGTGGCGGAAATAGACCCTGCCCACGTGCATGCCAGCTTTGACTACGCCCACCCAGTGTTTGACGTGGCTGCGATCCGCGCACAGGGCCAGGTCCCTGCACTGCAGGGCCAGCACAACAGCTATTTCTGCGGCGCCTGGACCGGTTACGGCTTCCACGAAGACGGTTTGAAATCCGGCCTTGCCGTGGCAGACCGCCTACATGCCGAGTTGAACCTCGCCCCCTAACGCAGCAACCCCCATGTTCGCGCCTGCCCCAGCACCAACCCCACCAATGGCCGTTCCCCAGATCGGCTTTGGGCAGGTGCGCCATACACGGTTGGCACCGGTGCGCAATGCCTTTGTTTATGGCAACTATTTTTTGATGCTGCCACTGCGCAGCCTGCAGGCCCTGGGCAACACCAACAGCGCATTAGCCCGCAACCGCTTCGCACCCTTGAGTTTTTATGACGCAGACCACGGCGATGGCCGCAGCCCCGAGCAGGGCGGAGCCTTGGCATGGTTGGACGCGCTGCTGAGCACCGAAGGCATCGGCAGCACCCGCAGCGATGTACATACCGACCCGGCCGACGGCGAGGTCTGGCTGCACTGCTACCCACGTGTGCTGGGCCACACCTTCAAACCCGTCAGCTTCTGGTACTGCCACCGGCGGGACGGCTCCTTGCGCGCCATCGTCGTAGAGGTGAACAACACCTTTGGCGAGCGCCACTGCTACCTGCTGGACCGCCCGCAGTTTGGCGTGGAACAACGTGCCAACAAGGTCTTCCATGTATCCCCGTTTGCTCCGTTGGAGGGCGGTTACCGCTTCCGTTTCCTGTTTACACCAGACCGCAGCCACACCGTGGCCCGAATCGATTTTGACGACGCCAACGGCCCGCTGATCGAAACCAGCGTCAGCGGCAAGCTCGAACCGCTGAACCGACAGACCGTGCGCCGCGCCCTGTGGTGCTACCCCGCGATGACCGTAGGCGTGGTGCTGCGCATCCACTGGCAGGCCTTCAAGCTGCTGTGCAAAAAAACGCCGTTCTTTGGCAAACCGTTGCCCCCCACCACCTTCACCACCCGCTGATATCCCAACGAGCACGACACCATGAACAGCACCACCGCGCCCAGCACCTTCACCATTCCCCGCGGCACGCCGCCCGCCGCACGCACCGTGTTGCGCCTGTTGCAAAACCTGCGCCACGGCACGCTGACGCTGCAGTTCCCCGACGGCAGCATGCAGCGTTTTGGCAAGGCCGACGACATGCCCCACGCCACGTTGAACCTGCACAACTGGAAGGTGTGCGCGGCGGCGCTGAAGTCCGGTGACATCGGTTTTGCCGAATCCTTCATCGCCGGTGACTGGAGCACACCCAATCTGGTGGACCTGCTGCGCGTGCTGGTGAAGAACCGCGCCGAGGTGGAAGGTGTCATCTACGGCACCTGGACCGGGCGCTTGTTGTACCGCGTCAAACACCTGCTGAACCGCAACACACGCAGCAACAGCCAGAAGAACATCCACGCCCACTACGACCTGGGCAATTCGTTCTACCGCCTGTGGCTGGACGAAACCATGAACTACTCCAGTGCACTGTTCAATGGCGACTACACCCAATCCATGGCCCAGGCACAAAACGCCAAAGTGCGCCGCGCGCTGGACCAGGCCCGCGTGAAGCCTGTTGACCGGGTGCTGGAGATCGGCTGCGGCTGGGGTGCGCTGGCGGAGATGGCGACGGTGGAATATGGCGCCCACGTCACCGGTGTGACGCTGAGCAGCGAACAACTGAGCTCCGCTAAGGAACGCCTGCACCGTGTCGGCAAGGCTGAACAGGCAGATTTGCGTTTGCAGGACTACCGCGACATCACCGACGCCCCGTTTGATGCCATCTGCTCCATTGAAATGGTGGAGGCCGTAGGCCGCGAATACTGGCCCACCTACTTCGCCACCGTATCGCGACTGCTCAAGCCCGGCGGTCATGCCTGTGTCCAAAGCATCGTTATAGACGACGCGCTGTTTGCACGTTACATCGGTTCTACCGACTTCATCCAGCAGTACATCTTCCCCGGCGGCTGCCTGCCTTGCCCCAGCGAATTCCGCCGCCAGGCGCAGGCCGCAGGCCTGGAGGTAGTGGAGGAACTGGCATTCGGCCACGACTATGCCGAGACACTGAACCGCTGGCGTGAGGCCTTTATGACGCACCGCGCCGAGGTCCTGAAGGCCGGCTTTGACACGCGTTTCCTGCACATCTGGGAGTTCTACCTCGCGTATTGCGAGGCGGCGTTTCTGGAAGACAACATCGACGTTGTGCAGTACACGCTGCGCAAACCCGTCGCTGCCTGAGCCATGGCCAAACCGGCGCCTTGCATGAACCACCATCCCTTGCCCAACCGCCGCACGGTAGTCCGTGCCAGCGCTGCTGGTTGTCTGGCCGCGCTGGGGCTGGCTGTGCCGCCGCTGGCAGGCGCCCAAGAACCCGGTGCGGCGGCCACAACCGCCACTCCGGCTACTCCCCCGCCACCGCTGGAGATTGCGGCCGAGCTGCCCGGTGCGCAATGGGCGGGTACTGCACGCATGCGCTACTTCACGTTCAACGTCTACGACGCCGCGCTGTGGGTGGCACCCGGCTTCAGCGCCAGCCGTTACGCACAATCGGCCCTGGGGCTGCAGCTCACCTACTTGCGCAGCCTGGATGGTCAGGCCATTGCGGAGCGTTCCCTGGTGGAAATGCGCCGAAGCGCCAGCCTGACCCCGGCACAGGAACAACGCTGGCTGGCCGCCATGCAGGATGCATTTCCCAACGTCAAGGCCGGTGACCGCATCACCGGCCTGCACCAGCCCAGCGTGGGTGCGCGCTTCTGGTTCAACGGCATGCCACGCGGGACGGTGCGCGACGCCGAGTTCAGCCGCCTGTTTTTCGGTATCTGGCTGTCCGAGAACACCAGTGAGCCCGGTTTGCGCACGGCCTTGCTGGCCAAGGCTGCCCCGTGAACACCGCAAGTGCGCAGGCTACCGCCTTCACCTGGCGCCAAGGCTGGCGCTACGGGTTGATGGGACTGCCGCTGGCCTTTGTGGCACTGCCGCTGTATGTGCTGCTGCCCAACCACTACGCAAGGGAGTTTGGCGTGCCACTGGCCACCCTGGGTGTGCTGCTGCTGTCGGCGCGTTTGTTCGACGCATTGATTGACCCGCTGCTGGGGCGCTGGAGCGATGGGCTGTTTGCACGCTCGCCAGCAGTGGTGTTGCGCTGGGGGGCGGTGGCTGCCGTGGCACTGGGCCTGGGCTTTGCGGCGCTGTTTTTCCCGCCGGTGCGCGGCATGCAGGCCCTGCTGGTCTGGGCCAGTGCAGCGCTGGCGCTGACCTATGCGGCCTACAGCGCCCTGGGTGTGCTGCACCAATCCTGGGGCGCCCGGCTGGGCGGTGACGAGGTGCAACGCAGCCGTGTGGTTGCCTGGCGCGAGGGGCTGGGCCTGCTGGGCGTGGTCATTGCATCTATTAGCCCTGTAGCCCTCGGATTATCTGCTACTAGCGCTCTTCTTTTTATAGCATTGTGGTTGGCATGGCTGGCCTGGGGCCGTGCCGTGGCGCCGCCCTCTGCCCCGCAATACACGCTGGCGGGCCACGCCACGGGTGCTGCCTCTGAACGCCCGAGCATGGCTCTGCCCTTCAGCCGCCCGGGGTTCCGGGCCTTGCTGGCCGTGTTTGTCGTCAACGGCATTGCCAGCGCCTTGCCGGCCACCTTGCTGCTGTTTTTTGTGCAGGACCGGCTGCAGGCGCCACCGTCTTGGGAGCCGTTGTTTCTGGGCAGCTATTTCATTTGCGCCGCACTGGCCATTCCGCTGTGGCTGAAGCTGGTGGGCCGCATCGGCCTGGCCCGCACCTGGGGCGTGGGCATGTTGCTGTCAATTGCAGTGTTCGTCTTTGCGCTGGCGCTCGGCGCGGGGGACTTTGTTGGCTTCCTGCTGGTGTGTGCGCTGTCGGGTGTGGCCCTGGGTACCGACCTAGCCATTCCCGCCGCATTGCTGGCGGGCACCATTGCAGACAGCGGAGACCGCGGCCGGGCCGAAGGCGCCTACTTTGGCTGGTGGAACTTCGCAACCAAGCTCAACCTGGCCTTGGCCGCCGGTGTGGCCTTGCCGGTGCTGGGCGCGCTGGGTTATGTGCCCGGCACGCGCGACCCCCAGGCCCTGCAGGTGCTGAGCATGGCCTATTGCCTTCTGCCATGCGCGCTGAAGCTGCTGGCGGCGCTGCTGTTGTACGGCCTCATCCTGCGCAAACCTTCTTCTGTATCTGTAACCCAACCACCCCACATCGCCACTGCCACCAGCGGCACCACCGGAGAATCCCCATGAAAAGACGATTGGTTTTGGCACTGGCCGGCGCCAGCACGGCACTGCTGCTGGGTGGCTGCGCCAGCCACAACATCGACAGTTATGCCAACCAACAGCCCACGCTGGACCTGCAGCAGTATTTCAACGGCACGCTGGACGCCTATGGTGTGTTCACCGACCGCTCCGGCACCGTGGTCAAGCGTTTTACGGTGCTGATGCAATGCAGCTGGACCGGTGACGAGGGTGTGCTGAACGAAGACTTCAGCTACTCCGACGGCACGAAACAAACCCGCATCTGGCGCCTCAAGAAAACGGGCAATGGCCGTTTTGTCGGCCGTGCGGACGACGTGGTCGGCGAAGCCCTAGGCGAAAGCCGGGGCAACGCCTTCCATTGGACCTACACGATGAGCCTGCCCGTAGACAACAGTGTGTATGAGGTGCAGTTTGACGACTGGATGTACCTGATGACGGATAAGGTCATGCTGAACAAGGCCACGATGTCCAAGTTTGGCGTGCGACTGGGCGAAGTCACGCTGTCGTTCACCAAGCGCTAAGGCTGCAAGCGTTTATGAAAAACCAGGCCCTAGCCCCCGTGTGAATTGCCTGTGCAGCTATCAAAATCAGAGCAGCAATCACCATGCCATTGACCAGTTTCTTATTGCCGCCCCTCAACCCTCCGCTGGAGGACTGGGCCGGCAAGACCGTGTGGATCGTCGGCGCATCCAGCGGTATTGGCCAGGCCACGGCGGCTGCGCTGCACGCGTTGGGGGCCAGGGTCGTGGTGTCGGCGCGCAACGCCCAATCGCTGACCGCATTTGTGGATGCCCACCCCGGCAGCCGGGCGCTGGCGTTGGACGTAACCGAACGCCAGGCGGTTCAAGCGAGGGCGGCCCAACTGCTGGCCCAGGGCCCGCTGGACTGCGTCGTGTATTGCGCCGGCCACTACAACGCCATGCGTGCCGATGCGCTGGACGTAGCCGACATGCTGCGCCACAACGACGTCAACTACCTCGGCGCCCTGTACCTGCTGGACGCAGTGCTACCAGCGCTGCTGGCGCGCGGCAGCGGCCACATCAGCCTGGTGGGCAGCGTGGCGGGCTACCGCGGCCTGCCGAACAGCCTGGCCTATGGCCCGACCAAGGCGGCACTGATCAACCTGGCAGAGACGCTGTACCTGGACCTGCACAGCAAGGGCCTGGGCGTGTCCATCATCAACCCGGGTTTTGTGCAGACGCCATTGACCGCTGGCAACGACTTCGCAATGCCAGCGCTGCTGACGCCAGAGCAGGCGTCGCAGGCCATACTGCGGGGCTGGGCGCAAGGTGTATTTGAGATCCACTTCCCCAAGCGGTTTACGCTGTGGCTCAAGGCGCTGCGCATCCTGCCCAACCGCCTGTTTTTTCAACTGGTCCGCCGCATCGCCCCATGAATACGCCCCAGCCCACAACACCACCCGTCCCGCCAAACCCAGCCGCTGCGCATAACGTGCCCGGCAGACCCGTGCCCGATGTAGTCCGCCTGGTCGCTTTTTTTGAAGCGCTAACGCCGCAAAGCATCGGTCAGTTGGCCGCGCTGTACGACAGCAACGCCCGGTTTGTGGACCCGTTCAACGACGTACAAGGACTGCCCGCCGTTGAGGCAATCTTTCGCCATATGTTTGCCGCGCTGGACGAACCGCGTTTTGTGGTGACCGGGCGGGTGGTGCAAGGCGCGCAGTGTTTTCTGCTGTGGGATTTTCACTTCCGATTCAAACGCTTTGATACACAAACCGTCCAAACCATACGGGGCACCAGCCACTTGGTGTTTTCAGAGGCGGGGCTGGTTACGCTGCACCGGGATTACTGGGATGCCGCGCAGGAGTTGTATGAAAAACTGCCGCTGATTGGCGGTCTGATGCGCTGGCTGAAAAAACGCGCCAACAGCTAAGCTGATTGGCGCGTGGGCTCCGCGGGTGACGCTCTTAACCCGCGAAAGAACTGGGCTGGAAGGCGCTAGGTTGGAACGCGCTGGGCTGAAACTCTGGCGTTCGGCGTGGTTCCCACCAGGCACGTATGCTGGCGAAGATGCTGCGGCAACCGCTGCAACGGTATTGGCCAGTGGCCTGCAAGGCACCGCTGGGTCCGCGGTCAATCACCTGCTGGTAGCTGGTGGCGCCACATTCGTGGCATTTGTACTGGGTCTTGGTCTTGTAGGTCGCCATAAGAGGACCACTGTATTCCTCACCACGCATTTATGGAAGTCCAATAATGTAAAACGGTGTGAACGGCGCAAGCACCTGTTGCGCCGCCGTCTCGCGGGGAAACCCTAGGCCGGTAGGGTGTCCGCGAAGCTGGGCCGTTGCATCAGCTTGTCGTGCAGGCGAACCAGGTTGGGGTGGTCGGTGCGCCAGTCGATCTGCGGGAAGCGGAAGTCCAGGTAACCCAGTGCGCAGCCCACGGCGATGTCGGCCAGGCTGAAGTGGATGCCGCCGCAAAAAGGCTTTTCGCCCAGTCCGCTGCTCATGGACTTGACGGTGGCGTTGACCTTGGCCAATTGCCGGTCTATCCAGACTTGGCTACGCTGGGCCTTGGTACGGCCGGTCCACGTGGCTTCCAGGCGGGCCAAAATCGCGGCGTCCATCAGGCCATCGGCCAGGGCTTCCCAGGTCTTGATCTCGGCGCGCTCGCGGCCTACCGGCGGGATCAGCTTGCCGACGGGCGACAGCGTGTCCAGGTATTCAACGATGACGCGGGAATCGAACAGGGCTTCGGCCCCTTCCATGATCAGGCAGGGCACTTTCCCCAGCGGATTGGATTCGGCAATCGTGGTACCGGCGCTCCAGACGTCTTCGGTCACGAAGTCACAGTCCAGCTTTTTCTCGGCCAAGACTACGCGCACTTTGCGAACATAAGGGCTAGAGGTGGATCCGAGTAATTTCATGCGTGTTCTACTGTTTCAGGAAGGACCATTCTATCCATTGGGGGTGGCAGGACCGGGTTTTGCGGGGTGATGGTGGCGTACAACCTACAATTCGCCCATGACTTTTTCCTCCATTTCCGCACTTTCTCCACTGGATGGCCGTTACGCCGCCAAGCTTGCCCAACTGCGCCCGCTGATGAGCGAACAGGGTTATATGCACCGGCGGGTGCAGGTGGAAGTGGCCTGGTTCATCAAACTCAGCGATGCGGGCTTTAGCGAATTCAAGCCGCTGACCCCGGGAGCGCGTACTTACTTGTTGGGCCTGGTCAAAAACTTCTCGGAAGCCGACGGCGAGGCCATCAAGGCCATCGAGAAGACCACCAACCACGACGTCAAGGCGGTGGAGTACTGGATCAAGTCCAAGTTCGAGGCACGGCCCGAGCTGGTCGCCGCCCAGGAATTCGTGCACTTTGCCTGCACCAGCGAAGACATCAACAACACCAGCCACGCGCTGCAGCTCAAGAGTGCCCGCGACCTGGTGCTGCTGCCGGCGCTGGACGCGGTAATCGCCAAGCTGCGCGCCATGGCCCACGGTTTTGCGAATGTGCCCATGCTGAGCCGCACCCACGGCCAGACCGCCAGCCCCACGACCGTGGGCAAGGAAGTGGCCAACGTGGTGGTGCGCCTGGCCGCCGCCCGCGAGAAGATTACCGCCATCAAGATCATGGCCAAGATGAATGGCGCGGTCGGCAACTACAACGCCCACCTGTCGGCCTGGCCCGATTTCGACTGGGAGGCCTTCAGCCGCAAGGTTATCGAGACCCCCGAGCCGCTGGGTCTTGGCCTGACATTCCAGCCCTACAGCATCCAGATTGAGCCGCACGACTACATGGCCGAACTGTTTGACGCCATCGCCCGCGCCGACACCATACTGATCGACTGGTCGCGCGACGTCTGGGGTTATGTGAGCCTGGGTTACTTCAAGCAAAAGCTCAAGGACGGCGAAGTGGGCTCCTCCACGATGCCACACAAGGTCAACCCCATCGACTTCGAAAACGCCGAAGGCAACTTGGGCCTGGCCAATGCACTGCTGCGCCACCTGAGCGAAAAGCTGCCCATCAGCCGCTGGCAGCGTGACCTGACCGATTCCACCGTGCTGCGCAACATGGGCGTGGCGATTGGTTATGCCGTGCTGGCCTACCAGTCCCTCTTGACGGGGCTGAACAAGCTGGAAATCAACGAAGAAGCCATTGCCGCCGACCTGGACGCGTCGTGGGAAGTGCTGGCCGAACCCATCCAGACCGTGATGCGCCGCTTTGGCCTGCCGCAGCCCTATGAACAGCTGAAAAAATTCACCCGCGGCGCGGCGATGACACGGGAGCTGATGCAGGGCTTTATTGCCGGGCTGGCAATACCCGAGGCGGAAAAAGAGCGCTTGCTGATGATGACACCGGGTAGCTACACCGGCATGGCAGCAGAGTTGGCGAAGCGCGTCTAAGCAAATAGCCATTCCCCACAAGTGCGACCGCCCGGGAGGGCGTGCGCATTTCTATACAATCTGCAAATTATTTCTTCAGATTGTATGAATCTCTACCCCCGTGATTTGCGTCTGACGCTGGACCGTTTGGCCCGGCAGTTTCCGGTGATCGCCATCACCGGGCCACGCCAGTCGGGTAAAACGACGCTGGCACGCCAGGCATTTCCCGGTAAACCCTATGTTTCCCTGGAAGACCCCACCGAACTGGCGTTTGCCCAATCGGACCCGCGGGGCTTTTTGCATCGCTACCCGGTGGGTGCCATATTTGACGAAGCCCAGCGCTGGCCCGATCTTTTCTCCTATCTGCAAGGCCTGGTAGACCAAGACCGGGAACCCGGTCGGTTTGTGCTGACGGGCTCGCAACAGTTTGGGCTGATGGCCGGGGTGACCCAATCTTTGGCAGGGCGTGTTGGGCTGACGCGCTTGCTGCCTCTTGCGCTGAGCGAATTGCATCCGACCACGAACACCAAGGGCGCTCTGGACCTGCACGCGCATCTGTGGCGCGGCAGCTATCCCGCCTTGTGGCAATCCCCGCAAAACATGCTGTCAGCCAATGACTGGTTTGGCAGCTACATCGCCAGCTATGTAGAGCGCGATGTGCGCCAGTTGCTGCAGGTGCAAAACCTCTCCACGTTCCAAAGGTTTGTACGCCTATGTGCCGCGCGCACCGGCACCTTGCTCAACCTGGTGGCACTCGCGGCGGATGCGGGCATCAGCCACACGACGGCGCGGCAATGGCTGTCTGTGCTGGAGTCCAGCGAGCTGGTGTTCCTGCTACAGCCCTACCACCGCAACTTTGGCAAGCGCCTGGTCAAGACGCCCAAGCTGTACTTCACCGATACCGGTCTGGCAGCATGGTTGCTTGGCATTCGCGATCCGCAATTGCTGGCCATTCACCCGATGCGTGGCCCGCTGTTCGAAACCTGGGTGGTCGGTGAGTTCCGAAAATTCCGGCTCAACCGGGGCCTACCGGACGACCTTTACTTCTGGCGCGACAACAACGGGCTGGAGGCCGACTTGGTGTTTGAAACTGACCAGGGTTTGCAATGCGTCGAGATCAAATCCAGCCAAACCATCACCCCGGATCTGGTACGCGCCGGGCAACGGGCCTCCCGCTTCGTGACCGAGCCCGCGCCGCCACCTTGGCTACTGCACGGTGCGCCAGAGAACTACACCCGCGAAGGTGTACGCTGCATTAGTTGGCAACAGTTTGCCCAACCGCTAACCTCTACATAACCATGCGGGACAGGTCTTTAGCACTGTCCCCAACCGATGAATATCCATGGCACTCAAGTCCACCATCTATAAAGCCAATCTGCAGATCGCCGACATTGACCACAGCTACTATGCCGACCACGCGCTGACACTGGCCCGCCACCCCAGTGAGACCGACGAGCGCATGATGATCCGCCTGGCTGCGCTGGCGTTCAACGCCTACAAATTGCAAAGCGAGTGCAACGGAGACGGCGTGTTGGCCTTTGGCGCGGGTTTGTCGGATGTGGAAGACCCGGACGTATCCCTGACCGATTTCACCGGCCACAAGCGCCTGTGGATCGAGGTGGGCCAGCCCGAGGACAAGCCCATTTCCAAGGCCTGCAACAAGGCAGACGCGGTGATGCTGTACTGCTTTGCCCATTCCGCCGAAATTTGGTGGAAGGGCATTGAGACCAAGCTCACCCGGCTGGACCGGCTACAGGTCTGGCGCGTCCCCACCCTGGCGTCGCAAGCCCTGGCCAAACTGGCCCAGCGCAGCATGCAATTACAGGCCACGCTACAGGAAGGTGTGCTGATGCTGGGGGACGGTAAGGATACCGTCGACATCGAACCTGTTCGGTGGAAGTAGGCTGTGACCCCCGCGAAATATAGATTTATAGCTATCTAATCAGTAGCAATTGACTTACACTCCGCGGCCCGCTCCGCATATTTGTTGAAGCGCCAGGCCGTGCCCTCCAGCGTAATACGGTGCCAGGTGTCGCGTTTTTCGACCGGGTCCATGCCCGGCCACAGCTGCACTTCTTCAAACGTACGGCCACAACCCTTGCAGTTTGCGTCGCCCTGGCTGGTGGAGCAGATGGCGATGCACGGCGTGTCGGGTGTACTCGCATACCACTGCAGCCAAGCTGCTTGGGCAACTTCGGACATTGCAATTTCCTCCACATCCAGTTCCTGAACATAAACCATGCGCGCGTAGACCTCGGCCAGTGCTCGGGTGGGCGCCGACAGCACGATTCCGTCGGGAGAAGGGGCCCGTTCGCGCCAGTAGTTGATGGCGGCTTCGATGTCGTTGATGTGGACGCGCGCCAATTTAGTTAGGCTCGGACCGCGGTGGTAAATCCAGCAGTGACCGTTGCCATGCGGTCGGTTCCGCCTTGAAAGCAAGCGCATGTACAGCCAACTGCGCACCTTCCGCCAAGAATATTTGGCGAAATCCGGCTTCAGTCAGAAATTTCGTCAGCGATTTGGCCGTGAATCCCGTCTTATGCGCGTAGAAATCCTGCCCACTGTTGATGATTTCGGACTGCAGTCCGTAAATGACGTCGTGTGCAGTGATGGGCCCGGCCGCACTCTCGTACAAAACATCGTCGGGGTCGAGTTGACGCTCTTGGACCGCCGCCATGACTTGTGCAATATCCGGGACACGAATTTCGGCGAACCCGTCCTCTTTCAATATGTGCATAAAACCCTGCAGTACCTTGCGCCCCTCATGGCGATAGTAGTGTTCTAAGTTGTGGGAGCAATAGATCGCATCGTATTGACCGACATCCAAGGACAGTAGTTCACGCGCATCGCACACCAGGTCGGGGTTGCCGCGGTCATCGATATCCAAAAGGTCATGCTGCCAGTGCGAAAAGTAGGCAGGAATCGGTGTTGCCTTGCTGCCGCCTCCCACATTCAAGACCTTGTGCACCCCTGCCAATGGCTCGGCTTCTGCGACAACGGGCCGTGGTGTCCCACTTCGGCTCGCAAAGATGCCTTTTACGGTTTCAATTAAGATTCCCAAACCAAATTGCTCCCGTGTAGTGACCTAAAGATGTCGTGAGACCGGTTCCGGGCATTCTATACACGCGCAACGCCTTGTGGCACCCCAAGATTACCGTTCTACGCGGCAGAAGTACTACCGCCAGCGGTGGCTGCACGCTACGGTAGTTTCAAGTGTTGAAGTGTCAGCCTACACGCATCTGTCATGCATACTTTTTAGCGCATCTTGAAACTGACCCTGCCCCTGTTTGACGTACCGCTTAGCTGCTCCATTATGCGGCCTTCAATAGCTGTGCCACGCTCCAGCGTTCTTCAAACGTCATGGGACTGAC
>JAYSZJ010000143.1:0-4914 GCA_043738115.1 Rhodoferax sp. | reverse complement strand
TAACTCTATGACATGAAACATGCTTTGTTGTCATGACAGGATTGACTCTAAAGCACAAAAAATTGGCAAGATATAGGAGAAACCCGTATGTATATGCCAAACCGTCACAATATGATGTCATAACATGTTTGGCGACGTGAATTGTCTGCAGAGGCTGGGAATGGGCCGCCAGACGGGCATGTGCCGGGTCAATGATTGAGAAGGGTTTTTGAGAATGACGACGACTGGACACTTCATCGACGGACAGCAGGTTGCTGCCGACTCCCTGCGGGTCGCGCGCAACATCATGGCGCAGCCCGCCATGCAGCCGTATGCGCCGGCCGAGTTCAAGCCGGGTGTGCAGTACCAAACCGACGCTGAGTTGACCCAGCTCGCGGGCGATATCGCCACCACCATCTTCCATCCAGTTGGCACGGCCAAGATGGGCCTGGCAGACGATGCCATGGCGGTCACAGACAGCCGCCTGCGTGTGCATGGCATCCGCGGGCTGCGCATCGCTGATGCCAGTACCATGCCCAGTATCGTCAGTGGCAATACCAACAGCCCCACGCTGATGATTGCGGAGAAAGCCGCCACGTGGATGCGTGCCGGTGAGTAAAACCCAAGGAGTAAGCCATGCCAGTTGTTAACCTGCAGATCATTGCAGGACTGAGCGTTGCCCAGAAGCGCACGCTGGTCGCAGAGATTACGCAAACCCTGTCCCGGGTGACCGGTGCCAAGCCCGAGAGAACGCACATCCTGATTCAGGAAGTGGCGGATGAAGATTGGGGGCTGGAGGGGCGGCTGGTGCTGGACCGCAGGGCGCAGCAGCCAAAGGCCTAGGCTCGCCGTCAGGCCTGGGTGCGCACGTGCAAGCGGGTGTTCTGGCAGCGGTGGAGTGCCACATAGTGCTCCACAGCCCGCCCTTCTTTGGTAAACGCAACGGATTCAATGCGCAGCAAGGGCTCAGGGGTAACGAGTTGCAATAGCTCCATCGTCTCTGCGTCGGGCAGCACGGCATCAATCCAGCGCTCGGCCTTGGCCACATGCAGCCCGTATTGGCGCCGCAAGACTTCGTACAGGGACTTGTCTTCCAGCCGAATCTTGTGCAGTTCTGGCGCCACATCGGCGGGGATGGCGGTGCTCACGAGCAGCCGGATATTGCCGTCCACGCTACGCAGGCGCTGCAGGGATGTCACCTCAGAATGGCTTTGCAGTCCCAGCGCAACTGCCTCTTTTTCATCGGGCGTGCGCTGGCTTTGGTGCAAGACCTGGGTTTTGACGACCCGGCCTTTGAGTGCCATTTCGTCCGAGAAACCCAGCACCATGGAGATGAAGTCTTCATCGCGTTTGGGTGTGGAGATGAAGGCGCCCTTGCCTTTGATCTTGTAGATCAGGCCGCTGCGCACCAGGTCCGACAGAGTTTCACGCACCACGATGCGCGAGATGCCATAAATCTCGCCTAGCGCTGCCTCCGAGGGCAACTGCGCGTTGACACCCAGTTCACCCGTGACGATTTGCTGTCTCAGAATATCCCTGAGCTGTATCCACAAAGGGGTTCCGCTATCGCGTTGAAGCAAATGCAATGGTCGTGAGGTCACACACAGCCTTTCTAATGGGCTTCAGCTAGCTGCCGCATATTGTGTTTATTGACAAGAATGGACCGGCATCGGGACACTTCAAAGTGCCGTCGATCGATGCTCCAGCCCAACTCCTCGCTTGCCGCTTCGGCCATGGCCTCCAGGGCCGCATTGTCCAAATGGCCCAGAAAGGCCGCCAGACTGCGGTGCAAAACCAGGTCGGACAAACGAACCACCCCGGTCAGGCGACACAAGCGACGCAATGATTGTATGTCTGCACCATCGAACCCCAGGTCGGTGCTGGGGATGGCTAGCCCCACCGTAGACACCGCCCGATGCATGCTGATCAGTTTGAGCACGGCATCGGTGGCTTCCTCGGCAAGCGCCCGGAAGGTCGTCCACTTGCCGCCCACCAGGTTCACCACCGGTATGGTTCTGGGTCCGTCGGGGCCGTCCACAATGACGTGGTGGTCGCGGGAAATTTTGCCGGGCTTGCCTGACGCACCGTTGCTGGACTGGACGGTGGCCAGTGGTCGCACCCCCACGAATGTGTAAACAATCTGTTCTTTTGAAAACGCGAACCGTGGAAAGACTTCCCGCAGCACCGTCAGAAGGTAGTCAATCTCGGACGCGTCTGTCTGCGCCGTATCCGGGTTGACCACCGGAATATCGGTAGACCCGGCAAGCACACGCCCGCTGAAGGGGTAGACGATGCAGACACGTCCATCATTCGCTTCAAAGTACACCATGCGGCCCTGGAGAGCCTCCAACAGCGCTGGGTGATCCATAACCAGATGCGAGCCTTTGGTGCCTACCAGGCGACCTTTTGGCACACCAAAGAGGCCACTCAGTTGCTCCACCCATGCGCCCGTGGCGTTCACCACCACATCGGCAGTCACAGCCATTTCGGTGTTCAGCACCGTATCCCGCAAGGTCAAGCGCTTGCCACTGAATGCCGAGAGTTCGCAATGGTTGCTGACGACCGATCGACTTTGTGCGCGGTGTCCATCGGCGATCAATTCATGCATCAGGCGCTCGGGGTGGTTGATCCATGCGTCATAGAAGTGCGCGGTCCAGCGCACATCGTCAGACAGCAGCGCCTTGTCCGCAGGGCTGATGGCTGCAACGCGATGTCCGGGCAGAGAGCGATCTCTTTTTCCCATCAGCTCGTACAGTTTCAGCCCCAAGGCCACGGCCAACACGCCGCGCGAACGGGCGGGCGGGCTGGCACCGAAGAACCGCAGGGCACTGCCAAACAGCCCCCCCAGCCGTGAGGACAGCGGGATCACCGTGTGCAAGGGCTGCACCAGATGCGGGGCCGTCAACAGCAGGTTGTTGCGCTCTTGCGCCGATTCTTTCACCAGCGAAAACTCGGCGTTCTCCAGGTAACGCAGGCCACCATGAATCATGCGGGAGGGGGCGCTGCTCGCACCGCTGCCCACATCGCCTTTGTCAATCAGCAGGCACTGCACACCCTGCAGGCAGAGGTCCCGAAAGACACCAATGCCATTGATGCCGGCGCCCACAATGACCACCTGAAAATGCTGCCCCTGAATGCTGGCAGGGCGTACGTGTGCGGATGAGGTGGGTTCGTGCATGGAGGGCGCGTTCATGGCAGAGGCTGGTTCAACCGGGCGAAGATCGGCCCCATGTCGGCCAACAGGCCTTCGAAGCTGGCCAGGTACTGGCCATAAAAGCTGCGCTGCCCCGCCATGGGCTCCACTTGCTTGAGCGGTGCTTGCAGCGGTGCGGTTGCATGGCCCACGGCCGATGCGGCAAACATGGCCGCACCGCGTGCGCCGCTCTCGTCCGTCCCGGGCGTGTAGACCGTGCTGTCCAGCAGGGTGGCCAGCAGGGCGCTGAGCCGTTCATCGCCGGCTCCGCCGCCCAACACAAACAGGCGGTGGCGCGGCACGCCGCTGGCGGCCAGTGCGTTCAGGCTCTTGGCGTGCAGGGACATCACGCCTTCCACTGCAGCGCGCGCCATGTCGGCGGGCGTGTGGAATGCCCGCAAGCCCAAAAAGCCAGCGCTGGCGTCCCCGCCGCCGTTGATGAAAGGGATGTAGCGCAGGCCATGCGCGCCTGGCTCAGAGGAGAACGCTGCATCCAGCAGGTTCGCGGCACTGTGCTGCAGCGTGTTGGAGAGCCAGGTGGTGTTGGCCATGGCTGCGGCACTGTTGTTCATGTACATGACGGATTTTTTGGAGTCCAGCAGAACCACATTGCTGATACCGGCTGCATCGGCATTCAAATAAGTGGCAATGGAGCCGTCGTCTGCACCGATGGCCGCGTTGACACACCAGGTCCCCAACACTGCGGCAACATCTCCCGCCCGCGTGGCACCCACGCCCGCCATGGCGCCATACAAATCAATAGCCCCCATGGCAATGGGGATGGACGCGGGCAGTCCTGTTTGGTTGGCCAGCTCGGGGCGCAGTTGCCCCAGCAGGCTGCCACTGTCCTGCAGGTGGGCCAGCAGGCCCGGCCGCCATGTGGGTACGTTGGCCACCGCAAATGCCAACTCTGAAGGACGTCTTGTTGTGCTATCGAGCAGGCCCGCCGTGCTGGCGTCACTGTAGTCGGTGGCGCGCTCGCCGCACAACACCATGGCCACGTAGTCTTTGGCAAAGAACAGGGTGCTTGCTTGTTGAAAGGCGCCCGGATTCAACCGGGCCACGTCGACGGCAATCATGGAAGGCTGCCCCGACCAGGGCCCACATCCCACCGTGCTGAACAACCAGCGCGCTTCGCGCTGCGCCAGGGCATTGGCAATGGGTGTGGCGCGCTGGTCGGTGGAGGACACCGCAAAGTCGTCTTGCAGCGCACCCGCGGCATCCACCACATAGAGCCCGCCGCCATGGCCCACACAGGCCATCGCAGCCACTTCGGTGGCACGAGGGCCCAGCTGCTGGCTCACCTGTGCCAACAAGCCCGTGATCAACGGGCGCAGCACCTTGCCAGGCACCTGGCAGGCGCCGGTGGGCGCCCGCTGCCAGGGAATGGCGGCACCGGCTTGCGCCAGCACGGCGCCAGTCTCCCCATCAAATGCCGCAATTTTTAAACTGGTGGAGCCAAGATCCAGGCCAACATAAATGTGACTCGCCATGCAACAACACCCTTTGCTTTTGTTTTGACTTGTCATTACATCATACGAACTATGATTTGCCAACACTAGGGTAAACTCCAATAAAATTGGCGAATTCTGGGCGGTAAACTTGCATACATGTCATGACAACTAGGTCTGTGTGGCATCAATTCGTCGAACTCAGAGGAACGGACAAATGAAGAGCAATGTATTGGGGTCTTCCGGAATCATGTGTTCCAGCGTGGGCCTGGGCACCTGGGCCATGGGCGG
>JAYSZJ010000142.1:0-42793 GCA_043738115.1 Rhodoferax sp. | reverse complement strand
TTAAGGAACCGAAGATTTTTTACTCTCTTCGTTTGCTTTGCTGTGATCAGCGAAGCCTTGAATTATGACACAGTTTTTATACTTTCGTCAAACTTCTTGAAAACTATTTGCATTCAAATACTTGCTGTAAACAAGTTTCTTCGTTTTCAGCGAAGCCTCAGATTATGGCACAGTTTTCAGACGCCGGCTAAGTCAACCTGCCAGTGCTAGACACGATAGCGATCTGAAGTGCTTCCTAGTCTGGATAGGAGCGCCCCAGCAATATCCGTCAGAGGCAACACCTCATCAGCGGCCCCATGAAGGATTGCCTCTCTTGGCATTCCGAACACAATGCAACTCGCCTCATCCTGAACATAGTTGTAACTGCCCGCGTCCTTCATCTCTCTCATCGCTTTAGCCCCGTCACCGCCCATTCCCGTCAGCATGATGCCAAACGCATTCCGCCCCACTACACGCGCCGCCGACTTAAATAGAACCTCTACAGACGGCTTGTGACGATTCACAGCCTCCCCATCTTCAACTACGCAAACGTAATTGGCCCCACTCTTATCGACTCTAAATTGCTTACCCCCGGGGGCGATGTATGCGTGCCCCGGGAGCACTCGCCCTCCATGCACAGCCTCTTGAACCGTAATTTGGCAAAGTGCATTAAGACGCGCAGCAAAACTCGTCGTGAACCCCGGTGGCATGTGCTGGGTGATAACGATGCCCGGCGAATCTGCCGGCATGCGCATCAATATTTCCTTTATCGCCTCTGTTCCCCCAGTAGAGGCGCCAATGCAGATAAGTTTTTCAGTCGAGACTCGCCCCATTGAAAGCAATTCAGGCGGTTGAGGGCCTCCCAGCGCGGCGGGCCCGGATGCGGATGCGATTGGAGCGGTGGCCACCCGTCGGATGTGCGCAGACGCCGCGACTCGAACTTTCTCCACAATCTGACCAGCGAGCTCGTTAATCCCATCAGCCAACCCAATTCTTGGTTTTGCCACAAAGTCGACAGCGCCAAGCTCCAACGCCCGCATGGTCACCTCGGCGCCGCGCTCCGTCAGCGTCGAAATCATCACTACCGGCATGGGGCGAAGTCGCATCAATCTTGCCAAAAAATCAATGCCGTCCATTTTTGGCATCTCAATATCCAGGGTAATAACATCTGGGTTGAGGTCGCGAATCATTTCCCTTGCAATCAATGGATCATTGGCAGCGCCAACGCACTCCATATCATTCTGGCGATTGATAATCTCGCTCAGCAAACCGCGCACCAGAGCGGAATCGTCAACAACTACGACGCGAATCTTCTTCACGGCATTCCTCAAAACAAATCAACTGAGCCGCCGGCGTTTGACTTCGCAACACTAGCCGCATTGCCTCGCCGCTCTTCCACCGCCAACGTTTCAGGATGGGAGTGGGCAAGCCTTTTGACGAGCGCCTTGCCCGTCATAGGGAAGAAACATACTTTGCGAGGGTGTATATCAAGTACATCCTGTGACACAACCGGAATTCGCTCGGTGGACAGATAGTCCAGGACAAACTGTGTATTGCGCTCTCCCACATTCATCGTGGTAAAGCCCGCCATGACTTGTGCGCCTCCAAAAATCTTCGCCTGCATAGTCTCTCGTCTTGCACCCAGCTTGAACATCTCATTGATGAGCAACTCCATTGCGAACGACCCATACCGACCCGACCCCTCCCCTCCGTCACCATCGGGCAACATAAAATGGTTCATTCCACCTGTCCTGGCCTTTCCATCCCAAATACAGGCGGCAATGCATGAACCCAATACAGTCATTACCACCAGGTCTTCGTTAGAGACGTAATACTCCCCTGGCAAAACCTTCACCGCATCGTACTGAAAATGGTGGTCAGCGTAAAAGAAGGACGCCTCCCCCGGTTTACGCGGTTGGGCTTTAAGTTGGTCCACCCTCGACACCCGCCCATTCGCCAATACCTTCGTCGCCGGACCGGCGCCCCCGAGGCCTCGGCCAGCGGAAGACTCAATACTGTGTAGGGGAAAATTCATGTAAACCTTGCTATCTGCGAAAAAACAGGCTCGCGCTCCCTATTACCAATCAAGGTTGCGCTATCGCTATCGTCTTTCATAAACAGTTTTCCCCTTCAAGACGAAGAGGTCGCGAGAGTCGCTGAAGTTTTCGGCATGACCGACAAACAGCAATCCTCCCGGCTTCATCACCCTGAAGATGCGCTCCAATACCTTACGCTGGGTCTCAGCATCGAAATAAATCATTACATTTCTGCAGAACACAGCATCAAACGGATCTTTGAATGGCCAGTCATCCCTGATCAAGTTAACTATCAAAAACTCAATCAGTTTGGACAACTCCGGCTTCACTCTAACCATACCGTCGTTCCCACCCTTCCCTCTCAGGAAGAACCGTTGCATTCTGCCGGGGTCAATGCCTTTCATCCCATCCAAACGGTAAACGGCATGGGCGGCAGACGCGAGAACTTTTGAATCAATATCACTCGCCATCAGTGAAAACTTTGGACTTGGTCCCAGCGCCTCTAGAGCCGTCATAACAATGGAGTAAGGCTCTTCACCCGTCGAAGCTGCACTACACCAGACCCGCCATGGCGCACCTGCAGGCTTAGATTTCAACAGATCTGCGAAAATTTCGAAATGATGATGCTCCCGGAAAAAGGACGTCAAGTTCGTCGTTAATGCATTGACGAATTCCTGCCACTCGGGGCTCTCAGCTGACTCCAACCATCCAAGATAGTCTCGAAAGCTCTGGTGTCCTGTTTCTCTCAATCGCCTAGAAAGGCGACTGTAGACCATCGCGTGCTTCCCGTCGTGCAGGCTAATCCCCGCGCGCTTGTAGATCATGGACTGGACTCGATCAAAATCTGCGTCGGTCCACGCGAATTCACGCCCCTGTATTCCCGCCGACGAGCTCACATTTACTCCTATTTCTGACCAATATCTAAATCGAGCCGCAACAGACGACCAGTTTGCCTTACCCTGGATCGATCACGTAGAACTCGTCAGTCAGGCGCGCCCACAAGTCCCATGTCAGGGGCTGACATGAGGCGTTCTATATCGAGCAGAATCAGCATCCGGTCACCCAACGAGCCCAAGCCTAAGACCGCCGCACTATCAATAACGCTATCAATGTCTGGCGCAGACTTCAGACTCTCGGGCGGTAGCTCCATCACGTCGCTAACGGAATCGACCACAATTCCTACGATTCGGTGTCTCAAATTCAAAATAATCACAACCGTAAACGAGTTGTACTCTGCCTTTGAGCAACTGAATTTCAGCCGCATGTCCACGATCGGCACAATCGTGCCTCTCAAATTCACTACGCCCTTGATGAAATTTGGGGCATTTGCCACCCGAGTTGGCGGTTCATATCCTCGGATTTCTTGGACCTTCAGAATGTCGATGCCGTACTCTTCCTGATCCAGGCGAAAAGTTAGGTACTCCCTCGCATCGGAAGACGTCAACTCATCCAGTTTTTCCATCACGCCCATATACGCTCCTTTTTCAATACGCCGACATCAGTGCCGCGAGCGGCGAACCAGAGCACCTGTATCCAAAATCAGAGCAACCTTGCCATCGCCAAGAATCGTTGCGCCGGATACGTTCGGAACCTTACGGTAATTCGACTCCAGGTTCTTCACCACCACTTGCTGCTGACCAAGAAGTTCATCGACCAGCAGTGCAACACGACTGCCATCTGCCTCGACGACCACCATGATGTCACACGACTTTTCGAAGTCAAACCTTGGGATTTGAAAGATCTTTTCGAGCTCGATAACAGGCATGTACTCATCGCGAACTTTAACGAGTTGGGAGCCCTGGCCAACCGTGCTCACAGCATCACCTTTGACCTGAAAAGACTCAACTACGGATGACAACGGCAGGATATATACCTCGCCGCCAACGCCTACCGACATGCCATCCATGATGGCCAGCGTCAGCGGCAGCCGAACAGAAACCTTCATCCCATAGCCTTCGGCCGAATCAATCTCCACGGTTCCGTTCAAAGCGGCTATATTCTTCTTCACAACGTCCATCCCCACACCTCGCCCGGACACATCAGTGACCACCTCAGCCGTGGAAAATCCTGGTGCAAAAATCAATTGCCAAACCTCTGCATCTGACATTTGATCGGAAACATCCAGTCCGCGCTCTTTGGCTTTGCTTAATATTCTTTGACGAGACATGCCTTTTCCATCGTCGCGAACTTCAATAACGATAGACCCCCCTTGGTGAGAGGCAGAAAGCGTGATTGTTCCGGTTTCCGGTTTACCAGCAGCCAACCGCTCAGCAGGCGACTCGACCCCATGATCGCAACTATTTCGCACCAAATGCGTAAGCGGATCCGTAATTTTCTCAACCAACCCTTTGTCCAGTTCCGTGGCTTCACCTTGCGTAACAAAATCCACCTTCTTGCCGAGCTTGGTAGCAAGATCACGCAACATCCGGGGGAAACGGCTGAAGACTATTGACATGGGGATCATGCGGATCGACATAACCGACTCTTGCAAGTCTCGCGTGTTTCGGTCTAGGTCCGCCAAACCAGACAGCAACTGCTGATACACGGCAGGATCCAGTGCTCGACTGTTCTGTGCAAGCATTGCCTGTGTGATCACCAACTCACCCACTAAGTTGATCAATTGATCGACCTTGCTAATCGCAACCCGAATGGTCGCAGCTTCAGGCTGCGCGGCTGCATTTGCAGCGGCGGGCTTAGGTGACGCAGCTTTTAAGGCGAGTCTCGCATCTGTAGGTTCTCCGGTAGTTGGTGCTCCGGGTGCTCCGTCAAAGAAGCCATAGCCTGGAAACGGTGCCAATGGAGCGCCAGGCATAGGATCATCTGGGGTTCCGGTAGCTATGGCCGCTTTTTCCACGGTATCTGAACTGATTTCAATTGCCTTAATTTGAATGTAATCCCTGGAAACATGGAATGCGAACAAATCCAGCAAATCTTCGTCTGTTGAGCCCGTTTCCACCAAAAAAAGTCGCGTATTCTTTGCTTCCGTTGGCGATGCAGAAATACTGCCTAAACCTGGAATATCCCGAAACAGCTCTTGAACCGCATCGGCCTGTTCGATCCGCTCAAGGGGGCCAATGCGTATTTCAAGTGACCGTGTAGACTTGATTCTTGCTGCAACAGGAAGGGGCGCAACAACCGTTTGTACAGGTGCGACAACAGGTGCGGGAGCGGACACAGCAGCAACAGGGGAGTGCCCTGCCGCCAGATCACTGATACGTCTTACCAAGTCACCGGTTGGCAATACCTCCCCTTCGCCGCCTGCCTGATGACGGGCAAGCAAACTTCGTGAGGCGTCCGCAGACTCCAACAACACATCGACCATCGCAGAATTGGGTTGTAGTTCGTGGCGCCGCAGCCGATCCAAAAGTGACTCCATCTGATGCGTCAACTCCGCGACATCCGCGAAGCCAAATGTCGCAGCGCCACCCTTAACAGAATGCGCGCAACGGAAAATGCCATTCAAAACCTCGTCATCCGCAGTTTCCAGGTTCAAATTGAGCAACATCTGCTCCATCAGATCCAGGTTTTCACCTGCTTCTTCAAAGAATATCTGATAAAACTGGGTTAGGTCGAAATCTCCGTTTCCGCCGCCACTGTCTTGATGCGTCTCAGACATACCTATCTCCTATTTTTGTTGGTCCACTTCAGCGCAACAGGTCAGCGAATGACCTTTTTGATGACGTCCAACAGCCTTGCCGGGTCAAACGGCTTGACCAGCCATCCGGTAGCCCCGGCGGCCCGGCCGGCTTGCTTCATCAGATCACTGGACTCAGTGGTGAGCATCAGAATGGGAGTAGTTTTGAACTGAGGATGATCACGCAACTTCCTGGTCAACCCCAAACCATCCAAGCGTGGCATATTCTGATCGGTCAACACAAGATCAAACGACTGGGCCTGTGCCTTTTCATAGGCATCCTGACCGTCAACCGCTTCCACTACTTGGTACCCAGCACCGGTCAAAGTAAACGAAACCATCTTGCGCATGGAAGGTGAGTCATCGACGGCGAGAATTAGAGGCATTTAAAACTCCGACTAAACAGTTTTGTGTATTGGGTATAAGACTTAGAAAAGCTCAATTGAGCCGGCATCCATCTCGTCTTGCGTGACCGGGTTCGGACGATCCGGAACCTCTTCAACAAACGGTACCGCCTCACCATCTTCCATCCCCATAGACTCCGACGCCAATCGGTACGCGCAGCCTTGAAGGATTTTTGAAGTATGAACGATTAGTTGTGAGGCCATGTCCTGAAATTGCAGTTCAGTCACTGCAGCGCGCAAGGTACTGCGCACATCGTCCAATTCTTTAGAGTTCATCAGCTCAGGTGTCGCCAAGTTGGCACTTGCACTGGTAAACCGCTCCATGAGATTTTCCATGGTGTGCGCGAGTAAGCCGTCTAGCCTCGTCAAGTCGTGGACCACCACTAGGAGGGAGTCCTGAACTTCTGCGACGAGCATGATCGGCATCTGCACTGCGGGGACAGTTGGTGTTGTCAATGTTGGCTGCATTGTCATATGTCCTAAGTAACCACTCTCCACATAGGTTTCACTTCGTTTCCTGAAACCGGGGCATCACACGCTACTAGATTAGCAGGAAACAGTAAGGTTGGGGAACTTTCGATAACCCAACGCCACAATATAAACCCCCTATCGCTGCTTGCTTACCTTAGCTGCTGCCATCCATAATCAGCTATCAATGCCACGCTAAAAATGGACGCGCCCCTGTTAGCTAATCCGTTAAATATCCTGCACCTGGAAGATTCTGCTCACGACCATCGGCTCGTCTGCAGGGCGCTGGACAAAGCAGGTTTTTTGTACTCGATCACTCGCGTTGAAACACTCGCTGCGTTTACCGAATGCATCCTGACAGGCACGCACGAGTTGATCTTGGCCGACTACCGGCTCCCGGGGTTTACCGCTGTCGATGCTTGGTCAGCGCTTCCAGCCAGCAACAGCCGCCCACCGTTCATACTTTTGTCCGGTGCGATCGGAGAGGCTGCTGCGGTTTCCGCCATCCATCTTGGCATCAGCGATTACCTCCACAAAGACAACCTCTCCCAATTGGAGCGGGTGATTTTGCGAGCGTTGGACAGCTACCGCGCCCGCATGGCCAAAGAAAAAGCCGATCTAGAACTGGCAATCTCAGAACGACGACTGTCCGAACTGACCGGCTATCTGCAAGCGGCTATTGAGAAGGAACGAGCAGCGATTTCACGTGAGATCCATGATGACATCGGCGGCTCCTTGGCTGCCGCCAAACTCGATCTGGCCTGGATGTCAAGGCATGCGAGCGACTCCACGATGCAGAGCCACATTCAGGCTGCCACAGACATGATCCAACATGCACTCGGATCCAGTCAACGCATCATGATGAACCTGCGTCCGTCGATTCTTGACCAGGGCCTTTTTGCCGCTGTTCAATGGCTGGCGTCTAGTTTCGAGCGTCGGACCGGGATCAAAACCATCCTGCGCACAAATAACGAGGAACTCAACCCTGAAAAGTCCGTTCAACTTACCGCCTACCGTACTGCCCAGGAAGCCCTCACAAACATCTCCAAATATGCCCAGTGCAGCCAAGTTCAGATAGACATTTCTGATGCTGAAAACTTCTTGACCATGGAAATAAGCGATGACGGCGTCGGGATCTCCCCGCAAGAGATGCAAAAACCGGATGCTTTCGGCATACGCGGCCTTCATGAACGGGCCAAGACCGTTGGCGGATGGTTGGATGTGAGTTCTCGCCAAGGCCAGGGGACCTCTGTAATCCTCTCCGTACCCCTTAACGCCGAAACGACGCTTTTTACGGAAGCACAATTCAAGTGATCAAAGTCATTCTTTGCGATGACCACGCTATGGTCAGACGTGGTATCAAAGACACCCTGGCCGACGCCACTGACATTGCGGTGGTAGGAGAGGCGGGAGGATACACGGAAGTCCGTACCCTGATCCGCACGACACCGTGCGACGTCCTGATACTTGATCTGAATCTGCCAGGCCGGGGGGGGCTTGAAGTCCTGGCCAGTCTGCGTGAGGACCAGTCCCCCATCAAGGTCTTGATTGTTTCCATGTTTGCCGAAGACCAGTACGCTATCCGCTGCCTACGCGCCGGGGCCGACGGATATCTGAACAAGGCAGGTGACCCTGCAGAGTTGATCCCCGCAGTGCGCGCACTCGCTAAGGGGCGAAAATACGTCACCCCAGAGATCTCGGAAATGCTAGTGGACAATTTGGCGTCGCCCAACACAGAGTCGTTGCACGCAGCCCTGTCAGAACGTGAACTGCAAACGCTGTTGAAAATTGCCTCCGGCAAGCGCCTGTCAGACATCGCTGAGGAATTGATGCTTAGCCCCAAGACTGTCAGCGTTTACCGTGCACGTCTGCTGGAAAAGCTCAAACTATCCAACAACGCAGAATTGGCCGTTTACGCCATTCGCAACGAATTGGTCTGAACGGGGGCTATCCCACTATTTGCGGGAGAAGATGTCTACCGCGCGCTCCAATAGCACCATAAACGGTTGATCCAACATCGGCAAAGTGACCGCGATGCCTATTAAGCCCACTACCAAAGTAATGGGAAAGCCAACCGCAAAAATGTTCATTTGCGGAGCAACTCTAGACACTATCCCCAGCGCCAGATTGGTAAACATCAAAATCCCCACCATGGGCAAGGCAATCCACAAGGCGCTGGCAAACAAGTCTGCCCCTAAATGGTGCAGCTTCATTGCCGCCAGCGTTTCAAGGAAATTCTGGTCCACCGGAAAACTGTGGAAACTGCGGTTGATGGCGAATAGCACCATCAAGTGTCCGTTCATCGCCAAAAACAACAAAGACGTCATTTGAGCAAAAAAACGTGCCACCGCACTGGACTGCGCACCAATCGTCGGGTCAAAGAAAGCTGCAAAGTTGAGTCCCATCTGGAATCCGACCACCTCGCCGGCCAATTCCACGGCTGCAAAAACAACCCTCACGGCAAAACCGATGGCCAGGCCGACACCAACCTGCTGCACAACCACTGCCAACACCCCCGGGTCATTAAAGCCAATGACCGGCATCTCTGGCAAGCTAGCCTGTGCGGCGAGAGCGACAAAAAAAGCCAAAGCAACTTTGGCGCGTATGGGAATCGCCCGGGACGAAAAAATGGGGGCGGTAGTGAAAACGGCGAGTACGCGCAGAAAGGGCCAAATAATCGGTGATATCCACGCTGCCAGTTGCGCCTCAGTGATGGAAATCACAGGGTCACCGCCGTCAGACCACGGACCCGGGTATGGATTCGATGGTCCGGCGAATGTATTCCACCAGCATGGTCAGCATCCAGGGGCCGGCAATAGCGAATACTGCAATCACCGCAACCAGCTTCGGAACAAATGCCAACGTCGCTTCATGGATCTGCGTAATAGCCTGGAACAGACTAACCAGGAGGCCCACGCCCAAAGCAGTCCCCAACACCGGAGCGGACACCATGAGCAACATCAACAATGCGTCCTGCCCCATTGTCAAAACCATTTGTGCGTTCATAGCCCATTCACTTTCAGGTCACAAAACTGGCCGCCAGGGATCCAATGAGCAGGTTCCAGCCGTCCGCCAACACAAACAGCATCAGCTTGAACGGAAGCGCCACCAAAACAGGGGACAGCATCATCATGCCAAGCGACATCAACACACTTGCAACGACGATATCGATCACCAGAAAAGGTATGAAAATCATGAAGCCGATCTGAAAGGCCGACTTCAGCTCGCTAATCACAAAAGACGGCACCAGAACCCGCATCGGGGCAGTATCTGCTTTTACTTCGGGGGACAACTTCGCCAACTTCGCAAACAAGGCGAAGTCCGACTGCCGGGTTTGCTTGACCATAAAACTACGGATCGGGGCCTCACCTCGTTCCAAAGCCTGCTCAAAACTGATTGCATTCTTGGTCAACGGCAAATAGGCATCCGCGTACACCTTGTCCAGGGTGGGACCCATGACAAAGAAAGTCAGGAACAAGGACAACCCCACAATCACCTGGTTGGGCGGAGAGGACTGGGTTCCCAAGGCCTGGCGCAACAGCGACAACACGATCACGATACGCGTGAAACCCGTCATCATCAGCAGGATGGCTGGCAAGAAGGACAGCGCGGTGAAGAAAAGCAGAGTTTGGATCGGGACCGAAAAACTCATGTTGGAATTGCCGGTTCCAACCAACAGCGGCAGTTGCCCAGACGTTTGCGCAGCAACTGTCGCATGCAATGCAATCGCCACCAAACCCACTAGGGCTTTTTGAAGAAAGGCTGGTCGGTTCAAACAATACCCCCGATTTCAATGCAATTCAGGTTCGCGCATGGCAGGGACACGTATGTCCGCTTGAAGTCGCGGTGCGGTACCCAATGACTCTGTGGCACCCACCTCCACGCTGTGCAAGCAGGAAATCGTTTGCCCTGTGACCCCTAATGTCAGCCAAACCCGTTTACCTTCAGGCCCAACTTCCACCGTCACCACACGCTGGTGCGGCCCCACGGCAAGCGCAGAAACAAAACGCGTCTGGCCGTTGGCATCAGCAAACCGGCCCGGAACCCGCTGCTTGATCCACTTCAACAACAGGGGCAAACACACCAGCACACCCAAAAAGGCACCGACAAGAAGCCAGGACTGCGTCATTACGCGCCGTTAACTCTTACTGACCCGGCGCAACCGCTCCGACGGAGTGACCACGTCTGTCAATCGGATACCGAATTTGTCATTCACAACAACAACTTCACCCTGCGCAATCAAATAACCATTTACCAATACATCCATGGGTTCCCCGGCCAAGGCATCCAACTCCACGACAGAGCCCTGCCCGAGCTGAAGAATATGCTTGATAGGTACTTTGGTGCGCCCCAACTCCACTGAGAGTTGAACCGGTATATCCAGCACCATGTTGATGTCATGCGTGGGGGCGTCGCCGCCCCCGCCACCCGTCATGGATGAAAAAGGTCTGGGCGGCTCTCCCGCCAATACCCCGCCCTGCCCGTCATTGGCACCTGGCTCTGTCGCCTTTTGCTCCAACAGCGCTTCAGCCCAGTCGGCCATGCCGTCATCGGCTGCCGGTTCATCAGGTTTGTCTTCAGATGCCATTACTTTCTCCCAACCAATTTTGGTCATTGCCTCGCAAGGCTTTGTCTATGCGAATGGCGTACTTTGCATTGTGCGTGCCGTATTGGCATTCAAAAATCGGCACCCCGTCAACTGAGGCCTGAATTTTTGGTTGCCGATCGAGTTCAATGAAATCGCCTTTTTTCATCGCCAGTAGCTGCTCTATGGTCGCGTCTGCACGCGCCAACTCTGCAACCAGGGTGATTTCTGCCGCCTGAATCTCCCGGGTTAGCAAATTCACCCACCGCCTGTCCACCTCAATGGAGTCGCCCTGCGTAGACGAGTAGAGCACATCCCGGATAGGTTCAAGCGTTGAATAAGGGAAGCAAAAGTGGATGGCGCCGGTAATGTCGCCGATTTCCAGCTGAAAAGACGTCGATATGACGATTTCGCTGGGTGTTGCAATGTTCGCAAACTGCGGCTGCATCTCTGAACGCTGGTAATCCAGCTCCAGGGGGTATATGCCCTTCCAGGCTTTTTTGTACTCGGCCGTAATGACGTCTACCAGCCGGTTGATGACCCGTTGTTCAGTGGCGGAAAAATCACGCCCTTCAATCCGGGTTTGAAACTTGCCAATACCGCCATACAGGGTATCAATCACACCGAAAACCAGGGCTGGCTCGCACACGATCAATCCACTACCGCGCAACGGACGGATGGCCACGATGTTGAAGTTGGTAGGTACCGCGAGCTCGCGCAGGAACGCACTGTAGCGCTGCACGGTGACCGGCCCAACCGAAATCTCCGGGCTGCGGCGAATGAAGTTGAACAGTCCCACCCGCAGATTACGGGTAAACCTCTCGTTGACGATTTCCATCGTGGGCATGCGCCCGCGGACGATGCGTTCCTGGCTGGAAATATTGTAGGTACGGACCTCACCGTGCTCGGCGGCCTCCTCTACTGTCTTCTGGCTTTCACCCGTGACACCTTCGAGGAGGGCATCTACCTCTTCCTGGGAAAGAAACGACTCACTCATATATAGATACCTGTGAAACCGCTACTGGACAATGAAACTGGAAAATAGCACACCAACAACCGGGTAATCGGGCTGACCCGCTTTGGCCTTGGACGTCTTTTTCTGGGCTTTGGAAGCAGCACTTTGAACTACGGCTGCTTCGTCCTCACCGCCCCCAAATGGACGTGAGGTCTCTCGTAATATGTCTTTTGCCAACTTTTGCTTGCCTTCCTGCGTCAAAAGCTCCTCGGCTGTTCTTTGGGAAATCAGCATCAACACACCGCTGCGTATCGTCGGCAAAAACGCTTTGACCTTGTCGACGGACGCCACATCGCTCACCTCCAATGTAATGCCCACTTGGGCAACACGTTCACCGCCCGGGTCCGCCAAGTTCACAACCATGCTGTCCAGAGGCAAGTAGGCCGGTGGGGCCTTGGGTGCAGCCTGCGTTGCGACTTTCAGTGCGCCGGTTTCGTCCCCCTCTTCGGCCGCCGCCGCAGCAGCGCGCTGTTTGCTGATGTAGAAAAAAGCCCCTCCACCGCCCAAGACCACAACCAGCACCGCGGCAACGATGATGATCAGCAGTTTTTTGCTTTTGGCCGGAGCTTTGCCGACATCTCCGGCATCTCCTACATCAGGTTTCGCAGCCACATGTGTTCCTTTTATTCGAAGTCGGAGTATTCTCTTTTAGACCGTTTTTTCACGTTGCAGTGTCAATAGTGACACATTCCTGTGTCCTAAACAAAAAGGTCCAATGCGCCGCCTGTAGAGCGCCGGGCGCCGGGCGCCCCCTCGGAGCTCGCGGCCTGTACGGAAACTACTCCCGACTGGCGTGCACCTTGGCGTGATTTACGTTCCTGATTACCGCCGTCTCCGGCGCCTGCCGTCCCAACCGATACACCGGAAAGCACCAAACCCTCACGTTGCAACATTTCCTTCAGATGCACGCTGGCATTCTCCAGAGCCTCTCTGGCCTGCAACTCGTCGGACCGGAAGGCGATATGGGCCTCGTTGCCCTGCATGCGTATGCTGACCTCCACCGGCAGTTCACCAATACCGTCCAGCTTCATCTCGGCATTCTGGACATCATTGGAAATCCAGTAGGCTACCTTTTCTGCCACGTAGGTTTCTGTCGACGTCACTGGCGCTGGCGCTGGGGTATTAACAAACGACGACGTGGATGCCGACGGCACGTAAGTCTGTACGGGTGAAGCAGCATCTGACGCCGTGGACCGAAAAACTGATCGCTCCCGGCCCACGTCTTCCCGACGAGCCGTCACCGTCGTGACGGCCGCCGTCAGCGCTGTGGCAACGGGGTTGGGAGGTGTATCTGCAATTTTTTGCAAGACCTGCGCCTGGCGGGCCTCCGCAGCTGGGTTACTGGTAACTGCGGGTTCGACCAACGCCGCCTGCGCGGCTGCCAGACGCGCAAAGGTATCCTTTTGCACCTTAGCTGCTTTGCCCGCCAACTCCGAGACAACCTCACCCAATGCTGCGCTGGCGAGCGCAGTGCCTTCAGGCTTGTCAACGCCCAGAGCGGACCTGGCAGCCCCTGAAAGCTTAGCGGGCATGCCAGTCGCGGCCTGTGGATTGGACTGCTCGGGGCTTAGTCCCGGCACGGCATTCCATTGCGCCGCCTGTGCAAGCAAGGCCGTTGTATCCACCGGCAGGTCCGGCTGCCAAGGCACATCAACCGGTGGGGCCAAAACGACTGCGGCGCTATCCAGCTCAGCCCTTTGCAAAAGCTGGGCGAGATCGGCTTCAGTCGCGAGCCCCATATCACCCAGGGAATCACCCAGCCCCACAGCATCCGACTCACCAGAAACCCCTTTCAACGCAGCCGCGGCGCGCTGCAGCGCGGCCAATGTGATAGCGCCTGGGGTTTCGCCGGATAACGATGCGTCTCCCACCGTTGGGGCAGCCAATTCAGAGGTATCCATGGACGCGAGGATGGCCATGAATCCCCCTGTACCGCCTGCCGCCTGTGCATCGCCAGGTTTGGCCTTGGAATGTTTGGACTCGGTCGCGGATGGACGCGAGGTATTTTGCGCGGAACCTGTTTCAATTGTCATGTTTCTCTCCACTCATTGGCAGTGCCCGGTTGCGGGCGTGCTGCATTGCCGCAAATTCGTCGGTGTGGCGTTGCTGGCGTTGTCGCTGGGTACGCAACAACTCGGCTTGGCGTGTTTTCAGTATCTGGTTCAGACCCAACAGGCGGACCTCTGCCTCCAGCAATTTGGCTTTGGCCTGCTCCAATTGCCCCGTTGACTGGGTCAACACGCCAGACTGCATGGTGATAGCCTGCTGCAGACGGTCCATGAACTGGTATTGGTGGCGCATTAGTTCGACCGACACACCGAGGGCGGCAGTCCCCGCCCAGCGAACATCGGTGTCCTTAGCATAGTTTTGCAATTGCTCCATTTGGGAGCGGGCAAAAAACAAATTGCGCTCCACGCGCGCCACCGCATTGGCCAGGGCGTCCCGCTTTAATGTGGCGTGTTCGATGGCCAACAGGACGCTTTTTAACGCGGACATGGCAATCTCCATGGGTTATGCGCTCTCATGGTGCAACCCCTGCGCCAACAGTAGTGGCCGCCAGCAACTCGTCCAGCACGTACTCCGCAGGCGCTGCCTGGTACATGTCCTGCTGCAAGAACTGGCTCATGCCGTCGTGCAGGGCAATAGCCTCGTCCAGCGCGGGGTCGGAGCCCTGTGCGTAGGCGCCAATCTGTATCAGATCGCGACCCCGCTCGAACTTGGAGTAGACGGCCCGGAAGCGTCGGGCCAGATCGAAGTGTTCCCGCGACACCACGTTGTGCATTACCCGTGAGGCGGACTGTTCCACATCAATGGCCGGGTAGTGGCCGGATTCCGCCAGGGTGCGCGACAGCACGATGTGACCATCCAAAATCGCCCGGGCAGCATCTGCAATCGGGTCCTGCTGGTCATCACCTTCCGTCAACACGGTATAGAACGCGGTAATGGAACCCACGCCATGGAGCCCGTTGCCACTGCGCTCCACCAGCTGCGGCAGCTTTGCAAAACACGAGGGTGGATACCCTTTGGTGGCCGGTGGTTCGCCAATGGCTAAAGCAATCTCGCGCTGCGCCATCGCATAACGGGTCAGCGAGTCCATGAGCAGCAACACATGTTGGCCCTGGTCCCTGAAACTCTCGGCAATGGCGGTTGCATAAGACGCACCCTGCAAGCGCAGCAGCGGCGGGGCATCGGCTGGTGCCGCCACCACCACCGAGCGGGCACGGCCTTCGGGCCCCAAGATGTCTTCGATGAATTCCTTGACTTCACGACCCCGTTCACCAATCAGCCCGACCACAATGACATCGGCCTCGGTGTAACGCGCCATCATGCCGAGCAACACACTCTTGCCCACGCCGGAACCGGCAAACAGGCCGATGCGCTGGCCGCGACCCACGGTCAGCAAGGCGTTGATGGCCCGGACCCCCGTGTCCAGGGGTTGGCGCACGGGTGCGCGGTCCATGGCATTGATAGGCCTGCGGTCCAATGGTTTGGACACCACCTCGGTAATGGGGCCTTGCCGGTCCATGGGTTGGCCCTGGGCGTCCACCACGCGGCCCAGCAGGCCATTGCCCAAGGGCAGCCTCAGCAAACCCGCATCCGTAACAGTGGCGGATGCGGCTGACTCGCCCAGACGGGGCACGGGAATATAGGCCGCCGCGGGTGCGACGCCGGCACCACTGGACAGACCATGCACATCGCCGGCGGGCATCAAAAATGCGCGGTCCCCGGCGAAGCCCACCACTTCAGCGAGCACTGGCGCACGTTTCTTCATCGACACCACACATTGCGAGCCCACGGGCACACGGATACCAGTGGCCTCCAACACCAAGCCGGTCAGTCGGGTCAGGGTGCCGCGCACTTCCAGTGTGCTGTCATACCCTACGCTTTGGCGCGCGCGCTCCAGGTACTCGGTCCACTGGATCGTCGTGGTGTCAGTCTGCGTCATGCGGCACCTCCCAGGACGACTCCAGACCCAGCTTAGCCACCGTGCGGCTCCAGCGTTTCTCCATCGTGCCATCGACCACGGTGCCAGCCGCCTCTACCAGACAGCCGCCGCGGGTGATATTGGAATCAGCCAACAAAGACAGCGACAGGCTGGAAAACTCCTGCCGCAAAACGTCTTCCAGCACATCCAGGTCCAGCGGATTCAGCCGCACCAGGGCGGCCTTGCAATCGGTGGCCAGCACGCTCAGGGCTTCGCGGATGACGGGCTGTAAGGCGTTGGGGTTGCTGGACAACTCATGGCGCAGAACCTGGCGCGCCAACTCACAGGCAAGTTCCAGCACCCCCTGGGCCATCACCTGCTGGGACGCGTCCAACTGCATATTGGCTGATTCGAACAGCTGCAGATAACGCTGTGCAGCGTCCTCGCCCTGTGTTTCTATGAATTCGGAAATCTGGCGCTGCCCCTCCAGCGTGGCCTGGGCATGGCCCTGCGCATACCCGTCCGCAAAACCAGCCGTAAAACCGGTCTGGCGGACTTGCTCGTCATGCACATGGGTCTCGGCTTCTTCCTGGGCTTTAACTTTGGCCGCAAAACGCACCGCGGCCTGGTCCACGGGGCCGAAATCCCAGCCCACCACGGCACCGATGTCATCACTGGCAATAAAGCGGCTTTGTTGGCGTGTCATCAGACCATGGCGTCGTCGCCACCTCCACCGCCGATGACAATCTGGCCCTCGTCCGCCAGACGGCGCACGATCTTGAGCACTTCCTTCTGCTGCGCCTCCACCTCAGACAGGCGCATGGGGCCGCGGGACTCCAGGTCTTCGCGCAACGTAGCGGCAGCGCGGGATGACATATTGGCCAAAATCTTTTCCTTGAGCTCGGGCTGGGCACCCTTCAGGGCCACGATCAACACGTCGGAAGACACCTCCTTCAGCACCATTTGGATGGCCTTGTCGTCGAGCTTCAGCACGTCGTCGAACACAAACATCTTGTCCATGATCTTCTGGGCCAGATCCGCATCGTGGTTGCGGATGGACTCGATGACGGTGCCCTCGATCGCCGTGCCCATCAGGTTGATCATCTCGGCGGCTGTCTTCACCCCCCCCAACGAAGACTTGCGAATCTTGTCACCACCCGCTAGAACCTTGAACAGCACTTCGTTCAGGTCTTTCAATGCAGTAGGTTGTATGCCTTCCATGGTGGCTACGCGCAACATGACCTCATTGCGCTGGCGCTCGGTCAGGTTTTTCAGCACGTCAGCGGCCTGGTCATAATCCAGGTGCACCAAGATCGCAGCCACAATTTGGGGATGTTCGTTGCGCAGCAACTCCGCCACGGACAGCGGGTCCATCCACTTCAGACTCTCTATGCCAGAGACATCGCCCCCCTGCAGAATCCGGTCGATCAGCAGCGCGGCCTTGTCGTCGCCCAATGCCAGTTTGAGGACCGAACGCACATAGTCTCCTGAGTTGGACACCAGCAGACTCTGCGATGCCGCCACACCAGTGAACTTGGTCACCACATCGTCCACCCGCTCGCGAGTGATCTGAGTGGTCTTGGCAATGGCCTCGCCCAGCTTCTGTACCTCTTTGGGTGACAGATGCTTGAACACCTCCGATGCCTCTGCCTCGCCCAGAGACATCATCAGAATTGCTGCGTCTTGGAGTCCGTCGTCTTGTGCCATAGTGCTATTGTGCGCCGGCCATCAGGCCGGTGCCTCGCCGTTCATCCATGCTTTGATGATGTTGGCCACTGCCGCAGGGTTGTCGCGGGTCAGCTGCCGGGCGTCGTCGAGTTGCTTCTCGCTGGCGGTCACCTGCGCCGTCTCCGCGGCCGAGCCAGGCCCGCTCAGCTGCGGCCGCTCAGGTGTGTCGGATTCCAGCGCATCCAATTGGTTCATTCGTACGTCGCTGCCAACTGCCGCGCCGGCAACGGGCGCCGTTCCCATGGCCTTGATGGCGGGACGGATGACACCCACCAAAACCAGCGCCGCGAACAGCAGGGTACCCAGTGGCCAAGCGAAGCTCCGAGCCAGTTCCACGACCTCGGGTTGACGGTAGATCGGCACATCGACAACGTCCACTTTTTCAGCCACAAACGCAGCGTTGAGCAGATTGACGGAGTCTCCCCTGTCCTTGTTAAAGCCCACGGTTTCACGCACCAGGGCGGTCATTTTTTCGATCTGGGCCTCGGTCAGCGGTGTGCTGACGGTCTTGCCCTTGTCGTTGGTGGTGACGTTGTGGTTGACCACTACCGCCGCATTGATACGTTTGACGAGGCCGGAGGCGCCTTTGACAACCTTGACGGTCTTGTCCACCTCGTAATTGATGATCGACTCCCGCTTGCCACCACCGCCGCTGGCCAAGGCGCCTTGGCCACCCGCTGCCAAGGTCTGGGCCGCGCCGTTGATGGGTGCTGCCGCTGCGCCGGGAGGCTGGTTAGTGGTCGCACCGGGCACGCCGGATGGTGGGCCGTTGGATGCAGCATTGGAACTCTCGACAAGCTGCTGGCTGCGAATGGCACTGCTGTCGGCAGTCTGGTTGGGCTTGTGGGATTCGGTTGTGGATTCGGTCTGCGAAAAATCCAGTTCGGCGGTGACCTGGGCCTTGACGTTCTGCCGTCCTACGATGGGCTCCAGGATGTCCAGGATGCGTTGGCTGTACTGCTGCTCCACCTGCCGCACATACTTCAGTTGTTCGGCGTCGACACCCAGCGCTCCGCCCGACCCGTCTGACGGGCTGGACAACAGCTTGCCAGTGTCATCCAGCACGCTCACCGCGGTGGGGCTCATTTCAGGCACGCTGGAGGCCACCAGGTGAACAATACCCGCCAATTGGGTGCGATCCAGGATGCGCCCGGGGTGCAGGCTCAGCAACACTGAAGCGGATGGCTTTTGTTGCTCACGAAAGAATCCATTCTGATTGGGGAGCGCCAGGTGTACCCTGGCGTTTTGAACGGACGACAGGGCCTGTATGGACCGGGTCAACTCACCCTCCAACCCCCGCTGAAAGGTCAGCCGCTCCTGGAACTGTGTCATGCCAAAGCGGTTGGACTCCATCATCTCAAAACCGTTGACCGATCCCTTGGGTAGGCCCAGGGAAGCCAGCTTGAGCCGTACGTCATGAACGCGGTCGGCAGGCACTAGGATAGCCCCGCCACCTTCAGAATGTTTGTAGGGCACGTTCAGCGTGCTCAACTGCGCGACCACCGCGCCGCCGTCCTTGTCTGCCAGGTTGGAATACAGCACACGCCATTCCGCCTGGCGCCCCATCACCAAACCGATGATGCCGATTGCGACGAACAACACGATGCCCAAAGCCAGACGCAACCGTTGCCCCTGGTCCATACCGGCCAGGCGCTGGGCAAGGGTGGGATTGACGGGAATGGTGGCAACTGCAGACATGGTGTTTTCCGATGGATTCCAATGCAAGGGGCGCGGTTCGCCGCAGGACTGGGATTGATTATTCGACCCGAGCCCGAAAACATTAGGGTAATAAGCACCGGCTTTCCCTACCAATTCAAAATAATGGCTCCGGCAGGCGGGTAATAGGATTGCAGCACCCCAAACAACCAGGGAGATCCACCATGGATTTCAAGCTCAGCCCCGTAACCATGCCGACGACGG
The DNA here is from genome assembly GCA_043738115.1 of Rhodoferax sp. Taxonomy (GTDB): domain Bacteria; phylum Pseudomonadota; class Gammaproteobacteria; order Burkholderiales; family Burkholderiaceae_C; genus Allorhodoferax. The sequence continues at coordinate 23,099 of JAYSZJ010000142.1, read as the reverse complement.
TCCGCCCCAGCACCGGCGTGCGGCCTGCCGCTCCGGCCGGCACCGAAGGCGTGGGCGGTGGATTTTCGGGCGCCCTGAAGTCTGCTCTTGGGTCCGTCAGCGCTGCACAGAACGAAGCATCGCGTTTGCAGAAGGAAGTGCAGATGGAAAATCCCAAGGTCAGCCTGGAAGAGACCATGGTGGCAATCCAGAAAGCGCAAATCGGATTCCAGGCATCGCTGCACGTGAGAAACCGCATGGTTCAGGCTTACACTGACATCATGAATATGCAGGTTTAAATGCAGTGGGAGCGGCCCCAGGACAAAGTCATATATGAGAAATATGGCCATAGCCCCCGTGAAATATGCCTAACACGCTATCTAATGCATAGCGTGCACCATGACATGAAAGCGAACCCGCAATGAAGGCAGTCATTCTTGCCGGTGGCCTGGGAACCCGGATTTCCGAGGAGACCGACACCAAGCCCAAGCCCATGGTCGAGATAGGTGGCAAACCCATCTTGTGGCACATCATGAAGATCTATTCCGCCCACGGCGTCAATGACTTTGTGATCTGTTGCGGCTACAAGGGTTACCAGATCAAGGAGTATTTCGCCAACTACTTCCTGTACATGTCGGACGTCACCTTCGACATGAGCAAGAACACCATGGATGTGCACCAGCGCAGCGCAGAGCCCTGGCGCGTGACCCTGGTGGACACCGGCGAGAGCACCATGACCGGCGGGCGCTTGAAGCGGGTAGCCGAACACATCAAGGACGAAGAAGCTTTTTGCCTGACCTATGGAGACGGCGTCAGCAACGTCAACATCACCGAACTGATCGCCTTCCACAAGGCACAAAAGGTCAAGGCCACGCTGACCGCAACGCTGCCCCCCGGGCGCTTTGGCGCACTACAGTTTGACGGCAACAAGGTCAGCCAGTTCATGGAGAAGCCCAAGGGCGACGGCGCCATGATCAACGGCGGTTTTTTTGTGCTGTCCCCCGATGTTTTGCAATACCTAGACGGCGACGAGACCATCTGGGAACGCACGCCGCTGGAAACCCTGGCCAGCGAGGGCCAGTTAGCGGCCTTCCAGCACACCGGTTTTTGGCAACCCATGGACACACTGCGCGACAAGGTGCTGCTGGAAGAACTGTGGGCCAGCGGCAAGGCGCCGTGGAAGGTCTGGAAATGAAGCCATCGTTCTGGTCGGGCAAGCGCGTTTTCCTGACCGGGCACACCGGCTTCAAGGGCAGTTGGCTGGCCCTGTGGTTGCAGCAGCTGGGTGCCCATGTGACCGGCTTTGCACTGGGCACGCCCACACAACCCAGCCTGTTTGACGTGGCCCAGGTCGGCACGGGTATGCAGTCGGTGCACGGCGATGTGCGCGACCTGCCTGCTGTGCTGCGAGCCATGCGAGACGCACAGCCCGAGATCGTTATCCACATGGCCGCCCAATCGTTGGTGCGCCTGTCGTATGACACGCCGGTGGAAACCTATGCCACCAATGTCATGGGCACGGTGCACCTGCTGGAAGCCGTGCGCCAGACGCCGGGTATCAAGGCGGTCGTCAACGTCACCACCGACAAGTGTTACGAAAACAAGGAATGGGTCTGGGGCTACCGCGAGAACGAGCCCATGGGCGGTTTCGATCCGTACAGCAACAGCAAGGGCTGCTCTGAACTGGTCAGCGCAGCCTACCGCTCGTCCTTTTTCAACCCCGCCCAACATACGCATCATGGCGTGGCGCTGGCCACCGCACGCGCCGGCAATGTTATTGGCGGCGGAGATTGGGCCAAAGACCGGCTGATCCCTGACATCCTGGCGGCCTTTGAAGCCGGCAAGCAGGTTGCCATCCGCAACCCCCACGCCACACGCCCCTGGCAGCATGTGCTGGAGCCGCTGCGCGGTTACCTGACGCTGGCCGAACGGCTGTACGCCGATGGTCCCGCGCTGGCCGAAGGCTGGAACTTTGGCCCGCACAGCGACGATGCCAAACCCGTGGAATGGATCGTCAAGGAACTCGCGCAACGCTGGAGCCAGGGTGCATCGTGGCAGGTGGACGCTGGCGAACATCCGCACGAGGCCTCGTACCTCAAACTCGATATTTCCAAGGCTGCCCAGCGCCTGCACTGGCACCCAGCCCTGCGCCTGGACAAGGCCCTGGGCCTGATCGTGGACTGGGCGCGCGCCAAGCAAAATGGCTCCGACATGCGCACCATCACTCAGCAGCAGATTGCGGACTACCAGGCGCTAGCATTGGCAGCCCCCCCTCACTGAACCGCCACTGAAGGCAGACCGCGCAGCAAGACACACCACACGTATGCAAAACGCCAAGACCCAAGCCCTGCGGGAGCAGATTTCCAAACTCGTCGAAGAGTACGCGGCCATTGCGCTGGCGCCCGAACTCTTCCTGCCCGGCGCCTCGGTCGTGCCACCTTCTGGCAAGCTGCTCGATGCGTCCGAACTGAAGAACATGGTCGACGCCTCGCTGGACGGCTGGCTGACCACCGGGCGCTTCAACACCGAGTTTGAGAAAAAACTGGCGGCCTTTATCGGCGTCAAATACCTGATCACCGTCAACTCCGGCTCGTCGGCCAACCTGGTGGCCTTCAGCACGCTAACCTCGCCACGGCTGGGCAACCGGGCGATCCAAAAGGGCGACGAGGTGATTGGTGTGGCGGCCGGCTTCCCGACCACGGTCAACCCCATCCTGCAATTTGGCGCCGTGCCGGTTTTCGTGGACGTGGACCGCCTGACACACAACATCGACGCGGCAAAAATCGAAGCCGCCATCGGCCCCAAGACCAAGGCCATCATGCTGGCGCACTCGCTGGGCAACCCGTTCAACCTGGACGTGGTCACCGCACTGTGCAAGAAATACAAGCTGTGGCTGGTCGAAGACTGCTGCGACGCGCTGGGCAGCACCTACCGCGGCCAGATGGTCGGCACCTTTGGTGACATTGCCACCTTGAGTTTCTACCCCGCCCACCACATCACGATGGGCGAAGGCGGCGCGGTGTTCACCAACAACGAAGAGCTGAAAAGCATTGCCGAGAGCTTCCGCGACTGGGGCCGCGACTGCTACTGCGCCCCCGGCAAAGACAACACCTGCGGCAAGCGCTTTGATTGGCAACTGGGCACCCTCCCCCACGGCTACGACCACAAGTACACCTACAGCCACCTGGGCTACAACCTGAAGATCACCGACATGCAGGCCGCCTGCGGACTGGCGCAACTGGACAAGGCCGACGCCTTTATCCGTGCGCGCAAGGCCAACTTTGCGTTCCTGAAAGAGCGCTTGAAAGACAGCGCGGAGTTTGTCAATTTGCCCGAAGCCACCGAACACTCCGACCCATCCTGGTTTGGCTTTCCGATCACGCTGAAGGAGGACGCGCCGGTGAGCCGACTGGATTTGCTGACCTACCTGGACCAGAACAAGATCGGCACCCGCCTGCTGTTCGCCGGCAACCTGACGCGCCAGCCGTATATGGTGGGGGCAGAGTACCGCATCAGCGGCGACCTGACCAACACCGACAACGTCATGAACAACACCTTCTGGATCGGTGTGCAGCCTTCGCTGGCCCCCGAGATGCTGGAGTTCGCAGCGCGCAAGATCGAGAGTTATCTGGGTGTGAACTTCTAGCAGCCTGTCAGCCATGGTTGCCGCCCTGCCCACCGAAGACCTGGACCTGGTGTTATCGCTGACACCCACGTTCTGGTCCCGGTATGCAGGCTCCCGGCTGTTCATCACTGGCGGGACCGGCTTCATAGGCTCATGGCTATTGCAAGTAATTCAACGTGCCAACGACAGCTTGGACAGCCAGATCGAATTGATGGTGTTGACGCGCAATCCCGATCGCGCCCGCCAGCAGTCCCCACACCTGTTCGAGAGAGCCGACACCCGATTGGTAGCGGGCGATGTCAGCACGTTTGCCGTACCGGTGGGCTCCATCGACCTGTGTATCCACGCCGCGGCCGAGGTCGGCAACCCGCAGCAAGCAGCACAGCCACTTATAGTGTTTGACACCATCGTGCAAGGAACCCGGCGCATGCTGGACTTGGCGCAGACGGCAGGCGCGCAGCGGTTTTTGTTGGCGTCCAGCGGTGCGGTCTACGGGCCACAACCCACCCACCTGGAGCGCATGCCCGAAAGTTACAGCGGCTCTCCCGACCCGCTGCATGCCGCCAATGCCTACGGTAATGGCAAGAGGGCGGCCGAATGGCTGGCCTGTGCCTATGCGGCGCAGGTCGCCCAATCCGCTCAACACGCATCATCCACGGCGTTGGCTAGGTCCCTCCCCCCAACTGTTTCCTCCACTGCGACCAGTTTTACGCCAACGATTGCCCGCATTTTTGCGGTGCTAGGCCCCGGCCTGCCACTGGACGGGCCTTTCGCGGCTGGCAACTTCATCCGCGATGCGCTGGCTGGACGCAGCATCCAGATCAATGGCGACGGCACACCGCTGCGCTCGTATTTGTACACCGCCGACCTCAGCGTCTGGCTGCTGCGCATCCTGGAGTCTGGTGCCGCGGGCCAGGCCTATAACGTGGGCTCGGAACACGCGCTGTCGATTGCCAGCTTGGCGCAGCGCGTGGTCGAAGCCGCGGGCACGGCCGTGCCCATTCACGTGCAGACGCCACCGCCCGCAGCGCCCCACCACCCGCCCGCGCGTTATGTGCCGGATACCGCCAAGGCGCGCTTGGCACTAGACCTGGCCGAGTACACCCCGCTCGACAACGTACTGCGCAAAACCCTGCAATGGACACGCTCGACGACGAGGGCACCACGATGAACACCAACACCACAAGCTTCAACGCCAACTCCATACGCCGTGTCATCCTCGACATGGCCTACTCCGGCGCCACCGTGCACGTGGGCTGCGCCTTTTCCATCGTCGAGTTGTTGGCCGTGCTGTACCGCAAGCACCTGCGGCTGGACGCTAGCAACCCCAACGCCCCTGACCGTGACTACATGGTGCTCAGCAAGGGCCACGGTGTGATGGCGCAGTACGCCTGCCTGCAAGAGGTGGGTTATCTGAACGCGAACGACATTGACCGCTACTTCAAGGACGGCACCCGGCTCAAGGGCCTGGCCGACGCCCACATTCCCGGCGTCGAAGCTACGGCCGGCTCACTGGGCCATGGCCTATCGGTGGGCACCGGCCTGGCGCTGGCCGCCAAGCTCAACAAGACCGACCAGAAATGTTTTGCGCTGGTGGGCGACGGCGAAATCAATGAAGGCGCCATCTGGGAGGCTGCATTGTTTGCCGCCCACTTCACGCTGGACAACCTGATCGTCATCGTCGACGTCAACGGCTTCCAGGCCATGGGCACCACCGACGAGGTCATGGCACTGGGCAATATCGAGGCCAAATTCGCCGCCTTTGGTTTTGACGCGGTCAGCATCAACGGCCACGACGAAGCGGCGGTGGACGCCGCCTACACCCAGGCCACCCACACACCGAATGGCAAACCCAAGGCCATCATCGCCACCACCGTCAAAGGCAAAGGCGTCTCGTTCATGGAACACGACAACCGCTGGCATTACACCCGGCTGACCGCCGACACACACGCGGCGGCGATTGCCGAACTGACCAACCCCACTGTGGCGAGCACCGCACCATGAGAAACGCATTTTCCGACGCCATTGTGGTCGCCGCGCTGGCCGACCCCAAGGTCTTGCTGCTGACCGGTGACCATGGTTACGCCTTGTTCGACCCCTTCCGCAAGGCCCGCCCCGACCAGTACATCAACTGCGGCATCGCCGAGCAAAACATGGTTGGCGTGGCCGCTGGGCTGGCCAAGGCCGGCTTCAAACCTATCGTCTATGGCCTGGCCGCCTTTGTACCGGTGCGGGTGCTGGAGCAGATCAAGCTGGACGTTTGTTACGAAAACCTGCCGGTCATCCTGATTGGCGACGGCGCCGGCCTGGTCTACAGCCACCTGGGCAGCAGCCACCAGAGCACGGAGGACATCGCTTGCACCCGCGCCATTCCCGCGCTGACCGTGTTATCCCCCGCCGACCGCTTCGAGATGACGGCGACGATGCAGCTTGCACTGCAACTGAACGCGCCGGTTTACCTTCGCATGGGCAAGAGCGACCGTGGCGATGTACACGCAGGCCCCGTCGCGCTACAGCCCGGCGAGCTGCTGCGCGTCAAGCAAGGCACCCGGCGCATCGCGCTGCTGGCCACCGGCTCCATGGTCAAGACCGCGCTGGAACTGACAGCACAGGGGCTGGATGCCGATGTCTGGAGCGTGCCTTCCATCAAACCTTTATCCCACCAGCAGCTCAGCACCATTGCCCAGAGCGCGGATGCGGTGGTGACGCTGGAAGAGCATTCGGTGATGGGTGGCCTGGGCGCTGCCGTGGCCGAAGCCTTATCGACCATTCGCCCGATGCCGATTTGCCGCATCGGCATTGAAGACCGTTTCTCCGCCTTCTGCGGCACTTGGGACTACCTGTTGCAAGAACACGGACTGGACCTGCCGGCGGTGCAGCAGCGGGTGATGCGGTTTGTGGAAAACTCGCCAGCCTAGACAGTATCAATGGGGCCAGAGAGGCTTCGTTGATAAAATTGGCATCTAGCCCCCGCCAACGCTTAACATATTGCTATTAAAACAATAGCAAACCCAATACCGATAGGTTCATGCAGGAACCTCAGGCCGGCACCGCCTTGACCACATACTGCAGCGGCAGGCTGTCCTGCACCGCCAAATCAGGGTCCGCACCCACGCCAATCGCCATGGAGCGGATCGCGGAAATGATGTGTTCGTTCTTCAGCTCCCCCAGGATGCGGGGAAAGCCCACTTCCAGCTTGAAGCCGGCGCCGGCAAACATCTCCAGCATCGTTGCACGGGTGAACCAGCGCATGTGGGTGCGGTCCAGCAGGCCGCCTTCGGTGTAGCGAAAATCGCCGACCGCCAGCTTGGCCTGCACGCTCCAGTGCTGGGCATTGGGCAGGCAGACGATGACACAACCATCCGCCGGCATGGAGCGGCGAATACGCGCCAGCACCTCCCAGGGGTAGCGCAGGTGCTCCAACACATCGCCAAAAATCCAGACGTTGTAGTCTGAATACTTGGCATAGAAGGACTCATCCACCACTTCTATATCCTGCAGCAGCACTTCGTCGCAGTAGCGCCGCGCGCCCTCGGCATTGGCCTCTACCACCTCGATGCCGGTGTACTTGCCGTGGGGGTTGATAGCCTTGTACGCACGGGCCAGCGCGCCGTTATTGACGCCGACTTCGACAACGCCACGTGCATTGGGCGGGATCAGCGGCAACAGGTCGCGGTTGTAGTTGGTGGGCTCTTCCGCCGCAGCTGGTGCCGCCGGGGCGGTGGTGGTCTGTTGCTGCTGTTGCTGCAATTGCTTTTCCATGACGCTCCTTTGCCATTCTTCCAAGTGGTAACCGCCGGTACGCTTGACGGTGCCCTGCCAGTCGTGGCGCAAATAGTGTTTGGGGATGTCGTTGCGCAGAAAGTCGTCCTTGATCCAGTCTATGCCCTGGATCAGGTGGTGCTGGCCTGCGCGGTGGATGGCCAGCATGGGCTCAACATTCGGCGCGCCGTGTTTGGTCGGCATGGGCCACTGGCGCACCACATCGATATTGCACAACATGCAGGCCGGGTGCAGGTAGCGCACAGCGCCCTCTTCGTACGTGACGTCAAAGCCGCCTTCGTTGACATGGTTCACATAACCCACGCCATACATGCCGGGCTTGAGCTGCTCCGCCATGGCTTCGACCAGACCGGCGTTGAGCACAATCACATCCGAATCTAGCACCAGCACCGGGCCTTGGAGCTCCAGGTTCTGGAACGCCCAGGCCATGCCGGGGCCGTGGTGGATGTTGTAGTCAAAGTGGATGAACCTCACGCCAGGGTAGCGGGCACACACGGCCTCAATAGCAGGGGCGTGCTCGGCGCTGGAGCCGTCGATGATGGTGACCGGGTTGGCGTAGAACTGCCGAAAGCTGCGCAGCAACTCGTCCACCAACTCGGCCGAGTTGTACGAGACGGAGATCAGCGGAATGCTCTGGATATCCATGGGCGTGCTCAACCCTTGTCGTAGACCGCCTGCTCGGCCGGCGCCAGTGGGAACGAGGGTTTGCCCTTCATACGCACATGGGGTGCCTGCATGGCACGCTTCTCGATGACCAGCACGCTGTCGTAGTAGTGCATGGAGTAGGCGGTTCGCGTGAATTCGTTGACGGCCAGGCCGCTGTTGGGCACGGCATGCCAGGCGTTCAACTGGTCGATCAGGCCCTTGGTGTATTCCACAAAGTTGACCGGATCCTTGTAGCCGCCGCCAAAGGACGGCCAGTAGCTGGTCAACATGTCTTCCACCAGGTAGACGCCGCCGATCTTGAGCTGGCCCCACATTTCCTGAAAGGTCGTGGTCTGCTGCAACATGGTGTGACCACCGTCGTCGATGATGATGTCAAACGGCGGCAGCGTCTTGCAGATGTGCTGCAAAGACTCGCGGCTTTCCTGGTCGGCCAGCAGGATGGTGATCTGCTCTTCGGCCAGCTCCGCGCAGCGTGGGTTGATGTCGGCGCCGTAAATCTTGGCCTGGGGGCCAAAGTAGTGTTTCCACATCTGCAACGAGCCGCCATGTAACACGCCAAACTCCAGCAGCGAAATCGGCAGGTTGCGGAACTGCGCAAAGTGGCGCTCGTAGATCTCGAAGTAGTGCATCCACTTGTGGATCATCCGGTGTTCGTGGTTTTCAAAGTAGTCGATCAATACGCTGCCATTCACCGGTTGTTCCATCGTGCCCCCTAGTTGAACCATTGCCTGCGCGACCGTGCGTTCCAATTGACTGGATGAAACGGATGCCCCGCGCCCCTCCCCCCTCCCACCACCAAACAGGATGGTCGTGGCCTGCTGCAACACCGCCTGGATGCGCTGCACGCTGTAGGCACCGGCCTTGACCTCTTCGCGCAGCGGCAGCAAGAACCACATGCAGGTCACCAGTTTGGAGCTGAGCAGCTCGTGGGCTACGGCCTTGTCGGTCAGAAACTTCTGGTTCTGGTGGGCGTCGGCAAACAGCTCCAGCCATTCCACATTGGCCTTGATCTTGATGCCATTGCTGCGCTGGTCCTGCCCGCCGTGCATACGGAAGTAGCTCAGCGCCTCGGGCAGGTAAACACAATCCTTGTGCGACAGCACCGATAACCACGTCGCCACGTCAGACAGCGTGTGGTACGGCTTACCGCAAAAGCGGCCAAACTGCTCACTGGCATCACTTTTGCGAAACAGTACCGTGGTGGGTTCGCCAATCATGTTCTGGCCGTTGGACAGAATCATATTTCCCAGCGAGCGACCACCCACCAGCGTGTCGATCTCAAACGTACGCTCAGTGCCGGCAATGGGCGCCATGTCCCGGCCCTGGGAATCGATCAGCTGCCGGAAGGATGTGACCAGGCCGATGCTGGGCTTGGCCAGCATGAAGGACATCATCTTCTGGATCTTCTCAGGGTGGAACAGGTCGTCATCCATCAGGTAGTTGACGTATTCACCCTTGGACCGCGTGAAGCAATGCTGGAAATTTTCCATTGCGCCGCAACCCGGCACCCGTGCGTAGTGGATGTGGGGGTGGCGCGCCAGGTAAGGCGCAAAACGCTCTTGTGTCAGCGTGTCTTCGCTGTTGTCGTTGACGATGATTTCGATGTGGGGGTAGCTCTGGGCCAACGCACTTTGCAGAGCCAGTTCGGCGTAGTCGGGCCGGTTGTGGGTGGGTATCAGGATGCTGACCAGCGGCAGGCCATGGCCGGGAAAACCACCTTGGCCGCCGGTGCTACCCGGCTCACCGGCGGGGGCTTCAATTATGTTTTTCTCTGTGCTGACAACCATTTACTCCGACCTTCCCAAGAACGAGCTTTTTTGTCCACCACGCGGGTCCGCCACCACTTTGCAGCCCTGGCCCGCTTGCAGCAGAGTATCGCAGTAGCTGGTGGTGATTTTTTGCTCTTTGAACCCGGTCACAAAGACCCGGTACCAGGCCTCACCGGCATGGGTTCCACCTTCAATGTGGTCCATGTGGGCTGCTCGGATCCAGGGCTTGCCCGCGTCTCCTGCTCCACCCGCATAACGCACTTCCAGGTCGCGCCACAGCGGCAACAAGCTGCTGCGGTGGAATACGCCGGGCAGTTCCACCTCCCACTGGCCGATGGCGTTCGACGGGGTTAACGCATCGGCCAACAGCACCGGCGCACCATCAACCGCGCCCACCCGCAGGTCTCCAGCAAATGTGGTCTGCAGGCGTTTGCCAGGGGCGAACTCTTCAGCCGCTTCATTCAGCACCGCGCCCAGTCCCAACGCGTAGGACAGGTTGGCATACGCGCGCAGCAGTTCGGCCTTGACCCGCTGGGTCTCGTCGGCGCTGCGCTGGTAGTTCTTGCGGCCTTCCAGCAGGGCGGTCTGGTCGATGGCGCCGGCCGCGAAGGCATCGCTGCCAATCTTGAAGATTTTCAGCGCGGACCGCGTGACCGCCTTTTGCGCCTCCAGGCGACGGCCGGTGGTCTTCAGATTAGCCAGTGCGCCTTCGACATCACGCACCGCCTGCAACACGGTCTTGCCATAGGTCTCGACCATTTCTTCGTAGTAGGACTGCGCAAAGGCCTGTTCACCCCGCTTCACACCCGCGTCAAAAATGGACATGACCAAAGCAGCAGCGGTATTGACCAAGAAGTTTTGCGGCTGGAACAGGCTGACCAAGGTGGCGCCGCTGTAGCCCACTTGTGTGGACAAATCGAGGGGCGGCAACAGGCGGGCCCGGGCTACGTCGATATTGGCATTGGCTGCACGCATGCGCGCCTCCATCATGCGGATGTCGGGTCGGCCCAGTAGCAAGGCCGATGGCAAACCGGTTTGCACCGTTGGCAGCTGCAAGGCGTCCAGCCCTTTGTCGGACAACACCAGGTTGCCGGGCAAGGCACCCACCAGACGGGAAAGGGTGTTGCGCAGGTCTTCTTGCTGGTTTTGCAAACCCGGCAGTACCACTTGCTGGCTGAACAATACGGCGCGTTGTTGCTCCAGGTCATCCGCAGTTGCATCGCCCAGCGCCTTGCGTTTTTCCACGGAGCGCAAGATGTCGGCGGCCACGGCCTCGTTCTCCCGCGCAATCAACATACTGTCGCTGACCGACAGGTAAGCGATATAGGCATTGACCAGGCTGCCAATGGTATTGCGCTGCACGTTCTCGCGTTCGTGCACGGCGCGCGCCAACTGCATATCGGCCGAGTCCATCAGCCCACGCTGCTCACCCCAGACGTCCAGACGGAAGGTGCCCGCCAACGTGGCCTGCGAGTTTTGCTGCGAATCCGTATTGCTGCCCTGGCTTTGCACTACGGCGCGCACCGGTGCGGTCACGCTGGGCCAGCGCCCTGCGCGGGCCTGGTCGGCGCGGATTTTGGCCTGGGCCACCTGCAACGTAGCCACCCGCACATCGGCGTTGTAGGCCAGGGCGCGGTCCACCAAGCGGTTCAGCTCTTCGCTGCCGTATTGTTTCCACCAGTCCGCACGCACGGCGTCCGGCGTAGGTGATGCGGCGGGTTGTACAGCCGCCAGTGCATTGCGGTAGGCGGGTGGGACGGGGAAGGTGTTGGCATCCACCTTGGGGCCGGTGCTCTCACACCCGGACAACAGGAACAGCGCAGATGCAGCGCCCCACGCGACCCCAGTGCGGACGAAGGTGGATGGACCGGTTTTGCGCGTGCGTGTCTTCATTTACGGCTCCCTTAGGGATTCTTTGGCGGCTTTGGTCAGCGGCCACAGCAGGTAGGACAGCACGGAGCGTTTGCCCACCATGATCTCTGCGGTCAGGGTCATGCCCGGCAGCAAAGCCGCATTGGCGGGCATGTCTTGTAACTTGGCACTGCCCAGTGTGATGCGCCCGCCGTAATAGGCGTCCAAGCCGGCCTGGGCCACGTTGTCACGGCGGAAGGCATCCTGGCTGACGGTGCGCAAAGAGCCCTCGATGGTGCCGTGTTTCTGGAACGGGTAGGCATCGATCTTGATATTGGCTTTGGAGCCAATCTTGATATAGCCCACATCCAGCGAGTCGATCTGCACATCGGCCTCCAGTGTCTCGCTGATGGGCACCAGTGTGAAGAAGGGCTCGGCCTCTTTGACGATGGAGCCGGCGGACAGCTTGGCCACTTCCAGCACCACGGCATCGGCCGGGGCGGTCAAAATCACGCGGCTTTGGCGCAGATTGGCTTTCTGCAATTGGTCGCTGACGGCATCACGCTCGCGGGACACGGCCAACATTTCCTCCAGCATTTTTTGCCGCCAACCGGTTTCATACGCGGCCTTTTCGGCCTCCAGTGCGGAGAGTTCACGGCGGATCTCGATCTGGCGGTTGCGTGCCAGCTCGGTGCCGCGTTCGGCTTCCATCAGGCGGTCACGCACCTCCAACAACCGGCTCTTGACGGCCAATTGTTTGCTAACCAAGTCCGCGGTCATAACTTCCAATTCCTTCAGGCCCTTGACCCGAGCCTGCTGGCCTTCTTCATCGCGCCGTGCCGTCTCCAAGGATGAACGCAGCCTGGCAATCGATTCCGTCTGCCGCCGAATCTGTGACTGGTAGCTGGATTGGCGCTCCTTGGACAGGCGCGACTGGATTTTGCTGTCGGGCGACTCCTCGCCCGGGCGCTCCATGCGTTCACCCGACAGTTCGGCATCCAGGCTGGCCCATTGGGTGTTCAGGCTGTCGAGCTTGCTCTTGAGTTGTGATCCGTCGGCAGCGGCAAAGGTAGGGTCCAGCGTGGCCAGGCGGTCGCCCTTGCGCACCACTTGGCCAGCCCGCACATCGATGGTTTGCACAATAGAGGTCTCCAGTGGCTGGACGACGATGTTGGGCAGCGGCGTCACCAGTCGCCCGCGGGCGGTGACGATCAGGTCCACCTCGGATATCCAGGCCCACAGGAAGAAGCTCAGCAGTGCGCCAATCAGCAGGTGCACCGTGATGCGCGCCATGGGCGGCAGCGGGCGGCGCTCGATCTCGTCGGCGTCGGGCAGGAAGTCAATGGCGGTTTTGTCCGACCCACCCTTGGCCTGCGCTACAGGTGGCTTGTCTGCTGATGCCATAGGTGTTGGTAGGTTTGGCTCTTGGCAAGCAACTCTTCATGGCGCCCGCTGTCGGCCAGTTTGCCCTGGTGCATGACCAGGATGGAGTCTGCGTTGACGAGTGTGGACAGGCGGTGCGAGATCATGATGACCGTGCGGCCCACGGCCATCTTGCCCAGGTTGCGGATGAAAATGGCCTCGCTCTCGGGGTCCAGCGCGCTGGCTGCTTCGTCCAGGATCAGCACACGTGGCTTGAGCAACAGTGAGCGGGCAATCGACAGCCTTTGCTTCTGTCCACCGCTAAGGTTGGACGCGTTTTCTTCCAGTATGGTGTCGTAGCCCTGGGGCAGGCGCTCCACAAACTCGTCGGCACCCGCCATTTGCGCCGCAATGACGATTTCTTCAAACGAGGCGCTGGGTTTGGCAATCGAAATGTTGTCGCGCACTGAGCCGCGGAACAAAAAGTTCTCTTGCATCACGATGCCCACCTGGCGGCGCAGATGGGCCAACTCGATTTCACGTGCATCCACACCATCAAAACGCACAATGCCTTCGCCCACCGGGTACATGCCCTGGATGATCTTGGTGAGGGTGGACTTGCCGGAGCCGCTGCGCCCCACAATGCCGACCACGGTGCCGGCCTTGATGGTGAACGTGGTCTTGTCCAGCGCCGCCACATTGGCGCCAGGGTAACGGAAGGTCACATCGTCAAAACTGATCTCACCGGTCAGCGTGGGCCGCAGACCGGCGCCACCACCACGGCCCTCAGACGGCCGGTTCATGACCTCACCCAGGATGCGCACGGATACCGCCGTCTGCTGGTAGTCGTTGATCAGGCCGACGATTTGGGTCAGGGGGCCCATGACCCGGCTGGAGAACATCTGGAAGGCGATCAGCGCACCGACGGTTAACGTCTGGTCGAACACACCCTGTGCACCCACCACGATCACAACGATGGGCAGTAACTTGCCCAGAAATTCCGTCATCGCGTTGCCGGTCATCGCGGTCTTGGCGACGCGGAAATGCGAGGTAATGGTTTGCGCGGACAACTGGTCCCAGGTGCGGCGCTGGGCCGGCTCAATGGCCAGACCTTTGACAGTGCGCATGCCGTGTATGGTTTCCACCAACAGGGCCTGGCGCGCGCCTTCGGCAGCGTTCAAGGTGTCGAGCTGTCGACGGTAGGTTGGCAGCAGACCGGCAATGATCAATGCAATCAGCATCGCAAACACCAGCACGATGGAACCCAGCTTGACCGAATACGAGAACAGCAGCGGAATGTAGATCAGCAGGGTCAGCGTGTCCAGGCAGGTAAAAAACAGGCGCCCGGTCAGAAAGCCGCGAATACTTTCGAGCTGCTGCATGACACGCGCCACCACACCGGCCGAGGTGCTGTCAAAGTAGTCAATGGGCAGCGACAGCAGGTGGCCAAATGCGCGGCGGGTGATCTGCATGTCGATCTTGTTGGTAGCCGACAGCAACAGCAATTGGCGCACATAAGAGAACACCGTCTCAAAACCCAGCGCCACCAGGATACCGGCCGCCAACACCCACAGTGTGGAGACACTCTGGTGCACCAGCACCTTGTCGATCACCAGCTGAAAAAAGATGGGCGAGGCCATGGACAAAATGCTGAGGGCCACGGCGGCAATCGCAATGTCTCTGAAGGCGGCTTTTTGTTTCAGGATTTCCGGGATAAACCAGCGGAAGCTGAAGGGCTGCTTGGGGTCGGTTAACGCGTGGGTGTGTTTGAGCAGGATGACCTGCCCGCTCCAGTTGTCGGTGAACACATCCTTGTTCAGGTAGTGCACCGAAGCCTTGGGAATCAGCGGATTCAGAACCGCCACTTCCCCCTCGGCGCCGTCACCCCCGGCACGCACACCCACAATGATGACGGCCTTGCCGTCCTTCAGCAGACCGATGAAGGGGAACACACCCTCTTGTGCGAAAAGTCCCTTCCATGTGAGTTTTGCCAACTGGCCCTTGAGCCCGATGCCGGCTGCCATACGAATGACCAGTGCGGGGCGCGGTTCCTCGTCGGGCAGGGCGTGCTCTTCAATCAGGCGCTCAGGGTTGACCTGCAGGCCATGGTGCTGCGCAATGGCAGTGAGGCACTGCACAACAGAATGTGATTTTTGCTCAGCCATTGCAGAGAGGGGCCGTAGGAGGCATGCGCCAGTGGTATCCAGTTGAGACCCGCTCATAGTCCCACGTTCACCCTGCTCTTAAACTACAAAAAGGCCGTGGATCCGGTCTTAATTTCCCGGGGAAGGTGCCGTGCCCAGTAACACCAAGCGGATACCGCTATGTATTTCATAGCGATATCGCTATATTCCGCGGGGGCTACCGGCACTTTTCGTCAACTACGTTCTACTCAACCACTCCCGCACCCTGCGGTCGGCTTCCGCCTGTTGTGCGGGGCTGAGCGCCTTGCGCCCCCGCTCCCGGTTGGCGGCTGCAGCCTTGTCGCCGCGTTGCGTGGCGAGTTCAAACCATTTGCAGGCCTCGACCGGGTCTAGCGCCGCGCCTTCACCCGTCGCATAGGCCAGCCCTATGCGCGACTGGGCAGCCGCCACGCCACCCTGCGCAGCTTGCAACAGCAGCTCGAATGCCTTGGCCTCATCCTTGGCGACACCCAAACCCAGCCGGTGGGCCTGGCCCAGATTGAACAGTGACTCCAAGTCACCTTGTTCTGCCGCCAACGTCCACCACTGCACGGCGCGGTCATGTTTTTTGGCGCGCGCGAATAATGCACCCAGCGTGGCGCTGGCTGGCGCAAAACCAGCACTGGCGGCACGCTTGCACAGTTGGGTGGCCTTTTTGGGGTCTGCCTCCACACCGGGCAGGCCGGTGGCATACAGCTCTCCCAGGTTCCACTGGGCCTGTGGCAGGTTTTGCGCAGCTGCTTTTTCAAACCAGATGAAAGCGTGGGCGATGTCTTTCTTGACACCTTTGCCTTCGGCATAACACGCTGCCAGCGCGCATTGCGCTACGGCATCACCCTGCTGCGCCGCCATGTCGTACCAGCGGCAGGCCTCAAACCAGTTTTGTGCCACGCCGGTGGCGTGGGCGTAGCGGTCGCCCATCGCGCGTTGGGCCTGGGGCTGGCCCCCTGCTGCGGCGCGGGAGATGGCTTCAAAGGCAAGGGTTTCGGGGCTGGTGCTCAGGAGTTGGGCAAGCGCAAACTGAGCTGCCGCATGGCCTTGCCCGGCAGCTGCTGCATAACCCGTCAGCGCGCGGAAACGGTCTTGCGCTATGCCCAGCCCCTGCAGATGCAGCTCTGCCAAGGCAGCCTGTGCGTCCGCATGCCCTTGCGATGCCGCCTGGGAGTACCAGTGGGCTGCCTGAGCGCTTTCACCCGATTCCAGGCTTCGGGCCAGCGCAAACTGGGCATCCGCGTGTCCGGCTTCGGCAGCCTTTTTGTACCAGGCCTTGGCCTGTTTGGCGCTCTTCTCGACACCGATGCCCAGCTCGAACATCATGCCGAGGTGAAAGAGGTCTTCGGGGCGACCATGCGCTGCATACTTGGTCCATCGCGCGTCGCTGGTGCGCCGCTCACTGTTGCCTGGTCGGCTTTTGCCGCCGTTCTCCGAGCGTCCGTCGCCCATCCCATCTAGTCGGTCCAAGGCCAGCTGCGCGCCGGGGTGGCCATGCCCAGCCGCCTCCCCATACCACTGCCGGGCCAATGATGCATCTTTGGCAACACCAGATCCCGACTCATGGGCCTGACCCAGCACAAACTGTGCTGCGGCCAAACCCTGCTCAGCCGCACGCCGGTACCAAGCCAGCGCAAGACGTCCATCCTGCTCTGTGCCAACACCCTGGGCGTAACTTTCCGCAACCATCAACTGGGCATCGGCCAGTCCTTTTTCTGCGGATTCCAGCGCAAACTGGAAGGCCAGACCTGGCTGGCCCGTTGCCATGGCTTTGGCCAGTTTCAGGGACGCCTTTTCGTTGCCATGGTCGTGGGCTTTGATGAAGCAGAACAAGGCCTTTTGATCGTCCTTGGGGGTACCCAACCCGCCAGAGTAGGCACTGCCCAGCAGGTACTGTGCGGCGGTGTGCCCTTTGTCGGCGGCGGCCTTGGTCCAGGCGAAGGCTTGGGCCACGTTTTTACCCGTGCCTACGCCGGTTGCATACATCAGCGCGACATCGTATTGGGCGGCAGGGTCTCCGATGCGGGCCTCTTTCAGGCGCCGCGTGAAGTTGCGCTTGTCGCTGGCGCTATCGCTCATACGCCCTGTGCCGCCTGTTGCGGCGCAGCGAGACCTGCCACCAGATCCTGCAGGCGCACTTCCAGGTCACGTACAAACAGCGGGGTATCGAACAGCACACCACTTTCCCGGATGGCACCCAGCTTGTCGCGCAGCGCCGCGCAGCGCATGGGGTCATTGGCCAAGGCCAGCGCCAAGGCGTGGTAGTCGTCCAGGTTGTAGGTGATCAGTTCGGGCAAGCCTGCCGCCGTCAACAGCGCCCCTGCCATCCGGGCGCCAAAGGAGCGCCCTGTGTAGGTGACCAGCGGGCAGCCCATCCACAAGCAGTCGTTAGCTGTAGTGCCGGCGTTGAAGGGGAAGGTGTCCAGAAACAGATCCGCGACCAAATACCGTGCAAGGTAGTTTTCTGGCGAGACCCGTGTTGCAAACACCAGCCGCTCCGGCGCAAAGCCCTGGGCCTCCGCAACCTGCCGCAGGTTTTTCTCGGCCCACGGGTTGTCCGCCAACAACCACAACACGCTGCCGGGAACCTGTTGCAGCAGCGACAACCAGACGGCGAACACTTCAGGCGTGTATTTGTAGCTGTTGTTGAAGGAGCAGAACACAAAACCTTGCTCGGGCAGTCCGCAACTGGCGCGCGTGGGGCGTGGCCCGGCGACCCGCTTGCGGTCGCTGACCTGGTAGACATGCGGCATGTACAGCGGTTTTTCCGAATAGAACTGCACTTCGGAGCGGGGAATCAAAAACTCGTCCGCTATCACATAGTCAATGGACGGCAGGCCGGTGGTGGCGGGCAGGCCCAGGTAGGTGACCTGAATGGGTGCGGGCCGGTAGCCCAAGATATTGGCTCGGGCACCAGACGTTTGACCTTGCAAGTCCACCAGGATGTCGATCTCGTGGGAGCGAATCAACTGCGCTGCTGCTTCGTCGCTGAGTTGGTGGATCGTGAAGAAGTGGTCCATGCCCTGCTTGACCCTTTGGCGCGTCGCGGAGCCGTCTTCCGGGCTCCAGCAGAAGCCATAGACTTCAAACGCATCGCGGTTGTGCAGCTCAAACATCTGCACCGTCAGCAACGACACGGGGTGCAGGCAAAAGTCGGACGACAAATAGGCGATACGCAGTTTCTTGTGGCCGTAGGCTTGGCCCTGGGTCAACCGTGGAAGATTCTTTGCCAGCTTGGTTTCCACAAACGCCTGCGCCGCATGGAGCTGGTCGCGCGGGTCATCGGACACGCTGAGCATGGCCAACGCGGAGGTGGCTTCGTGCATGGCCTCTTTGCTGACGCCGGGCACATCCGCGTACACCGGCCAGGCGCACTGCTTTTGCCGCAGAAACACCCAATGGTGCAGCACATCGGGTTGATCCGAATCCAGCAACAGGCTTTGTGTAAGGTAGGCCTCTGCTTCGGGAAACTGTTTCTTGCCTTCCAGAATACGGCCCAGATGGTTCATGGCCAGTTGCACCAGCGGCCGTGTCGCGTCGTCCCGGGGGCAGTTGCTGACAATCCATTGCCACTCTGCCATCGCAGCATCCACCTGGCCGGCGCGCTCCATTAACAGCCCCAGGTTCAAACGGGGCTGCGCAAAGGCGGGTGCCATTGCAATGGCGCGGCGGTAGGCAGCTTCTGCGCCCGCCGTATCTCCCAAGGTATTCAGGGTGGCGCCAAGGTTGAAATTGACTGCGTGGGCGTACGGAGACGGGTTGCGGCTCAACCAGGTCTGGTACAGCAGTGCCGAAAGCGGTAACAGCCCCGCACTCTCCAGCCTGGACGTGAAGTCGATCAACTCGACGAAAGGAAGCTTGCCCTCCCAGGCGAGCAACACTGTTGCACCGTAGCTCTCAGCAATTTCCATCCGTTTGCGTCCCCAGACAGTCCAAAAACTCGCGCCACCGTAGCCCTAATGGCTGGGGTGGCCGTGCATTCTCTAGCTCGACGCGAGTATATCGGTGTCAGGTTTGCGCGGGATGTTCGTGTTCAGGCTGCTTGCAACATGGCCGGACTGGGCGCTCGCTCCGGACAGTAAGGGTTGGCCGTTGGCATCGAATTGCTTCATGGCATCGACCATTCCCGTGACCGCCGGAGCCGCCACGACCGCATGGATCGCTACCTTTTGCGTCGCTGGCGAAGAATCGCCCACCACTGCACTGGCACCGGCAGATCCGGTGGCGCCGAAGGCCGCCATCGCATCTACCAAGCTGCCCACTTGCGTGCGCATCTGGTCGGATGCAGTGACCGTTGCGGGTGGCGAACTATCTACAGCGACATTCGCCGGCGGCAGTTGCAGGTTGACCGGTTGTGCCGGTACGGTGGCTACAGCAGCCGCTGGCGCAGCGCTGCTTGTTTGGAACCAAACGTCCGCCATGTCGTGCACTGCACCGTCTGAGGTTGTGTAGTTGGATACCAAGCCAATCAGATTGCCGTTGTCCGTGGCGGTCGAGGTCTGTGCATTCAGACCCAACTGTGTGATGCCCAGCGAACTCAGGCTATGCAATTCGGCACCGGTGCTCACACCATCGGAGTCACCATCGACCCAGACCATCAGGTCTGCGAAGTTGCCGTCCGAAGCGTTGATGACCCCGTCCGCATTCGCGTCCAGCTCGGCCAGCGCCGCATAACCATTGACAGCCTTCTGGCCGTTGGCAAGGTTGGTGCCCTCACCGAACAACTCGGTCCCGCCGTTGATCGTACCGTCGTGGTTGCGGTCCATGACCAGCAGACCATCGCCGCCGGTGACCCATCCGGTCGTGACGTTCTGGTTCACACCAAAGATGTCGAACTGCACGCCGTTTGCAATGCTCTGTGTGGAGATGCCATTGCCGTTCAGGTCCAGCACAATCGGAGTGCCCATTTGCAGATGCGGCGTTTGATCCGTCGTCAACGCTCCAATTTGTTGCGAAGACAAGGCCTCTACCTGCTTGGTGGTCAGGGCGGCGATTTGATCGGTTGTCAAAGCAACGATCTGATTCGTCGTCAAGCCTTGTTGCACCTGTGCCGTTGTGAGCACCGCCACATCACGCGTTTCCAGCGCCGCAGTGCCATTGGTCGTCAGCGCTGCAACCTGACTGGTCTTCAGTGCAGAAACCTGGTCCGTACGCAGGGCCACTACCTGGTCCGTCGTCAATGCCGCGATACCAGCCGTGGTAACCGCTGCCACACCGGCCGTTGTCAGGGCCGCGACCTGGGACGTCGTCAAGCCTTTGCTGACCTGGTCTGTGGACAAGGCCGCAACACCTGCGGTTGTCATTGCCGCCACGTCGCGTGTCTCAATCGCCGCGACCTGGTCCGTTGTCAACGCCAGAACCTGGTTGGTCTTCAGAGCCGCCACTTGGTCGGTGCGCAAGGCTACAACTTGATCCGTGGTCAGGCCTTTACTCACCTGGTTGGTAGTCAGAGCAGCCGTGCCAGCCGTGGTCAGTGCCGCCACATCGCGGGTTTCCATCGCCGCAATGCCATCGGTGGTCAGCGCGGTAATTTGGTCCGTCTTCAGTGCGGCAACCTGGTCAGTGCGCAGCGCCACGACTTGGTCCGTGGTCAAGGCTGAGACGCCAGCAGTTGTCATTGCAGCAGTCCCCGCCGTCGTCAAAGCTGCTACCTGGTCTGTCGTCAAGCCTTTACTGACCTGGTTGGTGGTCAGGGCCGCAATGCCCGCTGTCGTCATCACCGCTACGTCGCGGGTTTCCATCGCCGCCACCTGGTCGGTCGTCAGCGACGCAACCTGGTTGGTCTTCAGGGCCGCGATCTGGTCCGTCCGCAGTGCCACGATCTGATCAGTCGTCAGGCCTTTGCTGACCTGATTAGTGGTCAGAGCGCCGGTGCCGGCGGTGGTTAGGGCTGCCACATCGCGGGTTTCCATCGCGGCGATGCCATCGGTTGTCAGTGCTGCCAACTGGTCGGTCCGCATGGCGGCAACCTGGTCTGTGCGCAGGGCCACCACTTGGTCCGTCGACAGTGCCGCCAAGCCCGAAGTGGTCATCGCAGCTACTTGAGACGTTGTCAGAGCAGCCACGTGGTCGGTGGTCAAGCCTTTGCTGACCTGGTTGGTGGTCAGGGCTGCCATACCCGCTGTGGTAATGGCCGCTACGTCACGGGTCTCCATCGCAGCGATACCATCTGTCGTTAGTGCTGCAACCTGGTTAGTCTTCAGGGCCGCGATCTGGTCTGTACGCAGGGCTACCACTTGGTCTGTGGTCAGTGCGGCAACACCGGCCGTTGTGACCGCAGTCACGCCGGCCGTGGTCATGGCAGAGACTTGCGATGTTGTCAGACCCTTGCTGATCTGGTCTGTCGTCAGTGCGCCAATGCTGGCCGAGGTCAACGCAGCGATGTCGCGTGTTTCCAGCGCTGCCACTTGGTCCGTCGTCAAGGACGCAACCTGGTGGGTCTTCAGTGCTGCGGCCTGGTCAGTGCGCAGGGCCACGACCTGGTCGGTCGTCAGTCCTTTGCTGATCTGGTTCGTGCTCAGTGCTGCCGTACCAGCTGTGGTCAAGGCGGCCACATCGCGGGTTTCCATCGCGGCGATACCGTCGGTGGTCAGTGCTCCAACCTGGTCGGTACGCATTGCAGCGATCTGGTCGGTGCGCATTGCCACCACTTGGTCGGTGGTCAAGGCCGCTACGCCAGCAGTTGTAAGGGCCGCAGTCCCCGCGGTGGTCAGTGCCGCGACTTGATCCGTAGTCAGACCTTTGCTCACCTGGTTGGTACTCAGGGCGGCCACTCCAGCTGTGGTCAGCGCCGCTACGTCGCGGGTTTCCATCGCAGCAATGCCGTCCGTTGTCAGCGCCGCAACCTGGCTGGTCTTCATTGCGCCAACCTGGTCAGTGCGCAGAGCCACGACTTGGTCTGTAGTCAAAGCCGCGATGCCGCCCGTGGTGAGCGCCGTCACCCCGGCCGTAGTCATTGCCGAGACTTGCGATGTGGTCAGACCCTTGCTGATCTGGTCGGTCGTCAATGCGCCAATGCTGGCAGAGGTCAGGGCTGCAATGTCACGTGTTTCCAACGCTGCCACTTGGTCGGTCGTCAGGGACGCAACTTGGTGGGTCTTCAGCGCTGCGGCCTGGTCCGTGCGCAGCGCAACTACCTGGTCCGTCGTCAGACCCTTGCTGATCTGGTTGGTGCTCAGCGCTGCGGTACCGACTGTGGTCAGGGCCGCAACGTCACGCGTCTCCATCGCTGCGATGCCATCGGTGGTCAGCGCGCCGACCTGGTCGGTACGCAGGGCCGCGATCTGGTCGGTGCGCATCGCCACTACTTGGTCGGTGGTCAAGGCTGCTACGCCGCCGGTCGTCAGGGCCGCAGTTCCTGCGGTGGTCAGGGCCGCGACTTGATCCGTGGTCAGGCCTTTGCTGATCTGGTTGGTGCTCAAGGCAGCCACACCTGCAGTTGTCAGCGCCGCTACATCACGAGTTTCCATGGCGGCAACGCCGTCTGTTGTCAGCGCCGCAACCTGGTTGGTCTTCAGTGCTGCAACTTGGTCAGTACGCAGGGCCACGACCTGGTCTGTCGTCAAGGCTGCAATGGCGGCCGTTGTCAGTGCCGTCACACCAGCGGTCGTCATGGCCGCAACTTGGGACGTCGTCAAGCCTTTGCTCACCTGATCCGTAGTCAAGGCACCAATACTTGCCGAGGTCATCGCAGCGATGTCGCGTGTTTCCAGGGCGGCCACTTGGTCGGTAGTCAGGGACGCAACCTGATGGGTCTTCAGTGCTGCGGCCTGATCAGTGCGCAGGGCTACGACTTGGTCAGTCGTCAGGCCCTTGCTGATCTGGTTGGTACTCAGCGCCGCAGTGCCTGCGGTGGTCAAAGCGGCCACATCGCGGGTTTCCATCGCGGCT
>JAYSZJ010000141.1:0-138474 GCA_043738115.1 Rhodoferax sp. | reverse complement strand
GCGGCAACCAAATCAGAAAACCCACGTGCCATGTGTACGTGACGGTTGGTAACTGAAAGAGGCCAGGAAGATATGGGACAAAAAATCCACCCAACCGGCTTTCGCTTGTCGATTAGCCGCAACTGGTCTTCGCGCTGGTACGCCAGCAACAAAGATTTCGCCGGCATGTTGGCCGAAGACATCAAGGTTCGCGAATACCTCAAGGCCAAGCTGAAGAATGCTTCGGTTTCGCGCATCCTGATCGAGCGTCCTGCCAAGAACGCCCGTATCACTATTTTCTCGGCACGTCCGGGTGTGGTGATCGGCAAGAAAGGCGAAGACATCGAAAACCTCAAGCGCGACCTGGGCAAGCAGCTCGGCGTGCCAGTGGCAGTGAACATCGAAGAAGTGCGCAAGCCCGAAATCGATGCTAAGCTGATCGCCGACAGCATTACGCAGCAATTGGAAAAGCGGATCATGTTCCGCCGTGCCATGAAGCGCGCCATGCAAAACGCCATGCGTCTGGGTGCCCTGGGCATCAAGATCATGTCGTCCGGTCGTCTGAACGGCATTGAAATCGCCCGTTGCGAGTGGTACCGCGAAGGTCGCGTGCCACTCCACACACTGCGTGCTGACATTGACTACGGTACTTCCGAAGCCAAGACCACTTACGGCATTATTGGCGTGAAGGTCTGGGTCTACAAGGGTGACACGCTGGGTCGTAACGACCTGCCGGCCGCTGTTGAGCCCCGTGCTGAAGAAGAGCGTCGTCCACGTGGCCCACGCCGCGATGACCGTGGCGGTGCCCGCCCTGGTTCTGACCGTCCTGCACCCCGTGGCGCCCGTCGCCCCGAAGGCAGCAATGCGGCACCCGCCGATGGTAGCGACAAGCCTGTAGGGGCTTCCGGTGCCGACGCCGATAAACCCACCGTTAAGCGCGTTCGCAAAGTCGCCGCGCCAGCTGCAGCAGCTGACGGTAAAGGAGAATAACTATGTTGCAACCCGCTCGCCGGAAATACCGCAAAGAGCAAAAGGGCCGTAACACTGGCATTGCGACACGAGGCAGCTCGGTCGCTTTCGGTGACTTCGGTCTGAAATGTACGGATCGCGGCCGTTTGACAGCTCGCCAGATCGAAGCGGCACGCCGTGCCATTTCGCGTCACGTGAAGCGTGGTGGTCGTATCTGGATTCGCGTGTTCCCTGACAAGCCAATTTCCCAAAAGCCTGCTGAAGTGCGTATGGGTAACGGTAAAGGTAACCCCGAGTACTACGTGGCTGAAATCCAGCCCGGTAAGATCGTGTTTGAAATCGTCGGTGTGTCTGAAGAGTTGGCCCGTGAAGCGTTCCGTTTGGCAGCTGCCAAACTGCCTTTGCGTACCACCTTCGTGGCCCGCATGATTGGCCAGTAATCAGGAGCAAATGATATGAAAACTACTGAACTGCGCAAAAAAGACGTTGATGGTCTGAAGACGGAAGTCAAAGCGCTGCAAAAAGCACACTTTGGCCTGCGTATGCAAAAAGCCACGCAACAACTCACCAACACAGCCACGATCCGCACTGCGCGCCGTGACATTGCCCGCGCCAAGACTATTCTTGTCGAGAAGCAAGCCGCTGACAAGTCCGCCAAATAAGGAGCGATAAATGACGGAAGCTAAAAAATCCCTCAAGCGCACCTTGATTGGCAAGGTGGTCAGCGACAAGCGTTCGAAGACAGTCACAGTACTGATCGAACGCCGTGTCAAGCACGAGCTGTATGGCAAGATCGTTGCCAAGTCCAGCAAGTACCACGCCCATGACGAAAAGGGTGAGTACCACATGGGCGACATGATCGAAATCACGGAAAGCCGTCCGATTTCCAAGACCAAGAACTGGGTTGCGACCCGCTTGGTGCAAAAGGCCATCGAAGTCTAAAGGGCTTGCCCTCTAGGCCAACAGGCTACCCCTCAACGGCCCACAATCGTGGGCCGTTTGCATTTGTGCAAACTATTCCCAACCCCTAACCCACAACACCAGGAGCAAACAACCATGATCAAAGTAGGCGACACACTTCCCGCAACCGTACTGATGGAATTTTCGGAAGTGGAAGGCGAGGGTTGCAGCCTTGGCCCCAATCCCGTGGACGTGGCCAAGGCCACTGCTGGCAAGACCATTGCGCTGTTTGCATTGCCCGGAGCTTTTACGCCCACATGCTCTGCCAAACATGTGCCTGGTTATGCCGAGAACGTAGATGCATTCAAGGCCGCCGGCGTGGACGAGATCTGGTGCCTGAGCGTCAACGATGCGTTCGTTATGGGCGCCTGGGCACGTGACCAAAAGACCGCCGGCAAGGTTCGCATGCTGGCCGATGGCAGCGCCGCATTTGCGCAGGCCACGGGTTTGACGCTGGACCTGACCAGCAAAGGCATGGGTCTGCGCAGCAACCGCTACTCCATGCTGGTCAAGGACGGCAAGGTGGCTTCGCTGAACATTGAAGGCCCGGGCAAGTTTGAAGTGAGTGACGCGGCCACGCTGCTAGCACAAGCCAAAGCTTAATTTTTCAAGGCCTTCCAAGCCCCGGACGCCTGTCACTACGGTGTGCCGGGGTTTTTCGTTTTTAGAGCTCGGCCTTCAAATAATGGGCGCCAGGGATCGGGTTGTAGTAGTAGGGTGGAATGTCTTCAAACCCCAGCTCCTGGTACAAGGCACGGGCCGCTTCCATGTCGTTGAGCGTGTCCAGCAAGATGCAGTCATAACCCGCTACCCGTGCAATTTCCAGAATGGTCTCCGCCAGCAAGCGCCCTAGCTGCAGACCGCGGTAGGCGGGGCGTACGTAGAGGCGTTTCATTTCGCACGCATTGGGATAGTCCACTGCATCCAGGGGGCGCATCGCGCAGCAGCCGGCGAGTTCACCGTCAACCGTGGCCAACACCAGCCCACCCCGTGGTGCAGCGTATTCGCCGGGTAGCGTCGCTAGTTCTGCATTGAAGTTCTGGAAGCACAAATCCACATTCAACGACGCGGCGTACTCCACAAACAGGCTGCGTACCGCGTCCAGTTCGGACGTTGTATCAGGGATAAGGACCCGGATATCGGCAGCGCTAAGCGGCGCCGGTGCCGTTGTCTCGGTCAGCCTGCCCATTGGACCAACCCTGAGACAAGCCCGGCGCATACGGCCAAAACCACGAGGGCCAGCAGCCGTGATCTGCCATCGTCGCGTGCACTCAGCTGCGGTGCCGCAAGTTCCTTGTCACCGTGCCACATGGCCGGCACAAGATTCTCCTTGCGCTTGAAGTGGTAAAAAAACATGGCGCCTATGTGCAGCAAAACGAGCGCGTACAACACGTACTGGCCAATGGCATTGTGGTAATACGTGGCTTTACCCACCCAGGCGCCGGAGACCATCTTCGCCAGTGGTCCGGCAGTGGCAATTTCGTCGTCACTGAACAGACCAGTGGCCACCTGCAACAGGGCAAAACCCAACAAGGCCAGCACGGAAAGCGCACCGATCGGGTTATGACCGACCGACGGCGACGTGCTGCGTCCTTTAAGGTAGCGCAATATGCCCGCGGGGCCAACGAGAAACACGGTAAATCGCGACCAGTGACCACCTATAAAACCCCAGACCAGCCGGAACAGCAGCAAGCTCAACACTGCATAACCCAAGCGGAAATGCCACACCATGGCTTCACCGCCAATTTGACCTGTAACGACCAGTCCCACCAGGCACAGGACCAGGCTCCAATGGAAAACCCGTGTAGGCAGATCCCAAATCCTGACCTTGTTCAACTGTCCCTCCTCATGCATTTGTGTGGTGCCGACCGCCGGTATCAGGCCAGCAGGCGAATTTAGCACCCACTGACCAGAGCGCAGCCCCCGCGGCATGGGTGAATACCCTAGTCGCCCTACGTCGATGAAACTGATGGCGGCGCATAGACTCTACTCTCGGTCCCTTCCCGTCAACCCCATTTATTCTAGGCACAACCCATGAAGAATCTCGCATCCCTCGCACTGGCGTTTTCGGCTACCGCAATGGCGCTCCCGGCGCACGCCCAGTTTGCCAAACCCGAAGACGCGATCAAGTACCGCCAAAGCGCCTTTTTTGTGATGCAACAGAACTTCAGCCGCGTCGCCGCCATGGCGGCCGGTAAAGCGCCATTTGACGCCAAAGTCGCGGCTGAGAGTGCGGCCATCGCTGAGTACACCGGCAAGCTGCCTTGGGCGGGATTTGGCGACGGCACGGACAAAGGCCGTGAGAACCGGGCCAAACCCGAGGTATGGACCGACAAGGCCAAGTTCAATGACTACGCCGACAAAATGCAGGCGGAAATGGCCAAGTTCAGCGCAGCAGCCAAGACCGGAAACCTGGACAACATCAAGGCGACAATGGCGGGTGTAGGTGGTACCTGCAAAACCTGCCACGACGCATTCCGCAAAGACTGAATCTGAAAGCCCCCAAACCCCATGGACCGGTGTCTCTTGCCGCCCGTCCCGCATCCTTGCTGACGCTGTTGACGGCCAGTATCTGGCACCAGGCCTCTGCGCTGAATCTGGTGGAGACGCGCCCGGCTTTGGCTGTAGCCCTCCTGCCCGTGGTGACTCCTGCCACCGAGAAAGTGGGGTTGTACTACGGGCGGTGCATGGCAGCCCTGGCGCTGGTTGCAATCACGGTGGCGTGTAGCCCAGCCCTGAACTGGCGCGAGGTCCCCCTGCAAGGTCTGGTCGCCCTGCTACCTTGCAAGCCGGACCATGCGGAGCGCAAGCAACAATTGGGGCCATCAGACGTGACCCTGCGCATGTCGGGTTGCGAAGCCTCTGGAGCGCTCTACGCGATCAGCCACGTGCAGCTGGGGGACTTGGCGCAACTGGAGCCCACCAAAGAAGCATGGCGGCAAGGCACGTTGGCTGCCATGCAGGCAACCCCCACCCCAACGCCGCAAACCCCACAACCCAGCATTGCGCCCACCGGGCAGACCAAGGCGGTGATGCATCCGGAAAAGCTGGTGGGCAAACGCCCCGACGGCAGCGCGGTGCAGGCCCAATTACTGTGGTTGAACAAGGGGCGGGACCTTTACCATGTGGCGGTCTATGGCCCCAAGCTGCGTCCGGAGATGACCGAGTTGTTGTTTTCTGAACTAAGCCTACGTTAAGGCTACTGCGGCTGGGGTGCTTTCGCTGTTGGCAAAGCAGCCATAATCGAATCCAATACCCCCATGAACACCGGCATCCTCATCATCGCCCATGCGCCGCTGGCCAGCGCGTTGCGGGAGTGTGTGTTGCACGTGTACCCCGAAACGTCAGGTGGCGTGTTGGCGCTGGACGTATTGCCCAACGAGGCACCAGAAATCACCCGCCTGACCGCCCTGGCCCTGCTGGAACAACTGGGCGCCCCTAACACACTGGTCCTGACCGACGTGTTTGGCGCTACGCCGTGTAATGTGGCGCAAAAGGTGGTGGACGGCGTGCACGCCAAACTCGTGGCGGGCGTCAATCTGCCCATGCTGTTGCGCACCGTGAACTACCGCCACGAGCCACTGGACATCCTGGTGTCCAGAGCCCTGTCCGGCGGTACCCAGTGCATCATGCAGGTCGCCGTGACCGCGCCCCAAAATCAGACCCGTAAACCGCATGATCAAAACCACCACGACCATCAGCAATAAATTGGGCCTGCATGCCCGCGCGTCGGCCAAGCTGACCAAGCTGGCGGGCAGCTTTCCGTGCGAAGTATGGATCGCCAAAGGTGAACGCCGTGTCAATGCCAAGAGCATCATGGGTGTCATGATGTTGGCCGCCGGCTTGGGCTCTGAGGTCGTCATCGATACCGAAGGTGACCGCGAGCAGGAAGCCATGGACGCGATGCTCGCAATCATCGCTGACAAGTTCGGCGAAGGCGAGTGAATATGGCCCCCACGCTTGCCACTGCGTGTGCTGCGCTGCCCCCCGAGGGGGCCTTCGCGCCTTGGGGCGGCCCGGCGGCGCTCAACCCGGTTTTCTGGTGACAGTATGACCTTCGCCATCCACGGCCTCAACGTATCCCGCGGCGTGGCCATCGGCCGCGCGGTGCTGGTGGCATCCAGCCGGGTGGATGTGGCCCATTATTTTGTGCAGGCCCATGAGGTCGAGGCCGAGATCGACCGCGTACGCACGGGCCGCAACGCGGTCATTGACGAAATCCACCGCCTGCAGGAAACCATCACGCAAATGGGCCCCAAGGAGGCGCCGCACGAACTGGGTGCCCTGCTGGACGTGCATTTGATGCTGCTGCAGGACGACGACCTTGTCGGTGGTGTCAAACACTGGATCACCGAGCGCCTGTACAACGCAGAGTGGGCGCTGACCACACAACTGGAAATCATCGCGCGCCAGTTCGACGAGATGGAGGACGAGTACCTGCGTGAACGCAAGGCCGACCTGGAGCAGATCGTCGAACGGGTGTTGCGTGCCATGAAGGGCAAGAGCTCACCGGTGGCGTCGCATGCGCACCAACGCGCGAGCCGCAAGGCCTCCCAGCAGGACCTGCTGCTGGACGACACGGTAGACGTGCCACTGATCCTGATCGCACACGACTTGTCGCCGGCCGACATGCTGCAGTTTAAGCAAAGTGTGTTTGCCGGGTTCATCACCGATGTGGGCGGCAAGACCTCACACACGGCGATTGTTGCGCGCAGCATGGACATTCCCGCGGTGGTGGGTGCGCGCCTAGCCAGCCAACTGGTGCGCCAGGATGACTGGGTCATCATCGACGGCGATGCGGGGGTGGTCATCGTCGACCCGTCGCCCATCATCCTGGCCGAATACGGTTTCAAACAACGCCAGCGTGAGCTGGAGCGCGGCCGCCTGCAACGCCTGTTACACACCCCCGCCGTCACGATGGACGGCGAAAAAGTGGAACTGCTGGCCAATATCGAAATGCCCGAGGATGCCGCGGTCGCCGTGAAAGCCGGCGCCGTCGGCGTCGGCCTGTTCCGTAGCGAATTTCTGTTCATGGGTCGCCAGGGCCGCCTGCCAGGTGAAGAAGAGCAATACCAGGCCTACAAACGTGCCGTCGAAGGCATGCAAGGCCTGCCGGTGACGATACGTACCGTGGACGTGGGCGCAGACAAACCCCTGGACGACTCCCTGCGTGACGACGCCCACCTGAACCCCGCGCTGGGCCTGCGCGCCATCCGATGGAGCCTGGCCGACCCGGCCATGTTTTTGACACAACTGCGCGCCATTTTGCGTGCCGCCGCCCACGGCCAGGTGCACCTGTTGGTGCCCATGCTGGCCCACGCACGTGAGATCCGCCAGACCCTGGCCCACCTGGACCATGCACGCGTCCAGTTGGACAACCGTGGCGTGGCCTACGGCCCGGTCAAACTCGGCGCAATGATTGAGATACCGGCGGCGGCCCTGAGCCTGCGCCTGTTTTTGAAGTACTTCGATTTTTTGTCCATCGGCACGAACGACCTGATCCAGTACACGCTGGCCATTGACCGGGCTGACGAATCGGTCGCTCATCTGTACGACCCGCTGCATCCGGCCGTGCTGCGCCTGGTGGCCGACACCATTGCCGAATGCCGTGCCCAGGGCAAGGGCGTGAGTGTCTGCGGCGAGATGGCGGGCGACGTGACGCTAACGCGCCTGCTGCTGGGCCTGGGCCTGCGCAGCTTCTCCATGCACCCGGCGCAGATTTTGGCGGTCAAGCAAGAGATCTTGCGCGCCGACACCAGCAAGCTGGTGCCCTGGGCGCAGCGTGTGCGTGATGCGGAGGACCCGGCGCTGGAGATGGAGAACACCTGAGTTGCTATGCAATTCATAGCGTCTTAAGCTCATCTTTGTTTGCACGCTATGTCTCTCCCCATCGACCCCATCCGCAGCGCAGTCGTGCCCGTGGCTCAGTTTCTGGCCGAGGCGGCATCGCAGCGGCAGTCGGCGTTGCTGGGGCTCGACAAACCCAGTGCTCCGCCTGCACCGTTGCCGACGGTGAGCGTCCCTGGCGCTTCGCCCGCACCGTTGCCGTTGGCGACGGTCCCCGGCGCGCCGCCGCCAACGGCAACGTCACCCGGCCCATCAGCCGGTTCGCTGCCGATACCGGCCGACAAGGCCAGCATCTCGCCCCAGGCGCGTGAGCAGCTGGCGGCGGGGTTTGATCCGCGGGGTGATGGCGGGTTGCGGGCTGCAACCCTGGCGCTGCCCGCCGGGGCTCCAGCCGCAGCGGCGTCTTCTGGTTCTGCCACAACGTCTGGTGCTTCGGCGATGGCCAGTACTGCTTGGCCGGCAAAAGGGTTGGGTGCGCCATTGCTGCGCATGGTCAGCGCGTTGGTGGCGCAGGTTACGGCACAAGCCGGGGGGCCGCAGCGCGTGGTGGCGGCACAGCCCTGGCCCATTGTCATGGCCCAGGCGCTGGAGAGTGGCGCACTGGATGCTGATCAACCACCATTGCAGACCTGGCTGGTACGCCAGGGCGTGGTGTTGACGCCCGAGGGGCCGCGCGGCATGGCGCTGACCTTGCGTGTGCCGGTGCCGTGGCTGGCGTCTCAGACGCAACCGGCGCCAGACGCTGCCGGGGCCATGGCCAGCGCAAACGCCAGTGCTGCGGGGGCGGTGCAGGTGCCGTTCGCCGGGGGCAGGCAGGCGCTGCAGTCGGGCGTGGTGGCCGTGGTGTTGCAGGGAATGGATGCCGCAGCCCCGCGCACCAGTGCGCTGCTGGTGCTGGACTTACAGCCGCAGTTGGCCGCCACCGTGTATGGCCGCGAGATGCTGCAGCAGGCGACGTCAGGCCGCCTCGACCCGTGGACCCAGATGGCCGTGTTGGAGGCCAGCGGCCAGGCGCCGCGCGAGGACGCGCGTGCGCGCAATAGCGCATCGGGAATGTGCGAGACCGTGGGCTGCCCCTACGCCTCTCGGGCGGCGTGTGTGCAGCCGTTTTGCCTGGCCCAGCGCGGGGTTCTGCCACCCGAGCCCGTGGGGCCGGTGCCGCAGGCCTGACACACCCAAGCAAAAACGCCAAGAAAAAATCTCTAGCGCTGGATCACGACAGCTAACGACTTTTGTTGGGGCGATGCTGCTGTATTGATAGCGTTAGAGTTATATTTCTCGGGGGCTATAGACCTGTATTGCTTACAGTTACCTGGCCCTTGAGCCCAAAACTGCCGCCCCAACGATCAGGGCCGCAGCCAACACAATCGAAGGGCTGGGAGCCTCCTGCCGCACCCACAGCAAGGCCAGCGTGGACAACAGCGGCGTCAAAAACGACAAGACACCAATTTGCCGCGCGTCGCCCCGCTTGAGCGCCGCATCCCACAAATAAAACGCCGCGCCCAGCGGACCCAGGCCCATGACCGCCATCAGGGCCCAGTCGGTGGTGCTCAGCGCCACCGCTGGCTCCAGCACTGCATGGCACAGCAGGGACAACACGCCCGACACCAGCCCAAACAGCCCAATCGCCGCGTTGGGGAAGGGCGACACGCGCTGGGTCATCAGTGAGTAGCTGGACCACATGAAGGCCGAAGCCAAGGCCGGTAGATAGCCCCACGCAAAACCACCCTGCAGGCCCTGGCCACCGTCATTGCCGCCGCTGCCGCCCAGAATCGCCAGCGCCGCGCCGGCAAATCCCAGCAGCGCGGCCCCCACATGCAGCGCGCGCAAGCGCATACCCGGCAGAAACAGCGGCGCCATCAGCACAATGCCCAGCGGCCACAGGTAATTGACCAGGTTGGCCTGCACCGGTGGCGCATGCTGCAGCGCGATGAATAGCAAAAAGTGGTAGCCAAACAGCCCGTACACGCCCAGTGCCAGCGTGCGTGGCGGCACCAGAATGTTGGCGAGCTTGCCGCCGGACAGCGGCAGTGCAATCAGGCTGCCCACCAGCAGGCCCACGCCGGTCAGCAGAAACGGCGGCACATGTCGCAGCAGTACGGCCAGCGGCGCCAGTGAACCCCACAGGAAGATAGCGCCCAGTGCGAACCAGGGGGCGGTGCGGGTAGTGCTCATGAGGGGCGAAGGATTTTGAACAAGTTGCAGGTGTGCATCGCCGGATTCTAGAGAGCGTGGGGTAGCATCCCTGCTTTGTGGGCTGCCATTCGGCCCCCGTCCATTGTCTCAACCAGGCTCCTCCCCGTGACCGACCTAGAATCCGAAAAAATCCAGGAACCCCGCCT
Organism: Rhodoferax sp.; assembly: GCA_043738115.1. Lineage (GTDB taxonomy): Bacteria > Pseudomonadota > Gammaproteobacteria > Burkholderiales > Burkholderiaceae_C > Allorhodoferax. The sequence continues at coordinate 128,377 of JAYSZJ010000141.1, read as the reverse complement.
GTGGCGTGATGCCGGCTGGACCGCCAGCGTCATCAAGAACGAAGACGACGACGGCTGGGCCGTTGCCATGACCAAGGACGGTGCGGCCGAGCCCGCCCTGGTTGGTCCCTGGACCATGGGACGCGACAAGAAGAACCCCAAGCCACTGGACAGCGCAGCGTTCAACACGCTAGTGAAAACCGCCAGCGAATTCGTGCGCCGCAGCGAGCAGCAATTGCACGCATCGCTGCACCAGAGCATTGCCGTGAGCGTGGGTGAGGCGCGCATCACCGTGAACCTGGACATCGTGCCGGATGAGGAGAACCCCTACGCCACGTTGAGTGCGGTGGACGAAGGCGGAGACGCATTGGCCGAGGTACGGGTAGCGCCATCCTTCAAGCTGAACCGCAGCAGCGCCGTGGCCTGGGCCGAGGGTGGTTTTGCCAAACCTGCTGCACGGTAAGGCTGGAGCGGCTTATATAAAACTGGCCGCTAGCCCCCGTGTAGAGGACGTTAATCGCTACTGAATTCGTAGCAATTTGGTTTAGACGGCTGGTGTTGCCAGCGCGTGCCCAGCCTGCTGGTCCGCATGGTAGCTACTGCGCACCATCGCACCGACGGCGGCGTGTTTGAAGCCCATCTCGTAAGCCTTGGCCTCGAACATCTTGAAGGTGTCGGGGTGCACATAACGCTTGACGGTCAGGTGCGATGTGGAGGGCGCCAGGTACTGGCCAATCGTCAGCATGTCGATATTGTGGTCACGCATGTCCTGCATGACCTGTAGCACCTCTTCATCGGTCTCGCCCAGGCCGACCATGATGCCGCTCTTGGTCGGCACGCCGGGGTGCAGGGCCTTGAACTTCTTCAGCAGGTTCAGGCTGAACTGGTAGTCGGACCCGGGGCGCGCTTCCTTGTACAGGCGCGGCGCGGTTTCCAGGTTGTGGTTCATGACGTCCGGCGGTGCGGCGTTCAGGATGTTCAGCGCCCGGTCGTCGCGGCCGCGGAAATCGGGCACCAACACCTCGATTTGTGTGGTGGGCGAGAGTTCGCGGATGCGGTTGATGCAGTCGGCAAAATGTTGGGCACCGCCGTCGCGCAGATCATCGCGGTCCACGCTGGTGATGACCACGTATTTCAGCTTCAGCGCGGCCACGGTCTTGGCCAGGTTTTCGGGTTCGTTGACGTCCAGCGGGTCGGGTCGGCCATGGCCCACGTCGCAGAACGGGCAGCGGCGTGTGCACTTGTCGCCCATGATCATGAAGGTGGCCGTACCCTTGCCAAAACATTCGCCAATATTGGGGCAACTCGCTTCTTCACACACCGTGACCAGCTTGTTCTGGCGCAGGATGTCCTTGATCTCGTAGAAGCGGGTGGTGGGTGATCCGGCGCGCACACGGATCCAGTCCGGCTTTTTCAGCACCTCGCCTTGTACCACCTTGACCGGGATACGCGACAGCTTGGCCGCCGCCTTTTGTTTGGCGCTGGGGTCGTAGTCCTGCTGCGACTGGGCTTCGCGCACGGTGGCGCTGGCGCTCACGTGGTTGAGGCTACCACCGCCTGTGGGTGCCGCTGGGGGGGTGGCGGGGTTGGGCTGCGGGGCTGCGTTGGGTGGCGTCATCGTCGTGCTCATGGAAGTGTCTTTGTCGTTGTGCTCTGCGCAGTGCAGTGTGGCGGTCAGGGCACCAGGTAGGTTGCGAGCTTTTGGCTCAAGACGTCGGCAGCTTCAGCCCAACCGACAGATACCCCGATTGTAGAAAGGTCCACGGTTTGCAATCCTGAATACCCGCAAGGGTTGATACGCGAGAAGGGTTCCAGGTCCATGGCCACGTTCAGCGACACGCCGTGGTAGGTGCAGTTACGGCTGACCTTGATACCCAAAGCGCCGATCTTTCCGAGGCCGGTAAAGTCAGGCCCGGAGGATCCGGCAGCGAAGCGGATCGGCTCTGACCCCAAATCCGTAGCGCGCTCAACTTTCGTCGGTCGCTGATCCAGAGGCGTATGCCCAAAGGGATCGTCCAGCCGTACATAAATCCCAGGCGCCCCGGCCACCCGGTGCCCGGTCACACCAAAATACAGCAGCGTGCGGATCACCGCTTCTTCAATGCGGTACACATATTCCTTGACGAAGTAACCCGCACGTTTGAGGTCGATCAGCGGATACGCCACCACCTGGCCTGGACCGTGGAAAGTAACCTGCCCGCCGCGGTTGGTCTGCACCACCGGAATGTCGCCCGGCATGAAAATGTGTTCCGCCTTGCCCGCAAGACCTTGGGTGAAAACCGGCGGATGCTCACAAATCCATAGCTGATCAGGTTCGTTTGACGGGAACTGCAGGCCTCTTTCGCTAGTGAAGGTCTGCATCGCAGCATAGGTGGGCTCGTAGTCCACACGACCGAGGTGGCGGATGTCGATGCTGGACATGGCGTGAAGGCCAGCAGGCCTACAGCACAACCTTGACCATGGGGTGCGTGGACAGCGTGCGGTACAGCTCATCCAGCTGTTCACGGCTGGTCGCCATCACGGTGATGGTCACGCCAATGTATTTCCCGCCCTTGCTCTCGCGCAGCTCAATCGTGCTGGCATCAAAAGCCGGGTCAAACTGGTGGGCAACGTGGGTGATGGCTTCTACTAGGCCATCCACTTTCACACCCATAACCTTGATCGGAAACAGCGACGGGTAGTCGATCAGTGATTCCTGGCGCGGTGCGGGTGCTGCGTCTGGCTGGGGCGGTGTGTTGTCGGGGGGTGGGGGGCTGGAAGAAGTCATAGTAGGGGAGAGAGATGGAGGTTGCACGTCAGACCGACAAGGGCACCACAGGCGGCATTTGTTGCGGCTGTGCCTTGGCCGCCTGATACCCGGCATACAGCGCGGCGTACACCGGGCCGGGCTGGCCCTTGCCTACGGGTCGGCTGTCTAGCGTGGTCACAGGCAGCACCTCCTTGGTGGCGCTGGACAGCAAGAGTTCGTCGGCGGAAAACACTTCGTCGCGGTGGATGCGCCGCAATTCAAAGGGGATGCTCTGTTCCGCGCAAAGGGCCTCAATCAGGCCATAACGAATACCTTCGAGTACCAGGTTGTCGCGCAGCGGCCCCAAAACGGTGCCGTTCTTGACCACCCAGACATTGCTGGACGCCGCTTCACTCAGGTAACCGTCCCGAAACATCACGGTCTCCACCGCGCTGGCGTCTACGCTGATCTGGCGGGCAAACACCGAGCCCAGCAGGCTGGTGCTTTTGATGTGGGCTTTTTGCCAGCGGAAGTCATCGGCGGTCACACAGGTCACGCCGTGGGCGCGTTGTTCGGCCGTTGGCTGGACCATGCGGTTGCTCATCGCAAACACCGTGGGTTGGATGTTTTCGGGCATGGCATGGTCGCGCATAGCTACGCCGCGTGTGATCTGGATGTACACCATCTGATTGATGTTTTCTGCCGTAGCCCCCGTGTAATCTGCGTAGCGTGCTATCAAATTCGATACGAGGCTACTCCATTGCGCGTTGGTCAGCGGATTGGGCAGTCGCATTTCGTTCAAGCTGCGCGTCAGTCGATCCATGTGCTGGGCGAGGCGAAAGGGCTGGCCGCCATAGACCGGGACGACCTCGTAAACCCCGTCACCAAAGATGAATCCCCGGTCCATGACACTGATCTTGGCGTCCGGTAAAAGTGTGAATTCACCGTTCAGATAACAGGGCAGGGACGGCAGGTTGTGCATGGCCAAATTATCGCAGCGTGGAATTGCGGCCGGTCTGCGTCCGTACGTGAACGTACGTATACGCACCAGGTAGGTGAAAAATTCTGGTCCGCTGCGGGTTTCTACGTATAATCAGGGGCTTTGCCGCAATTGCTGCATGTAACCGCTTGTTAACTGGCTGTAATTTGAGATGTCTACGATGGCGCTTTCACACGGCTTGGATTCAAAGGTGCATGGAGATGAATATGGGGCGGACGAGCCGGACTTCAAGTCGCTGACCAAGCAAGAGGCACAAGCCCTGCGGTTGCGGGATCCGGCGGTGTCGCCTTGGTGGATTGTGGGCTTGCAGTGTGTGGCGGGATTGGTTGTTGCTTTGGTGGCCTGGGGTGTCTCAGGCAAAGCATCCGTCGGTTTGTCGGCGGCATATGGCGCACTTGCGGTGATAATCCCGGCGGCGTTGTTTGCCCGGGGCCTGATGAGCCGGTTTTCGTCCATCAATGCAGGCACGGCAAGTTTTGGCTTCTTTTTGTGGGAAGCGGTCAAGTTGGTGGTGGCTCTGGCAATGCTTGCCTTGGCGCCTAAGTTGATTGCAGATTTGAGCTGGTTGGCCATGTTGGCCGGCCTGTTTGTGACTTTGAAGATGTATTGGTTGGCGCTGTTGAAGCGCCCCAAGCCTAAACAGATTTAAGAGCTTAAAAGAGTTGAATATGTCCGAAGTAGCGCACGCAGCACCATCAGCCAGTGAATACATTGTTCACCACCTGACCCATTGGCAAAACAAACCTCAGACGGAAATCGTTGATTTCTCCGTCTTCAACCTTGACTCCCTGTTTTTCTCGATCACTTTAGGCCTGTTGGGCTCCTTCTTCCTGTGGAAGGCCGCCCGCAAGGCTACATCCGGCGTGCCGGGTCGTTTCCAGGCAGCCGTTGAAATGCTGATGGAGATGGTTGATGGTCAAGCCAAATCCATCGTTCACAACGCCAACAGCCGCAAGCTGGTCGCACCTCTGGCGCTGACTGTGTTTGTGTGGATCTTCCTGCTCAACGCGATGGACTTGTTGCCGCTGGATCTGCTGCCTACGATCTGGGCCTGGATCTACGGTGCTGCTGGCCACGATCCCCACCATGCCTACCTGCGCGTAGTGCCTACCGCCGATCTGTCTGTGACCATGGGTCTGTCCGTCTCGGTGCTGTTCATCTGCCTGTTCTACAACATGAAGATCAAAGGCCTGGGCGGCTGGGCGCATGAGTTGGTTTCTGCACCATTCGGCACCAGCAAGAACCCGATTTTCGCGGTCATTCTGGGTGTGGTGAACGTCGCGGAGCAACTGATTTCCTTTACTGCTAAGACGGTTTCGCACGGTATGCGACTGTTCGGCAATATGTATGCGGGTGAGCTGGTGTTCATGCTGATCGCTCTGCTGGGTGGCTCGTGGGCCTTCTCCGCAGAGCCGGGTAGTCTGATGCTGCTGCTGTTGCATGTGGTTGCAGGATGGGCGTGGGCCGTGTTCCACATCATCATCATCTTGCTGCAGGCGTTTGTGTTCATGATGTTGACCCTGGTCTACATCGGCCAAGCACACGACGCACATTGATTTTTTTGAGTTTGTTTTCGGTTTAGTTTGTTTTTTTCTTTGTTAATTTAGGAGTGAATCATGGAAGTTATTAGTTTTGCTGCTCTGGCTGCTGGTCTGATCATCGGTTTGGGCGCTTTGGGTGCTTGTATCGGTATCGGCATCATGGGTAGCAAGTACCTCGAAGCAGCTGCTCGCCAGCCTGAATTGATGGGCGAACTGCAAACCAAGATGTTCGTGTTGGCTGGTCTGATCGACGCGGCTTTCATTATCGGTACCGGTATTGCTCTGTGGTTCGCTACTGCCAACCCGTTCATTGCTCAAATCGCCCGCGTTATCGCCTCTGCAGCTGCTAAGTAATTCCTGGCTGCAAACCTCGCACTAGGAGACTTATTGTGAGCATTAATGGAACACTGGTGGCGCAAGCCATCGTCTTCGCATTGCTTGTGTTGTTCACGATGAAGTTCGTGTGGCCGCCCATCGCGGCTGCACTGGACGAACGTGCCGGCAAGATTGCCGACGGACTGGCTGCGGCTGACAAGGCCAAATCCGAACTGTCGTCTGCCAACAAGCGTGTTGAAGAAGAGCTGACCAAGTCGCGTACCGAAACTGCGGCCCGTTTGGCAGATGCCGAACGCCGTGGCCAGGCCATCGTGGAAGAGGCCAAGGCCAAAGCCACCGATGAAGCGAACAAGATCATCGCCGCCGCCAAAGCGGAAGCAGATCAACAGACGATCAAGGCACGTGAGGCGCTGCGCGAGCAGGTCGCCGCACTGGCGGTCAAGGGCGCCGAGCAGATTCTCCGCAAGGAAGTCAATGCCAGCGTTCATGCCGACCTGCTGGGTCGTCTGAAGACTGAGCTGTAAGAGGTCACGACCATGGCTGAACTTGCCACTATTGCCCGGCCGTATGCCGAAGCGCTGTTCAAGGCTTCTGCGTCAGACCTGCCCAAGGCCGCTGCGTGGGTCGATGAACTGGGTGTGATTGCGCAAAATGCGCAGTTGCTGCAGTTTGCCGATAGCCCCAAAGTCAGCGTTGACCAGGTTTTTGACCTGATCGCTTCGGTCGCCAAGACGGCATTGCCGGACCAGGCCAAGAACTTCTTGCGCACCGTGATCGAAAACGGTCGCCTGGGTGCTCTGCCGGAAATCGCCCGCCAGTTTCGTGCATTGAAAAATGCGCAAAGTGGTTCATCCGATGCGGTGGTCTACAGCGCCTTCCCGATTGACGGGAGCGCACTGGTTGAGGTGAGCGCGATGCTGGAGAAACGTTTTGGCCGCAAACTCAACGCAAGTGTTGTGTTGCAGCCCGAGCTGATCGGTGGCATTCGTGTGGTGGTCGGCGACGAGGTGCTCGACACTTCTGTCAAAGCCCGTTTGGAACAAATGAAAGTAGCTCTTACTGCCTGAGGCGCAAGCCCTGGTTGAAGGCCACAATTTAACGAAAGAAGGAAAGAGTCATGCAACTCAATCCAGCAGAAATTTCTGAACTGATCAAGAGCCGCATCGAAGGCTTGGCCGCGACTAGCGATATTCGCAACCAGGGCACTGTGGTTTCCGTGACGGACGGCATTTGCCGTATCCACGGTTTGTCCGACGTGATGCAGGGCGAAATGCTTGAATTCCCGGCCGGCAGCGACGGTATGCCCACCTACGGTCTGGCCCTGAATCTGGAGCGCGACTCGGTCGGTTCCGTGATCTTGGGTGAATACGAGCACATCTCCGAAGGCGATATCGTCAAGTGCACAGGCCGTATTCTGGAAGTTCCAGTCGGTCCCGAGCTCAAAGGCCGCGTGGTCAATGCGCTGGGTCAGCCTATCGACGGCAAGGGCCCTATCAATGCCAAGATGACCGACGTGATCGAAAAGGTTGCGCCTGGTGTTATCGCCCGTAAATCGGTGGACCAACCCATGCAAACGGGTCTGAAGTCCATTGACTCAATGGTGCCTGTGGGCCGTGGCCAGCGCGAGTTGATCATTGGTGACCGCCAGACCGGTAAAACGGCTGTTGCGATCGACGCCATCATCAACCAAAAGGGTCAGAACATGACCTGCGTTTACGTCGCGATTGGCCAAAAGGCCTCGTCGATCAAGAACGTGGTGCGTTCGCTGGAACAAGCTGGCGCGATGGAATACACCATCGTTGTGGCTGCAACCGCGTCCGAATCGGCTGCCATGCAGTACGTGTCGGCCTATTCTGGTTGCACCATGGGTGAATACTTCCGCGACCGCGGTGAAGACGCCCTGATCGTGTATGACGACTTGTCCAAACAAGCTGTTGCGTACCGCCAAGTGTCCTTGTTGCTGCGCCGCCCACCGGGCCGCGAAGCCTACCCTGGCGACGTGTTCTATCTCCACAGCCGTCTGCTGGAGCGCGCCGCACGCGTGAACGAAAAGTATGTTGAAGACTTCACCAAGGGTGCAGTGACAGGCAAGACCGGCTCTTTGACCGCTTTGCCCATCATTGAAACCCAAGCGGGTGACGTGTCGGCCTTCGTGCCTACCAACGTGATTTCGATTACCGACGGCCAGATCTTCCTGGAAACCTCGTTGTTCAACGCCGGTATCCGTCCCGCGATCAACGCCGGTATCTCGGTGTCCCGCGTCGGTAGCGCCGCCCAGACCAAGATCATCAAGGGCCAGTCCGGCGGTATCCGTACCGACTTGGCACAGTACCGTGAATTGGCTGCGTTCGCGCAGTTCGCGTCTGACTTGGACGAAGCCACCCGCAAGCAGCTGGACCGCGGTGCCCGCGTGACCGAGTTGCTCAAGCAAGCCCAGTACAGCCCCCTGCCGATCAGCCTGATGGGTGCGACGCTGTTCTCGGTGAACAAGGGCTTCATGGACGATCTGCCTGTGAACAAGGTTCTGGCCTTCGAACACGGTCTGCACGCCTACCTGAAAGACAAACACGCAGCATTGCTGGCCAAGCTCGAAGCCACCAAGGCGCTGGACAAAGAGGCAGAAGCCGAATTGACCGCCGCTACGGCTGCCTTCAAGAAGACGTTTGCCTGATTCGGACTCAGTAACGGGTCATCCACGAATCTAAGCAAAAGGGGCACTTATGGCATCAGGCAAGGAATTACGCACCAAGATCAAATCGGTGGAAAACACCAAGAAGATCACCAAGGCCATGGAAATGATTTCCGTGTCCAAGATGCGCAAGGCGCAAGAGCGCATGCGCGCCGCCCGTCCATACAGCGACAAGATCCGCAACATCGCCAGCAACCTGGGGAAAGCCAACCCAGAGTACGTGCATCCATTCATGAAGACCAACGACGGCAAGTCGGTGGGCTACATCGTGGTGACCACGGACAAGGGCTTGTGCGGTGGTTTGAACACCAACCTGTTCCGCGCTGTGACCTTGAAGTTGCGGGACACACAGTCGGCCGGCCAATCGCCGCTGACGGTGGCCATCGGCAGCAAGGGTTTGGGTTTCTTGGGCCGTATCGGCGCCAAAGTGGTTTCGCACATCACGCACCTGGGCGACAAGCCGCACCTGGACAAGCTCATCGGGCCGGTCAAGGTTCTGCTCGACGCCTATGTCAAGGGTGAAGTCAGCGCGGTTTATGTCTGCTACAACAAGTTTGTCAGCACCATGAAGCAGGAGCCCGTTCTGGAGCAACTGCTGCCTTTGTCCGCTGAAAAGATGGCCAAAGAGTCCAAGGACAGCGGTGGGCAAACCAGCTGGGATTACATCTACGAACCCGATGCCCAGACGGTCATCGACGAGTTGTTGGTGCGTTATGCCGAAGCGATGGTGTTCCAGGCGGTTGCCGAGAACATGGCGTCCGAGCATGCAGCGCGCATGGTGGCCATGAAGGCCGCTACCGACAACGCGGGCAATGTGATCGCAGAGCTGAAACTGGTCTACAACAAAACGCGGCAAGCGGCAATTACGAAAGAACTTTCGGAAATTGTGGCCGGTGCGGCGGCGGTTTAAACGAATTTATTTTTGGAGCAAGCAAAATGGCTCAAGCAAATGTGAACGCAGGCGTTCAGGGAAAGATTGTTCAGTGTATTGGCGCCGTGGTTGACGTGGAATTTCCACGCGACAAGATGCCAAAGATCTATGACGCGCTCAAGATGGACGGTTCGGCATTGACGCTGGAAGTTCAACAGCAATTGGGTGACGGCATTGTGCGCACTATTGCCTTGGGCTCTTCCGACGGCCTGCGCCGCGGCATGATCGTCAAGAACACTGCTGACTCCATCCAGGTCCCCGTGGGCAAAGCCACACTGGGCCGCATCATGGACGTGCTGGGTTCGCCCATCGACGAGCGCGGTCCCGTCAGCTCTGAATTGACGATGTCGATTCACCGCAAGGCTCCTGCCTATGACGAACTGAGCCCATCACAAGAACTGCTGGAAACCGGCATCAAGGTGATTGACTTGGTTTGCCCGTTCGCCAAGGGCGGCAAGGTTGGCCTGTTCGGCGGTGCCGGCGTGGGCAAGACCGTGAACATGATGGAGTTGATCAATAACATCGCCAAGGCACACAGCGGCTTGTCCGTGTTTGCCGGTGTGGGTGAGCGTACCCGTGAAGGCAATGACTTCTACCACGAGATGGCAGACTCCGGCGTTGTGAACCTGGAAAAGCTGGAAGACTCCAAAGTGGCCATGGTCTATGGTCAGATGAATGAGCCCCCAGGCAACCGTTTGCGCGTGGCCCTGACCGGTCTGACCATCGCTGAGTCCTTCCGTGACGAAGGCAAGGACGTGTTGTTCTTCGTGGACAACATCTACCGCTACACACTGGCCGGTACCGAAGTGTCCGCGCTGTTGGGCCGTATGCCTTCCGCCGTGGGTTACCAGCCTACACTGGCCGAAGAAATGGGCCGTCTGCAAGAGCGTATTACATCGACCAAGGTCGGTTCCATCACTTCCATCCAGGCCGTTTACGTGCCAGCGGATGACTTGACCGATCCATCGCCTGCTACGACTTTCGCCCACTTGGACTCTACCGTTGTGTTGTCCCGTGACATCGCATCGCTGGGTATCTACCCTGCGGTGGATCCACTGGATTCGACCAGCCGCCAGCTGTCCCCCAATGTGGTCGGAGAAGAGCACTACAACACAGCCCGCGCTGTGCAGGGCACACTGCAGCGCTACCGCGAACTGCGTGACATCATCGCCATCATGGGTATGGATGACTTAGCCCCAGAAGACAAACTGGCTGTGGCACGTGCCCGCAAGATCCAGCGTTTCCTGAGCCAGCCTTTCCACGTGGCTGAAGTGTTTACCGGTTCACCTGGCAAGTACGTTCCCCTGTCCGAAACCATCCGTGGTTTCAAGATGATCGTGAACGGCGAATGTGACCACATGCCAGAACAAGCGTTCTACATGGTCGGTACCATCGACGAAGCCATTGAAAAGGCTAAGAAAGTTTAAGAAATATTGTGGGACAGACCGCAGTCGCGTAGCGGCAAGCTCTGTCCCCAACTGATTGAACTGATTAGGATAAATATGAACACCATCCATGTTGACGTGGTCAGTGCTGAAGAATCCATCTACTCCGGTGAAGCCAAGTTTGTGGCCTTGCCTGGTGAAGCTGGTGAGCTCGGCATTTATCCCCGCCACACACCCCTGATCACCCGCATCAAGGCTGGTTCGGTGCGCATCGAAAAGGCTGACGGCAGCGAAGAATTCGTCTTCGTGGCTGGCGGCATTTTGGAAGTGCAACCCAACCGCATCACGGTTCTGTCTGACACAGCTATCCGTGGCAAGGATCTGGACGAAGAAAAGGCCAATGCGGCCAAGGCAGCTGCTGAAGAAGCACTCAAGAACGCCAAAACAGAATTCGATGTGGCCAAGGCCCAATCGGAGATGTATGCCATTGCGGCCGAAATTGCCGCCCTGCGCAAGTACCGTCTCAAAAAGTAGACGCTTTGTACTAGCGCACAAAACCACCTTCGGGTGGTTTTGTTTTTTGTGCGTGGATAAACGCGTCACAATGGCACGATCAGCCTCCTTTCCACGCCCCGCCCATGCCCAAAGCACGCCAGCAAGCCGCCACCTTAGGCGTGACACCCGACGAAGTGGAAGCCGCCTTTTACGAAGCGCTGCAGTCGGCGGACATTGAAAAGCTGATGGTGTGCTGGGCCGATGAAGACGATATCGTGTGTATTCACCCCGGGGGTCCCCGCGTGGTGGGTGCGCTGGCGATCCGTGCAGCGTTTGACGCCATCTTTGGCCACGAAGGCTCCATCCAGGTGCAGGCGGAATCCATCCGCCGTATCACCTCCATGGCCAGTGCGGTGCACAATGTGCTGGAACGCATCGAGGTCATGACCAGCGAGGGCCCGGTCCACGCCTTTGTGCTGGCCACCAATGTCTACCACCTGACGCCCCAGGGTTGGCGCCTGGTGGTGCACCACGCCAGCCCCGGCACGCAGGACGAAGCCCAGGAGGTCAGTCAGACGTCCCAGGTATTGCATTGAGTAAAATCGGGCTCTAGCCCCCGAATGGATTGATTCAATTGCTATGAATTATGTAGCGCCACCCTGGTTGCCCGGCGGCAACCTGCAGACTATCTGGCCCGCCCTGTATGCGCGCCGGGTCAAGGGTGCCCTGCCGCAGTACTCGCGCGCGCGCTGGACCACGCCCGATGCCGACTTTATTGACGTGGATTATTTAGCCCCCACGCTTGCCACTGCGTGTACAGCGCTGCCCCCCGAGGGGGCTGGCCTTGCTTGGGGCGCCCCGGCGCGGCGGCCGCAAGTGCTCTCAACATCGGCGGTGGATGGGCGAACCCTGCTCGTGTTATTCCACGGCCTGGAAGGTTCCTCCGCCAGCCACTATGCGCAGGCTTTTGCCGATTTCGCAAGGGAACACCGCATGGCCTACGCTGTACCGCACTTCCGCGGTTGCAGCGGTGAGTTGAACCTGGGCCCACGGGCCTATCACTCGGGTGACCATGCCGAAATTGGCTGGGTGCTGCAGCGTTTTCGCGCGCAGCATAGCGGCCCCATCCTGGCCGTAGGGGTTTCACTGGGCGGTAATGCGCTGCTGCGCTGGGCGCAGGAGATGGGCACTGCGGCGTCGTTGGTGGTCTCCGCTGTGGCTGCGGTCAGTTCTCCGATCGATCTGGCCGCCGGCGGTCATGCCATTGGCAAAGGCTTTAACCGGCTGGTCTACACCCGCATGTTTTTGAACTCCATGAAGCCCAAGGCCCTGCGCAAGCTGGCCCAGCACCCCGGCCTGTTCGACCGCGACGCCCTGTTGCAGGCCAAAGACCTGTACGAATTTGACAACGTATTCACCGCACCCCTGCATGGTTTCAAGAACACCGACGATTACTGGGACCGAGCCTCCGCCAAGCCACACCTGCACCAAATCAAAATCCCGGCCCTGGTGGTCAATGCACGCAACGACCCCTTTGTGCCAGCGTCCAGTCTGCCTTCGCAGCAGGAGGTCGGTTCACACGTCACGTTATGGCAGCCCGCGCACGGGGGTCATGTGGGTTTTCCACAGGGGCGCCCACCGGCCCACGTGTGGGCCATGCCGGATGCGGTGGGGGCTTGGCTGCAACAGCATGTGGGCGCTCGAACAACAATAGGTGCCGCGCATGGATGACATCGTTCGCCAGGCCATGGCCAAGTGGCCCAATGTGCCCGACTGTTACGGCTGGCTGGGTTTGGACACACGCGGCAACTGGTATATGCGGGATGACCGTGTGCAGTCGCTCGGCTCCTTTGTTGGTGGGCCGCCCGCGGCCAAGGGTTCGCTGCTGGCGCACGACAAACTGATCGCCTTCATCAACCGCAACTACATGGCCGACGACCAGGGCCGCTGGTTTTTTCAGAACGGGCCGCAGCGGGTCTATGTGGAACTGGCCGCCACGCCGTGGATCTGGCGCGTGCAGGCCGACTACACGCTGCAATCCCACACCGGCGTGCCAACGACATACACCGCCTGCCTGACGGACGAGCAGGGCTGGCTGTATCTGGAAACACCGTTGGGCTTCGGCCTGGTTCATACCCAGGACGTGGGCTTGGCCGCCGAAGCGGTGGAGGCCGGGCAGTGGACCGTGCAAACCGCGCAGCGCGGGGAACTTGCTGCGCGTTATGGCTACACCATCAGCCCAGCGGCAGATTCAAAAACGCTACCTAAAGAGTAGCGTCATCCACAGTGCTGGCGGGGGCTAGAGCCCGATTTTCTTAAGCGATTGCGCAGAAATCGCTGACGTAAAAAAGCCGGCTCTCAGGCCGGCTAATAGGTCGTGTCCAAAAAATCAGGGTTTTGCGGCGGGCGTCGCTTTGACCGGCTCGGCAAACTTGCCGCCGCTCGCGTTGGCCATATAGACCACGGCGCGGGCAATTTCAAAATCATCATGGTCGCCGCCGGCTTGAGCGCCCATGGCGCCCTTGCCCTTGAGGGCGGATTGCAGCAGTGTTTCGTAACCGGTCTTGATGCGGGCGGCCCAGGCTGGTTTGTCGCCCAGTTTGGGGGCTCCAGCTGCGCCGCTGGTATGGCAAGCCGTGCATTGGGCTTCGAACACGGCCTCGCCGGATTTCATTTCGCGGTTGGCGTCACGGATCTCTACCGTGCCAACTTTCTGGATACGCGCCAGCGCAGACTGTTCCAGATTGACCGAGCCGGCTTGCGGCTTGTTGGCCGATGTCACGTAGTACACCAGGCCGATGATCAGGAAGATCGGGATAACGAAAGAATAGAACACTGCCAACAACAGTTGCTTGGGATTCTTGATTGGGCCGGTGTGGGCCTCGTCGTCGTGGCCAGGTGCGTTGCTGTGGTTGCTCATGGGGTCCTCAAATGGTCGGATGCGCGCGCGGAAAGAACGGGCGATTATAACGGGCCGGTGGTGCGCACAGACCCGTTGATTACAATGGCAGGCGATGCCCTCCCGCCCTGAAGGGCGCGCCACAAAGCCCTGGCAAGGCTTTTTCCAAATTGACTTCCAAATTCGTTTCATGCTGAGTGCACATGGTCTGAGCTGCGTGCGCGGCGAACGCCGATTGTTCGCCCAACTGGACCTCGCCGTGGATGCGGGGCAGTGGCTGCACGTGCGGGGTGAAAACGGCTCTGGCAAGACCAGCCTGCTGCGGCTGTTGGCCGGTTTGGCGCATCCCGCCGATGGCGAGGTTCGTTGGTGCGGCCAGCCCATTCAGGAATCGGATTCACCGTACCGCAAGCAACTGCTGTTTTTTGGCCACCATGGCGCCGTAAAGGAAGACCTGAGCGCACTGGAAAACCTGTCATTTGCCGCGGCCATGGATGGCGCAGCGCTGCCCGAGGCGCAGGCGCTTGCGGCCTTGGCCCGCGTGGGCCTGCGCGGCCGCGAGGATTTGCCGATACGGGTCTTGTCTGCCGGGCAAAAACGCCGCGTGATGCTGGCCCGATTGGCCACCCGCAGTGCCAAGCTGTGGGTATTGGACGAACCCTTCACCGCACTGGACACAAAGGCGGTGGATCTGCTGGCCACGCTGATCACAGAACACCTCGCCCAGGGAGGCATGGCAGTGCTGACCAGCCACCAGACCATGCCACTGCCCAGCGGACAGGTGGTGCAGTTGTGAGCGCGATGCTGGCCATACTGCGGCGCGACCTGCTGGTCGTGCTGCGGCGCAAGAGCGAGGTGTTGACCGCGCTGTTTTTCTTTGTCATTGTTAGCAGCTTGTTTCCCCTGGGCATTGGGCCGGAGCCTGCATTGCTGCGCAAGATCGCACCGGGTGTGTTGTGGGTCGGCGCGCTGCTGGCCACGATGCTGGGTTTGCAACGCATGTTTGCGGCCGACCATGCCGACGGCACGCTGGAGCAGATGGCGATTTCGCCGACCCCTCTGGTATGGTTGGTTGTTGGCAAAATTGCGGCCCACTGGCTGGTCAGCGGGTTGCCGCTGGTGCTGATCGCGCCGGTGCTGGGCCTGCAGTTTGACCTGGATGCGGGTGCCTTGGGCGTGCTGATGTTGGCCTTGCTGCTGGGTACGCCGGTGTTGTCCCTGATTGGCGCCATTGGTGCGGCGCTCACGCTGGGTGTACGCGGCGGTGGTGTGCTGTTAAGCCTGCTGGTGTTGCCGCTGTATGTGCCGGTTTTGATTTTTGGTGCCGGTGCCGTGGAATCCCATATTGCAGGTTTGGGCGCGGGCGGGCATCTGTCCTTGCTGGCGGCCCTGCTGGTACTGTCCGTATTTTTTGCACCGTGGGCCGCCACGGCTGCTTTGAGGATCACATTGGAATGAGCAAACAAGTGACTAACTGGTTCAGATTCGCCAGTCCCCAGACCTTCTACCCGCTGGCGGGCAAGATGATTCCCGTGTTCTGGATACTGACAGCCCTGTTTGGTATTGCCGGCCTGTGGCTGGGTTTTTTTGTCGCACCGACCGACGCCACACAGGGCGAGGGTTACCGCATCATCTTTGTCCACGTGCCCACGTCGTGGATGTCCATGTTCATTTATATGGTCATGGCTGGCTGGGCCGCCATGGGACTGTCGCTGAATGCGCGGCTCTCCAGCATGATGGCCCAGGCGTTGGCGCCTACCGGCGCCTTGATGGCCTTTCTGTCGCTGTGGACCGGTGCCTTCTGGGGCAAACCCATGTGGGGCACCTGGTGGGTATGGGACGCGCGGCTGACATCCGAGCTGATCCTGTTCTTTTTGTACCTGGGCTTCATCGCACTGCAGGCGTCCATAGACGACCCGCGCCGGGCCGACAAGGCCGGTGCCATCCTGGCATTGGTGGGTGTGGTCAACGTGCCCATCATCTATTTCTCGGTCACGTGGTGGAACACGCTGCACCAGGGTGCGTCGGTGTCCATGACCAAGTCACCAACCATGGCCGCCACGATGTTGTGGGGCATGCTGCTGATGGCGTTGTGCCTGTGGATGTATTCGATCGCTGTGGGCCTGACCCGGGTGCGCGCCATCATCCTGGAGCGCGAAGCGCACACGGATTGGGTCAAAAACTTGCGTGAGGTGGCCGCATGAACTGGAACTCTGCTTCTGAATTTTTTGCCATGGGCGGCTACGCCCTGTATGTGTGGGGCAGCTTTGGCGCCTGCGCGGTGGCGTTTGTCGTGGAACCTTTGCTGATACGCCAGCGTCATAGCCTGATTGTCCGCACCCTGCGCAGACAAACAGCGGCCGAAAAGTTGGAAATGGAAAACCCGTGAAAAGTTGGAAAAAACGCGCCGCCATCATTGGCGGTGGACTGTGCGCCGTCGGCATTGCAGCCGCCCTGGTACTAAATGCACTCAATAGCAATATTGCGCTCTATGTCACCCCCAGTGACGTGTTTGCCGGCAAGGCGCCCAAGGCGCAGGCGTTTCGCATCGGCGGCCTGGTCAAGATGGGCTCTATACGGCGCGACAACCTGACGGTGCATTTTGTGATGACCGATCTGGTGCAAGACATTCCTGTGGCCTACACCGGTATCCTGCCGGACCTGTTCAAAGAGGGCAAGGGTGCCGTGGTGCAGGTCAAGCAAAACACCGGTGGCGAATATATCGCCACCGAAGTGCTGGCCAAACACGACGAAAACTACATGCCACCCGAGGCCAAAGACGCGCTGGATAAGGCGCAACACAACAAAGGCAGCACCACACCATGACCCCAGAACTCGGGCAGTTCGCTCTCATCCTAGCCCTGTGTGTGGCCCTGGTCCAGGGCACCTTGCCGCTGGCCGGTGCCCACTATGGGCGGCGCGAGTGGACACTGCTGGCGCGCCCGGCCGCACAGGTGCTGTTCCTGCTGATGGCCTCGGCCTTTGCGGCGTTGACCTGGAGTTTTTACGTCAATGACTTTTCGGTGCAGTACGTGGCGGCACATTCCAACGCCCAACTGCCAACCTTGTTCCGTTTTGGTGCGGTATGGGGTGGGCACGAAGGCTCGCTGCTGCTGTGGGTGCTGATGCTGTCCGGGTGGACGGTAGCGGTGGCCCAGTTCTCCCGCACGCTGGATGACACCATGGTGGCCCGCGTTATCGGTGTACTGGGCCTGGTCACGGCGGGCTTGCTGCTGTTTATCCTCTTCACGTCCAACCCTTTTGACCGCCTGTTGCCGGCTGCCGAGAACGGGCGCGACCTCAACCCGTTGTTGCAAGACCCGGGTCTGATCTTCCATCCGCCCATGTTGTACATGGGTTATGTAGGCTTTGCCGTAGCGTTTGCCTTTGCCATTGCCGCGCTGTTGTCGGGCCGTCTGGATGCGGCATGGGCGCGGTGGTCGCGGCCCTGGACCACGGCGGCCTGGGTCTTTCTGACACTGGGCATTGCACTGGGTTCGTGGTGGGCGTATTACGAACTAGGCTGGGGTGGCTGGTGGTTCTGGGACCCGGTAGAAAACGCGTCCTTCCTGCCATGGTTGCTGGGCACGGCACTGCTGCATTCGCTGGCGGTGACCGAGAAGCGCGGCAGCTTCAAGAGCTGGACCGTGTTGTTGGCCATCGGCGCTTTCTCCATGTCGCTGTTGGGAACCTTCCTGGTGCGCTCTGGCGTGTTGACGTCTGTGCACGCCTTTGCCACCGACCCGAAGCGCGGTGTTTTTATATTGGTGTTGCTGGTGGCTGTGGTGGGCTCTTCGCTGGCCCTGTTTGCGTGGCGTGCACCTAAGGTGGCGCTGGGCGGATCGTTTGCACTGGTGTCGCGTGAATCCCTGATGCTGGTGGGCAACGTGCTGCTGGTCGTGGCATGCGCGGCCGTGCTGTTGGGCACGTTGTACCCGCTCATCATTGATGCGCTGAAGTTGGGCAAGATTTCCGTCGGCCCGCCTTATTTCAACCTGGTGTTTGGCTTCATCATGGCGCCGGTGCTGTTTCTGATGGCCGCCGTTCCGCTGGCGCGCTGGAAGCAGGCGGACATCAAGGACATTGCGCTGCGCATGTGGATACCCGGTGTGCTGGCGCTGGTGGCCGGCGGTCTGGTGCCCGTACTGATGGGCGGCTGGACCGTGTTGACCGGAGCCGGTGTAGCGCTGACGGTATGGATCATGGCGTCGGGTGTTATCCAGATTGCGCGGCGCTTGAAGTCGGGCATCCCACCCGCATCGTTCTGGGGCATGCATTTGGGCCACTTCGGAATCGCCGTGTTTCTGTTTGGTGTGACCATGGTCGGTGGTTTTCAGGAAGAGCAGGATGTGCGCATGGAGCCGGGTGATACCGTAACGGTGGGTGGTTACCAGTTCAAGATGATCGGTGTGCGCGACGTGCCAGGCCCCAATTACAGTGCCGCACAGGGTGTCTTCGAGGTCAACCGCAGCGGGGGCCCCGTGCACCTGCTGCACCCCGAGAAACGCAATTATTTTTCATCCACGATGCCGATGACCGAGGCGGCCATTGACGCCGGTTTCACCCGGGACATTTATGTCTCCCTGGGTGAACCGTTGGAAGGCAAGGCCTGGGCCGTGCGGGTGTATTTCAAACCCTTTGTGGACTGGATTTGGGGTGGCTGTGTATTGATGGCTCTGGGTGGAGTCATGGCCATGCTGGACCGCCGCTACCGGCTCAAGGTCAAGGCGGGCGCCGCGGATGCCGTATTAGCCAAGGGAGTTGCCGCATGAACGCCAAGACCTTGATTCCCTTGGCATTGTTTGCCGTGCTGGTGGGCTTTCTGGCCATGGGCCTGCGGCTCGATCCGCACCAAGTGCCGTCGCCCCTGGTCAACAAGCAGGCTCCGGCGTTCAAGATTGCACAACTGGAGCAGCCTGATGCGCAGTTTTCTCCCGAGGATATGAAGGGCAAGGTTTGGCTGTTCAACGTGTGGGCCTCATGGTGTGTAGCCTGCCGCCAGGAGCACCCGGTGCTGATGGACTTTGCACGTGCCAAGGTAGCGCCGCTGATTGGCCTGGATTACAAGGACCAGCGCAAGGACGCGTTGGGTGTGCTCAAACGCAGCGGCAACCCCTATGACATCACTGCCTTTGATGCCGACGGCCGCGTCGGCATCGACTATGGGGTCTACGGCGTACCGGAGAGTTATGTCATCGACAAGGCGGGTGTCATTCGCTACAAACACATCGGCCCCATCACAGAGGAAGCGATGCAGAAAACCATCATCCCTCTCATCAACGAATTGAAGAAATCGTGAAATATTTCTACGCACTGTTGTTGGCACTGGTAACTTGTACGGGCGCTGCCGCCAAAGAGGCAAGTCTGATGGCTGAAGACCCGGTGGTCGAGCAGCGCCTGATCGCCATCTCCGAGGAGTTGCGTTGCCTGGTGTGCCAGAACGAATCCTTGGCCGGCTCGCGCGCGGACCTGGCCATGGACCTGCGCCGCGAGCTGCGCACCCTGATCAAACAGGGCAAGACCGATGCCGAGATTCGAGAGTTCATGGTCAGCCGTTATGGTGATTTTGTGCTGTACCGTCCACCGGTGAAGCCGACCACGTGGTTGTTGTGGGCGGCGCCTTTCGGGCTGATGGGGGCGGGCTTGGTGGCGCTGTTTGTGTACTTGCGGCGCCGCAACTCCGAGGTTGCCACGGCCACGGGTTTGACGGATGAAGAAAGCAAGCGCGCCGAAGCGCTGCTACAGGAAGGCGACAAATGACGGGTTTTTTGGTTGCCGGGGCACTGGCCTTGGTGCTGGTCCTGGCGCTGCTATTCAGGCCGTTTTGGTGGAAGAAAGCAAATGCCAACGTGTCGCGCCGCCAGTTCAACGCGGCTATTTACCGTGACCAGGTTGCGCGGCTGGAGAAAGACCGCGCCGACAACATGATTGGTGAATCGGATTACGAACAAGCCCGTGCCGAATTACAACGCCGCGTAATCGACGACACCCGCGACGCCGACGACGCGGCTGCTGTGCGTACACCCCGCAAGACCATGTTTGCGCTGGGTCTGTTGTTGCCCATCGCCGCCATGGCGCTGTACCTGTTGCTGGGCAGCCCGGCTACGCTGGACCCCGTCAACGGCCCGCAACGCGCCGCCACGCCACAAGACATGGACCGCCTGGTGGCTAACCTGGCGATGAAGCTGGAGAAGGACCCCGACAACCTGCAGGGCTGGGCCATGTTGGCGCGCTCCTACAAAATGCTGGGCCGCAACGCAGAGGCCGAGCAGGCCTTTGTTCGCGCAGGCAGCTTCCTGGATACGGACGCGCAGTTGCTGGCCATCTATGCCGATCTGGCGGCTACCAATGCCAACGGCAACTTCGCTGGCAAACCCATGCAGTTGATAGAAAAAGCGCTGCGGGTAGACCCGCAGAACGCAATGGCACTCTGGCTGGCGGGCACGGCGGCATTCCGCGCCAACCAGTTTGATGCGGCGCTGCGTATCTGGGAGCGTCTGGTGTCGCAGGTCGAACCCGATTCGGACGACGCACGCATGTTGCAAAAAGCCATTGACGCGGCCTACGCCGCGTCGGGCAAGACGCCTCCCGCAGGAGTTGCCGCACCCCAGGCAAGCGCGGCTACGGCCAGCGTCAGCGGCCAGGTTGAGCTGGATGCATCGCTGAAGGCCAAGGCCGCGCCCGGCGACACGGTGATGGTGATTGCCCGAGTGCCGGGTACCCGTATGCCGGTGGCGGTGTTGCGTGCCCGCGCCAGCGAGCTGCCGCTGAAGTTCGCATTGGATGACTCGCTGGCCATGAGCCCCCAGGCGCGTATTTCTACTGCCAGCACGGTTGAAGTGGAGGCCCGTATCTCCAAATCCGGCATGGCCCAGGCCGAGCCCGGTGATTTGATCTCAGCCGTGCAAACCGTCAAGGTGGGTGCAAACGGCATCCGCTTGCAGGTCAATACCGTTAGGCCGTAGTTGCAGTCGCAAGACCCCGCAGGGGATGTGCGAAAATACTAGTTGTTGTTTATTCAGCCGTGCGGCTGTAGCTCAGTGGATAGAGTATTGGCCTCCGAAGCCAAGGGTCGTGGGTTCGATCCCCGCCAGCCGCACCAATTTCCATCGAGGCCCGAACTACTTCGCCCCAGGCTGGGCGAGCAGTTTCACGGTTACTTCGTCAAACTTGCCTTTGAAGAAAACCTCCAGGACCTGTTTGAAGGCTGTTTCCTGGGGAGATGTGACCGCGAACAAGGTCATGCAGGAGCGGAGTTTCAATTCGTCGGGCGAGCCAAAAATCTCAAAGGCGTTGGCATTTCTCTGGGCCAGCAGAAGCTTGCTGCATTCGACCAGGCGGCTGCCCAGCAGCGGGTGTGCAAGGTAGGCACGGGCCTCGTCGGCCGATGTGATGCCATACCGTTTGGCCATCGCGCTTTTGCCCAGTTCCTTCAGTTGCGGAAAGATGAACCACATCCAATGCGTCTCTTTGTGGCCCATGGCCAGTTCGGCAACAGCGGTGTGGTAGACCGAGGCTTGGGCCTCTACAAAACGTTCGAGCCCTTGGGTCGTTTGGTTCATGTGTTCTTCAGTGGTGGCGTGGCGATGAAGTCACATTGGAACATGGGTGGCGCGTGGTGCGCCCGGCATTACTGTTGCGGTGTTGGTGAAACCTGTTGCCAGCCTTCGGGGCAGCTTTGTATGTAGGGGTAGTACTGGCCCACAGAGCGGCAGAAATACCAGGCATGGGCCGGTTGTGGTGCTGGCGCCGCGAGGGTGACCGGTGGCGCCACATAGACCGGTGCCGGCTGTACATAAGTAACGGGCGGTGCGACGTAGTAGCTGGGTTGTGGCGGTGGTGCGCTGGGTTGCTGGCTTGCCGCGGCGCCAATCACGGCCCCTGCCAACCCCAGAAACAACAGCGGGGCAACCCAGTTGGAATCATGGTGTCGCGCGTGGTGGTGGCCGCGGTGCTGGTTGTGGGGATAGTGTCCCCGCGGGCCGTTTGCAAAGGCGCTGCCAGCGATTGCGAACGTGAGCAGGGCGACGGTGATGGCTTGGGTGGTGGTTTTCATGGAGTACCTAGTGGGCTATGCCATCCTGATTAACGTCTGCCGAGCGGGCGCGTTGACAGCGCAAGCCGGCAGCGCCGCAGGCTTCACGGGCGCCGGAACGCCACCTGCTGCTGCGACCAGTATTTGGAGGACAGATAGTCCAGCCGGACATCACCGCCCGTCGATGGCGCATGCACGAAGCGGCCTTCCCCAACATAAATACCCGCGTGGGATACAACGCCACGTTGGGTGAACAGCACCAGATCGCCGGAGCGGACCCTGTTGTTGGCCACGGGGTAACCCCAGCCATTGAGCTTTGCCACCGTGCGGGGCGGGGCGACCTGGGCGCGGGTTTGGTAGACGTGGCCAATCAGGCCACTGCAATCAAAACCGGACTGTGGTGTGTTGCCACCGTAGCGGTAGGGTGTGCCCACCAACCCGATGGCGTAGATGGTGACGTCACCTGCCTGCTCGGGGGTGAGCCGCGCGGGGTATTCGATGTCTTCCGGGGCATTTTGGGACCCGCGAGTGGAAGGCGCGGTGGTGCTGCATCCGGCCTGCAACAGCAATACAAGGGCCATAGTGGCGAGATAGAGTGGTGTCTGTGCTGTCACGGTGCGGGGCATACCTCCACTGTACAAGAACACTGCCGCTCTGCGGTAGATGCCCACAACGCATGGCTAGAATGATTTTCCAAACAAGCTCTGCACCGCGCATGAAACCCTACCGCGTACTTTTTGTCTGCATGGGCAATATCTGCCGCAGCCCGACTGCACACGGTGTGTTCCAGCACCGGGTCAAGCAAATGGGCTGGGGCGCGCGGGTTGCCGTGGATTCAGCCGGCACCCACAATTACCACCCCGACAGCCCGCCCGATGAGCGCTCGCAGGCGCACGCCGCCCGGCGCGGCTACGACCTGTCAAGCCTGCGCGCGCGGCAGGTCACCGATGCCGACTTTGCGAGCTGTGACCTCATCCTGGCCATGGATGGCGACAATCTCGCGCTGTTGCGGACGCGCTGTCCGCCGCAGCACCAGAGCAAGTTGCGCCTGCTGACCGACTTTTGCCAGACCCACACAGCATCCGAGGTGCCGGACCCCTACTATGGCGGCAACCAGGGCTTTGAACGGGTGCTGGATCTGGTGGAGGATGCGTGTGAGGGCCTGGTCCAGTTTTCTATGGGAGTGATCAATGAAAAAACGTGATTTCCTGGCGCGCTCGGCTCTGCTGGGCGCACTGCCTGTCGCTTCTGTGCAGGCGGCCGGTCCGCAGCCCCGCGGACCGGCATTGCTGACCATCAGCGGCGCTGCCGTGACCAAAGGTAACCGCAGCGCGCTGGACCCTGCACTGGACCAGATGATGGTCAAACACGGCGTGTTGTTCGACAAGGCCCTGGCGCTCGACGCCGCCACGCTGCACCGCATGCCTGCCGTGCAGATCAAACCCACGCTGGAGTACGACGCCAAGGTCCACACACTGTCGGGGCCGTTGCTGGGCACCGTGCTGGAAGCGGCGGGCGTGGCGCCCACCAGCAATGTGCTGGTCGGGCTGCGGGCGGTGGACGGTTACAACGTGGCCATCAGCCTGGCCGATATCCAGCGCTACCGCATGCTGATTGCGACCCATATGGATGGCCAGCCCCTGGCGCTGGGCGGCCTGGGCCCGCAATGGGCCGTTTATGACGCCGACAAGCTGGCGGATTTCAAGGACAAGCCCCTGAAGCAACGTTTTGGCCTGTGCCCCTGGGGGGTCTACCACATCGACGCCAAACCGGCGTGAGGATGATTGCTATACAAATAGTAGCGATATAGGTCCATCCGACGGGGGCTAGAGGTCTATTTTTCCAAAGCGACTTCGACCAGGCAGTCGTAAAAGGTAGGGCCCCGGCCCATGTCGGTCAGCTTCTGGCTGGTGAGCTGGTTGACATTGGTGCCCGCCAGCCCCAGTTTGCGCCACCACACGCCCAGCCCGTTGACCACGCCGGGACGCGCCCGCTTGGAAACCACGGCCTTGCACAGGTATTCGCCGCGCTGGTTGAACACGCGCACCACGGCACCCGAGGGAATGGCCCGAGCCTCGGCGTCGTCCGCGTGCATCTCCAGGATGGGCTCACCTTCGATGTCTCGCAGGCTTTTCACGTTGACAAAGGTCGAATTCAGGAAGTTGCGTGCCGGCGGAGAAATCATCGCCAAGGGGTAAGCGGCCGAACTGCCCTGCACCTCGTGGTTGGGCAGGTAGGTGGGGAGTGGGTCCAGGCCTTGGGCCTGCAGGCGGGCGCTGAAAAACTCGCAGCGGCCGGACGGGGTGGGAAACCCGCCGTTGGCAAATGGCGCATCGGCACCCTTCAACGTGGCAAAACCCTGGCTGATCAGCAGCTCAAAATCCACGGCCGGCCCGTAAGCGGCGCGACACAGGTCCTCGTCGCTGTCGGCAAAGCAGGGATCGGTAAAACCCATGCGGCCTGCCAGCTCGCGGAAGATCTGGGTATTGGGTTTGGCCTCGCCCACCGGTGCGATGGCTGGGCGGTTCAGCAACACGTCGGTGTGGCCGTAGCTCAGGTGGATGTCCCAGTGTTCGACCTGCGTTGTGGCGGGCAGGATGTAGTCGGCATAGTCGGCGGTGTCGGTCTGGAAGTGTTCCAGCACCACGGTGAACAGGTCTTCACGCGCAAAACCCTGCACCACCTTGCTGGACTCGGGAGCCACCGCCACCGGGTTGCTGTTGTACACCACCAGGGCCTCGATGGCCGGGCCAAAGTCGCTTGAGGCGGGGCGCAGCAGGTCGTCTCCAATGGTCGACATGTTGATGGTGCGGGGCGTGCGCCCGGCCAGCAAGTCCGGACGTTGCAGCGCTGTAGCGTCCACAGGGAAGGTGCCAGAGCTGGACAACAACACACCACCGGCCCGGTGCCGCCAGGCGCCTATCAGCGCCGGCAGGCAGGCGATGGCGCGCACCGCATTGCCCCCGCCGCGCACCCGCTGCAGGCCGTAGTTCATGCGGATGGCGGCCGGCTCGCCGTGCTGAAAGCAGCCGCCGTAGTCCCGGGCCAGGGAGCGAATCTGTTCGGCAGTGATGCCGCAGACCTCGGCGGCGCGCTCCGGCATCCATTCCAGCGCGTGGTCGCGCAGCGCGTCCCAGCCCAGCGTGTACTGGGTGATGTAGTCGTGGTCCAGCCAGTCGTTGACGATCAGCTCGTGCATCACAGCCAGCGCCAGCGCGGCGTCGGTGCCCGGGCGCAGCGCGATATGTTCGTGGCACTTGTCAGCGGTTTCTGATTTGCGCGGGTCGATGCAAATGAGCTTGGCGCCATTGCGTTTGGCCACCTGGGCATAACGCCAGAAATGCAGGTTGCTGGCAATCGAGTTGCTGCCCCAAATGATGATGAGTTTGGACTCGGCAAAAAACTCCACCCGTGTGCCCACCTTGCGGCCCAGGGTCTGCACCATGCCTTCGCCGCCAGCCGTGGCGCAGATGGTGCGGTCCAGCAACGAGGCTCCAAGCTGGTTGAAGAAACGCGCCGCCATGCTCTCGGCCTGCACCAATCCCATAGTCCCAGCGTAGCTATAGGGCTGTATCGCCTGTGCCGCATCCGGTCCCTTGGCAGCGATTGCCGTGAGCCTTTGCGCGATGTCCGTCAGTGCCGCATCCCATGTGACTGGCTCAAACTGGCCCGAACCCTTGGGGCCGGTGCGTTTCAGCGGGTGCAATATGCGTTCGGGGTGGTAGGTGCGCTCCGTGTAGCGGGAGACCTTGGTGCACAACGCGCCGTCGGTGTGTGGGTGGGCAGGGTTGCCGTGCACCTTAATGGCGATGCCGTCCTGCACCGTGGTAACTAGCGAGCAGGTGTCCGGACAGTCGTGTGGGCATGCGCCCAGAACGTCATATTGGGCGTCACGGGCGGCTTGGACAGGGATAGTAGGGGTTGAATCAGGCATGGTCGCCATGGTAAAGCCTGCGGCGTAATAATGTGCTTTCCACCCCAACACCACGTCCCTTATGAAGCTTATCCCTGAACTGGTCGCCGCAGCACCGGCCATTGGCGCTATCCGCCGCGACATCCATGCACACCCCGAGCTGTGTTTTGAGGAAAAACGCACCGCCGACGTGGTGGCCGCACAGTTGACGCAGTGGGGCATTCCCGTCCACCGCGGTATGGGTACCACCGGCGTGGTGGGCATCGTTAAGGCGGGCACGTCGGACCGGGCCATTGGCCTGCGGGCTGATATGGATGCCCTGCCCATGCAGGAATTCAACACCTTTGACCACGCCAGCAAACACGCCGGCAAGATGCACGCCTGTGGCCACGACGGCCACACCGCGATGCTGCTGGCCGCAGCCCAGCATTTCTCCACGCAGCGCAACTTTGACGGCACGGTCTACCTGATCTTCCAACCAGCCGAGGAGGGCGGTGGTGGTGCCCGCGAAATGATCAAGGACGGGCTGTTTGAGCAGTTCCCGATGGAGGCCGTGTTTGGCATGCACAACTGGCCGGGCTCCGAGGTCGGCAAGTTTGAGGTCAGCGCCGGGCCGGTGATGGCCTCCAGCAATGAGTTCAAGATCAGCATTCGTGGCAAAGGCGGCCATGCAGCCATGCCGCACAACGGCCTGGACCCGGTGCCCGTGGCCTGCCAGATGGTGCAGGCCTTTCAGACCATCATCAGCCGCAACAAAAAGCCGATCGATGCGGGCGTGATCTCGGTCACGATGGTCCACGCCGGAGAGGCCACCAATGTGATCCCGGACAGCTGCGAGCTCCAAGGCACGGTGCGTACCTTCAGCATCGCGGTGCTGGACATGATCGAGCAGCGCATGGAGGAAATCGCCAAGCACACGGCCGCTGCCTTTGGCATGGAGTGCAGCTTTGAATTCAAGCGCAACTACCCGCCGACCATCAATTCGGCCAAAGAGGCTGAATTTGCGCGCAAGGTCATGGCCAGCATCGTGGGTGAGGCCAATGTGGGGGCGCAAGAGCCCACCATGGGCGCAGAGGATTTCTCCTACATGCTGATGGCCAAACCCGGTTGTTACGCCTTTATCGCCAATGGCGATGGCGCGCACCGCGAGATGGGCCATGGCGGCGGTCCCTGCATGCTGCACAACCCCAGTTATGACTTCAACGACAGCCTGATCCCGCTGGGTGCAACGTACTGGGTAAAACTGGCAGAAGCATGGCTTGCGAAGCAACAAAATTAGTATGATGCAGGCTTAAAGCGTTTAAGCGCAAAGGGAGCTATGCCGTGAGCAGTTGGAGTGAGTTAACCTCCCGCGAAAAGCCGGAAGGCTTGCCAGAAGCCATCCATCGGCAAATATCCCCTGGCGTGGTGCGCTATGTTTTCATCCACAACGATCTGGAAGTGGATGACCCGGCGGTGGACTCGACTGGGCGTTTCTTCATATCCCCACGCGAATACGGCTTCACGATTCGTGGTTTCAAGGGCGGCAAAACGGCCTGGGCGCGGGACTTTGCCAACGGCACCATGCTGGTGGTCAACACCGAGGGCATGTCCCATGTGTTATCGCCCAAGGTGCCGGCCCGGATCTTGTTTGTGGGCCAAGAGGGAACGGTATTGCAGGACACCGGCTCGGTGCAGCGGGCTGTCGAACGCATCCCCGATTTGATTACGGTGCGCCTGACCGTGAATGCCACGTTTGATTTACACGGTGAAAGCCCCGAGGTGGCCCGTACGCTGCTGATGCGCATGGTGGACCGGGCTTTGCTCGGTGGTCCGCGCGATGGAGAGTCAGAGGCCGTGCTGGTTGACCACATGTTCGAATCCAGCTCCGTGGTGGGTGTGGAAGTGCGCCGCGCTACCGATACCGACTTCTCCCAGTTGCTGGATATTTAGATAGCCCCCACGCTTGTCACTGCGTGTACTACGCTGCCCCCCGAGGGGGTGCGTTTTGCCTAGGGGCGGCCCGTCGGCAAAACCCGCACCTAGGTAGAAAACCGCACTGCGGCGAGCTGTAGCAAGCCATCAAATATCAGGTTGTCGACCAGCTCAAACGGTACTGACATGTGGGGCGCCATTTTCCAGCCTGCACCACCCGTCATCACACACATGGGCTCGGCGCCGCAGTGCAGTCGCACGTGTTGCACCATGCGTTCTACGGCGCCTGAAATGGCATAGGTGCCGCCACTGGTCAATGCGTCACTGGTATTGGTGGGGAACAGGCTGACTTCACCGGTGGGAACGTGCAGGCCGGCGGTGCCGGACTCCAGCGCACGCAGCATGATGCCGTGGCCGGGCAAGATCAAACCCCCCAAAAATTTTCCGCTGGCATCGACTGCTTCCACCGTCACCGCGGTGCCCACCATGACCACAACCATGGGACGGGGCGCGCCTTGTGACAACATGCGGTGGTAGGCGCCAATCATTGCGATCCAGCGGTCCGATCCCAAGCGGGTCGGGTGGTCGTAACCATTGCGTAGGCCGGCTTCGGCCTCGCTGGCCACCACCCATTGCGGTGCCACATCCCACAGTTCCATCTGCTCCTGCAAACGGCGTTTGACGGCGTCGGCCGCCACCACACAACCGAGAATGTGTTGCGGTGCCTTCAGGTCTTTCCAGGCACCTTCGGATAACTTGTCAATGTTTTCCAGGAACTCGGCGCCCTGGGCCAGCAGTGCGGCATTGGGGCGGGGGGATGCATAGTGCGCCCATTTGAGCCGCGTGTTGCCGATATCCAGAGCGAGAAAGGTCATGCCCCATTATCCTTGGCGCCAGGGCAGGCCCTGCAGACGCCAGCCGCCTTTGCGACCCCGCTGGGCATTGGCGTCCGGGTCGCCTTCAAAACCTTCCAGAATGTTGTAAGCCTCAAATCCCAGTTCGGTGGCGCGTTTGGCAGCAGCCACCGAGCGCACGCCGCTGCGGCACAGCAGCACCACCTTCTTGCCCGGCTCAACCGCCGCACACAGGCCTTCGTCAAAGCCCAGGTTCATGGCCATGCCCGGCCATTGTTTCCAGGCCAACGCTACCGCACCCGGTACAAAACCCACCCATTCGCGCTCGGCGTCGGTGCGCACGTCTACCAGTACGGCGTCACCCGCCTGCCACCAGCTATAGGCGAGGGCCGGGGTTACATCACCGGCATACCCCTGCGCGGCACGCGACGCTGCTGCGCCGTTGCTGTCGGCGTCATGCCGTATTCCAGAACTTTGGTTAGCCGGAACGGCCTCGTCCATGCGTTTGGGCTTGGGCAGGTTAAGGGTGGCCATGACGGCGATGAAATCCTCCAGACTCCGGCCGGCGACCCGCACATTGCAACTGCGCTCGGTGGCGATGTTGGAGTGGGTGCGGCCCTGGTAGTCGTGCCCTGGCCATACGGTGGTCTCGTCCGGCAGTTTAAAAAGAACTTCGGTCAGCGAGTGGTACAGCGCCTCGGCGCTACCGGACTGGAAGTCGGTGCGGCCGCAGCCGTTGATCAGCAGTGTGTCGCCAGTGAAAACATGGTTGCGCCACACGAAACTCATGCTGCCCGCGGTGTGCCCGGGCGTGTGCAATGCCAACAGCGTTTCGCGGCCGAAACGCAGCAGGTCGCCATCCACCATTTGCAGCGCTGCGGTGCTGATGCCGCAGGCTTGCGGCGCGGCGGTCTGGGCGCCGGTGTGTTCGGCCAGCAGGCTGGCGGCGGTGATGTGGTCGGCGTGGGTGTGGGTTTCCACCGTCCAGCGCAGCTTGAGCCCATACTGGCTCAACACGGCCAGGTCACGCTCCACCTGCTGGTCTACCGGGTCGATGATGACGGCATCACGCGAGGCTTCGTCAAAGATGAGATAGGTGTAACTGCTAGAGGCAGCGTCGAAAAGTTGTAAGGGGTGCATGGCCTTCTCCCGTAGGGTCGGGGAACCCGGTGTTCGCCCAAAGGAGTGCCACTGTAATGCAATTCAAAACACTCTAGATCGGTTGGCCCAGCAGCGCCTGTTTCAAAGCCAGGTCCGCTGGATGTTCGCCCAACCAGATACCCATCATGGCCTTGAACATGCGGGGGTTGGCAAAGGTTTGCGAGATGGGCTTGGTGTGCGCGCGGCTGCGTATCCTCACAGTGGTGCCGGTCGCAGGGTGTGCGTCGATCTCAAAACTGTCGCCAGCCAGCAGCTTGCCCTGCTCGCTCAGCAGCACACCCACATCGAATATTTCTGACACCAGCGTGACCAGGTCATCTTCGCTGGCGTTGGCCACCAGTCCTTGGGACAACAGATCCGCCATCTGGGCGGCACTGGTGTCGTGTAACACCACCAGCCGGAATTGGGTGGCGCCTGTGTTTTGCAGCACGGCTTGGGGGTTGGTCGTCTTGTGCTCCAGGTACAGCTTGGCGGTGTACAGGTTGCTGGTGACGCCGCGGCGCGCCCCGGTACCGTTGAGCACCAGATTGGCACTGCCGGCCTGTTGGGGTGCGACCCCGGCCGCGCCCGATGCATAGGCGGACATCTGGGCTGTGGCCAAGGCTGCGGCACAACAAACCGCGGCTGCAGCGGCGCGACTTTTCCAGGATAGTGTTTTCATGCAGGCCTTTCCGACGAAC
The DNA here is from genome assembly GCA_043738115.1 of Rhodoferax sp. Lineage (GTDB taxonomy): Bacteria > Pseudomonadota > Gammaproteobacteria > Burkholderiales > Burkholderiaceae_C > Allorhodoferax. The sequence continues at coordinate 97,837 of JAYSZJ010000141.1, read as the reverse complement.
AAGCAATATTGCTTGCCTAAGGCGGACGCAAGGTCAGTGCCAAGGATTTAGAGTGGGCTCACTTGTCCGCAGGAAAATGGTTTACAGTTGACGTTTACGTAAACGTCAACTGCGCCGCACCTACAGGCCCAGTGATTCAGGAGCATCCCCACATGTCTGACCTCTCCGCAGAAGCCAAAGCCCTGGCCAACTACCGCCCCACGCACAAGGTGCGGTTTGTGACCGCTGCCAGCCTGTTCGACGGCCACGACGCCGCCATCAACATCATGCGCCGCATCCTGCAGGGCATGGGTGCCGAGGTCATCCACCTGGGCCACAACCGCAGCGTGGACGAAGTGGTGACTGCCGCTCTGCAAGAAGACGCACAGGGCATCGCGATCAGCTCCTACCAGGGCGGGCATGTCGAATACTTCAAGTACATGGTTGATCTGCTCAAACAGCGCGGCGGATCCCACATCCAGGTGTTCGGCGGCGGTGGCGGCGTCATCGTACCCAGCGAGATTGCCGAGCTGCAAAGTTATGGCGTGACCCGTATCTACAGCCCCGAAGACGGTCAACGCATGGGGCTGGCGGGCATGATTGGCGAGATGGTGATGCGCTGCGACAAGGACCTGACCGGCTTTGCACCCGCCGCGCTGGACGCCATCGCGGGCCACACCACAGAATCCTGGCGCGCATTGGCGCAACTGATCACCGGACTGGAGGCCTCTCAAGGAAAACACCCTCTAGCCCCCGAATTACGTGCTTCTGCCGCTACAAAAAAGATACCAGTTCTGGGTATCACCGGTACCGGTGGCGCCGGCAAATCGTCGCTGACCGACGAACTGATCCGCCGCCTGCGCTTGGACCTGGGCGATACATTGCGCCTTGCCGTCATTTCCATAGACCCTTCACGCCGCAAGAGTGGCGGCGCACTCTTGGGTGACCGCATCCGCATGAACGCGATCAGTCCCTGGCAGAACGGTGAACGCGTCTTCATGCGCAGCCTGGCCACGCGTGACTTTGGCTCAGAGATCAGCCAGGCCCTGCCGGATGTGATTGCCGCCTGCAAAGTGGCGGGCTTCGATGCCATCATCGTCGAGACCTCGGGCATCGGCCAAGGCGACGCGGCCATTGTGCCCCTGGTCGACATTCCGATGTACGTCATGACGCCCGAGTTTGGCGCGGCCAGCCAGCTTGAAAAAATCGACATGCTGGACTTTGCCGAGTTTGTTGCCATCAACAAGTTCGACCGCAAGGGCGCCAGCGACGCGCTGCGCGATGTAGCCAAGCAGGTGCAGCGCAACAAGGAAGCCTGGACCACGATGCCGGACCAGATGCCGGTGTTTGGCACCATGGCCGCGCGGTTCAACGACGACGGCGTGACCGCGCTGTACCAGGCGCTGCTGCCGCGTTTGCAGGAGCTGGGCTTGTCGGCTGCGACCACCGGCTTGTTGCCACGTGCCGGTGTGCGCCACAGCAGCAACCAGACCCCCATCGTGCCTGCAGCCCGCACGCGTTACCTGGCAGAGATCACCGACACCGTGCGCGGCTACAAACAACACGCCCGTGGCCAAGCTCGCCTGGCGCGTGAGATTCAGCAACTGCGTGCTGCAGCCAGGATGCTGGAGGAGACCAAGCCTGACAAGGCGCGCGCCGCCGAGGCCGCCATCGACCTGGCCGTGCTGCGCGAAGAGACACAAGACCCGTCCGCGCGCAAGCTGGTGAACCAATGGCCGGAGATGCAGCGTGCTTATGCCGGTGACGAATACGTGGTCAAGATCCGCGACAAGGAGTTGCGCACCGCGCTCACGACCAAGTCGCTGAGCGGCACCACGATACGCAAGGTCGCCCTGCCCACGTATGAAGACCATGGAGAGATTTTGAAATGGCTGATGTTGGACAACGTGCCCGGCAGTTACCCCTACACCGCTGGCACGTTTGCATTCAAGCGCGAGGGCGAGGACCCCACGCGTATGTTCGCGGGCGAGGGCGATGCCTTCCGCACCAACACCCGCTTCAAGCTGCTCAGCAGTGGCATGGCCGCCAAGCGATTGAGCACTGCGTTTGACTCGGTCACGCTCTATGGCAACGATCCCGATCCGCGGCCGGACATCTACGGCAAGGTGGGCAACAGCGGTGTATCCATCGCCACACTGGATGACATGAAGGTGTTGTACGGCGGCTTTGATTTGTGCAGCCCCAGCACATCGGTCTCCATGACCATCAACGGCCCGGCGCCGTCGATCCTGGCCATGTTCATGAACACCGCCATCGACCAGAACCTGGAAAAGTTCAAGGCCGACAACGGCCGCGAACCCACCGATACCGAGAGCCAGAAAATCCGCGAATGGGTGCTGGCCAATGTGCGCGGCACGGTGCAGGCCGACATTTTGAAGGAAGACCAGGGCCAGAACACCTGCATCTTCTCTACCGAGTTTTCGCTGAAGGTCATGGGCGACATCGCCGAGTATTTTGTGCACCACAACGTGCGCAATTTCTACAGCGTCTCCATCAGCGGTTACCACATTGCCGAGGCCGGCGCCAACCCCATCAGCCAGCTGGCCTTCACGTTATCCAACGGCTTCACGCTGGTCGAAGCCTACCTGGCGCGCGGCATGCACATCGACGACTTCGCGCCTAATTTGTCGTTCTTCTTCAGCAACGGCATGGACCCCGAATACACGGTCATGGGCCGCGTCGCGCGCCGCATCTGGGCCGTGGCGATGAAGGAAAAATACGGCGCAAATGAACGCAGCCAAAAACTCAAGTACCACATCCAAACCAGCGGACGCAGCCTGCACGCGCAAGAGATCCAGTTCAACGACATCCGCACCACGCTGCAGGCGCTGATTGCGATTTACGACAACTGCAACAGCCTGCACACCAATGCCTTTGACGAGGCCATCACCACGCCGACGGAGGATTCCGTGCGCCGGGCCATGGCCATCCAGCTCATCATCAACCGTGAATGGGGTCTTGCCAAGAATGAGAACCCCAACCAGGGCTCCTTCATCATCGAAGAGCTGACCGAGCTGGTGGAGGAAGCTGTGTTGTCCGAGTTCAACGCGATTGCCGACCGCGGTGGCGTGCTGGGTGCGATGGAGACCGGCTACCAGCGCGGCAAGATCCAGGACGAGAGCATGACCTACGAAATGCTCAAGCACACCGGCGAGCTGCCCATCATCGGCGTCAACACCTTCCGCAACCCGCATGGCGACCAGGTCATGGACAAGCTGGAATTGGCCCGCTCGACCGACGAGGAAAAGCAGAACCAGCTGAAGCGCCTGGCTGCCTTCCACGCTACACACGCGCAAGCGTCACCGGCTGTATTGAAGCGCCTGCAACAGGCCGTCATCGACAACAAGAATGTGTTTGAGGTGCTGATGGATGCCGTACGTGTCTGCTCGCTCGGGCAGATCACCAATGCACTGTTTGAGGTGGGTGGGCAGTACCGGCGCAATATGTAGCTTGGGAACGTGGCCGACACCCACGGCACGAAACTGGGGGGTACGGGGCTAAGCGCGGGCTGCAACAATGGCCGCTGTGACACAAAGACTCCATTCGCTCAATCCGACGCCCCTTGGATGGCTCGCTCTACTACTGGTTGTGGTGGTGGCGGTGCATTGGGTGGCACTGGACTGGCTGGGGGAGCAAGTCAGGAACGGCTCGACGGTTACGTTGATGCCGCAACCGCTCTTCATACGGGTGATTCAACCTGTAGCCACTGCGATACCGAAAAGTATTGCTCGCCGGAAGGCTGCTGCGCCCCGGGCCGCTGCCGCACCGAGTATGGCCGTAGTGCAAACGGGCCTCGCGAATGACGAAAGACCAGAGCCCGAGGCACCCGAGCCCGGGTCTGCGGCGTCCGATCCACCCATTGCAAGTGGCAGCAACCCAGAGCCCGAAGCCGCCGAACTGTCAGTGACGCAAGCGGATGAAACGGCGAACAGTTGGCCCGCTGACACGCGCCTGTCGTACGACCTGAAAGGCTACTATCGCGGCGACTTCTACGGCTCAGGACAGGTCCAATGGCAGCACAGCGCCGGCCACTACCAAGTACAGGTAGATCTGCGTGTGGCAGTGTTTTTTACGGGGACGCTGATCAGCCAGGGCGAGTTAACCGACGAGGGTTTGCAGCCACGTGTTTATGAAGAGCGACACTCACAGGGTGTTAGACATCTGCGCTTTGATGGTGCCGACGTCAAGTTCGACGACGGCAGCACAACGGCCAAACCACTGGGTCTGCAGGACACCGCGAGCCAGTTTGTTGAATTGGCCCGGCGCTTCTCCACAGGGCGACAACCCCTTGTGGTGGGTGCCCAAGTGCCGCTGTGGCTGGCTCGGCCCCAACAAATGAACATGTGGACTTACGATGTGGTTTCACTGGAAACACTTCAGATTCCGGAATTTGGTGCGGTGCCCGCCTTTCATTTGCGCCCACGCCCCGTTGCTAATCCGCGCGGCGTGATCAACGCTGAAATATGGTTTGCACCCAGCTTGCAGTACCTGCCCGTTCGCATACGCATCAATTTGGGGAATGATAATTACGCTGATTTGTTAGTCAACCGTATCGATCAGGGGGCGGTATCGGCAAGCAGCGGACCTGATTAGCCAGCCCTCGGGCTAAGGCGGTTGGTTCAAGCGTTCAGCGCATGCCTCCCGTTGTATGCCGTTGTATTGACGCAGTACGTTCACTTACAAGATGCGTTCACCGGACGGCGCTGCACGATGCAGAATGCGCGGTCGTTCTTCTCTGCGCCGCAATTCCCCGATGACTGATCAGAAACACCAAAGCTTCGTGCGTTCGTATCTAGCGCTTTGCCTGTGCGTTACTTTGGCCGCCTGCGGCGGCGGTGGCGACGTCAACTCCACCAGCGCGGCTGCCCCCACTGTCGTGGTACCGGAGGCGAGTGCTGACCGGCCGCAGCCTTCGCCCATCCCCGCGCCCCAGCCTGCTATTGCCGAGCCCGTTCCTGCGCCTACCCCTACTCCCGCACCAGCGCCTACGCCTACGCCTACGCCTACGCCTACGCCTACGCCTACGCCTACGCCTACGCCGGCACCAGCACCAGCACCAGCACCAGCACCAGCACCAGCACCTACGCCCACGCCCATGCCCATGCCCATGCCCACGCCCACGCCCACGCCCACGCCCACGCCCACGCCTCCAGCGCCAGTCGCGCCGACACCTGTTGATCAGGACAGCTGTGGATTGAATGGGCCAAGCGGAATTCAGGCCGAATTGATGAATCGTGTCAACGCGTTACGCGCAGCCGGCGCAGTCTGCGGAACGACCATCTATCGTGGTACTGGTCCGCTAAACTGGAACAGCGTGTTGCTGCGCGCGGCCAGTGGCCATTCCAGCGACATGGCAACACACAACTTCTTTTCGCATGTCGGCTCCAACGGTAGCACCATGACCACGCGAATTGCGGCAGCAGGGTATAAGTTTTCCGCCGCGGCGGAGAATGTTGCAGCGGGACAACCGACAGTAGAGGCAGTCATGCGCAGTTGGACCAACAGCCCGGGCCACTGCCAAAACTTGATGAACCCTGTTTACAAGGACATTGCAGTTGCGTGCAAGCGAAATGATTCGTCCACGTATGGCCTGTACTGGACCATGAACCTGGGCCGTCCATAAGAGCGTCCAGCCGACCCTTCGCCAAAAGGGGCGGTTACGAACTCTAAAAATGCAAGGCTGCAGTCAACCAGGCACGACGCGTGAAGGGCACTTCTGCGACCCGGTTCACGGTGCCATACTTGGTGTAGTCGTCCTTGTTGAGGTTCTGCACCACCACGGCCAACTCGGCCTGGCGGCCCTGGTCAAACTTGAATGCCTTCGCCAGCCGGACGTCGACGCGGTGCATGCTGTACTCGGGTGTGACATCGGATGCCACGTCCAAGACTCGCACCTTTTCCCTAAAGTAGTAACCCGTGCTTAGTCGCCACGCATCCGACAGTGCCACGGACAGCAGCAGGCTGCCGCTGTTCAAGGGGACCGACTCGTGGAACAGCGCGAGGTACTTGCTGTCATAGAAGTCTTTAACCGCCGCGCCAATCACCGGGTGGGCGTGTTGCGTCGGAAGCGCATCCATGGTGGCCGATGCCCGCTGGCGGGCGTAGTTGGCAATCAGAAAGCTCCGTCCTTCGTCCCAGCGCAATTTCGCGGTCACTTCCAGCCCCTGGTACTCGGCAGCCAATAGGTTGGCAAAACCATCGGCGCAGCGGGGCAATTCAACACACTTGTCCCACCAGATCAGATTGCGAACGGACTCCGTGTACAGCCGCGCCTCAACAGACAGCCCCATCTGGCGCAATTCGCCGACGTAGCCAATTTCACGCGTCACCACCCGTTCAGGTGTCAGTGCCAGTGTGGGTGGAACATAAGCGCCACCCCAGATGGTGTTGTCGGCCGCGATGAAGGCCTCGGACATCACCGGGCTGCGTGTGGCGGTCGACACGCCGATCCGTAGTGTGTGTTCCGGTGAGACGTGGTAATTCAGCGATGCGCGAGGCGAGGTGCTGCGATTGCCCATGCCGTCGTCTTCCAACATGGCGCCGAAATTGAACACGGCAGAATCCGGCAAGCGCCACTCGTCGTGGATAAAAACCTGCCAAGGGCTGACGGTATAGGGTTGCGAGAACAACAGCGGAAAGTCGGAATGGTCGCTGCGCACATCCATCCCCCACACCAGCCGGTTGTGCGCGCCCAGCTGCACGGTGTTCTGCAACTCCAGATCATGGCGCCGGCTGAACACTTCGCGGCTAGTGAACCCTTCGGCAATGGTCTTGCCGATGACCTTGTTCTGGCATACCTCGCTATCAATGCAGATATACGGGTCTCTGGAGCGGCGGCTTGCCCGGGAGTAGGTCAGCTTGCTCTCATTGCCACTGGGCCACACATGCAGCCAGCTGATCTGCTGAAAGTCGCTGCGTGCCGTGGTGTTGCGAAATGCATCTTCCGGCCGACCCTCTATGCCCAGGCCATAGACGCCGTCGCTGCTGCCCAATTGAATGTCCACGCTGTCGGTGGCGCTGGGATGGTAGTTGCCGCGAAAGTTCGCTACACGCGTGGAATTGCGATCATTCAGGATGAAGTTGTCCAGGCCCCGGTCAGAGCGGTAGCCCAGTGAAACCCGGTAGTCAAAATTGCCCGCAGAGCGTCCAAAGCGGACCAGGGCGTCTGCCGCATGCCCACCGCTTGCCGATACGCTGGTACCCGCCTGGTCGGCCGCATCACGTGAAATGATGTTGATCACGCCGTAAAACGAATTGGCACCGTGCGACGCGGAGGAGGGGCCGCGCACCACTTCTATGCGTTCGATGTCTTCCGTCAGCAAGGGCAGGTCCGCCCAGTGCATGCCACCGAATGGCGGCATGTAGGCGCTGCGCCCATCGATCAGCACCTGCATGCGGTGCGCGTACTCGTCGGACGAGCCATGCAGGGACACCACCGGGCGGTTGGCGTCGGCAAATCCCACGTACATACCAGGCACCAGGCGCATCAGTTCCGGCACCGTGCGAAAGCCCGACGCCACAATCATTTTCCGGTCAATGACGGTGACTGCGCTCGGTGCTTCAGAGACGGGTTGTGCAAGCCGCGACGCGGTCAAGACGAGCGGGAGGTCCTGGGTAAACAGATCGTCCTCCGACCCGCTGGCCTGGGCTACGCAAGGCCCGCAAACCAGCCAAACAAGGGACGCCAGCACTGCCTGTGGCAGCCGCTTGAAATAGTCTGGATGGGACATGGTTGCAGGTGAGCAGGTGCTGAGTAATGATGCCATGGTTTAGAGGTGTTGGCTACGCGTCGTGTTCTTGCCGGCGTGTTTGGCGGCATACAACATGCTGTCAGCTGCGTTGCTGAGCAGGTGCATGCGCTGGTCTGTGAGCGATTGTGCGGTGGCGACGCCGATGCTGATAGTCACCTGTGCCGCCACCGCCGAACGCGTGTGGGGTATCTGCAATGCTGCAACACTGGCGTGGAAATGTTGTGCCACCTGCAATGCCTGGTCCAGATCGGTATTGGCAAGAACCGCTGCAAACTCCTCCCCTCCATACCGGCCCAGGCAGTCTCCGGGCCGCTGCACACAGCCATGCAGTGCTTTGGCCACACGCGCCAGACACTCGTCGCCGCTGCCGTGGCCATAGTAGTCATTGAACTGCTTGAACAAATCAATATCCACCAGGATGTACGACAGGGGTGAACCGGTGCGCATGCTGCGTGCCCATTCATGGGCAAATGTCTGGTCCAGTGCGCGGCGGTTGGGGATTTCCGTCAGGGCATCCATGAAGACCAGGTTTTCCAGCAGGCGGCTTTGCCGTTTGAGCTGCATGTGCACACGGATGCGTGCCTTGACTACGGTTTTGTTAAACGGCTTGGAGATGTAGTCCACCGCGCCCAGGGCAAAACCCATGCTTTCGTTTTCAACGTCCGCCATGGCGGTGATGAAAATGATGGGGATATCCTTGGTGGACTCCTGGGCTTTCAGCCGGCGGCACACCTCGTAACCATCCATGCCGGGCATCATGATGTCCAGCAGTATCAAATCAGGTGGGGTATCTGATTGCGCAATGTCCAAGGCCCGCTCGCCGCAATTGGCCACTTTGACTTTGTAGGTATCCTTCAACAGGCTGCTCATCAGTGACAGGTTGGCCGGCGTGTCGTCCACCACAAGAACCGTCGCTTCGCCCGCAAACGCCGGGAAATTGTTTAGCTGCGCAACCATGTCGTGTGCACCTCAATCCAACGGGATGCCCATGGTGGATGCAATGTCCTGCAACACCGGGAGCGCCGCGTTCAACGAAAAACCCTGGACCAATCCTTCGAGGCGGTGAAACGCCTGCGCCTGCCCACCGCGCTTGATATGCACAGACAAGGGTGCAAGCAACTCCAGTGCCTGTGCATCGTCGTTGCGCAGCAGTTTAGCCATTTCTCGCAACAGGTCGGCCAGATCCTCTTCACCACCCTGAGCGCCCTCCTGCGGCAGTGCACCTTCCGGCGGTGAAACGGCACGCCGGATGTCGACAAGCAGCGGAGCCAGCAGTGCCTCGACCGCATCCACCAGCGCCAGTGGCTCTGTGGGGGATGGTGCCAATAGCGCAGCCTCCAGCCGTTGGGCGGCGACGCTCAAGCGGGTTGCACCGATGTCACCCGCAGTGCCCTTGAGGGTGTGGGCCAGCCGCTGCGCGGTGGTGTGGTCGCCACCCACAATGGCCGACCGCATACTGTGCACAAAGTCGGTCTGGCCATCGTGAAACCAGCGCAGCATGTTGCGGAACAGGCCGCCATCGTCGCCAATTCGCGCCATGACCTTGGTCACGTCCAGGTCGGCGACCTGCGGCATGGGCAGGGTCTGCGGTACCTCCGGCTTGGCAAAGGCGGCATCGGCGCCGGTACGCGGTTTTATCCAGCGGGCCAGCGTCAGGAACATCAGGTCTATGTCGATGGGTTTTGCAATGTGGTCGTTCATGCCGGCGGCTGCACACCGCTCGCGGTCACCCGCCATGGCATTGGCTGTCATCGCGATCACGGGCAGAGCCGCAAAGCGCCCGTCTGCGCGAATGCATCGTGTGGCCTCAAATCCGTCCATGACCGGCATCTGGCAATCCATCAGCACCCCGTCATAGTGGAAGCAGTCAATCTTTTCCAAGGCCTCCTGGCCGTTGCCCGCCACGTCGACCTGAACGCCGGCTCGGCCGAGTATCTCCAGCGCAAACTCCCGGTTCATGACGTTGTCTTCCACCAGCAGGATGTGGGCCCCGCGCAAGGCAGCTTCCACATCGCTGCGGGCACTGCTGCCGGCAACCGAGTGGCGGGTGGGCACTGCATCCATGCCCAGCGCCGCCGTGATGCTGTCATACAGAGTGGACGGAGCCACCGGCTTGACCAGCAGTCCGTCTATGTTGACCCCGGAGTCCTGCACCTGACGCAACAATTCTTCCCGGCTGTGGGCCGTGACCATCATGCACACGGGTGGCACGGTAAGACTATGTTTTGCCTGGATGCGGCGTATGGTCTCCACGCCGTCTATGTTTGGCATGTGCCAATCCACCAGGACCAGGCCAAATGGCTTGCCGTCCCGCTGTGCCTGGTCCATGGCATCTAGCGCGTGCGCGCAGCTCGTGACACAAACCGCCTGTATCTGCAGGGATTGCAGCATGCCGTGGAAGATGTCGCGTGCACTGGCGTTGTCATCCACCACCAGCACCCGCAGCGTATCCATGGGCGCCAGCGTTGCCTCACGCGCGCCTTGCCCTGCGCGTAACCCAAACCGGGCGGTAAAGGAGAAGGTGCTGCCGACGCCCGGCTCGCTGGTGACCTCCATCTGGCCCGACATCAGCTCCACCAGCCGCTTGGAGATGGTCAACCCGAGTCCAGAGCCGCCGTATCTGCGGGTTGTCGAATTGTCGGCCTGGGTGAAGGCGGTGAACAGGCGCCCGATGTGTGCCGCGTCCAGCCCCACACCGGTGTCAGACACCGCAAAGCGCAGTTCTGCACTGTGTGTGTCCACCGCCACCGTGCTGATCGATACCGTCACCTCGCCGTGCTCGGTGAACTTGATCGCGTTGTCCACCAGATTGGTCAGGATCTGGCGCAAGCGCAGCGGATCACCCACCATGGCATGCGGCACTTGGGCGTCTATGCGAAACAACAGCTCCAGGCCTTTCTTCTGCGCTTTGATCACCGCCAGGTCGGTCACGCCATACAACACATCCTCCAGCTGGAAGTCGATTTGCTCAAAGCTGACCTTGCCCGCCTCGATCTTGGAAAAATCCAGAATGTCGTTGATGACGCCCAACAGTCCCTTGGCAGCTGACTCGACGTTTTGCAGGTAGTGGCGTTGCCGGGCGTCCAGTGGCGTTTGCAGCGCCAGGTGTGTCATGCCGATGATGCCGTTCATCGGCGTGCGGATTTCGTGGCTCATATTGGCCAGAAACACACTCTTGGCCGTGTTGGCCGCCTCGGCCTGTTCACGCGAAATTTGGTCGGTCTTTGACAATTGCTCCAGCGCCAGGTTTCTGTCCTTGAGCTGCTGCGTGCGGTGGGCTACCAACTGTTCCAGATTCGTATTGACCTTGAGCATGGCTTCATGGCTGCTCTGCAGCTCCGCCGCCATCAGGTTAAAGCCGTTTTCCAGTTCGGCCAGTTCGCCGGTGGACTGGGTGGGGATGCGTGTCTCCAGCTTGCCCTGTGCCATCTGGTTGACGCCACCCAGCAAGGACAGCAGGGGCCGGGTGATGTCGCGGCTCATGCGCAGGGCCAAGACGGTGGCGCTGGCCGTGCCCAAGGCGCCGATCAGCAGGCAAACCAGCATAAACAGGTTCTTGCTGCGCTGGCTGTCGGCGGTGCTCAGCTCCAGGTAGGCGGTGCCCAGCAGTTTGGCCGCGTTGGCGGGTGTGCTGGCAGCTTGGTCCAGCAGGCCAAACCCGTCGCCCTGGCGCGCGTCCTGGTAGATGGGCGCCGCGAAGACCAAGGCATCTTTGCCGCTGTACAAAACTTGGGCGTGGTCCACCGTGCCGCGGTAGTCTTGGCTGAAACGGCTGGGGGCGCCACTCACGGCCAGCACGCGGTGCTGGGCATCGGTGATCATGACGGCCTTGGCATCGTCCTCACGCATAACGGCCTGGGCCAGCGCTTGCAAGACCTCCTGGTTTCCCGAGAATGCGCCGTATTCACTGGCTGGCGCCAGCTGGCGCACGATGACGGTGCCGCGTAATTTGAGCGCGCCGTCAATTTCGGTGATGCCGCCCACCACGACCAGCAACGTCAACAAAGCCGTGATGATCCACACCGGCGCCAGGGCCAGCAGCAGGATGCGGTGTGTGAGGCGCCAGCTTTTCATGGGGCACCCTCCGGTAATTGTTTGAGTTTTTGCAGAAGCTGCGCTTCATCATCCATGCTCAGCTCCAACGACAGGCGCACCTGTGGATTCACGGTGACGGAGAAATAACGCGGCGATTGGGGCGCAGGCAGGCTGGCGCTGGCCGGCAGGTTCAGGATGATTTCGGCCACCTGTTGCGCAATTTGCGCCGGCTGGCTGTAGACCGCCGCCAGCGCGCCGGCCTTCACATACGAAGAAGAAAACCCAAACAGAGGCACCTTGGCGCGGTAGCTGGTCAGCAAAATGGTTGCGATATTGCTGCGGTTGTAGATGGTGGCATCCGGCACCGCCAGCAGGGCATCGCTGTTGGGTAACAGCCGTTTGAGGGAGGGCAACAAGTCCGCCTCGTCGGTGACCATTTCTATGCTGGCCACCATTTGCGCGTCCCGGGCGGCAGCCAGCAGGGTGGCACTGAGGTCCGCCGAATCCTTGCCCAGCAGGATGCCGACCCTGCGCCCCGGCACCGCATGCCGGATCAGCGCAAACTGGCGCGCCCACGGCTGGTCAAAAAATACGGCGGAGAACTGTTTGTTGTCTTGCGTGCGGGTGCTGGTGCGGGCCAGGCTGCGAAAGCTGGCCCGGGGCACCAATACGTTTAATACCGGCACGTTGGGCGGTTTGCGCGCCATCGCGGTCATAGCCGGCGTCCCCACCGCCACCACCAATTGGCCCAGGGTGCTGCGAGATGGGGTTTCGTCTTTGATACTGTTCAATGTTATGACGCGCAGCGGGGGCCTGGCACCGCTGGTCTGGCCCAAGGTGTTACCCAGTTGGGTGGCAAATTCTGCGTAGGCGCCGCCGTCTTCGCTCAGTACAACGGTGACCGTGTCCTCGGCCCAGGCGCGACAGTGGAAACTGAGCCCAGCCAGAATGAGGATGCAGAGGAAACCCAAGCGCATGGCGGTCAGTATCTCACTGCGGCATGCTCAGGCGCTGGCCACGGCCAGCAGCGTTGCCTTCCACTGCGGCCAGCCTTCGGTTAACCCCTCCGCCCAGCGTACGCCTTCCATGTGTCTCCTCCCCCGTCCTTTGTTTGGACTGATTGTGCCGGAGCGGCGCGGATTCGGACACCCCCCTGGGGTTTGCCCTTGAATTCGTGGGCCACCCGCTGAACACTCTGTATAGACACCCTCTGATGGAACCCCTCCTGGTGGGAACTACTTTAAGAGATATTGGCCTCTAGCCCCCGTATTTGCTTACCACATTGCTACAAATTTATGAGTAGCAAAGCGCTCACATGCCAACCGTGTCGCATCGTCCGCGGGGAAGTAACTTTCGATGCGCAACTCTTCCAGCGTGATTTGCTGCGGTGCGGCGAAGGCCGTTACGACCATGAAGAACCGCAGGCTCAGCGGGCCGCGCTCCAGCACCAGGGAAAACGTGGGTTCGCTGGCGCGGGAGAAGTCGGGCTGCCGCCACGCTTGCGGTACGTCTGGAAAAGCCAGCACCTGTTCAAGCAGCGCCCACAGGCGCGGGTCGTTCGGGCGGGCCAAGGCCTCGCGGTGCAACCGGGCTGCCATGTATTGCCCCACGGCAGGCCAGTTTTGGACAAAAGGTCGCGCCAGCGCCGGGTCAAACACCAGGGTGTACAGATTGGGTGCAGCAGGCAAACGGGCGGCGTCCCGCACAAAGTGTGAAAAGACAGTTTGCGCCGCGTCGTTGGTGCGTAACACGTTGTATGCCAGGTCCATGACCACCATCGGAAAAGGCTCCTGCTGGCGCAACATGCGCGTCAGCGCGAAGTGGATGCAGGGGGCCACCGCTTCCAGGGCCGGCTCCTCAAAACGGGGCCCAAACGACGCCGCCCGCAGCACCGTATTCTGGTCCCGCAGCGGCACGGCCAGCGTGGCCATCAGGCGCAGCACCATGTCTTCACTCGGCCTGGCACGCCCGGATTCCAGAAAACTGACGTGGCGTGCCGACACGTCGGATGCCAGCGCCAGATCCAGCTGCGACATGCCCCGCTGACCGCGCCAGTATTTGAGCAGGGCACTGAACAGTTTGCTGTCGGTCATGCGGGCACTGTAGCAGCCGCCCACCGCCCCGCAATTACCTGCACAGGTCATTGCGGGGCGCGTATTGCCTCGACACGATGGAGACTTTTCACCAAGGACATTTCCATGCACCAGAAGACGTTTTTAAGCATCGCCGCGGCCATCGCCCTGGCCGTTGGCACGGTCGCCGTGTTGTTCCCCGCCGCCTTGCTGGCCAGCAAGGGCACTCTGCCCAGTGCTGCCGCCGACCTGTGGATGCGCGAGGTCGGTGTGTTGCTGGTGTGTATAGGCGTAGTCGCCGCCCTGGTGCGCGCACATGGGGACACGCCGACGATGCGGGTGCTGATGCTGGGTAATCTGCTGGTGCAACTGGGACTGCTGGTGACCGAGGTGCTGGGTTATGCCAGCGGCGTGATCACACTGTTGTCGGGCCTGGTGCCCAACGCGGTGCTGCATGTGGTGCTGGCGGCGGGGTTTGCGTACTACTGGCGGCGTGGCGGCAGCGCGGTCCCGCTTTAATGTCCGGCAGTCAATCAGGCGCTGGCTACCCCCACCATCACAAAACATACGACTGCCAGAAAGCAGAGGCCGGCTGCTAAGGCCCTCGCGCTCGCCAGCCGCGCTTGCTTCTACGGCGACCATCCATCCATCCATCCGTGACCCATCCCGCCCAGCGAACGCCACCCATGTTTGCCTCCTGTGCCATTGATGTATTGGGCTGATCGTGCCTTGCTGGAGCGTAGGGCACTGCTTGGCGCGTGCTGAAAGTTATAGTTCCGCCTCTACGTCTGAAAGGCTAACGGCCATGTTTTTTGTTAAAAGTTGGCCGCGCAGGCTGGGTGTTTGGTTTCTGGCGAGTGTGATGGCGTGCAGCCTGGGCGCCGCAGAGCTTGACGCCAAGCGCCAAGCCGTGATCGTGTCGATGTTCCAGGAAGGCGCGGTGTTGACCGAAAACATTCACCGCGACTTCTGGGCCGGAGTCAAGGATACGGACCCAGCAGCGACGCAGGCGGCCATGGGGCGGCTGGTCGCGGCACTCAAAGTTTCCCTCGACTACGAGCGCGCGTCGGTGCTGAGCCTCAAGGCCAGCATCCAGCAGCGCAAGCCGGTGGTCGATCCGAGTTACGAGGCGGTGCTAAGTACCCGCCTGGACATGATCCGTGCCCGCAATTCGTCGCCCGACACGGTGCTGGCCAAAGACAAGGCGTTTCGTGAAATATTGGTGCCGGTTTCCAAAGGCAAGCGTTTTGAGCGGGATGGGAAAACTGTGTTGATCACAATGGCCGTGGCAGACGAAGCGCTCAAGCGCATTGAAGCGTCGTATCTGCGCCTGGAGCGTTTGCTCAACCCGGTATGGGTGAACAGCGGAGGCTGACAGCAGCCAGTCAATCAGGCGCGGGCTACCCCCAGCACTACAAAACAGGCGACTGCCAGAAAGCCGAGGCCGGCCGCACAGGCGCTCACGATCGCCAGCGGTGCCGCCTTCCACGGCGACCAACCCTCCGTGAGCCAGCGCCGGCTAAGCCGGCAGGCCAGCCAGGTCGCGCCGGGTATGGCCAGTGCGACCAGCAGCAAGTTGCCACCCAGGATCACGCCACCGCGACTGCTGTTAAACCCGTTGCTGCCGATCAGCCAGGTAAACATCCAGAACACACCCAACAGTACCATCGCGAACCCGGTGACCCATCCCGCCCAGCGAACTCCACCCATGTTTGCCTCCTGTGTAATTTGGGAGATTGTGCCGGAGCCACTCGGGTTTGAATCCAACACGGCGCGCGCTGCGTATTCAGCATACGAGACCCTTTTTCTTTTGCATGCCTTCTGCCCCGCCCAGGGAGTGTCAACCATGTTTTTGTCCGCCAGCCCCCGTGCAATAAGCGCAAGTCGCTATCCATTTGATAGTGACCCGCATCCATCGTCGGGTTCGCGGCCGCCCGTGCGCCGCGCCAGCGGGTTCCAGCACAATGCGGATATGAATACAGACAACAGTGACGCCCTGCTGATTGCCTTGCTAGAGCGCATCGCGCAGCAAGATGACGCCGCCCTCAAGGTTTTGTACCGGCAGTGTGCGCCCAAGCTCTACGGCCTGGCCCTGCGTGTGGTGACCCACCGCGACTGGGCCGAGGACGTGTTGCAGGAGGCCTTTTTGTCGATCTGGCGATCTGCCCCCGACTACCGGGCTTCGTTGAGCCCACCGATGGCCTGGATGGGGCTGATCGTGCGCAGCCGCGGGCTGGACATGTTGCGCCGGCGCACTGCCGACCGCAGCCATGTGACCCAGGAGCTGGACGACACCCTGGCCGACACCTTGGCCAGTGACAACCCCACCCCCATGGACACGGCCCAGGCCAGCGAACAGGCCTGGGCGTTACACCAGTGCCTGGGCAAGCTGGACAACAAACAGCGGGAAGTGGTCAGCCTGGCCTATGTGCGCGACTTGAGCCATGGCGAACTGGCCGAACAGCTCAGTCTGCCGCTGGGCACGGTCAAGACCTGGATACGCCGGGGCCTGGACCAGTTGCGTTCCTGCATGGCGCGTTTTGCATAAGAAGGCACGACCATGAACCTCTTGACCCATCCCGAATTATTGGAACGCTTGGCCAGCGCCTATGCGCTGGGCACGCTTCGGGGCGGCGCCCGGCGCCGTTTTGAAGCCATGGCGCGTGAACAGGCGCCGGTGCGTGCTGCGGCACTGATCTGGCAAAGCCGCCTGGCCAGCATCAACGAACTACAACCCCAGGTACAGCCCGATGACGTGGTCTGGACCCGTATCCACAACCTGGTGCTGGGTGAAAAAACCAGCGCAGCCCAAGCCGCCGTGCGCGCACAGGCGGCAACACCGTCCAGCACCGGGCTGGCAGCTTGGCTGCGCAGCCTGACCCTGTGGCGCGCCGCCACGGCCGTGGGCGCGCTGGCCACCGTAACGGCGATCACGGTTAATGTGGGCCAGCGCCAGGAGTTTGGTGGCGAAATTGCCCGCCTGCAAAACCAGTTGCTGGCCGCACCGCAAATCGAATACGTGGCGGTGCTGTCAGACGACAAGTCGGCAGCCTCCATGCTGGTCACGTTTGACCCCAAGGCCAAGAAATTGACACTGCAGCGTGTGGGCAATTTTGAGGAGGCGGGCGACCGTTCGCTCCAGCTGTGGGCACTGCCGCCTACCGGTGGACCCAAGTCATTGGGCGTGCTGGGCCGCGACAAGCTGCTGAAGTTGACCGCTGGCGAGCGTGATGTGCGTGAAGTACCCACGTTGGCCATCAGCCTGGAGCCCAAAGGTGGCGTGCCCAGCGAAACGGGCCCCACAGGGCCCGTACTCTTCAAGGGTGCTTTGATCCAGAAGATGCTGTAAGGGCTGTCAACCCCGGCGGCGCCGGGGCACTACATCCAGCTGGACAGTCACTCTGGCCGGGGCAGCGCCCACCACCAGATTTTGCGGTGCCTTGTCGACGAGCTGGACTGCGTGCCAGACCTTGACGGTGGCAGCGCCATCGGGCACATCTTCAATGACCGCGATGCCGTTGGCGTCGGTCTTCACCGTCCATGGGGACTCGGCCACATAGATATGGCCACTCATCGAGCCATGGATAAAACAGCCCAGCAGCATGGCCCCGGTGGCACCGGGTTTATCCAGCGTCATCACGGTGGAACTGGCCGGTTTGCCCTCGTTCTTGCCCTCCAGCCGCAGTGACAGGCCCTCCGCGCTCGAAGGGTTGGCGCTGGCGATATCACCCGGTGCTGTCAGGCGCACATGGTGGTCCCAGGCGTCGTTGTTGGCAAAACGCACTTTGGCCCCCACACCCACGACCGACACGGTGGGCACAAACTGCATTTTTTCCTGGTTGACCGTGGCGGTCATGGGTAATGATTTTTTGGGTGTGCCGCGTGCGCTGGGCTGCACGACGACCACTGCATCGGGCATGGGTTTGCCATCCCTGTCTAGCACCAGCACCTCCAGCGTGCCCGCCTGGGCCATGCCCGCCACCAGAGCCAGTACACCCGCGCGCACCGCATGTTTCGCCATCACTGTGGTCATCATGGTGCTGCTCACTTGACGGTAATCACGTCGCGGTGCATAGGAGCCAGCTTGGCCAGCAACTGGTTTTGCGCGCCAAACGGAATGCCCTGGGCGTCCATGGACCGCTGCAGCACCTCGACCAGCGCGTTGAAGTCGCTCTTGGTAATGTCCATCGCCTCATGGGAAGACTTCATGTCCGCACCCTTGTAGACGCAGGGGCCACCCATGACCACGCAGAACTGGTCCACCAACTGCTCTTTGATGCGCTGCTGGTTGGCGGGTTTGAAATGGGGGCCGGTGCGCGGGTCGGCCAACAGGCCCACCATGAAGTGGTCCATCAGCTTGACCAGGCCGGCTTTGCCGCCAAAGCTGTCGAACAGGGCGCTGCTGGTGGCCATGGGTGCTGCCGCTGTCTGGGCCATGGTGGGCAGGGCAACGCAGGCAGCTGCGGCCAGCACCAGGGCGGGGGCGAAGGAAGTCAGTAATTTTTTCATGAGAATCTCTTGGTAAAAATGGGTTCGGTCGAGGTGGGCGGGTTGGCCAGGCTCAGAATGCCAGTTGTGCAGACAGGTAATAACCGCTCTGGTTGCGCGCCGCGGTGATGCCGGGCACGATGCGGCCCAGGTCCACATAGGCCAGTGTCATCGACACGTTCTTGTTCGGCGCCCAAGCCACAAAAACGTCTTTCCACGCGTCTTCCGCCAGGCCCTTGCCCAGACCGGCGGCTTGGCCCAAATCTTCCAGGTTGTTGGGTTTGGCGCGGTATTCGGCACCAATCGCCCAGTTCTTGCTCAGCAGGTAGGCGACTGACACCTCAGGCACCCAGGACCGGCTGTCCTTGCCAGGGGCTGCCGTGCCAAAACCCAGCAGACCGTTCTGGTTGGCATTGGTGTTGCGCAGCGTGGCGTTCACCAGAATGCCCTGGGCCAGGAAGAGCTTGGTGGCGTTCACATAAAAGTCAGTGCCGTTGGTCTTGGTGCCCAAAAAGTTGAAGACCGAATTCAGTGATCCGGGTGTCACCGACTTGTGTTCTAGGCCCACGGCGATTTGGGGCATCAGCGAATCGCTGTCCAGCACGGCGTCACCCGCCACTTTGACTTTGACACCCACAATGTCCATCATGATGTGCTGGCCCGGCGTCACGCCAAACGGCGCAATGCCATTGAGCGCAATCGTGGGGGACGCGTCAAAGTCCTGCCGCGCCAAAGACACTTCCACCCGGTCGTGGATGCCGACGGCTGCGCCATAGGCGGTCAGGCCAAAGTCCTGTGTGGTGGTGCGGGTCACAAAGGCCGAGCCTCCGATTTCACCGGCGGTGGCATTGCTGCCAATGACGGCCCAAGGCGTCAGGCCCCCGCCGGCCGCGCCGTCAATCGAGCTGACGCCACCGGTCAGCAAGAGTTTGCCGGTGTCTGCCTGAGCGGTGGTGGTGCAGGCCAGTCCGACCGCACTGAACAAGAGGGCTGTGGTGAGTGTTTTCATGCGAAGTTTCCAGAGGTAGAAGATGAGGGACAAAAAGGGCAAAGCCAGCCACCGCGCGCGATGCAAAACGTGGCATCCCCTGGGGATACGCGCAGAGTGCGGGCTTGGATTCAACTAATTTTGTAAAAGTTGCAAAATAGTGTGCGTGGAAATCGACTCTACGTTGTCCGACTGTTGCCGTGTTCTAGGAGCTGGCCATGAATGTCGAGGAAAAGAAGCGTGAAAACGCACTGCGCCTGGTGGAAGACCATATCGGCCGCCAGCTGGCCGAGAGCGAAAACTGGGGAGCTGCAGGCCGCCCCCAGCTATGGCAAACCGCTGGACTATGGCGACGGTTACTTCGAGACGCCCGAGCACCTGCGCATGGGTTTTAAATTGCTCAAGGATGGTGGTTATGTGCCACCGGAGGTGGAGCTTATGCAAGAGATAGAGGCGCTGCGCCGCAGTCTGGAGGCCGCACCCGACGCGGCAGACGCGTCTTTAAACCACAAACGCCTGTCCCAGATGCGGCAAAGGTTGGCCATGCAGCTGGAGCAGTTGCGCGGCAGCAGCGCCTTGTAGCTTGCCACCCGCCGGCCCGAGTCGGACTTAATTTCACATTTACTGCGCTGTCCGGCCTGCGGCGCCACTAAGCCGCGGTATGCTCTCGACCGCATGCAAACCCCATGGTGATCCTGTGGGGTTTGCGGTATTGTCAGACTGAGCTTGGCTACCCGCCAAACGTTCAGCCCACCCTTGAAAAATGCTGCAGGACACGACCCTGCAAGGAGTAAATGCATATGGCACCGTACGAGCCGTTACGTCTGCATGTGCCGGAGCCCACGGGGCGACCGGGACACGACACAGACTTTTCCTACCTCCCCCTGTCTGAAGCTGGTGCCGTGCGCCGACCCCCGGTCGATGAACAAGCCGCGCAAACCAGCGACCTGGCCTTTACGCTGATACGTGTGCTGGACAAAGACGGCAACGCCGTTGGTCCCTGGGTGCCAGACCTGGACGTGGCCGCGCTGCGCAAAGGCCTGCGCGCCATGGTCAAGACCCGCGCCTTTGATGCCCGCATGCAGATCGCGCAGCGTCAGAAGAAGATGTCCTTCTATATGTTGAGCCTGGGTGAAGAGGCCATCTCCTGCGCCCACGCCATGGCGTTGACGGATGGCGACATGTGTTTCCCCACCTACCGCCAGCAGGGCCTGCTGCTCGCGCGTGACGACTGCAATATGGTGGAGATGATCTGCCAGTTGTTCTCCAACCAGAACGACCCGCTGAAGGGCCGGCAACTGCCGGTCATGTATTCGAGCAAGAAGCAGGGCTTCTTCTCCATCTCCGGCAACCTGGCCACACAGGTGATCCAGGCCGTGGGCTGGGCCATGGCATCGGCCATCAAGGGTGACACCAAGGTCGCATCGAGCTGGATTGGCGACGGCGCCACGGCCGAGGCGGACTTCCACACCGGGGTCACCTTTGCGCACGTGTACCGCGCACCGGTGATCCTGAACGTGGTCAACAACCAGTGGGCCATTTCCACCTTCCAGGCGATTGCCGGTGGTGAAGGCACCACCTTCGCCGCACGTGGCGTGGGCAGCGGCATTGCGTCGCTGCGGGTTGATGGCAACGATTACCTGGCGGTGTACGCCGCATCCCAATGGGCGCTGGAGCGCGCACGCCGCAACCTCGGTCCAACGCTGATCGAGTGGGTGACCTACCGCGCAGGTCCGCACTCGACATCCGACGACCCCAGCAAGTACCGGCCCGCCAACGACCCGGCACGTTTCCCACTGGGCGACCCGATTGCCCGCCTGAAGCAGCACCTGATCAAGCTCGGCGCGTGGACCGATGCCGAACACGAAGCCATGCAAAAGGAACTGGAAGCCGAAGTGACCGCCGCGCAGAAGGAAGCCGAACGCTACGGCACTCTGGCCGACGGCATGGTGCGCAGCCCGGCGGAAATGTTTGAAGACGTCTACAAGGACATGCCTGCGCACCTGCGCCAACAGCGCCAGGAATTGGGGATATGAGCATGGATAACGACAACACAACTACAACCATGAGCGCCACCATCGTTGGGGCCGACAAAACAACCGCCATGACCATGATCCAGGCGCTGCGCAGCGCCATGGACGTGATGCTGGAAAAGGATGACAACGTCGTCGTCTACGGCCAGGATGTGGGTTACTTCGGCGGCGTGTTCCGCTGCACCGAAGGCCTGCAAAAGAAGTACGGCACCTCGCGCGTGTTTGACGCGCCCATCTCCGAGGGCGGCATCGTCGGCACTGCGGTGGGCATGGGCGCTTATGGACTGCGCCCGGTCATCGAGATCCAGTTTGCGGATTACGTCTACCCGGCCACCGACCAGATCGTGTCCGAGGCGGCGCGCCTGCGCTACCGCTCAGCCGGTGACTTCACTTGCCCCATGACGATACGCATGCCCTGCGGCGGTGGCATCTACGGTGGGCAGACGCATAGCCAGAGCCCGGAGGCCATGTTCACGCAAGTCTGCGGTCTGCGCACGGTGATGCCGTCCAACCCGTATGACGCCAAAGGCTTGCTGATTGCGTCGATTGAGAACGACGACCCCGTCATCTTTTTGGAGCCCAAGCGCCTGTACAACGGCCCGTTCGACGGCCACCACGACAAACCCGTCGTGCCCTGGTCCAAACACCCCATGGGCAATGTGCCCGAGGGTTATTACACCGTGCCGCTGGACACCGCGGCCATCTTCCGCCCGGGCAAGGCCCTGACCGTGGTTGCCTACGGCACCATGGTGTATGTGTCGGAAGCCGCCGCCGCCGAGAGCGGTGTGGACGCCGAAATCATCGACCTGCGGTCCATCTGGCCGCTGGATCTGGAGACCATTGTGAATTCCGTGAAGAAGACTGGCCGTTGTGTGGTGGTGCATGAAGCCACGCGCACCAGCGGCTTTGGCGCCGAGCTGGTGTCGCTGATCCAGGAGCATTGCTTCTACCACCTGGAGGCGCCCATCCAGCGCGTCGCCGGTTGGGACACACCTTATCCGCACGCCCAGGAATGGGCGTATTTTCCCGGCCCCAAGCGGGTCGCTGAAGCGTTCAAACGCGCCATGGAGGCATGATGGGAATCCATATCATCAAGATGCCAGACATTGGCGAAGGCATTGCAGAAGTCGAACTGGTCGCCTGGCATGTGAAGGTCGGCGACATGGTGGCCGAGGACCAGCTCCTGGCCGATGTGATGACGGACAAGGCGACGGTGGAGATTCCATCGAGCGTGGCGGGCAAGGTGCTGGCTTTGGGCGGCGCGGTCGGCCAAGTCATGGCTGTGGGGTCTGAAGTCATCCGCATTGAAGTGGAGGGGGCTGGCAACCTTAAGCCAGAATCGGCTATAGCCCCCGCAAAACCTGCGCAAGTTGCTACTAATTCGGTAGCGAATGCAAAACCTGCCGCAGCAGCGACCGAACCTGTGGCAGCTGTTGTCGCGGCGCCCGCCACGCCTGCAGCTGCTACCACATCTGCATCGGCTGCGAAAGCCGGCAACGGCCCATCGTCACCAGCCCGCAATGGCAACGGCAGCAAAGCCCCAGCCGCATTGGTCCGCGCCCCCGGCGACAAACCCATTGCCTCACCGGCAGTACGCCGCCAAGCCTGGGACCTGGGTGTCGAGCTGCAGTTCGTGCCCGGCACCGGCACAGCAGGCCGCATCACACACGAAGACCTGCAAGCCTATGTGGCCCGCGCCGCGCAGGCCCAACCGGCCGGCGTGGCCGACCAGCGTTACGCGCAGCGTCTGGACGAGCAGACCGTGCCCGTCATCGGCCTGCGCCGCAAGATCGCGCAGAAGATGCAGGAGGCCAAGCGCCGCATTCCGCATTTCACATATGTTGAAGAACTGGACATGACGGAGCTGGAGGCCCTGCGTGTCAAGCTCAACGCCCAGCACGGCAAGGAGCGCGGCCGCCTGACGGTCCTGCCCTTCCTGGTGCGTGCCATGGTGTTGGCCGTGCGTTCACACCCCGAGGTCAATGCGCGTTACGACGACGAGGCGGCCGTGGTCACGCGCTCTGGCGCGGTGCACCTGGGCATTGCCACACAAACCGAAGGCGGCCTGATGGTTCCCGTGATACGCCACGCCGAAACGCTGGACCTGTGGGCCTGCGCCGCCGAGATCGGGCGCCTGGCGGAAGCCGCGCGCACCAACAAGGCCTCACGCGATGAGCTGACGGGTTCCACCTTGACATTGACCAGCCTGGGTGCTTTGGGCGGCATTGTCAGCACGCCGGTGATCAACCACCCCGAGGTGGCCATCGTCGGTGTCAACCGCATGATTGAGCGCCCCATGGTGCGCAATGGCGCGGTCGTGGTGCGCCAGATGATGAACCTGTCTTCGTCATTCGACCACCGCGTGGTGGACGGCATGAACGCGGCGGAATTTGTGCAAAAGATACGTGGCTACCTGGAATGTCCGGCCACCTTGTTTGTGGAGTGAGCATGGACATACAACACACTACGTTATTGGTCATAGGCGGCGGCCCCGGCGGCTACATCACCGCGATACGCGCCGCGCAACTGGGCATTGCCACCACGTTGATTGAAGGCGAACAGCTGGGCGGCACCTGCCTGAACGTCGGCTGCATCCCGTCCAAAGCCATGATCCACGCGGCCGAGGCCTTTCACCAGTCGCGCCACTTTATGGGAGACAGCACGCTGGGCATCCATGTCGAAGGCGCGCGCATCGACATCGCGCAGACCGTGCGCTGGAAAGACGGCATCGTCGCCCGACTCACCGGGGGCGTCGGCGCCTTGCTCAAAAAGCATGGCGTCAAGGTCGTCAAGGGCTGGGCGACGATGGTGGACGGCAAGACCGTCGACGTGACGCAGGACAAGAACGACACGAAGCCGGTGCGCATTCAGGGCGAGCACATCGTGCTGGCCACGGGTTCGGTCGAACTGGGCTTGCCCGGCATGCCGTTTGGTGGGCGCGTCATCTCGTCAACGCAAGCGCTGTCGCCCAGCAGCATTCCCAAAAAATTGGTGGTGGTGGGCGGCGGTTATATCGGCCTGGAGCTGGGTTTGGTCTACCGCAAGCTGGGTTCTGACGTGACCGTGGTCGAGGCGCAAGACCGCATCCTGCCGTTGTACGACGATGAGTTGACCAAACCCGTGGCTGCATCCCTGCGCAAGCTGGGTGTGCAGGTGCAACTCGGCAGCAAGGTCCAGGGCTTGAATGTTGCCGGTGACGCCGTGCGCGTGCAAGACGCATCGGGCCGCGACACCGAACTGGCCGCCGACCAGGTGCTGGTCGCCATCGGCCGTGTGCCCCATACCCACGGCTGGGGGCTGGAGAAGCTGATGCTGGCCATGCAAGGCCGCGCCATCAAGGTGGACGACCAGTGCCGCACATCCATGCGCAACGTATGGGCGATTGGCGATCTGACGGGCGAGCCCATGCTGGCCCACCGGGCAATGGCGCAGGGTGAGATGGTGGCCGAGATCATTTCGGGTAAACGCCGCCATTTCACCCCTGCGGCCATCGCTGCTGTGTGCTTCACCGACCCCGAGGTCGTGGTCGCAGGGCAGACGCCAACAGACGCGGCCAAGGCCGGGCTGGACTGCATCACGGCCGAGTTCCCGTTCGCAGCCAACGGCCGCGCGATGACGCTGGAATCCACCGACGGTTTTGTGCGCGTCGTCGCCCGGCGCGACAACCACCGCATCGTCGGCTGGCAGGCAGTGGGTGCCGGTGTGTCGGAGTTGAGCACCGCCTTCTCGCATTCGCTGGAGATGGGCGCGACGCTGGAAGACGTGGCCGGCACCATCCACGCGCACCCGACGCTGGGCGAGGCGGTGCAAGAGGCGGCGCTAAGGGCATTGGGCCACGCGCTGCATATTTAGCACTGGCGTCTGCGGCTTAGGCAGTTGGCTTGCCAGCTGCCCTGTTGATACCCACACCGGGGTTGATTCCGCGTCTGGCAATAGTGAATGGCGAAATTGGTGTCCAGCCCCCGTGTAATATGCGTCAAACGCTATCATTTCAAGAGTAAATGGCTGCCTCGCAGGGTGAAGTCAAAACATAGTAGTGCTGCATATAGACACGCACCATCAGGCATCCAGCCCACGCTGGCACTGCGCCACGCCAACCGTCGCCCGCCCAATGCACTCGCATCCGCACTCCGACTTTGATGTCGATCAGCGCATTGACTGGTGATTGAGCAAAGCGGCGATTTTGACCCGCTCCGGGATGGCTCTGTGCCCGGTACACGGCCCACACCGCGAATCATGCTTCTGAAAACCAAGCCCTGCTGGTGAACCTGGCTGCAGGGGTGGCGAATCGAGCGTCTCAGGCGAAATGAGGGCGTTTTCACAGTGCGATAATTGACCACATGTGGTTGAAACGCCTATCCGTCAAAGTGGGTAAGCTGGTTCAAACCCTATCCATGACACTTTCTAAGTTAAAAATACTCACCATGAAAACATTTAAGACTTCACTTGTATCACTTGCTCTTGTTTTGGCGTCGGCTGGCGCCATGGCTAATAAAGATGTAAACCTGTCCGAAACTTTTGCATCAGGTGCGAACTTCACTGGTGTCCTGACGTTTAGTGATTCTTTCGACGAACTGAAAGCGGTAACGGGCACATTGAACGGCGGTAGTTATGGGTCGCAATCCATCAACTGGGCATTCTGGGTAGGAACTGGCCAACCATCCGTGGCGCGAAATATCACTTTTTTTGACCGCAACCCGAATACCTACGAAGACTTTTTGATGAATGGCGTGGGGTATGGCAGCTACACAACCTACATAGGCATTTCCTGGTTTGTCCCAGTCGGTAATACATTCACTCTGAACCTGGCGCCAAGCGCCTTCGTCCTCCATGCTGGCATCAATGGTCGCGATGAGGCAGTGAGCTATACCGCTACCATCGCGTCACCGGTTCCGGAACCCGAATCCTACGCTCTGATGCTGGCTGGCTTGGGATTACTAGGTACTATTGCTCGCCGCCGCAAAATCGCTGGCACGGTGTAAATACTGCACGCGGGTGCAAAAAGATAAGGGGGCTAGCGCCCCCTTTTTTTATGCCCGACGCAAAAGGCTACATTCACACCCTTGGCGAAGATCTAGTAACACCAGCACTTGGCGACCGCGGCGCCCATTTACATACAGTTGCATTTCGTCATGGGTCTGACATAGCCAACGCCAGTTTCTGGTTTGCCCTCTGTCTTCCATGCGAGGCTGCAGCCTTGTATGCGCGATGTCCGAATCGCATGCCCTCTCACAGCACCTTATGGCTGCCAAAAAAGGAGAGACAAATATGAAAAAAATAACCCCCCTCTAACCCAGCTCGCGCATGCCGACGGCCCCGCGTCCGAAGCGGCCATCGCGCAACTGGTTGGTCAGGTTTACGCAATCGCCCCGTCCGCCGAGCGCCGCCGCCTGTTGGCGCACCTGCTCAAGCCGTTGGGCGTGTTATCCATCGCCGCCGGAACTAACGGCATCTTCGCTAACATTTGGTTTCGCAGCGATTCGCCCGAGCCACATGTGCGTGTGGAGGACGCGCAAAACGTCCAGCCGGGTGACGTTATAAGCTTGGTGAACCATGTGCAACAGGTCAGCTTTCATGCTGTTGACGGTCTGGCGGACATGCTGGCCTCGTCTCTGGTGATGACCGGTTCTGCAGCCGCTGTGCTGTAGTTGGGTCTGGTCTACCGCAAACTGGGCAGCGACGTGACCGAGGTGGAGGCGCAGGACCGCATCCTGCCGCTGTACGACGAAGAGCTGACCAAGCCGGTGGCGGCATCGCTGCGCAAGCTGGGCGTGCAGGTGTTACTGGGCAGCAAGGTCCAGGGCCTGAACGCTGCTGGCGACGCGGTGCGTGTACAAGACGCTGCGGGCCGCGAGAGTGAACTGGCTGCCGACCAGGTGCTGGTCGCCAAAGCAACGCGTCGAACCGCTTGGATAAGACAAGCGATACCCTCATCGGTGGTGTAAATATGAGGGGATGCCCGAACGATGTCACCCAAACCTCT
Organism: Rhodoferax sp.; assembly: GCA_043738115.1. GTDB lineage: Bacteria > Pseudomonadota > Gammaproteobacteria > Burkholderiales > Burkholderiaceae_C > Allorhodoferax. The sequence goes on along the minus strand of JAYSZJ010000141.1, from coordinate 70,487 downwards.
GGCACGCATGTCCAGCGGAGTGAATGCTTCGCCATTGCTTGCAACTTGCACGCCTTCGCTCGCCAGCAAGGTCTTCACCTGAGACGCAGGAACTCCTTCGACCGCGAATGAAACCAAGCCGGGGTGAGAGCTTCAAGGCTTGCGAGTTATTGATGGACTATTTGAAGACCCAAGCGCCGTTCTGGAAGAAGGAGCAAACCGCGCAAGGTGCGCAGTGGGTGGACGCGCGGGTGAGTGATGACGCGGCGTTGGCGAAGTGGGGGATTTCGTAAGACGGGTACTGCGCGCGCCCTCCAAGCCGCCACACCAATTACAGGTTGACTTATGATTCCCGTCAGTACTGGCACGACGGCATCTGCCTTTATATTGGCGACAAACTGGGAATGCGAGTTTTGCGCCAAACCTTTTTCGCATTCAATCTACGGTGTCGAGACCATGAAAAAAAACTTCTCCCATGCCTTCTTACTGATTTGTTTGTTATTTTCGGTGCATGAGGCTATGGCGGCCAGAACGGCTACGTTGGTCGAGCAGAGCGTCGTTTTTGATGAAAAATCCACGCGAACGCCCGAGCAGATGCGTGGCTATCTGCTGCGTGCGGCGGACGTTTTTGACAAAGTATTGACATACAAAGTTGAGGTTGACAGCCCTGGAGCGTTGCAACTTGAATTCAACAAAGAGAACGAAAATTTCTTCTCGGTTTTGTTCACGTATGACCAGGCAGGCGTCAAAGCCAACTATGTTTCCAGTAAAAAAATGAACTATGACGAGTCTAATGGCGTGCGCGTGATTCATCCCAACTACATGGTCTGGATGGATGCATTGTTGAAAGCAGCAAGGACATCCTTTGATCTGCAAGTGAATGCCAAAGGCGAACCTACCAACCCAGACGCCGTGGCTGAAATCACATTTCGTTCAAACGGCGACACCGACACGGTGAGATTCCGTACGGCAGACGATACCAATCCCTGCGATAAGTATGACACCGTCGGATGGGTTGCAAACTGGTCTGATGACGAGATTGCGGCGCGGGAAAAAGAGAAGGCGGATTGGAACGCAAAGTACCAGACCATCACCGTGCTCGGACGCAGAATCGAACCGCAATCATTGCCACCGCGTAGTAAGACCGTGACGGTTGCAAGTGTGCATCCGGTGCGTTTCAACCTTTTCTCTTCCCACACTGAACAAGGCGCGGCACCATCGGCAACTGATCTTGCCACGCAAGTCGCGTTTGCAAAGACAGGAGGTTCGGTGTCTTACAGTACGACAACGATCTGCAAATTACCGACGTTTAGATTTGCGCCACAAGGCGCCAGAAAGTACTCCGTTGAATTTGCGATGAACCGTACGGGCGCTGGTGGCGGCACATGCGTCACAAATGTGTTTGACGTTACCGATCCAAACCAACCGATACCCATGCCAGTCGAAACAGTCGAGGAATGTAAAAGCACCGTAGTGGATAAGGTGAAAAACAATGTAAAAGGACTGTTCCAGTCCTTGCGTCGCCCCTGAATCCGAATCGGTCCTTGGCCAGCATTCAACAGCGCATGTCCCGCAGCGTGCTCTACCAAGGCATTCATCAGCACCCGCACACGCGCCGGCATCAGCCGGCTCTGTGGCCAGATTGCAAAAATAGTGCGCGACTCGGCGTCCCGGTCGTGTGACACGCGGACCAAGCGCCCGGACAGTCATTCATCCGCAACTTGTGTCTCTGGGCAATAGTTCACGCCGACGCCGCTGGCGGCCATATGCACCGCCAGTTGCATTTTGGTGGGCGGTGGTTACATCGGCCTGGAGCTGGGCCTTGTCTACCGCAAGCTGGGCAGTGATGTGACCGTGGTCGAAGCGCAAGACCGCATCCTGCCGCTGTACGACGAAGAGCTGACCAAGCCGGTGGCCGCATCCCTGCGCAAGCTGGGCGTGCAGGTGCAACTGGGCAGCAAGGTCCAGGGCCTGAACGCTGCTGGCGACGCCGTACGGGTGCAGGACGCTGCGGGTCGTGAAAGTGAACTCGCCGCCGACCAGGTGCTCGTCGCCATTGGCCGCGCGCCACACACCCACGGTTGGGGGCTGGAGAAGCTGATGCTGGCCATGAACGGCCGCGCCATCAAGATCGACGACCAGTGCCGCACCTCGATGCGCAACGTTTGGGCGATTGGCGATTTGACGGGTGAGCCCATGCTGGCCCACCGCTCCATGGCGCAGGGTGAGATGGTGGCCGAGATCATTTCGGGCAAGCGCCGCCACTTCACGCCGGCCGCCATCGCCGCGGTCTGCTTCACCGACCCCGAGGTCGTGGTCGCCGGGCAAACGCCGACGGACGCTGCCAAAGCCGGGCTGGACTGCATCACGGCCCAGTTCCCGTTCGCGGCGAACGGCCGCGCGATGACGCTGGAATCCACCGACGGTTTTGTGCGTGTCGTCGCCCGGCGCGACAACCACCGCATCGTCGGCTGGCAGGCGGTCGGGGCCGGTGTGTCGGAGCTGAGCACGGCCTTCTCGCATTCGCTGGAGATGGGTGCGACGCTGGAAGACGTGGCCGGCACGATCCACGCGCACCCGACGCTGGGCGAGGCGGTGCAAGAGGCGGCGATGCGGGCGCTGGGACACGCGCTGCATATCTAGCGCTGGTGTCGGTGGTTAGGGCAGTTGGCTTGCTAGCTGCCCTGTTGATATCCGACGGGAGGGTGATGCCGCGCCTGGCAATAGTGAATAGCGAAATTGGCATCCAGCCCTCGTGCAATATGCGTTAAGTGCTATCATTTCAGGAGTGAATGGCAACTACGCAGGGCGAAGTCAAAACATAGTAATGCTGGATATAAGCCAGTAGCATCAGTCACTCAGCCCATGCTGGCACGGTGGTGATGCGCAGATGGATGAAGGGGTGCACATCGAGCCGGATTGGAATCTGGCAGAGCAACCGGCCCCCGACTTTGATGTCGATCAGCGCATCAATTGGTGACTGCTTGAGTAGGCGGTTTTTCGTTACATCGCCCGGAACAAATGTACATAGGCGCGACTGACGGGCAGTTCTGCATTGACTCCCTTGAAGCGCACGAACAGGCGGCTCGCATCATCGCGCCGGGTGCCGGCGACGTGGTCGAGGTTGATGATGCTGGAGCGGTGAATCTGCCAAAAGCGGGCAGGGTCGAGCTGCTCAATCAGTTCTGCAATCGGCGTGCGGATCAAATGCTCGCCCTTGGCCGTTAGCACGACGGTGTATTTGTCGTCGGCGTAAAAATAAACAATCTCATCGAGGGTCAACTGGTGCGTCAGTTGGCCTTGCGCCGCGCGCACGTAGCGCAGGCGCGGCTGTGCGGCGCCGGGGTGCAGCAATTGCTGCAAAGTGTCTGACAGCCGCGCATCCAGCACGGGCTGCACCGCCAGCGCCGCTTTGATCCGCACAACAGCCTGCGTAAGTCGTTCGGTACGCAATGGCTTGAGTAGGTAGTCCAGCGCGGCATGGTCAAAGGCCTGCACTGCATATTCATCGAAAGCGGTGACAAAGACCACCCGCGTATCGCCTTCAATGCCCTGCGCCACTTCCAGGCCAGACAAGCCCGGCATTTGGATATCGAGGAACGCCAAGTCCGGCTCCAGTGCGGCGATCTGCTGGGCCGCCTCGATGCCATTGCGCGCCACGTGCACAACGTCGAGCGCGGGCCACAGCATCTGCAGCTGGTCTTTGAGGTACAGCGCCAAATGCGGTTCGTCGTCGGCAATCAGGGCTCGGGGCATGCGCGTGTTTCGTAAGGAACGTTAATCAAAGCGACCGCGCCGGTCTCCTGGAGTTGCAGGCTCAGGCTGGCACTGCTGCCATAGCGGGTGTGCAGACGCGACCGGATGTTGGCCAACGCCATGCCATGCCCCGTCCGCCCTGTACGGCGCCCCGCCGGACCACCTCCAACGTCCATCACGCTCAAGACCAGGCGGCCGTCGGCCACGCTGGCCCGCACCTGCACCCGTCCGCCGTCGACCTTGGGCTCCAGGCCATGGTGGATGGCGTTTTCTATCAGCGGTTGCAACAGCAGGCTGGGCAGCAAGGCCAGGCGCGCCATCTCGTCTGCCTCAATCTCGAAGGCAAGCCTGTCACCCATGCGGATCTGCAGCAGTTGCAGGAAGTGTCTGGCCATGTCGAGCTCACCGGCAACGAGCGTATCGGCGTGGCGTATTTGCCCGAGGTTGACGCGCAGGTAGTCAGAAAAGGTTTCCAGCATCAGCTTGGCGCGCGGCGGGTCGTAGTCCATCAGGCACTGAACATTGGCCAAGGTATTGAACAGGAAATGGGGTTCGATCTGGGCTTGCAGCAAGTGCAACTGCGCCTGCGTTACCTGATGCTGCAAGGCGCGCCGCCGCACGCGCACCTGCCACCACATGGTATTGGCCAGCACCAGCACGGCAATAAACACCGCTAGCCGCACGCTCAGATCCGAGTATTGGCTAAACCAGCCCCAGATGTCTTCGCCGCGGATCATCCCGAACAGCGTCAGCCCAACTGCAAAGCCAAGCAAGGCACCACACACCACTAGGGTATTGAGCAACAGCCCGAAGCGCCAGCCTTCCATTGCGGCCACCCGTTCTACCATGGCCCTCGGTCCGACCCTCTCGAATAGGTCCACCATGCCTTGGATGGTCCAGGCCATCGACACGCAAATGAGCGCATTCCCCGGGAACGAGGCACGCCACCAGCCAACATCCGTAACCCGTTCGGTAAGCACTCCGGATACGGTGAACATGACAACGCACGCCGTCCATGCCAGGACGGCACTGACCAACAGCCGCGCCCAGACTGGCTCGGTGCGCTGTGCCTTGAGCGTAAACAGCGCATGCCAAGCCTGATTGAGTGACGCCCTGAACACCGTATTCCCTATTGGTTATTTTGCCGTAGCGCGGCGCTGGCGCTCCAACTGCTGCGCTTGCGCCAGCTCAGCGTCGAACCGACTCTTGGCGCTGCCCGACTTGGCCGGACCATCCATCGCCAGCCGGAAACCTTCACCCAAGCTGCTGTAGTTGTCCATGCCGGCGTGGCCGCGCATTGCAATGCGAGCACCAATAGCGCGGTTGCCGTAATTGCCGCCACGGTGAATCACCATGTCGCCACCACCCAACTGCTTGCAATTGCCAGTCCAAGCCGAGCCATCGGCAGGCGCGCCATCATAACTTGCGTGTTGGCAATCTTCGACAAATTCACCGACGTTGCCCGTCATGTCGTACAGGCCAAAAGCATTCGGCAAGTACATGCCGACAATGCTGGTGGTGCCGGCGCCGTCGTCACAGTCGAGCGACTTCGATTCGCGCCCGGTCAAACGCTCGCGCACGCCCTTGCCAGTCAGGTCCAGCAGGTTGGCGTGGCGACACAGCTTGTCGACATCGTTGCCGAAGGCGTATTCGCCGGTGCTGCCGGCGCGCCCTGCGTATTCCCACTCGGCCTCCGACGGTAAACGGTAGGTACTGCCGGTTTTCTTGCTTAACCACGCCGCATAGGCCTTGGCATCCAGCCAGCTGACGCACATCACGGGGTGGAACTCGCTCGGTGCGTTGGCCGCGCTGTCCCAGGTGCCGGGCTCCACGCCGTAATCATTGGCCGTATATTTCCAACAGCTGGTTCCAGTTTTGTGGCCGGTGGCTTGCACGAACTGACGGAACTGCCCGACTGTCACCTCGTACGCCGACAGTTGAAAGGGCTTGATGCGCACTGAATGCACCGGCGTTTCGAGCGGCTGCATACTGCCATCGCCGGTCGGGCCGGTGTTGCTGCCCATCAAGAACTCGCCCGCCGGAATGCTGACCATCGGCGGCAGTATCAGGTCCGGCGCGGCCTGCGCGGGCAGGGTGAGGAAGGAACACAACAAGAAGGGAATCAAACGCATCATGGTTGCTGTCTGTAAGTGGTTGAACATGCCGGCAGTATGCAAACCGGATGGTGTGACTGCACCCTCACTGCGACCAATCGACAGGCAGGCCGACCAATGGCTAGCCATCTGGTGGTTAGCACCAAGATGCTGTCCGGCCCGGCTATTGCTGCCGTGTGCTTTACCGACTGGTGGCGGGGCAAACACCGACCGACGCGGCCAAGGCCGGGTTGGACCGCATCACGGCCTAGTTCCCGTTCGCGGCGAAACCAGTATGGCAGGAGAACATGCAACCGCTGCACTCAAATGTCCAGTTGCCGGACTTGCCCCGTGCCCTCCGCTGGTCCGGGAAATACGCCAAATCGTCACCCTTGTCGCTGGAAGTGGTGGGCTCATCCCTTGGGACTTGATGAGCCGCGCGCGCCAACTATGATTCCACTTTAATTATTTGAGTTCCGCCAGCATGCCAACCGCCCGCTATGCGCCGATGCGCCGAAATTTCCTCCTTGCCACCTTGGGAATGGCGGCCCTTGCTGGATGCGGCGGCGGTGGTGGCGACCCGGCCCGCCAGCCCGACATGCCGCTATCGGCGCTCGCACCGGTCAGCAATGGGCCGGCCGGTGTCACGCAGGCGGACAATGCCCAGGTCGACCAGTATCTGCAAGCCGAAATGGTCAAGCAGGCAATTCCCGCCGTATCGCTGGCCGTGCTGCGCGATGGGCGGGTGGTGTATGCCAAGGCTTATGGCTACGCCAGCGTGGCGGGGTCTCAGCCCGCCAAGCCGGAAGACCGTTTCGATATCGGCTCGATCACCAAGTCGTTCACGGCATCGGCCGTGATGCTGCTGGTCGAGGAGGGCAAACTGTCGCTCGACGACAAGCTTGAAAAGCATCTGGGCCCGCTGCCGGCCAGTTGGAGCGCAATCACGCTGCGCCACTTGCTGAGCCATACATCTGGTTTGCAGCGCGATCCGGACCCAGCCTTCTTTACGGCCTTGAACAATAACCAGTCGTTTTCGGAAGATGAGATGCTGGCGCGCTTCAAGACCTATGCGCCGCTGGCCGCGCCGGGTTCGAGCTATGGCTACAGCAACGTCGCCTACGGCATCCTGGGCATCATGTTGCGCCGGGTCACGGGCAAGCACTACGGCGAGTTCCTGCAAGAACGCATCTTTACCCCGCTGGGAATGAGTAGCGCGCGCATCGTGAACGCGACCTATCCCATGGCTGGCAGCGCCCTTGGCTACAGGTTGGAGAACGGACGCGCCACGCGCGACCAAGTCAACAGCGCCACTCGACAATACTATTCCATGGCGGCGGGCGGCATCGAAGTGAGCGCGCTCGACATGGGTAAATGGGACGCCGCCCTTTACAGCGAGAAAATCCTCAAGAAATCGAGCCTGGACCAGATGTGGACGGTCAACGCGCTGGTGCAGGCGGCCGATGCCAATTCTCCGGTGGACATTCACTATGGCTTGGGCTGGTCCCTGCGCACCGTGGGCGGGCATCGCTGGGTGTACCACTCGGGCGCGGTACCGGGCTTCGTGAGCGACTTCATGCGCTACCCGGAGGACAAGCTGAGCGTGGTGCTGCTGACCAACGCCAATCCAGCCAATGCGCGCCTGCTAGCACGCACGGTGGCAACCATGTTCGATCCGGCCTTGTGATGGTTTGAGGATGTGGGACGTTAAATCGATGATGGACGGCGGCACGTACCGGCCAGTTCACTCCAGCACCATGTTGAACCAAGCGCGTGGCCTTGCAAAGGATATCTAAACCCAAGGCGATGTCCGTAATGCTGAGCAAAGCGGCGATTTTGACCCGTTGCGGGATGGCTCTGTGCCCCGGTACACGCCGCACACTGCAAATTACGCTCCTGAACACCAAGTCCTGCTGCTGAGCCTGGCTGCAGGGGTGGCGAGACCAGTCCCAATGCCGTCGTTCTCGATAAATTGGCGTTTGACCTGTATGCGCGTTGTGGTTGTGAACGCTGCGGCCCGTTCGGCGCCTATACCAATGATCCCTTGAGCGCTTTCATGCAGAAGGCCGTATTGAACTGAGGCCTACCACAACGTGATGGAATCGACCTAGCACGCGCCCATCACGGCGGGTTGGCGGATGCCGGAAACAAGTATTACACGCTGTTACTTCTACCCGGGCGAACCGCTGAAAGCGGCCGTTTTGCGGCGGTGGCGATCAGCACCACGGCTTGCCCGGTACCCCTCCACGCGGGCCTTGGACTTTATTCCAGAATGACGATGTGACCTCGGAAAAGCCCTCACGAGACAGTCTCATGGTGCTATCGACTTGATAGCGTTTTGCGGTCCCGCGAACGGCGTCCGTGGAGCGCTTTTCGCAGCCGAACCGACGCCGATCGCAGGCCCTTGGTGTGCACACCGGGCACCTTTTGGTCCCTCATTTGCGGTCATACTCCGCACTCTTTTAGACCAACTACAGGGAGTATTAACAAGCGTTGTCGGCGTCTTTTTTTGCCTCGTCCCGTAGCGGTCAATTCGACTGGTTTATCGAATTCTGCAGGTCCCTCAAGCACTAGTTACTTACCGATCTCACGAGTTTTCCAAGTCAGCCGCAAGCAAACACGGCTATAGCTATTGAACAGCTCGTCATCATTTCATTCATGCACGTTCCATTTGGGAGTCATATGCGGATATTCACCCCCTCACCCCGCTTGTTCATCATCGCCCTCAGCGGCGTCCTGCTCGGCGCCTGTGGCGGTTCCAGCTCCCCGGCTATCCCGGAAGGTGATGCAATGCCGGTCGTCACGCTGCCGGCTCCAGCCCCGGTGCCGAATCCAACTCCGGAGCCGGTACCGACTCCAGCTCCAGCTCCAGCTCCAGCTCCAGCTCCAGCTCCAGCTCCAGCTCCAGCTCCAGTGCCAGTGCCAGTGCCAACGCCAACGCCAACGCCAACGCCAACGCCAACGCCAACGCCAACGCCAACTCCGACTCCGACTCCGACTCCGACTCCGACTCCGACTCCGACTCCGGTGCCGGTGCCGGTGCCGGTGCCGGTGCCGCCGCCGCCGCCGACCGCTGACGGCCGTTTCGTCACCAATTTCCAGGTCCAGAACACCGGCACCACGCGCATTCCCGAGGAGACCGTCACCTTCGGACAAGTGTTCTCGCCTGGAGACGTGCCGACTGCCGCCTCGGTGATCGGCAAACTTGCCGACAACAGAACGACGATTCCCTTGCAGATGGACGTCAAGGCCAGCCACCCGGACGGTTCCGTGCGGCACGCCGTGATTTCCACAGTCGTCCCTGCGGTGGCGGCCGGCCAGAGCACGACGATCGGCTTGTTCGCCATCCCGACCACACCGCCACCCGTGGTGGCATCACCCACCACGCTACTGGGCGCCGGCTTCAGTGCCGCCGTGCATGCCGACCTAAATGGCCAGCGCTACAGCGCCTCGGCCGATGAGCTGCTGCGCACCACCACCTACAAGACCTGGCTGTCCGGCCCCATCGCCGGCGAATGGCATGTCTCGGCGCCACTCAAGACCGCCCAGGGCGTCGTCCACCCGCACCTGAGCGCCCGTTTCGCGATCCGTGCCTACGGCGCCAGCAAGGCCCGCGTCGACGTCACCGTCGAAAATGCCTGGGCCTATGAAGCTGCCCCGCAGAATTTCTTGTACGACGCCCAGGTCATGGTCGGCGGCCAGAGCGTCTACACCAAGCCAGCCCTCAATCACCTGCATCACGCACGCTGGCGCAAGGTGTTCTGGTGGGGCGGCGAGCCGTCCGTTCACGTCAAGCACAATACCGCTTACCTGATCGCCACGCGCGCCGTGCCGAACTTCGACCAGAGCGTCAGCTTCACCGAGAGCAAGCTGAACGCGTGGAAAACCCAGTTCAGCGGCGCCAAGTCCGAACCGATGGCCGTTGGCCTGGCCGTTGCGTACATGCCGACCACGGGCGGGCGCGACGATATCGGCCTGTTGCCAGGCTGGGCCGCGACCTACCTGCTGACCATGGACAAGCGCGTCAAGGATGTCACCCTGGGCACGGCCGACCTGTCGGGCAGCTGGTCGTCGCACTACCGCGACCGCAACACCGACCGCCCGGTCAGCGTGTTCGACTATCCGTACATGACGATCCTGGGCCGCAGCACCGACACCAGGAACCCCGTCACCAAGCTGTATGAGGCATTCCCGGTGTGCGCTACCACCACTGCCTGCAACTCGCCGAACACGCATGATTCTTCGCACCAGCCTGCCTTTAGTTACTTGCCATACCTGGTCACGGGCGATTACTATCACCTTGAGGAATTGCAGTTCTGGGCCATGTGGAACACCTTCTCGAGCAACCCTGGCTACCGCGAATTCAAGAAGGGGCTGCTCAAGTCAGACCAGGTACGCGGCCAGGCATGGAGCATGCGCACCTTGGCCGAGGCCGCCTACATTTCGCCGGATACTGATCCATTGAAGGCGCAATTCACGTATTTCCTGAACGCCAACTTGGACTGGTATGACGCGAACTACACCAACGCCAACGACAACAACTTCGGGATCCTGACCCACGGCTATGCAGTTGCCTACGATAACTGGACCGGCGCGGCGCCATGGATGGATGACTTCTTCACCTCCGCCATCGGCCACGTCGCCGAACTCGGTTACACCAAAGCGCTGCCGCTGCTGAGATGGAAGGCCAAGTTCCCGATCGCCCGCATGATCGACAAGGATTTCTGTTGGATCAAAGGCGGCATATACGCCCTCAAAATCCGCGACACCCAGACCTCGGCCTTCTACCCTACGCTGGGCCAGGCATACAAGGCGAGCAACACCGCAGAGTTCAATGCCTTGGCGTGCAACAGCCAGGCAATGGCCACCTCGCTGGGGATGAGAGTGGGCGAAATGACCGGGTACTCCTCGTCGCACACGGGCTTCCCGTCGAACATGCAGCCGGCCCTGGCCTATGCGGCTGATGTGGGCGGCACCAATGGCACCGCGGCATGGTCCAGGTTCATGGGCCGCAGTGTCAAGCCTGACTATGGGATGGGGCCGCAGTTCGCCATTGTGCCAAGGTAAAAAATCAAGCAATCGACTGGGGTCTACCTCGCACCGGCGGAGCCAACTCCGAGTTGACGAAGGGGAGCAGGATGCTTGCGCATCGTGCTCCCCTATTTTTTGGCGACTGCCACCATGCCCCACCTTGCAGGCCTTCCCGCAAGAGGCGGCCCTGCGGGCATTGGGTCACCCGCTGCATATTTAGCACTGAAGCCTGCGGATAGGGCAGTTGGCTTGCCAACTGGTGTGGTGCGCGATCGCACAGTACCGGATCTGTGCTCTTGGTAGCATTGCGCTTCCACACCGTAAAAGCCATGTCAAATTGTGAAGAAGTGAAGGTTTTACTCATCGGCCATGGCATACCTGATGCGCTGGAGGAGGCCCATAGGGCACTAACAGAATTGGAAGTGTCCGCTGTGCTTGCTGCATCGCATGCGGAGGCGATTGGCCATGCCAAGGGTGGCGGCTTCGCGCTCGTCGTGCTGGATGTGTCCTTGGTAGACGGCGATGCCCTTGAGACGGCCCGCCTCTTTCGCGCGTCGGCAGCTTCCTTGGATACACCTATTTTGTTTCTGATCCCTGCGCAGTGGGGCGACGCACGCACCAGCGAAGCCCTCGCGTTAGGCGCCGTGGACGTGATGCCCAAGCCTCTGCTACCGGGCTTGTTGAGGGCAAGGCTCGCCCTGTACTTAAACTTGCACAGCACCAGGCTTGCGCTGGACCTTGCCCGGCAGAAAAGCACCAGTGATCTGGCATTTTTGGCGGGCGTCCTGGATTCTGTCGAAGACGCAATCGTTGCTTGCGACTCTGAAGGCAAGCTCACCATTTTCAACCGAGCCAGCCGCGAACTCCACGGCCTGACGGAAGAAGGCATACCACGAGAGCAGTGGTCCGCGCACTACTCCTTGTACCGACCCGACGGGGTCACCGCCCTGCCTGTCGACGAGATACCGCTGGTTCGTGCCCTGGCTGGCGAGCACGTGCACGATGTCGAGATGGTCGTCGCACAAAAGGAGGGCCAGCAACGGCGGCTTAGTGCAAGTGGCAGGCCTTTGATCGATGCGGATGGTCGCAAGCACGGTGCTGTGGTGTCCATGCACGACATCACTGCACAGCGGGAAGTACAAATTGCCAGAGAGGCAGCCATCCGTGGTCAGGCGCTCCAGAGGGAAGCGGAAGCCGCCGAGCGGGCAGTCCGCGAAAGCACGGAAAGATTCGCTCTGCTATTAAATTCCTCGGCCGAGGGCATCTATGGCATGGCCCCCGATAGCACGTGTATCTTCCTGAATAATGCCGGCGCCCGAATGCTTGGATACCAGGCTGACGAACTGGTTGGACGCCCCATCCATGATGTTATTCACCACCACCGTCGCGACGGGTCACACTACCCCCAGAAAGAGTGCAAGATTGGAATTGCGTCACGGGCGGGTACCTTCACCAGAGTTGACGACGAAGTTTTCTGGCACAAGGACGGTTCCTCAGTGCCTGTTTCGTACTCTGTTAATCCGATGATCGTCGCAGGGCGAAACACGGGGTCGGTCATTACATTTACCGACGCCACGGAGCGACGCCGCGCCGAAGAAGCCCTGCGGGCCAGCAATGAGCGTACCCAACTCGCGGCTGATGCGGGCGGTTTGGGCTTGTATACCTGGGAGCTTGCAAACGATACGGTGGTCTGGCACAACGACATTCCGTTCGATATCTTTGGTGTCCCGAAGGGGGGTATTCCGCTCAATGCGGCTCAATTTGCATCAGAGTTTGTGGTTGCAGAAGACGCCGCAGCCTTTGCTGAATCGATGGCCGCAACGTTGGACAGGGCGCAGCCGTTCCACTTTGAGGGGCGCATTTGCCGGCTGTCTGATCGCGAGATCCGATGGGTCGAGTTCACCGGCCGGGTGCAAACCGTTAACGGTCTGCCGATACGGGTCGTGGGCACAGCGGCCGACATCACCCCCAGGAAACAGGCGGAACAGGCGCTGCGGCAAAGCGAGGAGCGGCTCAGGCAGCTCGCCAATACGATCCCCAACCTGGTATGGATCGCCAACGCGGATGGCTGGATCACTTGGTACAACGACCGTTGGTATACCTACACCGGTACAACACCGAGCGAAATGGAAGGCTGGGGTTGGCAGTCGGTACACGACCCCAACACCTTGCCGCAGGTTATGCAGCGCTGGACCGCGTCGATCGAAACCGGACAGCCATTTGAAATGACCTTCCCGCTGCGCGGAGCGGACGGAATTTTTCGACCGTTTTATACACTCGTGGCACCACTGCGCGATGCGCACGGCAAAGTGGTCCAGTGGTTTGGCACCAATACCGACGTCACCCCACTGAAGAAGGCCGAAGCAGAGTTGCGCGATGCCGATCGCAGAAAGGATGAGTTTCTGGCGATGCTGGCGCACGAGCTACGCAACCCGTTGGCCCCCATCCGCAATGCAGCGGAGATTCTGCGTCGACTGAACAGTCCCGACCCGAGCATCAATCGGGCCAGCGAGATGATTGCACGCCAGGTGAGCCATATGGCGGGACTGCTGAATGATCTTCTGGACGTGTCTCGCGTAACACGCGGCGCGATCACGCTTGACAAGGAGAGAGTGGACCTCGCGAGTGCCATCGCCAATGCCGTCGAACAAGTGCGCCCACTGTTGGAGCTGAAGCAGCATCGGCTTTCCCTGGACAACTGCCACCTGGGCACTTATGTATTCGGCAGTCCGTTGCGGTTGACCCAAATCGTGGCCAATCTGCTCGACAACGCGGCCAAGTATTCGCCGCCACAGGCTTCTATCAGCATCGAAGTCCTCAGCTCGGGACGGGAGGTCAGCATCACCGTGAGCGATTCGGGAATGGGTAATTCAGCCGACCTCCTGCCCCATGTATTTGAACCCTTCAGCCAAGCTGAGCGCGGTACTGATCGAGCGCAAGGTGGGCTGGGTCTTGGTTTGGCAGTCGTCAAGGGCTTGGTTGAACTACATGGAGGAACGGTCTCTGTTGAAAGCGAAGGTGTGGGCAAAGGCAGCTGTTTCTCTGTCATCCTGCCGATGTACCACGAGCCGGCGCGTGAAAACACTGCCGCGCTGGAGGGAGATCGTTTTGACGTGGTCAATGATTCACTCGACGTGCTTTTGGTTGATGACAACGTAGATGCGGTCCAATCGCTCGCTGATCTTTTGCAGGCATACGGCCATCGGACCATGGTCGCGCGCACGGGTCTTGAGGCGGTCGAAGCAGCCCAACGCATGCGATTCCACGCAGCCGTGCTTGACATTGGGCTGCCAGATATCACGGGCTACGAGGTGGCTACGAGAATTCGCAATGCGGCAAACCCGGCACCGATATTGGCGGCTCTGACCGGCTATGGTCAACCCGAAGATCGCGCCGCCGCTTTGAACGCCGGCTTTTCTCGGCACCTGGTGAAGCCCGTCGACCCCCAGGCGCTTTTGCGATTTCTCGACGAATGTGCAGCGACATGGCAAGCGACAACATAACTGGCGCCCCTATCTGCTCCTAAATCGCGGGGCCTGGAAGGTTTCAGCACCAGATAGCGTTTGGGGTATCGGTTTGGAGGTCGGCCGTTGCGCCCATTGCCCGCACCAGTCGACCACTGCAATACAAGCCGAGAATCGATGTATCGTCTGGTTCTTCCTCTTATTCAGCCAGTCCCCATGTCACTGTCTATCACTACTGCGCCCGTCAGCTCGTCGCGCGGTCTCGGGTTGCGCCACCAACGCTTGCGCCGCGGCGCCATCAGCATAGTCACCGTATTGATGCTGAGCGCATGCGCCAGTTTGAGTGCCACATCTCCACCTGCCCCGCCAACGCCGCCAACTCCCCCTTCGCCGCCCTCGCCACCCACCGCGACGGCGACTGACCCAGCGGCGGTGGCTAATCCGCCCTTGGCGGCTGCATCCAAACCTGCCGACCCGGCGGCGCCCAAGCCCTTTGCCGAGGTTATCAAGGGCGCCACACGACAAGACGGCCTGTTCCCCATCTGGCGCAAGGACGAAAAAGCCTGGCTGGAAATCCCCAAGTCGGCACTCAACAAGCCATTTATGTTCACCGTCAATATTGCCAACTCGGTTGGGGAGCGTGGGCTGTACGCCAGCCAAATGAACACCGACCTGATGGCCGAATGGCGTCGTATTGGCAACCATGTGCAATTGCTGGCCCTGAACACCAAGTTCCGCGCCGAGGGTGGTGCAAAGTTGGCGGTTGAACAAGCGTTTTCACCCAGCCTGCTGGCATCGGCACCCGTCGCCAGTTCCGAACACCCGCAGCGCAACACCTTCTTGGTTGACGCCAGCTTCTTGTTGGCGGACATCCCGGGTTATTCCACGCGCATCGAAATGGCCTTCCGCCTGCCGTATGCGCTGGACAAAGCAAACTCCTACATTGAGTCCAGCCGTGCCGAAGCAGCTTTGACCACGCTGACCGCCCGAGTGCACTTCTCCACGCCACGCATCCCCGCACCACCGCTGACACCACCACCGGTGCCCACGCCCAAACCGCCGCAGGCGGTGCCGGATCCACGCAGCTTTTTCGTCAACTACGTTTACAGCTTTGCCGCCTTGCCTGAACAGGTGATGCGTCCGCGCTCAAGTGACCCCCGTCTGGGCCATTTCATGGAGTCCTTTACCGACCTGGGGAGTGACATCAAGGCCAACCCGCGCGTGCACTATGTGCAACGCTGGCGTTTGGAGAAGAAAGACCCCAGCGCGGCCTTGTCCGAGCCGGTGCGCCCCATCGTCTATTGGTTGGACAAGAATATTCCGGCCAAGTACCGCGCCGCCGTTACGGCCGGCGTGACCGAATGGAACAAGGCATTTGAGCGCATCGGATTCAAGAATGCGTTACAGGCCAAGCAACAACCCGATGACGCCAACTGGGACAACATGGACGCCGGCCATGCATCGATCCGTTGGTTTGTTGGGGCGGATGTAGGCTTTGCCATTGGCCCGAGCCAAACCGATCCACGCAGCGGGGAAATTCTGGACGCCGACATTGGCATGAGCGACGTGTTCGCCCGCGGCTCGCGCCGCTTCATCGTGGAAGATGTGGGCATGAGCAGCGAGCAGCGCCTGGCCCAGATCAGCCAAGGCTGGCACCAGGGCCAGCACGCCAGT
The DNA here is from genome assembly GCA_043738115.1 of Rhodoferax sp. Taxonomy (GTDB): domain Bacteria; phylum Pseudomonadota; class Gammaproteobacteria; order Burkholderiales; family Burkholderiaceae_C; genus Allorhodoferax. The sequence goes on along the minus strand of JAYSZJ010000141.1, from coordinate 54,490 downwards.
TACTGCAGTTATGCCCACGAGGCAGCACAGGAGATGAACTTTGCCCTCGACGTGCTGGAAGCACGCGGCGACATCGCACCCGACAGCCCCGAGGCCGAGGCCTTTGTGCAATCGGTGATCACCGACACGATCATGCACGAGGTCGGCCACACCTTGGGCTTGAAACACAACTTCAAAGCCTCGACCACCATTACCCGAGCCCAGTTGCAGGACAAGCGCTACACCGAGACACACGGCATCTCCGGCTCGGTAATGGACTACAACGCTTACAACCTCGCCGTCGAAGGTGAACGCCAGGGCAGCTACAACAGCAGCACGCTGGGCGCCTACGACTACTGGGCCATCGAATATGCCTACAAACCGTTGGACGCCGCCAGTGAATCGGTTGAGTTGGCGAAAATTGCGGCGCGTAGCACCGAGCCAGCACTTGCCTTTGGCGACGATGCCGATGCGGGTGGTTTTGGCGGCAACGATGGGTTGGACCCCCTGGCCAACCGCTTTGACCTGGGTGACGACCCGCTGGCGTATTTCAAGAAGCGGCTCAAACTGTCCAAGGAACTCTGGACCCGCCTGCAAAACCGCAAACCACAAATCGGCGACGATCCACTGCGCCAACGCCGGGTGCTGATGGCCGGCTTTAACCAACTGCAGCGCGCCGCTGAGCTGGTGGGCAAATATGTGGGGGGTATGCACGCGCTGCGCGACCTACCGGGCAGCACAACACGTGCCAGTTTTCAACCCGTCGATCCAGTCAAACAACGCGAGGCTCTGCAGTTCCTGGCCAGTGGTTTGTTCAGCGCGGATTCGTTCCGGTTTCGACCCGCTTTCCTGTCGAACCTGAGTGTTGATTACAACGAATGGGAGCGTGATGGCCCGGTCAACCTGCGCGCGTCCGTGTTGCGGGCGCAAACCGTGGCGATGGACCGGTTATTGGCCGGCAACACCGCCCAACGCTTGCTGGACTTGCCGAACTACGTGCCAACTGCCCAGCGCCGCAACATGATCTCGCTCAGCGAGGTGTACGCCACGCTGCAGACCAGCGTGTGGAGCGAGCTCAAAAGTGGTTCCGAGGTTGACGTCTTGCGGCGCGGTTTGCAACGCGAACACTTGAAGCGTTTGCAAGTGTTGCTGACCAAAGGTTCGGCAACGCTGCCCGCTGATGCACTGAGCCTGGCGCGCCTACACGCCACACGCCTGCAAGCGGATTTGCGCGGTGCGGTGGCCAAAGGAGGACGTTCGATTGAGACCCGCGCCCATCTGGCCGAGAGCCTCGGCACCTTGACTGAAGCGCTGCGCGCGCCGATGCAACGCAGTTAACGGAAGCTCAACCCAGCGGCACCGCAAGGATGACGGTGCCTTGCATGCTGTCGCCGTTGAACAGCTTGCCACCTGGCTTCAGCCAACCGACATAGGAATTTGCCAACACGTATGCCGTGTCGCCGACGATGGCTGCTGTGGTCGGCACGGCGAAGTGCGGGCTTCTGGACTCCAAAACTTCAGCGCCGGTGATCGCATCAAACGTCTCGTTGAGTGACAAGCGCAGCACGCGACCGGGATGCGCCACGTTCTGCACCGCGATCAGGTGCCGGCCATGAAAGTACAGGCCATCGATACCTGCCGTCACCACGCCCGCAGGCACTGTCAGGGGCAGCGCCTTGCCTGTCGCCAGTTCAACGCGCACGGGCGCACGCCACTGTGCGACGATCAAGAACTTTTCATCGGGCGAGAGCGCAACGCCGTTGGCCCCGCGGAAAGTGCCAGCCGGCAAGTACGGCTGAAGTGTGCCGCCGCGCTCCACGCGGTACAAGGCGCCTGAGCTCGTGTCTGTCACGTACACCGTGCCTTCGCGCGTCACCACCAGGTCATTGAAAGTCGTTGCGGGCGATGTCCCTGTCGGTAGGTGCTTTTCTACGGTCTTGCCAGTGCGCAGGTCGAAGGCGTAGAGGCCGGGTTGGCCGTCGCCGCCCATTTCTGCGTCGCGGTACGAGGCGGCCCACAGCAGGCCGCGCTGCGCGTCCAGCTTCATTCCCAGCGGCGTTGCCATTCCGTCCTGGCCGACGGTGGTGAAGTCGCTGTGCTTGCCGTCCCTGCTGATCCGCACGATCTTGCGGTCCACGCTGCTCAGGTAGAAAGAGCCATCGCGTGCGTCGTAGGCAATCCCTTCGGTGGCCATCGGCGGGCCGTCCAGGACTACGGCAACCCGGCCGCGCAGCACCGGCGGCTGGCTGCGCTCGAACTTGCGCATGACCTCGCGGTAGCCCGGCAAGTGGGCGATGTCGTGAAAGCGGTCGGGTGAGGGGAAGATTCCAAGCTGGTTGTCTGAGATCGTGTCCAGCGTGGCAATCGCCTTGTCGGGCAGCTTGCCCTGAACGTAGTAGCTGGCCAGCATGAATGTCACCAAGGCATCACCGGGCTGCGCCTTGTGCTGCGCCTCCAAGGCGGTGATCGTACGGGTGACGGCGTCGTCAGCTGGCGCTGCTGGTGCCGGCGGCGACTGCGCGTGGGCGCTCGCAACAAAGAGTGAAACAGCCAGGGTGATAACCGGTGTGATTCTCATCGGCACAGTGTAGCGCCGCCCCGGCAAAGGATCAAACGAACACGCCGTTGTGCGCTGCATAATTAGTGTTGCCGTCACGCGCGCGTTCGGGGCGCTCCGACACACCTGGGGGCGCCTGGTTCGAGACAAACACACCATACATAACCATGCCACGGCACATCCTGAAATACACCTGGTGGGCGCTCTTGGCCCTCACGCTGTTGGTCGGCGTGGTTATTGCCATCATTGATGAAGGCATCCGAACACCTGTTGCTCCGCTGGGCATCGTGTCGTTTGAACTGTGCGCCTTTATCGATTCTTGCGCTGACATCATGCGCAGTTGGGATCAGCGTGCTACCAAGTTGGTGGCCCTGAGCTTGGGTTTCGACTACCTGTTCATGCTGCTGTATCCGGCCACTATTTTTGTCAGCCTGTGGGTCATGTTGCCTTTGCTTGGCCCCCATCTCCAAACCCCGACCCGATGGGTCGCATGGTCGTCTTGGGGCATGGCCATCACGGACGCACTAGAAAACTACTTCCTCACCCAAATGCTCTTGACGGTGTCTGTGCATGGCCTAGCTTGGCCGGCAACGATTTTTGCAAGCATCAAATTTGCCATCTTGGCCGTCACACTGGGCTGGTTGTTGATGGTCTGGCTGGTTTATGCGCTCGTGCGACCTTCCTTGTCGCGGTAATGGCCTTCAACTAGCGCCTGAATTTGTAAGATGCGTTAAGAGGAAAGAAGAACATGGACAGCGATGAAGCACAAATCCGCCAACTCATGGCCACCTGGATGGATGCGACCAAGGCGGGTGATGCTGACACCGTGTTGGGTCTGATGACCGATGACGTGGTGTTTCTGCTGCCCGGGCGCCAACCTATGGACAAGGTGGAGTTCGCGGCCGTGTTACGCCCACCGGCGGGCACATCAGCACCCACTATCGACGGCCATAGCGAGATACAGGAAATCACCGTCAGTGGCGACTGGGCTTTTATGTGGACGCGCCTGCGGGTCACCGTGACGCCGCCCCATGGCGGTGCCGCCATGGAACGTGCAGGTCACACGCTGACGGTGCTGAGAAAAGAACAGGGTAAATGGTTGCTGGCGCGTGACGCGAACCTGCTCGCGCCGGTAGTCTAAGCCGCCTTCCCCGCCCAGCGCCTGCACTGCTGGCGCACTACCTCCGGCAACAGTTGTTCGCGCTCGGCCACCCCGCGGATCCAGGTGGCGTCGTTGCCCAGGCCGACCAGCTCGCCCCGTATCAGTGATAGTGCTTCCTCCGCCTGCAGCGCCGCGGCGTGGGGTGCCAGTGCTGCCAGCGTGGTGTAGATGTCTTCGCGCAGTGTGCGGTGTTCGCCGGTCTTGGGGTCTACAAAGGTGCCGTCCAGTCCGAAACGGCAGGCCTGGAAACGGTTGAAGGTGTAGGGCAGGTAATCGTCCTCGGCCGGCTCAAAGGGTTGCTCCATGCTGATCCAGCGCGCCAGGCTCTGCACCAGGCCCGCCATAGCGGCGGCTTTCTCAATGGTTAATGGGGTGTCCAGCACACGCACTTCGATGGTTCCGTATTCCGGTTTGGGGCGTATGTCCCAGTAAAAATCTTTCATGCTCTTCACGACACCAGTGCGTGCCATCTTGTCGAAGTAGAGTTGAAACTCCTCCCACGTCAGCACAAACGGCGCGCGGCCCGACAGCGGGAACGCAAACACCGAGTTCAGCCGCGCCGAATGGAAGCCGGTGTCCGTGCCCTGCACGAAAGGTGATGACGCTGACAGCGCGATCAGGTGGGGAATAAAACGCGACAGGCCGTGCAGCAGCACCAACGCCTGGTCCGGACCTGGGCAACCAATGTGCACGTGCTGGCCGAAGATCGTGAACTGTTTGGACAGATAACCATACAGCTCGGCCACGCGGTGAAAGCGCGGCGTGTCGTAGATGCGGCGCTCACTCCATTGCTGGAAGGGGTGTGTGCCGCCGCCACTCAGGCCCAGGTTCAACTGCGCTGCGCAATGCACCAGCGCGTCGCGGATCTCGGTCAGCTGCGACAGCACCTCGGCATGGCTGGTGCACACACCGGTGCACAACTCAATCATGCTGTCGGTGATTTCGGGCGTGACCAGACCGGGCAGCTTGCGCTTGCCCACCAGGCGCAGCAGGTCGCTTGATCCAGGGCTGAGATCAAAATCGTGCAAGTTGACGATTTGTAATTCAAGCTCCACGCCCATGCTCAAGGCTTGTGACTCTGCGAAGTTACCCAAGCTCATGCCGCACCCCCCTTGGATGATGTGGCCGACGCAGGTAATTCACCCGATAGGCGCAAGGCCCACTGCACAACCATGGGGCCGACCAGCTCCATGATCGCGATGGCGCTGAAGACGATGGGTGCGACCTGGGTTGCAAATGTGGGGTGGCTGATCTGCAGATCTGCCAGCAGTACCAGCGCCGTGCCCGAGATCGGTGTCAATGCCATCGTCAATGCCAGCGACTGGCGCAGGCTGATGCCGCTCCAGCGTGCGCCGGCGGTAATCACCAGGCCTTTGACCAGTGTGCGTACCAGTAGCAACACCATGGCCGCCACACCACCGACCACCAGAGAGTGCACCGACCACGACGCACCCACAATCACAAACAGCATCAACACCAGTACGCCGCCCGCCGTGCCAAAGTGGCGCGACCATACCCAGGGCCGCTCGGATGTATTGCGCAGCATCACGCCAGCCAGCAGGGGTACCAGCAGTGTCGACAACTTGAACATACGCGCCGCAGTCAGTGCCAGCATGATCAGACCCAGCAAAAGTAAAACGGAGTTTTCATCGCGCAGATCCAATCGGCGTGCTATCCAGGCCACCAGGCCACACAGCAGGGCCGCCACCAGCACCGAACCGCCAAACGTATACATCGGTTGTGTCATGGCGAGTATCCAATCACCTGCAGTGTCCAGGTGCAGCCACGCAATGATGAGTTTGTGCAGTAGCACAGCGAAGAGTGTGTTCAGCGCCGTCATGATGACCATACGCTCTGTGACCTGGCCCGCCGAGTGCAGTTCGCTGGCAACCCGGCCGATAACCGCAGCCGAAGTGGCCATCGTCAGCGTGGCGCAGGTCAGTGCAACATTGAGGCTCAGGCCCATCCAGCGCAGCGATGCAAACACGGCCAGGAAACTGAACAGGGCCTCGGCCAAGCTGGTGCACAGCAGGGCTGGGTTGGCACGCAACCAGCGCAGGCTAACCCGGCTGCCGAGCTCAAACAGCAATAGGCCCAAGGCCAGATCCACGATGACCTGGACCACACCACCCAGGTAATACTCACCCGCACCCTGGCCCGCGATTGCAATCACCATGCCCACTGCGCTGTAGCCCACGATACGGGGCAGCCCCATCTTGCGGAATACCAGCTCACCCAGGCTGCCACCGGCAACCAGTACAAGTGACGACCAGAATACGACGCCCGGTTGCAGGGCTCTGGGGGCGATCTGCAAATACTCAAAGAGGGCATCCATCATGCGCAGCTATTCCTGGGTTGTTAGAAGTCAGCAAGACGATAACAAGCCCTGCCCCGCAGGCACGTGCGCCAGGACACAGACGGGGCGCCACTGCATTTCGGCTCTGCTGGTGTTGCGCGTCTGTCCTGTATCAGGCGGGCTCAAACGACAGTGAGTACTGCGCAGCCCACTCCTGCACGCTGGCCAATGGCATGGGTTTGCAGATGCCATAACCTTGGCCCAGATCGCAGCCCAAAGTCAGCAGCTTGCTTGCCTGATCAGCCGTCTCCACACCTTCTGCAATCACGGACCGGGCGAATGCCTGCGACAGTCCGACAATGGCGCTCACCAGCGTGCGGTCGTCCGCGTCGTCCAGCAAACCGTCCACAAACGTGCGGTCGATCTTGATGGTTTCTGCGGGTAACTGCTTGAGATACGACAGCGAAGAAAAGCCGGTGCCAAAGTCGTCCAGCGCAAACTGCACGCCCAAAGCCTGGCACGCCTGCATGACCTCGCGCATATGGGCGACATCCTGCAGCGCAGCCGACTCCAGAATCTCAAGCTCAAGCAGATGGGATGGCACGCGCGGGTACTGCAGCAGCAGTTGACGTATGCACTCCACAAAATCCGGGTGGTGGAAATGCCGCGCCGCAATGTTGACGCTGACCATCCAGCCATGCCCTTGCTGCACCCATTCGTCCAGCTGTGCCATAGCCTTGTGCAAAGCCCAATGGCCCGCTTCAATGATCACGTCCGTATGTTCGATAAGGGGCAGGAAATCGCCAGGGCTCACGATGCCCCGCTCCGGATGGGCCCAGCGCATCAGTGCCTCGTAGCCCAGGATGTGCCCACTGCGCATATTGACCTTGGGTTGGTAGAACAGGCGCATTTCTCCTGACTGCAGGGCACAAGCAATGCGAGTTATCTGCGAATGCTGGGTCTGGATGTTCAGGTCGTTTTGCGCGTCGAACTGGTGCAGCCGGCTGCGCCCGGTTTGTTTGGCTTGGTACATGGCCTGGTCTGCGTGGCGCATCAGGGTGTCGGGGTTGGCGTTGTCCAGTGGGAATATGGAGATGCCCACGCTGGCGGTCAGTGATATCTGCTGGTCACCTATGGCATACGGCTGTGCGAGGCGTTGCAGCAATTGTTGCGCGTGGTCGTGGATGCTGGACACGTTTGTGTGCCCAGGCAAGAGCACCACAAACTCATCGCCACCCAGCCGCGCGATGTTGGCCGGGTCGGGCGCGATGTCCTGCAGTCGCAGCGCCACTTCCTTGAGCAACAGGTCGCCCATGGTGTTGCCATGCTGCTCGTTGATGGCATGGAAGTGGTCCAGATCCAGCAGACACACTGCAAGCAACCTGTCATCCTGGCGCGCCTGGAAGACGGCGTGTGTCAGGCGTTCGGCCAGGGCTGCGCGATTGTTCAGCCCGGTCAATGCGTCGTGTGTTGCCTGCCAGGAAATCTGCTGTTGCAGATCGCGTGTTTCACTGATGTCGCGGAACACCAGCACACAACCAATTTGCGGGCCATTGCCCTTGCGAATGGGCGCAGCGGTGAACTCGATGGGGTAACGCTCGCCTGAACGGTGTACTAACAACTGGTTGACCGCGTGCAGGCGTTTGGTCGTGGCGTGCAGCGCGCGCAAGGTGGTGCCATAGGGCAAGGCTTGGGACGTGCTGTCCAGGTTGAACACTGCAACCAGGGGTCGTCCGACAGCGTGGACACTGGAATGCCCGGTCAAAAACTGGGCCACTTCATTGATGGACTCAATGCAGCCCGCCATGTCCGTGGTGATGACGCCGTCACCAATGGACGAGAGCGTGACCTCGGCCCGCTCCTTTTCGGCTACCAGTTCTTCTTGTGCAAGCTTGCGTTCGGTGATGTCGACCAGCGCGCTGATCGTGCCGCCCTCGGAACCGTCGGTGGTGGAAAAGGCGGCCTTGAAGTACGACATTTCGCGCACATCAAACGCACCGGACCTGATTAGCACTTCATTGCTTTCACGCGGTACGGTGCGTCGCTCTTTGCTGGCACGCGTGGGTTCAATCGGCGCAAAGTCACTGTGCAGCGGGATGCCCACCACGGTTTCCGCCGGTGTGTCGAACAGGCGCTCCCAGGCCTTGTTCACGCTCAGGCAGGTGCCGTCGCTGGTGCGCACAAAAACGGGCAGGGGCAGGGCATCCACCAACTGGCGGGTGAAGTGCAACTGCTCCTCCTGTTGCTTTTGTGTGTGCTCCAATGATTTCACCAGGCGCTGAATTTCACTGGCCATCAGGTTGAAGGTGCGTGCCGAGGCCCGTGCTTCGAGTGTGCCCGCCTCGACCATGCGTGTTTGCAGCCTGCCGGCCCGGAACTGGCTGGTAGCGTGGTCCAACCGCTGCAGCATGCGGGCGTTGGAGCGTACCAATAGCGTCAGCAGAAACAGGATGAAAAAGGTGCTGAGCGCCGAAATGGGAATTTGGGTTCCCACGGTGCTCCATATACGATGTTGGGCGTGGGCGACACCGAGCTGCACCGCCAACGTGGCCTGCGACCCGTCCTGCTGCGCAATCTGCCAGGTCTGTTCCAGCGGCTGCAGATTTGTCAGGCGTTTGACCCAGTCCGGTACCGTGGATTCCGTCGCGGGTGCAACAGTGGCCGATGCGGTGAGCGCACCATGTTGCCAGCGCAGGTACCGGATGTCCGGGTTCAGCAAAGCCTCGCCGTCCAAGAGAGCCTTCACCGAAGCCGCTTCGCCCGTCGCACTCTGGGCCAACAGCTGCGTAAAGGTGTGGTGCTGCAAGTGCTGCAGCTTTTCTTGCCGCTGCAACTGGATTTCACCGACCTCCGCCTTGATCATCAGGTCATAACGCACCACCAGAACCAGCAGGATGAGGGCGATGATGGGGAGGTACAGCCGCGGGTAAGTGCCGCGGGTAAGCCAGGTCGTGAAGGAAATTTTTTGCATGACTGGTGTGGAGGTGCTGCACCGTGACGGCTTGTGGCCAGCGGTTAGCAATGTTACGTGTGAGCATAGCTGTGTTCCAGTTAGCCTTCGTCACAGGTATTACACCATCAGTATGTGTGCCCGCCCCATCGCTGCACACGTTTGTGCAGTGGATCCATTCCGCCGTCAGCCGTCAGGCGAACAGGGCCGCCAAGCGCTCAACCGCCGCGACGGACAACGCGCGGTCAACACTGGTGTCCTCGTTGCCGAAGTCGTGTGCGCCCTGCGCCTGTACCAGCAAGGTATCGCGCCGTGACAGCATGAAAAGGTTGTGACCGCGGTACACGAGCGCATAGTCCACCTCCGGTTGCGGCACCAGGCGGGCGGTTTGCCCGCGCACCGGGATGATGGACGTATCCCCCAGCAGCGCCCGCGCGCCGTAACCGGTGCAGTTGACGACGGTGTGTTCGCGCAGGTCTGCGAACTGGCGTGGATGCTCAAATGTGCGCTGCACGATCTCGCCACCCGCGCGCAAAAAATCATCCACCAGCAGGCGCTGGTAGCTGGCGATGTTGAAGGTCATCTGCGTGAAGCGCCGCACATGGGGTACGCGAAACGGGTGTTCACCGGGTTTCAACAGCACAGACCTGGGCCGCATATCGGCCAGCCGCGCATTCAAGTCCGGATAGTCCGGCTCGTCGTCCTCCTGATCCAGGGGTTGGTCAAAGGGGATGTCCGACAAGAAATAGCCGTCGCGCCATTCCACCGGGTTGTCAGCCAGGCCGATCAGGCTTTGGTAGGTTCTGAAGGAATGGCGTGCCATGTGCTCCCAGCGCTGGCTGAAGGCTGGTGTGGCGTACTCCTTTGTACAAATGCGCGAGTCCGGCGACCACGTGCCGGTTGCCGCGGATGACGCCACCTCGGGCGGGCGCTCCTTGCAGTAGATGCGCACGCGCAAGCCGTTTAGTTGTGCAAGCCGCGCCGTGGTCAAACCGATGGCACCGCAGCCAACTACGGCAATGTGGCGTTGTCCGGTGGCCTGGATGAGTGGCAAGGCCAATGTTGCAGAGCCCCATGACAACGACCAGCCGCTGCCCCCATGGCCGTAGTGGTGGACGATGGTTTTGCCATATCGACGCTCCGATTCAATGCGCGGACCTTGGGCGCGAAACGGACGTAAGCACACTGCGATGTCAATCAGGCGGTCAACGCTGGCGCGCACAGGTGCCAGGGGCCGGGGTGGCGCAAAGCTGCTCTGCGGTGCTGGTGGGGCACCCACAGCGGCGCCGTCCAACAGCGTCGGCGTCAGGGCATGGTTAGCGGCAGGCAGGGCGGCGAATGCAGCGGCGCCCGCGCCGATAAAGTGGCGGCGTTTCATGGTGGATGGTCACGAGGGTGGTTTAGATGTGCAGCGTGGCCAGCGATGCGTGGATGCGTGTGGCATCGCGCAGGCGCTGTGCGGAGCCATCGGCATCCAACAGCACCACGGTGAAGTGTTTGCCACCGCTCTTCAAACGCATGGTCAGGCAACGACCGGCCTCATCGGTGTAGCCGGTCTTGGACAACTGGATGTCCCATCCGTTGCCGCCGACCAGCTTGTTGGTGTTGTGCACCGCACGCAAGCGGTCGTTGACAGGCACGCTGGCACTGCGGTCGCTGGTGATGCTGGCGATGGCTGGGTACCGCGCCGCGGCGGCGACGATCTTGGCCACCTCGGTGGCGGTCGATGTGTTGGCGGGGGACAGGCCGGTGGCGTCGGCAAACGCGGTGTGGGTCAGGCCCAGGCTGCGCACCTTGGCCTGCATGGCCTGCACAAAGGCAGCCGTGCCGCCCGGGTAATAACGCGCCAATGCGGACGATGCCCGGTTTTCCGACAACATCAACGACAGTTTCAGCGCGGCCAGGCGCGTCATTTCGGCGCCGACCGGGATGCGCGAACCGCTGTGCTTGAGCAGGTCCACATCGTCATGGCTAATGCGCACTGTCTCTTGCAGATCGGGTTTCGCATCCAACACGACCATGGCCGTCACCAGCTTGGTGATGGAGGCAATAGGGACCGACGCATCCGCATCCTTGGCCATCACAATGCGGCCCGTTCCGTCTTCCAGCACCAGTGCGTGTTTGGCGTTGAGCGACAGTTGCAGCAACTGCGGCGCGGTGGGCAGGACGATGGCGGCTGTGGGTGTCGCCGTTGGAGTGGTTGTTGTGACGGTGGCCGTTGCTGCAGCGCTTACTGCGCTTGGCGGCTGCGGGCTGCCGGCTGGTGTGTTGCGTGCCTGGACCCACAGGCTGGTGCATGCCAACAGGAGCGCGGGCAGCGCCATCTTCCAGCCAGCAGTGTGGGTGCGGGGAGCCATCAGCCGTTCCAATCGTTGCAGTAATTTGCCACCACTGGCGGCCAGCGCCAGATGGTGCGTGGGTGCGGGTTGTTGCAGAGCCAACGCATGCAAGGCCTGGGCCATGCGGTGGGGGTCACCCAGCGCAGCGGCGGCCAGTTCATCGGCTACCTCTTCACGCGCATCCCGCATGCGGCCTGATAGCCACCACACCACCGGGTGAAAAAACAGCAAAGCTTCGACCACGCTTTGCAGCAAGTTGGCCAGGTAATCCCAGCGGCGTACATGGGCCAGTTCGTGGGCCAGCAGGGCCTCCAGCAAATGCACCGGCATGCCGCTGAGCAAGGCGCTGGGCAGTAAAACCAGGGGCCGCAGAAACCCCACGGTGATGGGGCTGGGCAGATCGGGCAAGAGTTGCAGCAACACGGCGCGTTGCACACCCAGCTTGCATGCCAGCGTATCCAGCCGCGCCTGCCAGACTGCAGGGGCCGGGACTGCACGGCCGCGCAGCATACCCACCCAGGCCAGGCCCGCGCCCAGGCGCAGCGCCATCAGGCCCACGCCCAGGCTCCAGGCTCCCACCAGGGCTGGCAGTTGTGTACTGAGTGATTGCAGCCAGGCCGGCAGTTCAAATGGCTGGCTTGCCAATGCATGCACCCCGGTCAGCATCCAACCCATATGGACCAGTGGCAGGTACAAGCAAACGAGTAGTGCCAGCGCACACACTGCATAACGCCAGCGCGGGCTGGCGTGGCGCAGCAGGGCCAACACCAGAGCGGCCACCGCGCCCACCACCAGGCCTTGCCACACAAAATGCAGCAATGCCCAACCCAGGGCCGGCACAATCGATTCCATAACCATCGGGCTCATGGGGCGCCGTCCTTGTCACCCAGCAGCTTCTGGATGTCGGCACGCTCCTTGGCGCTGACATGGCCTTTGAGTGCAGCCAGCACCAGGGCCTTGCCTGAGCCGGCAAAGGCCTTGGCGATCAGGTCTTTCAGCAAATGGGTTTGCAGCTTGTCCTGCTTTTGTGCCGGCGCGTAACGCTGCGGGCGCTGGCTTTCGTCGCGGGTCAACAGGCCTTTGCCATACATGACCTGCAGTTGGCGCAGCACCGTGGCATAGGTCGCATCGGGGCGCTCGTCCAGGAGGGCTTCATGGACCAGCTTGGCATCGGCAGCGCCTATACGCCAGAGGATGCGCAGCAAATCCAGCTCAGCTGCAGTGGGGTGGGGGACGGGTGAGGTAGCTTGTGGCATGCATCCAGTATAGATGTTCTAGAACAAATATTCTAGATGCACGCGCAAACTGTTGCAGCGTCACTCCCTGACAGGTTGGACCTCCGTGACCGCGACACGGGCAAACGCCTGATGGGAGGCTGAGAAGTCCCACTGCTCTACGGCGCAGCAGCCCGCAGATGCACCCGCGCCCCAGCGCAGCAGGTTCACCGAGTTGGGTGCCTCCTGGCGTACCCTGGAGGAGACCGAAGTGCCTGCTTGCACAGCCCACATCGGCCGCGCCAACCCCTGCAGCTCTTTCACATAGGGCAGGTGGATGTGCCCGCCCATCACCAGATCGGCACCCGCGGCGGACCACTTCTGCAATGCGGCAGCGTGCCCGCGCAACAGGTTCGGCACATCTTCTGCACGTGTCACGGCCACCGGCTGGTGCACAACCACGATGCGTATCTGCGCAGGCCGGGCGTCCGCAAGTATCCGGGCCACGCGGTCGATCTGTGGGGCGGACACTTCACCATCCTTGTGTCGCCAGGCCCGGGTGGTGTTGACGCATACCACCATCAGGTCAGCGGCGGAATACACGGGTTCCAGGTCGGAGCCGAAGGCCACGCTGAAATGGGCATAGGGACGGCGCAAGCGCGTCCACAGATCGAAAAGCGGAATGTCATGGTTGCCGGGGATAGCCAATACTGGTAGCCCCAAGCGGTCCACAAAGGCGCGTGCCGCCGCGAACTGTGTCGGCCGCGCACGTTGTGTGATGTCGCCTGAGAGCACGACCAGATCAGGCTGCTGCTGCCGGGCCAGCGCGACCAGAGCTTCGACGACCGGTCCCTGTTCAGTGCCGAAATGCGGGTCCGAGATTTGCAACACCGTGCTCATGCAGCGGTTGCCTGCGGGCGCGGCTTCAACAAATACAGGGGCTTGTCCAGCACACGAAAGTTAAGGGGCGGGCGCATGCGTGTCACTTCCCCATCGAATGCCACTTTCACCCCGCGGCGGCCGGCCGTGAGCGTGGGCCGCACCAGCATGCGTTTAAACGCGAAGTGCTCCACGCTCTGCGCTTCGCCCAGGGTGCCCATAGCGCCCTTCAGCATCAGCTTGAGCATCGCCAGCACACCAATCGGCCGCAGCATGACCGCGGTGACGCGGCCATCCTCCTCTGCCTGCGCCGAGCCACCGCCGGTATGTACACCCACCTGTTCCAACTGCAAGCGGTTGTTGCCCACGAACAGCGTCAAGGTCTGCACCTCACGTTGCCCCGTGCCCTGTTCAATGGACAAGCGCAGCTTGCGTTGCGCGCGCAGCAGGGTGGCGCTGCCCGCCCAGAATGCCACCCAGCGGCTGCGGCCAAAGCGTGCCTTGTAGGCCTCGCGTTCTTCCAGCAGATCGGGGTACAGGCCCAGGCTCGCGTTAACCAGAAACACACGGTCGTTGATGGCGGCCACTTGCACCGGCAATGCGGTGCAGTCCAGCAATTGCCGAACAGCCTCTGCCGGGTCAGCCGGAATGCCATGTGTGCGGGCAAAGTAGTTAAACGTGCCCTGGGGCACTACACCCATTGCGCAGCCCAGGGCGTGCGCAGCCTGCGCCACCGTGTTGATGGTGCCATCGCCGCCGACGGCAACCACGGCCGTTCGCGTGGCTTGCGCCTGTGCCGCGGCCTGCTGCGCCACACGGGCCAGGTCGTCGCCTTGACCGAATAACAAGTCCCCGCGCCGCCCGGCTGCCTGTAACGCTGCTTCGATGACTGCACGCTTGGCGTCGGCGTCGCTGCTCCCCGACGCGCCATTGATGACGAACTGCAGTGCTGCAGTGGGGTCTATTTCAGGACAGATAGACATGTGGTGTTGGCAAAGCGGAGTGGGCGACACTCAATCGTGCCGCAATAAATCGCCAAAGACTGTGCGCTCCCCCTCCATGCGATCGGGGCCGGGCGCGTCGTACAACACCAGCCAACTGGGTTTGCCGCCGGACAAGGTGGGTGGCAGATCACAGATCGCCTCGGCACGGTTGGTGCCGCGACCGTGGGGCAGCGCCACCAACCCGGTCAGTGCCGATTCGAAGCGGACCGGGTCACGGTTGGCGGCGAGCAAGGGTTTGGCTGCGGGCCATTTGAAGACGCGGATCTCTCCGTTCAGCACCATCGTCGGGCCGGCCAGGATGTAGAGGTCATCGCCACAGAAGTGCAGGTCGCGCACGCCCAGACCATTGAGTTGTATGAAGTGTTTGCGAATCAGCAAACCCTTGTCGTCCAGTGGCACTAAGCGCAGTTGGTCGCTTTTGGCCTCTATTTCGATCTCCAGCAGCGCCGACCAGCCACGCAGCACGGGGCCACGCAAGCCGAGCAGCATGCGGCGCCCGTTTACCGCCAGGCCTTCGACGTCAAAGCCGTTGTCTTTGCCTGGGATCGCCATGTAGGGACCGAAGTGGGGGTCCTTGGCCAGTGCTTGGGTCAGCAGGTTCTGCTCTGCATCACCCTTCAAGCGCATGGCACACCGGCCGTCCTTGGCCTTGCGCACCAGGCAGGGTTCGCCCTTGGCGTCCTTTTCGATGGGCAGGCAGGCCAGCAGGCGGCGGTTGCCGTCGAGCGCGACCTTGGCCAGCCGTTTGGCGTTGTCCGCATGGTCGCGGTCGGGCTTGGTGTTTTTGCGTTTCAGGCCGTGTGAGCCTACGACCCAGAGGTAACCATCGGCGACGGCCATGCCCTCCAGGTCGGCCTCCTCGTCGGCCGCGCCGGGCAAGTCCAGCAGATCGGCCAAGGGGAAGTCACGCACCTCGCCAAAACGCAAGCTCTCTTGGCCCACAGGGTCGAGCCGGCGCAGGCGGTCAATGCCGCAGGCTTCATCACCGGCGACCCACAACCAGTCATCTGTAAAAGCCGCGCCTGACAGGTTGGTCTGGACCAGGGAGTCGGGGGCGAACTCCAGGCGGACGGCATTGGTACTTCGGGTATTGGGCATGGTAAGGGTTCTCGGGTGGGGTGTGGGAGGGCTCCAGCCAGGGGCATCATTGGAAAAATTGGCCTGTAGCCCCCGTCGGATATAACTAATACGCTATCAATATGGTAGCGTTTGACTTCTACAGCATTGCCAACAGGGGTTGCAACACACTGGCACCCAGCTTGCGTGCGCGCTCGCCGCTCCAGCCAGTCTCCGCGCTGGGCAGTTGTGCGTTGTCCTTGAACGGCATTTCTATCGTCAGCGCCAGGCAGCCGAAATTTTGGGCCACCCAGTTGGTCGCCAGTGTGGGGTTGGCGCTGCCCGGCGCGCTGCGGCCATAGTTGTATTGGTCCTGAAAATCCGGGCAGTTGGCCAGCCACGCGCTCTTGAAGGTGTTCTCCAGCATGGCTATGCCTTCGGTGTAGCCCGGGTTGCCTTCGGAGCCAACGACAAAGTTGTAGGGCAGGCCTTCGTCGCCATGCACATCCAGGCACAGGTCCACACCGGTCTTCTGCATGTGTTGGCGCACCAGAAACACTTCGGGCGATGTTTCCATGCTGGGTGCGGCCCATTCGCGGTTCAGGTTGGCGCCAGCTGCATTGGTGCGCAGGTTGCCGCGCACGGCACCGTCGGGGTTCATATTGGGCACCACGTGGAAGATGCAGCGGTCCAGCAGCACACGGCTGACGGCATCGTCCGGGTCCAGCAGGCGCTCCAAAAAGCCTTCGGCAAACCATTCGGCCATGGTCTCGCCGGGGTGCTGGCGCGCAATCATCCAGACCTTCTTTTTCAGCTCCAGCGGCGTTGCGCCCTGTGCGTCGGTGATGCGCAACAGGCTCATGTCGCGGCCATCTAAAGTGCTGCCCAGACGATGCAGTTCCACATGGGGCGACTGTGCGGCCGAGCCCAACAGGTCCAGGTGTTGTTCGTAGGAATAAGGTTCGAAGTATGCAAAATACATGCAGTTGCAGGCGGGCGTGGTGTGCGCCGTCATCACCGTGCCGTCAAACTCGGTGTCGATGCGAAACCAGGTTTGCCGGTCGTGGCTGGCCACCACACGGTAGCCCTCCCAGCCGTCAGGGTAGGCGCAGGCGCCGGCATTCATAAAGCGCAGGGTGATGGCTTTGCCGGCTGCACCGTGCAGGCAGAAGTGGAACCACTGGGCAAAGGCGCTGGCGTTGTCGGGGCGGATGTTGACTTGGATATCACGCGGGTTGTCCAGGCTCAGCACTTCAATGGCGCCGGAGTCAAATTGGGAGGAGATGTGCAGTGCAGTCATGGCAAGATCGTCTTCAGATGGATGTATCCACTGTAACGCCCTCGTCTATACCCCTGCACTGCCCGATAATTGGGCATGACCCTCAAGAACACCGCGCCTGACGCTTCCCCCCCCACCAGCTTTGCCAACTTGGCGCTGAGCCCCGCCGCCCTGGCCAATTTGCAGCAGCTGGGCTACAGCGATATGACACCCATCCAGGCCGCCAGCCTGCCCATTGCATTGGCCGGCAATGACCTGATTGCCCAGGCCCAGACCGGTAGCGGCAAGACCGCGGCTTTTGCGCTGGCGCTGTTGGCCAAGCTCAATCCGCGCTGGTTTGCGGTGCAGGCCATGGTGTTATGCCCCACGCGGGAACTGGCCGACCAGGTCACGGTAGAGATCCGCCGCCTTGCGCGGGCCGAAGAGAACATCAAGGTGGTCACGCTGTGCGGCGGTATTGCACTGCGCGGCCAGCGTGCATCGCTGGAACACGGCGCCCACGTCGTGGTCGGCACGCCCGGCCGCATCATGGACCACCTGGAGCGTGGATACCTGACGCTGGAAGGCCTGAACACGCTGGTGCTGGACGAGGCCGACCGTATGCTGGACATGGGCTTTTTCGACGACATCGTCAAGGTCGCCAAGCAGTGCCCGGCCAACCGGCAAACCCTGCTGTTCTCGGCCACCTACCCCGAAGGTATCGAAAAACTGGCCAAACAGTTCATGCGTGAGCCGCAGCGTGTGGACGTGGCGCCACCCAAGACGGACAGCCTGATCGAACAGCGGTTTTACGAGGTGACCCAGCCTAACCGCCTGCACACCGTAGGCCAGTTGCTGCGCCACTTCAGGCCGGTGAGCACACTGGCGTTTTGCAACACCAAGCAGCAGTGCAAAGACCTGGTGACCTTGTTGCAGGCAGAAGGCTTCTACGCACTGGCCCTGTACGGTGAACTGGAGCAGCGCGAGCGCGACCAGGTGCTGGCGCAGTTTGCCAACCGCAGTTGTTCGGTGCTAGTGGCCACGGATGTGGCATCCCGTGGGCTGGACATCAACCAGCTGGAAGCAGTGATCAACGTGGACATCACACCCGACCCCGAAGTGCATGTGCACCGTGTTGGCCGCACCGGCCGGGCCGGTGCCACCGGTCTGGCCCTGAGCCTGGCCATCATGAACGACATGGGACGCATCGGCAAGATCGAGCAGTACCAGAACCAGCCTTCCAAGTGGTACCCGCTGGACACGCTGGTGCCCGCCAGCGACGCCCCCTTGTTGCCACCCATGGTGACGATTCAGATTCTGGGCGGCCGCAAGGAGAAAATCCGCCCGGGTGATGTGCTGGGCGCGTTGACCAGCGAGGAGGGCGGCCGGGCCTACACGCGCGAGCAGATTGGCAAGATCCAGGTGACCGAGTTCAGCACCTTTGTAGCCGTGACGCGTGATGTGGCCAAGCAGGCCTGTGCCAAACTGAATGCAGGCAAGGTCAAGGGCAAGAGTGTGCGTGCGCGAGTGATGACGCTGGCGGATTACACCTAGGTAGCTTTTGCACCCGCGGCCGCTCACTGCGTGTAGCTGGCCCCGTCCTTGTAAGGCAAATTCCTACACGCTTTCCAGCCTGTGGCTGACTCCAGTTTCGCGCCACAGTGGCTACAGTTGCACCAAGCGCCAAAGCTTTGAATCCTTCCCTACTTGGCGCAGATTGCAACCGGAGAACCACCATGACAATCGCAGCCCTGGCACTCAATCCCTTTAGTCTGATGATGGAGCCTGAACTGGTTTTGCAAACCATGGAACGCTCCCAGCAACTGCGCGGCCTGCGCCGCCACAAACTGCGCCCGCTGGACAAGCCGTTGATTCCTTACACCAAGGAAGCGCTGGCCAGTCGGGTTGCCTTTGACGCTGCGATAGATGCCGAAGACTTTGAGGCCCGTGCGGAGTCATTCCTCAACTGAATCGGCCCGATAACGCAAGCGCGGCCTACGCGCCTTGCGATGGGTTTAGGGGTCGGATGGCGCACAACTTGCCCTAGACTGCAGGGCTTGCCCACTTTCGCGGAAACCCTAAATGCCTCTTTTTTGCCCACGCTGGGCAACGCTCATAATTTTGATGGTCAGCGGGGTTCTCCATGTCGTGCACGCGGCCACCCCCGGCAACACATCTGCCAAACCGTCTGTTAACGCTCCGGCCGACAAGCAGGTGCAACAGGTTCTGGTTGAACCTTCGGCTTCCGCCCGTGATCTGTTCTCGCGCAACAAGGAGCGGCTGCTGCAGGTCCGCGTGTTGCTGGCCAGCGCCAGCGAACAATCGTCATTGGGTTCTGGTTTTGTCGTGCGTGACGAGGGCGACCAGGGTGCCTGGGTTGTGACCAATTACCACGTGGTGTCGGCGATGGCGGTCGAGCCCCAGAAGTACCGCATTGAGTTGCGCGGCACCAACGAACGCAATGTCAAGGCCCAACTCGTCGCGGTGGACGTGATCCATGACTTGGCGGTACTGCGCACGGAGCCTGCGCCCCATGCGGCCCGCTGGAATGTCTTTCCGCTGCGCGACACCCCTCTGGCCCAGGGCACCAAAGTGTTCTCGTTGGGCAATCCGCTGGAACTCGGTTTTTTGATTTCGGAAGGGATCTACAACGGACGGGTGGAGTCGCGCATCTACGAACAGATGTTGTTTTCCGGAGCCCTCAATTCCGGCATGAGCGGTGGCCCGGCGATTGACGAAGCAGGGCGCGTCGTGGGCGTCAATGTGGCCACCCGCCGCGACGGCGAACTCTTGAGTTTTCTGGTGCCTGTACGTTACGTCCGCGAGTTGCTGGCCCGGGCGGAGCAGGCCAAACCCCGCACCGAATGGCGTACCGAAATCGGCGCCCAATTACATGCCCACCAGGACTTTGTTGTCAGCAAGCTGCCTGGCTTTGCCCGCCAGATTCTGGCCGGGCGCACCGTGCCCACGCTGGACGGCAGCTTGACCAAATGCTGGGCCAACGGGCTTGACGGGGAGAAGCTGCGCTACCACCGGGACAGCCTGGATTGCAACCTGCATGCCGACGTGTTTGTACGCAACAACCTGTACACCGGAGAAATCAGCTTGCGGCACGTCGTGTTGCGAAATGGAAAACTGCCCACACTCAAATTTCTGAGTATTGCGTCCGGCGCACGGCATGGGAGCTCACGTGGGGGAAGCGGCACCGAGATGACCCAAAACGAGTGTCGCGATGACTACGTGCATGGTGCACAACACGTCTTCCGGGTAGGGGTTTGTGTACGCGCTTACAAAAAATTTGCAGACTTGTATGACTATACCGTGTTCGCCACGCAGGTCGACGATGCGCGCGAGCGCCAGACCAGCTCTCTGCAATTGCGTGGCTTTTCTTTTGCCAATGCGCAACAGTTGACCACGCTGTTTCTGGAGCGTCTGCAATGAGCTGGGTCGTAGAACACTTGCACCGTGACGGGACGGTTCTGGCACGCAGCACGGTTGTTGGCCCCGTGTTTCGTATCGGTCGGGATCTGGGCAATGACCTGGTGCTCGACGATCCACACGTCGCGGCGCACCACGCAGAACTGCACATCGCCCCCGACGGCAGCGCGCAGTTGCAGGATTTGGGTACCCGCAATGGCATCCACGCCCACCGTGGCAAGCGGCAGCCCACCTATTCCGTGCACACCGACGCGCCGTACCGGCTGGGCAACTCCCACATACGCATCCGCAACCGAGCCTGGACGCTGCCACCCGAAGTGGCGCTGTCACTGCGCGCCATGTGGCCCTTGGCCCTGTTGGCGCTGCTTCTGGTGTTGGGCCGTGGCGCGTGGGACATCTGGCTAACCGATCTGCACGACAAGCCACCGTCCTATGTTTACGAACTCACCGCCATGGTGGCCGCACTGTGCATCTGGAGCGCAATGTATGCCCTGTTGGGGCGCGTGTTGGGCGGTGTGGACCGGTTTTTCACCCACCTGCTGATAGCCAGCACGGCTGTTCTTGCTTCCACTGTGCTGCATGCCGTGCTGCAGCTGTTGGCGTTTTCTGCGTCCTGGCTGTGGCCTATGCGTATTGCGCCGCACGTCACCGTCGTGATTGTGGCCCTTACGGTTAGGGCCCACCTGCGGGTGGCTGACCCGCGCCACTGGACGGTGCTGCGCTGGGGCGTTGCAGCTGCGACCGCGTTGGCCATTGCGGTTCCGGTGGCGCAGGTCTGGATCAGCAACCACCGCTTGACCAATGTTCAGGTATTGAACGCCATCGAGCATCCCTCCCTGCGCCTGGCAAGCCCCATCACTATCCCCGCCTTTGTGGATTCCACGCTGGAACTGAAGGCCAAGGCCGATAAGGCGCGTGCCGACGACGGTGATGACAACAGTGGGGTGGATGACGACGACGGGGATTGACCCGTGGCAACCAGCACGGATTGGAGGAGCCCGGCATGCGGAATAATCACCGCATACCAACGCTCAGACAAGGCTCCCCCGATGCGCACGCTGTACCGCAACTTTGAAACCCAGGCGCAGATTGACGCCCAGTACAACCCCAGCCTGGTACTGGCCCCCGGCGACCAGCCCATGCAGCACTTCACGGCCCAGGCCGAGCAGGCGCGATCCGCATTGCGCAACACGCTGGATGTGCCCTACGGCCCCACGGTCGAAGAAACCCTGGACATTTTTCCCGCCGAAGCGCCCAACGCACCGGTGTTTGTGTTCATCCACGGTGGCTACTGGCGCGCACTGTCCAGCAAAGACTTCCACGGCGTTGCGTTGGGCTTGAATGCACGGGGCATCACGGTTGTGGTTGTCAACTACGCACTGTGCCCCTATGTCACCATCGACGAAATTACCCGCCAGTGCCGCTCGGCCATCGCTTGGGTAGTGCGCAATATTGCTCAGCACGGTGGAGACCCCCAGCGCGTAGCCATAGGCGGGCATTCGGCCGGTGGCCACCTGACTGCGATGTGCCTGCAAACCGAATGGGCGCGTGACTATGGATTGCCACAGGACCCGTTAGCAGGTGCCATCGCCTTCAGCGGCCTGTTTGACCTGGAGCCCCTGCGCTACAGCTACCTGCAACCCATGATCCAGTTGGACGATGGCGTCGTGCGGCGCAATTCGCCGGCCTTTATGGCTCGGCCTTGCAAGACGCCGCTGTGGATCACCTGGGGTGGTCTGGAGAGCAGTGAATTTGCCCGCCAGTCGCAGACTTACCACGCTGCCTGGCAGGCTGCGGGCAATACATCCACCTTGCAAGAACATGCAGGTACCAACCACTTCACCGTGATCCACGGGTTGGAAGATGCCAGCAGCCCAGTCTGCCAGTGGCTGGCCCGCGCGCTGGGGCAGGCATGACGGCCGCCCGCTGGCTGTGCTGCCTGTTGTTGGCAGGTGCAACGTTGGCTCCCATGGGTGCGGCAGTCGCCAAAGCACCGCCCC
Source organism: Rhodoferax sp. (assembly GCA_043738115.1). Classification (GTDB taxonomy): domain Bacteria; phylum Pseudomonadota; class Gammaproteobacteria; order Burkholderiales; family Burkholderiaceae_C; genus Allorhodoferax. The sequence goes on along the minus strand of JAYSZJ010000141.1, from coordinate 32,358 downwards.
GGGTTAAGCCGCCCAAACTCATCGTCTTTATGGCCATCGATGGCTTGCCGCAGCGCCAGGTGGTGGCCTACCAGGACCAGCTCGCTCCGGACGGTTTCAACCGTTTGTTGAAGCGCGGCAGCTGGTTTGCGAACGCGCACTACGGCCATGCCTACACCGTCACGGGGGCTGGCCATGCCACCATGCTGACGGGTGCCTACCCGCACCGTACGGGCATCGTCGGCAACGAATGGCGTGATGCCCAAACCGGCGCGCGCGAATATTGCGCAGGGGACACCACCGCCACCTACATCGGCCATGCCACCGACCCGCTGGACGGCACCAGTCCGAAGAATTTGAAGGTGGAGACGGTGGGTGATGTGCTGCGCAGGGCCAACCCGCAGTCCAAGGTCATCGCCATCTCGGGCAAAGACCGTGGCGCCATACTGCCGGCCGGCAAAACCGGCACGGCCTATATGTACATGGGTTCCAGCGGGCAGTTTGCGTCCACTACCTATTACATGCAAGAGCACCCTGCATGGGTTACTGCGTTTAACGCCGCCAAACCAGCTGACCGCTATTTCCGCAGCGAATGGACGGCCCTGCTGCCCGAGGCAGCCTATGCCCGCTCGGTTGCGGACAACCAGCCTTGGTTTGGCCCAGCAGGCGGCGGTTTGCCGGCCCGCCTCAGCGCTCCGGAGGACACGGAACCCGGTCCCAATTTTTATGGCTCACTGCTGCGTGGCCCCTTTGGCGACGCGCTGACGCTGGACTTTGCCCGCGCCGCGTTAGCCGGTGAACAGTTGGGCCAGGACGCAGCGCCCGACATTCTGTCCATCAGCCTGTCCGGCCACGACTATGTCAACCACGCCTTCAGCGCCGAGTCGCGCCTGTCACACGACCATGTGCTGCAGCTGGACCGTTTGCTGCAGCGCTTCTGGCAGGACCTGGATGCCAGGGTGGGTAAGGACAAGTATGTGGTGGTGCTGACAGCCGACCACGGCTTTATGCCCAATGTGGAGTACAGCGCCAGCCAAGGCCAGGCCAGCGGCCGCGTGGATGGCGCGCAATCCCTGGCCCGCATCAGCCAGGGCCTGGAGACACAGTTTGGCCCGGGCAAGTGGTTGCTGGGCAATTCTGGCTCCACGTTGTTGTTGGACAAACAATTGCTGGCCAGCAAGGGGCTGGATGCCAACACCGTGGCGGAAGCGGCCCGTGCGCTGCTGCTGGCCGAGCCCGGTTTTGCGGCTGCCTATACCCGTGCCGAGTTGTTGAGCGGCACCCGCGCTGCCGAACCCCTGTTTGCCCAGATGCGCAAGGCATGGCACGCCGACGTGTCGGGTGACGTGCAGTATGTGCTCAAGCCCTACTGGATGTTTGCCGGGCGGGCCGTGGCTACCCATGGATCACCCTATACCTACGACACCCACGTACCTATCCTGACCTATGGCCCGGCCTGGATTGGCAGGGCCCGTGTGGACACGCGGGTCGAGGTGGTGGACATTGCGCCCACGCTGGCAGCGTTGCTGGGTATAGCCCCGCCGGCTGCGTCCGAAGGCAGGCCCCTGACGATGGCCAAATCCACGAAGCGATAGTGGAGACGACAAATCCGCGCCGGGCCGCCCCAAGCGGATTTAGCCCCCGCGGGGGGCAGCGACCCGCGTAGCGGTGGAGTGTGGGGGCAATCTCTCTAATTTCTAGCGTGGCTGATCTGCAAACTGTCCACACCCGCCACCTCGCGCAGCTTGCGCGACAGTTCGAACAGTGACTTGGGCTCGGGTCGGCTCTTGAGCGCCACCATCACAAAATTCCATTGCACGGCGTGTTGGGTAGCAGAGATGTGGAGCGATCCCTCTGCCACAAGGTAACCCCACTCGAGGATGGTGGTCTTGAGTGTGGACTCGTGCGGCTCAAACCCCGGTTTAAAACCCAGCACCACACCCATGGCGCGGCGCGAGGGCAGCCGCCCTTCCAGTTTGGGTACCCACATCATCAAGGCCAACAGCAGCAGTGTGAGCAGGATGGACGCTGCGAAAAACCCCAAGCCCACCAGCACACCAATCGCGCTGGACGCCCAGATGGACGCCGCCGTCGTCAGGCCGCTGATGTTGAGGCCTTCTTTCATGATCACGCCAGCGCCCAGAAAACCCACTCCCGTGACGATGCCCTGTATGACACGGGTGGGGTCCAGCAGCGCACCCGCATGGTGGGTGCCGCCCCACCAGAATTCGGGATAACCGCAGAGCACGGTCAACGCCGCCGAGGCCATACACACAATGCCATAGGTCCGCATGCCAGCCGCGCGGCCATGGTAGGCCCTCTCGTAACCCAGTAGCAGCCCCAAAGCCAAAGCGCCTGCCAAGTACAGAAAGATCAGCAGATTGACCTCGACCATGGGCTGCGACCAATAGGACGCCAGATAGGGCGGATTCAACGACACCATCGCAATACTCCTAATCGTTATTCTTGCCGGTAGTCCCCGTTAAATGGACATGGGCAGCTATCAATAGTAGAGCAAATTGGGTTTCGGATGTAATGCTTGCACAATCGCCGGTACAGACAATAAAAAGGTCGCCATGAAAGCTGCAGGCATCACCCTCTATCCGCCCAACGCGCCCGAGCAGCGCGTGCGTTTGCGGCGCTTTTTTGTGGGCACAGCCGCCCATGCGATGAACCTCTCGTTTGTGCTGTTGTGCTGGGCCCTGGGCTTTCTGAGCACGCACAACGTCACGGTTTACGTGCCCATTGCAGTGCTGTTCAATCTGGTGGTCTACGGGGTGATACGCAGCGGCCTTAACCTGCGCTTCAAGGACCCCAGCCTGACGTTTTTTCAGATCGCCATACCGGCGGTGATGGGTCTGTACATCATGTATTTTGCGGGGGTTGCGCGCGGGGCTTTCCTGCTGCTGGGTCTGGCCATGTTTTCCTTTGGCATGTTCCGCTTCAGGGCGCGCGGCTTTGTGCAGCTGGCCGCCTTCATCCTGACGGTCTACGCGGCGCAGACCGGCCTGCTGCTGTATTTTCATGCTGACGAGACCAATCTACGGCTGGAGCTGTTGTTGTGGGTGGCGTTTGCGATGGCGCTTGGGCAATTCAGCTTCTTGGCCGCAATGGTGGGCAGCCTGCGCCACAAGGTGGAAGAAAAAAACCAGGCCTTGGCCAAGCAGAATGGTGAGCTGGAAGTGGCCCTGCAGCGCATCAGCGACATGGCCATCCGCGACGAGCTGACCGGTGTCTACAACCGCCGCTATTTGATGGAGCGCCTCACAGAGGAAACCCACCGCTGCCAACGCAATGGCAGTGCCTTTTGCATCTGCATGGTGGACATTGATTTCTTCAAACGCGTCAACGACGTCTACGGCCATCTGCCCGGTGACGAGGTGTTGCGCGGTGTGGCCCATGCGGCATCAAAGGCTCTGCGCCAGCTCGACTTTTTTGGCCGTTACGGCGGTGAGGAATTCATCATGGTGCTGACAGACACCGCGCTGGAAGGCGCTATGGTCACGGCCGAACGTGTGCGCGAACGGGTTGCACAGCTGCAGTTTCCCGACATAGACCCGGATCTGCGCATCACGGTGTCCATCGGTGTGGCCGAACATGTGCGCCGCGCGGATTCTGCCGCCACCCTGAAGCGCGCCGACGATGCGCTGTACCGTGCCAAGGAGGGCGGGCGCAACCGCTGCGAGGCCGCACCGTTGGGCGACAGCAGCGCATCACTGCACAAAACCCATTGACCCTTTCTTGCCGCTGGGACGGGGCAGATCGGCCACGCTGATGTCGCTGCGCCCGTCGAGGCGGGCATTGCCGAAACCCGTCATCAGTGCGCGGCGCATGTCGCGTGGTGCCAGTGTGCACAGTTGGTCCAGCACATCCTCGTCCGGCTCGGGCCCAAAGCGCTGGCCCCAGTCATGGTCGTTGCGAATGCCTTGGTACAACTCACGCGCGATCAGACGCGCGGCCTCCAGCGTGGGCGCTTCCACAGTGAACACATTCATGCGGTTCAGTATCGGGGCCGGGATGCCGCGTTCGTCATTGGCTGTCGTGACCCAGATCACCTGGCTGGCATCAATCGCTACCTCGGCAAACTCGTCGGTAAAGCTCAACGCGGTGTCATGTTCCAGCAGGCTGTAGAGCGCACCGAGCGGGTCGTATTGCGCATCGGCGCTGGCCTTGTCGATCTCGTCCACCACGATGACCGGGTTGGCGTATTCGCCGTCTACCAGCGCTTCGAACACCTTGCCAGGCTTGGCACCTTTCCATTGCGATGATGAGCCCGACAGCAGCCAGCCTGCGGTCATGGAGCTCATGGGTACCAGGCTCATGCCGGTGCCGAGCAGGTCGGCCAGTTTGCGGGCGAAATGGGTTTTGCCAATGCCAGGTGGGCCCAGCAGCAGCATGGGTGTGACCTCCAGCGCATCGCGGCTGTCCTGTGCCAGCGCCACATGGCGTTTGACGTCGTCCAGCACCTCGGTGAAGTTGGGCAGCGAGTGGTACAGGCCCGCCATATTGGGAACGCCCGATGGCTTGACGGAGAAGCGCTGCGGCCCGCGCTCCAGCATGCGGCGGTAGGTGTTGCGCAGGCTGTCGTGTTCGTTGTCCTGCAGCTTGGCCAGCTTGCGCTCGACCTCATCGGGCTGGAACACGCGGCGCATTTGCGCAATTGGCAGTTGGAACTGGTGAGACTGCGGAACAAGACTGCGAGACGATGATTCCATGGCGGTCTCCTTTGCAAGAACGGTGGACCAAGCACTACAACCCCTACAACGCCATTGAAGCACAACTGGTGTCATCCGCTAAGGCAATAAAAGGCAGGCGTTGTAAACACACTTCAGGTCTTGACGCCACAACAAGGGGTTGCAGCACCCGTCCCAGCAGTTGCACAATGCGGGCATAAGAGAGACCCACCCCGCACAAAGGCTGCCGGATGAAAAACAAGCACATGGACCGCGACCGCAGTTTTGCCGTCAAACTGATGCGGGATCTGGTCGTGCCGACGTTTGTGCTGGACGCTGCCTGCCACGTCATCATCTGGAACCGCGCCTGCGAGCGCCTGACCGGCGTGGCCGCCAAGGATGTGATTGGCACCCGAGAACACTGGCGTGCCTTTTACGAGGCACCACGCCCCTGCCTAGCCGACCTGGTGGTACAGGGCCGCACCGGCGAACTCGCAGAGCACTACGCGACCTTCGACAAGGCTGGTGACAGTGAGAGTGGCTTCCACGCGCAGAACTGGTGTGTGATGCCCCAACTGGGCCACCAGTATTACCTGGCCATCGATGCCGGCCCCATCTACAACGCCGATGGTGAACTGATTGCGGTGGTGGAAACCCTGCGCGACATGACCGAGCAAAAGCAGGCCCAGATCGCGCTGGAGCGGCTGGCCTCCCATGATGGATTGACTGGCATCGCCAACCGCCGCAGCTTCGACGAAAAACTGGGCCAGGAATGGCTGCGCGCCCGGCGCGACAAGACCCCGCTGGCACTGTTGATGCTGGACGTGGACCACTTCAAGCTGTTCAACGACCGTTTTGGGCACCAGGCGGGCGACGACTGCCTGCGACGCATCGCTGAATGCCTGGCCGCCACGGTTGCCAGGCCCGGCGATCTGGTGGCCCGCTACGGTGGCGAAGAGTTCGCCGTTGTGCTGCCGTCAATCGACGTCGACGGTGCCCTGGTTGTGGCGCAACGGATGCGCGAGGCGGTGCGCACATTGGCCATACCCCATGCCGACAGTGCCTTCGGCCTGGTTACTGTGAGCATCGGAGTGGCCTGTGGCGCGCCCCAAGTGGGTGTCGACCATGACAGCTTGCTCAAGGCGGCCGACACCGCGCTGTACCAGGCCAAACACGCGGGCCGCGACCGTGCCGCGGTAGGGACTCCGTAGCTCCAGAGACTTTTCTGCCCGTGTGCGACATCCCACAGACGCTCGGGCCGCCTGCGGTAACACTGTACTTTTCAACTCTGGAGTTTCTATGAACAAAGTACTTATTGCCCTCGCCGCCAGTTTTATCACCGTGGGAGCCTATGCCGCCGACGACGCGAGCAAGGCTCGTGCCGACGTCAAGGTTGATGCGCGTACCGCCAACAAACAAGGCGAAGTCAGCCGTGGTGAAGTGGACCCAATGGCCGCAAAGGCACAGGCCAAATTGAGCACAGAGGAAATGGGTGCTCTGCGCAGCATGATCAAGTCTGAAGCCAATACTGCCAATAAGAAGGCCGAAGTCGGCGCTGGTGAGGCCAATAGCCTGGCATTTACTGCCCAAGCCAAATTGAGCAAGGAAGAGATGACCGCCGTGCGCGCCATGGTCAAGTCCGAAGCCGCTGCGGCCAACACACAAGGCACCATCAAGGCTGGCGAAAAACCTGTTCAGTAACTGGACAGCTCTCCACGCGCGGTGAAGGCGCTGGGAGCGAGGCCCCGACAGGACTTAAACCCGTCGGGGCATTTTTTTTTTGCGTTAATTGCTGCTATTTTTATAGCAAATTGATCAATATTCTCGGGGGCTATAGCCGAGTTTCGTCAAAACGACTAACTACGGCTATTCTTGCAGCATAAATGCATCCCCTCTGAAAATCCGCCCGGCGTTGCCCCGCTCCACCTGGTGGTGCTGGCTACGGCGCTCGGCTCGGCTCTGGCCTGCGGCATCCTGTGCCAATGCAACCAGTTTGTGGGCCAGCAAAGCGCGGGCCAGCCGTTTGTTGGCGTGCTGGCTGCGTTCGGTTTGCACCTTCACACTCAGACCCGTTGGCATATGTGTGGCGCGCACGGCGGAGTCCGTGGTGTTGACATGCTGGCCGCCCGGCCCGCTGGAGCGCAAGGTCTCGAAGCGCAGGTCTTTGTCCTGCAACGCGCCGCCATCGGGTGAAGCCTCGGCGTCGGGTTCAAAGATGTCGGCGCCGATGAACCAGTTCTTTCGGCGGTGGCCAGGTCGGTAAGGGCTGGCACACACCCACTGCACACTGCCTTGCCAGCGCTGTGCCAAGTCTTGTGCGTGGTCACCGTCCAGCGCCAGCAGCACTGAGCGCAGGTTGCCAGCGCGTTCACCGGCGACCTGCTCAACCGTGTCGATGCGCACAGCCATCGCCGCTGCTTCGTTGTGCAGATATGCCACCGCTTTGCGAACCGCCAAGCAGCATTCTTCGGGGCCGGTGTTGGCCGAGAGTTGTAGTAGAACCATCATGCGCAACACTCCCCACGCGTCTTGTAGGTCAGCACCGGTTTGGTCCGCGCCAGCAGGCGGATCAGGCCGGCGCCCACCAGGTCTTGCACTACGCTGTTGACGTTTTTGTAGGCCTGAGGCGCCTCTTCATAAATCAACTCACGGTCGTTGCAGATCACACGACTGCCCAGCGCCGTGCGACCCAATTGTGTGGGCGTCATCAACTTGAACAGGCGGTCTTTGCAGGCCGTGCGCATCCACTTGCGGCCCGCCCCGTGGGCCAGGGACCGTAGCGTGGCGTCATCGGGCTGCGTGGCTTGTACCAAGTAGCTGTAGTCGCCGCGCGAGCCGGGTATCAGCACCGCGCCTTGGTCCGATGGTGTGGCCCCCTTGCGGTGCAGCCAGCCCTTGCTGCCACCAACCGTGGTTTGCGCAACAAAGTTGTGGTGCACGTCCAGCACCTTGCGGCCTTCGCCACGCACATTGGCCAACAATCGCTGTGCAACCCACTGCCGGTTCAAGCGGGCGAATTGCAAGGCCGCGTCGTGTTGACCCATGTAGGCCACACTGTCGGCCGAACCATCGACCAGGCCATGGTGGCCGAACTGGTCCACATGCTGGCGCAGGATGTGTTGACCCAAGCCGCGCGAACCTGTGTGCACCAGCAACAACAAACACTGGGTGTCCAGACCCAGCGCCGCCAGAGCCGACTTGTCGAACACCGTGTCCACCTGCTGGAACTCGGCAAAGTGGTTACCGCCACCCAGCGTGCCCAGCGCCGCTTCAAAACCTGTGGCGGGCAGCGTGCCGTCTGCCAGCGCCTGCGCGATCGCACTCGTGCCATCAAACGCTTCACCGTCGGTAAACGGCGCGTCGATATTGCCCACGCGTTTTTCCAGCTTGTCGAGTTTGATGGCGCTGGCGCGCAAATCGGTCTGCCACAGTGCCATGCCGCAGCCAATGTCGTTGCCGACCAGGGCAGGGTAGAAGCGCCCGGTTGAAAAAAATGCGGCCCCTACCGGGTAACCGCGCCCAGGATGCAAGTCCGGCATGCCTGTCACGCGCTGCATGCCCTCCAGTTGTGATGTGGTGACGAGCTGTTGTATTGCAGCGTCTTCCATCCACGTTGTGTCAGACGCGACCACGCAGGCGCGGTCCGAAACGGTTTTGACAAAAATATTGCCCATAAGAAAAATCCAGAATCAAAAAAAGGAAGATGAAACTGGACTGGGACGACACACGAACGGCCAGACGCCTGCCGCAAAAAAGCGGCAATCAGCCTGGCGTGAGAGATGCTTGGAGGTCTAAGAGATAAGACCCGCAGCCGCTGACCCAGCCCACAGGGAGGTCGTGTTTTTTTGCATTTTTATTCTCCTTGTGTGGATGGGTTGAACTGGGGTTTGCAGCGGGCGTTGCGCGCAAGCTTTGTGCAATGCAGCGAAAACCGCAAGGCGCGACTGTAGCGGCTAACGGGTCTGGGGCGCAAGCTTTGGCACGAAATTTTTGTGGCAATCGCCCCTGCATGCTGCATCGGCGCAACGTCCCATGCGAATGCTGTCCCTGCCAACCGTCTGACGCTAGGAGTCGGCTTGCAGCACAGCTTCAAGGACAACGCTGCGCCCCTGGCGCAATAGCGTGAGTTTGACTTTATCGCCGATTTTGAAGTCGTCCAGCCGCGCCACCAACTGACTGACGGAGGCAACAGGCTTGCCGTCGACGGCCGTGATGACGTCGCCCAGCGCGATGTTGCCGTTGCGACCAAATGTTGTTTCCTTCAGGCCCGAGGCCGGGGCGGGTGCCGTAGGAGACGGCCGCAACACCACAACCCCCTTGATGTTGAGAATGGACAACAAGCGCTGGTTCACGGCTTCGTTCATGCGTATTCCCAGCGATGGAAGCACATATTTGCCGTGGCGGATGATTTGCGGAACCACGCGGTTTACGGTGTCGGCTGGTACGGCAAAGCCAATACCGGCGCTGGCCCCGCTGGGGCTGTAGATCGCGGTGTTCATGCCAATCAAACGGCCCGCGGAGTCCAGTAACGGGCCGCCCGAATTGCCGGGGTTGATGGCGGCATCGGTCTGGATCAGGTGTTCTACCGTCGAGCCGTTTTCACCGGTCAACGATCGGTTCAGCGCCGACACGATGCCACTGGTCAGTGTCCAGTCCAGTCCGAACGGATTGCCGATGGCAAACACTTTCTGCCCCACGCGGATGTCGTGGCTGCTGCCCAGCGGCACCGGCGGGGCATGCCGGGTCGCCCCGCCAATCTTGAGCACAGCGATGTCGTGCGTCGGGCTTGCACCAACCAAGGTGCATTTGAATTCACTGCCGTCGGCCAGCTTGACGGTGGCCGCGCTGGCCCCATCAATCACGTGGTAATTGGTGACCACATGACCGGACTCATCCCAGATGAAGCCGGACCCGGTGCCCCGCGGCACCGTGAAAACATTGCGGGACCAGAAATCATGGACTCGTGAACTGGTGGTGATGAAGACAACCGAATCGCGGGCGCGCTCGAACAGTGCAATCGTTGCTTTTTCTTCCGCACCCAGTTCCCCACGTGGGGTCACGGCGCGCGGCGTACCGTCTGCGGCCGCGGCATACAGCGGCGGGCACAACGTGGCGCCAAGCGCCGCAACAAAGGCTATGGCGGTCAGAAAAGAAAGTGAATGGCGTAGGAGGCGGTGCATGGAATGTACTGCGAAAAAAGCCCCGTCAAGCGAAGGCTTGCGGGGCTTTGGGTGGCGTAGCATGGCTATGCTATTGATAGCGAACTATGTATATTTCGCGAGGGCTAGAGCCAAATTTTGTTTAAGTGAACACTAAACGAGCAGCGCATTCACCCGCTTCACATACGCCGCCGGATCCGCCGGCATGCCACCCTCAGCCAACAGCGCCTGGTCAAACAAAATGTGCGCCAGATCATTGAAGTGCACCGAACCATCCAGCTTCTTGACCAGGGCGTGTTCGGCATTCACTTCCAGCACCGGCTTTACCTCGGGGGCGGCCTGGCCGGCTTGCTTCAGCATGCGAGCCAGTTGGGTGCTCATGCCGTCGTCCTTGACGACCAGGCATGCAGGGCTGTCCACCAAACGCGTGGTCACGCGCACGTCTTCGGCCTTGTCTTTCAGCGCTTCCTTCAACTTGGCGAGCAGGGGCTTGAAGGTTTCGGCGGCTTCTTCCGCGGCCTTCTTTTCCGCTTCGTCTTGCAGGCTGCCCAGATCCACGGCACCCTTGGCAACGCTTTGCAGCGGTGTGCCGTCAAACTCTTGCACAAAGTTCAGCGCCCACTCGTCCACGCGGTCGGTCATCAACAACACTTCGATGCCCTTCTTCTTGAACACTTCCAGCTGTGGGCTGTTCTTAGCGGCGGCCAGCGTGTCGGCGGTGATGTAGTAGATGGCCTCCTGGCCTTCCTTCATGCGGGCCTTGTAGTCGGCAAAGCCCACGTTGGCTGAGTCGCTGGTGGTGGACGCAAAACGCAGGAGTTTGCACAGGCGTTCCTTGTTGGCGAAGTCTTCGCCCAGGCCTTCTTTCAGCACGGCACCAAATTCGCTGTAGAACTTGGTGTACTTACCAGCTTGCGCCTTGTCTTCTTCAGACACAACATCGGTCACGCCATCGGCCGATGCCTCTGGCAATTTGTCGTTGTTCGCCAGGTCTTCCAGCATGGACAACACACGTTTGGTGCAGCCTTCGCGGATGGCTTTGACGTCGCGGCTTTCCTGCAGCAACTCACGGCTGACGTTCAGCGGCAGGTCGGCTGAGTCAACCACGCCCTTGACGAAGCGTAGGTAGGTGGGCAACAGGGCTTCGGCGTCGTCCATGATGAATACGCGTTTGACGTAGAGCTTCAGGCCGCCTTTTTTCTCGCGGTTCCACAGATCCATGGGCGCTTTGCCTGGGATGTAGAGCAGTTGTGTGTATTCGGTGCTGCCTTCCACGCGGTTGTGCGTGTGGGCCAGCGGGGCTTCGAAGTCGTGGCTGATCTGTTTATAGAACTCGTCGTACTGCTCGCCGGTAATGTCTTTCTTGGGGCGGGTCCAGATGGCGCTGGCCTTGTTGACGGTTTCCCATTCGCCGGTCTTGACCATGCCACCGGGCTGGCGGCCGCCGTTTTCGTCGCTGGGGTTGATCAACTCGCCGTCTTTCCACTCTTCCTCTTCCATCTGGATGGGCAGGCTGATGTGGTCGGAGTACTTGTTGATGATGTTCTTGACTTTCCAGGCCTGTGCGTAGTCCTGTGCGTCGTCGCGCAGGTGCAGGATGACGCTGGTGCCGCGCTCAGCGCGGTTAATGCTTTCCACCTCAAACGCACCGCCACCGCTGGCGCCGCCGTCGCTGACCCAGCGCACGCCCTCAGCCGCGGGCAAACCGGCGCGGCGGGACTCCACAGTGATCTTGTCGGCTACGATAAAGCCGGAGTAAAAGCCCACGCCGAATTGGCCGATCAGGTTGGAGTCGGCCTTTTGGTCGCCGCTCAACTTGGACACGAAATCCTTGGTGCCGCTTTTTGCAATCGTTCCCAGGTTGTCGATAGCTTCTTGCTGGGAGAGGCCAATGCCGTTGTCGGTGATGGTCAACGTTTTGGCGTCCTTGTCGAAGGTCACCTTGACCTTGAGCTCGGAGTCGTTCTCGTACAGGCCGCCGTTGTTGATGGCCTCAAAACGCAGCTTGTCGCAGGCGTCAGACGCGTTGGAGATCAGCTCGCGCAGGAAAATTTCCTTGTTGGAGTACAGGGAGTGCGTCACCAGGTGCAGCAGTTGGGCTACTTCGGCCTGGAAGGAAAGGGTTTGCTTGGTCATGGAAGGTAGGGCTTTCGGAGTAACAAAACGATGCTGGCGGACGCCCACTGCGTCGCGCGCGAAACCCTCAATTATGGGCGATGGGGTGGTATTCAAGGGCCGGAGCGGACCGGGGCATCAAGCAGCAGAGCTGGGGTGAGCGCCAAAGTGAGGTCAAGGGGGAGCCCGCAGGGCGGAGGACACGAACGGCGGCGTTTACCCCGGAACTGCTGCGGGCGCAAACCAATAGCTACTTCAGCCACTGCACCACTTGGCGCGCTACTTCGGGGCTGCGTAGCATCGCCATGTGGTTGGTCCGGTAGACGATGGTCTGCTTGGCTTTGGCAAAGGCCAATTGGTGCCGCTGGTCGGCATGCTGGCCCAGTGCACTGGGCAAAGGGACCAGGCCATCGCCAATGACACGTTCTGACAGCGGGCTGCGCTGAGCGGCTGTAGTCGCTGCCACGGTGTAGCAGGCCACGCGGTCTGGTAGCGGCAAAGGCTGGCGGCTGTCGGGTTTGCGTTTAAAGCGGTCCTGACCGGTCCAGTCGGATTCAAGCACGAAGCCATACCGCAGGTCGGTAATACCTGCGCTGCGCAACTGGCCCAGCTTGGCAAAAGGTTTGCTGAACGGCGTGGCGCCCAGCAGCACATCGATCCAGTTGCCGGCGCGCTCCAGCGGTGCACCATGGTGAGGAGTGCCCAGGAAGACGATGTTTTTCAATTTCTGCGGCCAGTTCAACTGTTTCTGCTGCGCGGCGTGGACGGCGTTGCGGATGACCAGACCGCCCATGCTGTGGACGACCACGCTGAAGTCCTCCACCGGCACCGGCCAGTAGGCTAACAGTTGCTCCAGCATGCCCGCCAGTTCACGCCCGTTTCGTGAGGTGTGTCGACCGGTGTTGTAGCGCAGGTAGACGGGTGTGTAGCCTAGTTCTGCGGCCAGCGCAGCAGGGATGTCGGCCGGGGGTTCTCCCTCTGCAGGCGGGTCGCCAGGGGTCCACTGCAGCTCATTCATACACAGACCGTGGATCAGCAGCAGCACCTTGCCAGTGGCATCCGGCATAGGGGGTAGGGCGTTTGTGTTCAGCACGCGGCCCTGGTAACGCAGCGTCATGGGCGTGGCCAGCGGGTTGTGGTTTTGCTCCAGTTGGTCGCCAAGCACGCCGTTCAGCGCGGCCAGCACCGCCTCACGCTCGGGAGTGTCAGGCGGCGCATCCACCAGCGCGGCCAACGTGGGCTCCAGCCTGGTGAAGGTCGCTTGCAAGGCCTTGCCTACCAGTTCGGTCACGCCATGCACCGTGCGGTAGACAAAACCGGTGATACCGCTGGTCTGCTGCCCGGCCATGCCGCCCGCCAAGCCCATGGTGCCCAACACCGCATGGTGTACCCCCTCTGCCATCGTTGCCACGCCACGGGTGGCCTGGGTGGCCAACTGCGCCACGGCGCGCAAGTCGGACGGGCGCAGGTGTTTGAGGGGGGATTTTTTAGCCGGTTGTGCGGGTGCGCGTTTGGCCATGGGTATTTCCGGCATTAGTTGGGGCTTAGAACGATTCGTGCGGCGCCAGATAACGCCACTGGCCCACCGGTAAATTCCCCAGCATGACCTTGCCGACCCGCACGCGCTTCAGGCCCACCACCTTGAGCCCGACCAGCTCACACATGCGGCGGATCTGCCGCTTTTTGCCCTCCACGAGCACGAAGCGTAATTGCTCGGGGTTCTGCCATTCCACCTTGGCGGGTTTCAACGCCTGGTCGTCCAGGCGCAGGCCGTGGCGCAACAGGCGCAATTTTTCTGCCGGGAACACGGACTGCACATCAGAACTGACCGGGTCGTCATCGTCGATACGGCTCAGTTGTGTGGGCGGGGCGGGGCTGGCCGCTGCACGCGCGCCGTAGGTGGCCGCCGCCGAGTTGGCCGCTGCCGGATTGGCCACACCGGTGTAGACCACGCGCACCAGATACTCCTTCTCCATGCCCGAATCTTCGCCAATCAACTGGCGGGCTACACGGCCGTCCTGTGTCAGCACCAGCAGACCGGTGGAATCAATATCCAGCCGGCCGGCCGGCACCAGGCTTTTGAGCTGGCTGCCATGGAAGAAGAACCGGGCGTTGTCGTCCACCCATCGGTTTTGCGGCTGTATCAGTGTGATGGCAGGCTCGTGCCCGTCTTCCGCCTGGCCGCTGACGATGCCGATGGGCTTGTTCAGCAGAATCGTCACCTGGTTGGCCTGGGCCCCCTTGGCTTGCTGCGTAACCTCGATGCGCGCATCCGGTGCCACCTGCATGCCCATCTCGGCCACCTTGCCGTTGACCTTGACCCAGCCTTTGGCGATCCAGTCATCCGCCTCGCGCCGCGACGCCAGCCCCAGCTCGGCCATGCGTTTGTTCAGCCGCATGGTGCCGTTGGCGCCATGGGCGGCGGTATTGGTTTGCCCAGCGGGAATGGCCGCACGGCTTGCGGGGCTTTTGCCAGCCGGCGGCGGGGCGCGGCGAAAGGCCGGGGCAGGTGGTTTGGAGTCTGTCATTTGCTATATATTTAGTAGCTAGTTACATATATTTTACGGGGGCTAGAGGGTCTTTTGACCCCCAGGTGCTCTGGAATGCCGATGGTGGTGCTATTGTGCCGGATGCCTACGCCAAACTGTCCCCGCATGCGGCTACCAGGGTCGATTGACACCCTGGCCGCTCCACGAAAAAATGGCTTTACGCTTTACGTTTGGTATGTTGTGTAAACGGAGACTATCACCATGCAACCGAACACCCCCTCCCGCCGCGCCCGTCTGCGCACAGCAGCCGCCGCTGCCATTGTGCTGTCCGTAGGCCTGCTTTACCAGTCCCAAGCGTTCGCCGCAGAACCGGACTGGAGCATAGGCGTTTATGGCGGCAAGTTTTACGACACCGAACCCGCGGGTCTGACCCAAGGCAAAGCCACTTTCATGAACCACCACATGTTGGCCGTCACCGGTACCAAGACGCTGTGGCGGTCCCAGTCGTTGCCCATGTCAATTGAACTCGACGCCATGATCGGCCAGCAGTTTGGTATGGACTCGCTGACCGAAATAGCGTTTGCCCCGGTGTTGCGCTGGAGCAGCTTCCCGTGGAAGGACACGCTGCAAACCGATCTGCGCCTGGGGCCCTTGGGGCTGTCCTACACGTCCAAGGTCAGCGCGTTAGAGCTGGGCCCCGAGGGAAAGGGCAGCCAGACGCTGAATTTTTTGATGATTGAGTTGGCGTTTTCACGCCCTAAAGACAAGTCGAGAGAAGTCTTTATGCGCCTGCACCACCGCTGTGCTGTTTACGATTTGCTGAACAACTACGGCGCCAATGGCGAGGACTTTTTGTCCTTCGGTTACCGCGTGCGGTTTTGACGCCGGCGAGCCATAGCGCCCACTGCGGCCAGTCCTGCCAATAGCATTGCGTAGGTTTGAGGCTCTGGAACGGCCGTCACCATGCTTTGGGACAACAAACTACCGGTTGATTTATTGTCGGAAAGCGTCTTGTAGAAGTCGACCTTGAGGTGCGGCGCCGCAAAATTCAGCGTCTTGCCCGTAGCGGCTACAAAATCAATCGTCCAAGTCATCGAGCCGGTCAACACGGCAAGCTGGGTAAACGAGAAACAGGCACCGCCGGAGTTGCCACCTGTGCAACCTTTGGCATTGAGTTCCTTGCCGCTTTCGGCGATAGACGCGAAAGAAGGGCCGCTGACCACCGAAACTGAGGCGATATCACCAATGTCCTTGAACGAGAACGCCTTCAGGTACCGAACGCCT
This sequence comes from Rhodoferax sp., assembly GCA_043738115.1. Lineage (GTDB taxonomy): Bacteria > Pseudomonadota > Gammaproteobacteria > Burkholderiales > Burkholderiaceae_C > Allorhodoferax. The sequence goes on along the minus strand of JAYSZJ010000141.1, from coordinate 16,659 downwards.
GTCCAGTTGCCGTCTGCCGTGTCGGCACCCGTGATGGTGAAGCGCAATGTGTCGCTGTCCAGAGCCTGCGCACTGAAGGTGACATCTTGAAACGAGAGGCTGCTGGTCGCAAAAGCAGAGCAGGAGGCTGCGACGCTGACCAGCGTGGCGAGGATTTTTTGGCTGAATTTCACGGCGGGATGGTTCGGATCTGGAGAGTGTTACCGACTGTAACTTTCGACCCGGGATCTGCCAATAGTCCGTTTGGACTAAGCAAAGGGTACCGTGCCAAAGCACCTATCGCATGGAATGCAGTGTGGCGTCTCAAGCCAGTACAGCGCCGGCTACATGTGCCCCTGATGCACGGTCATGCAGATCGATCACCGGTTGAAGTGAAGCGTGGACAGCCCCTGAACCCATGGACTCTATATATCTGCAAGCCGCAAAGCCTGCCGCGCGTGCCTCATAGTTCGCAATCCATTCGTTTCGAACTCCGACAAGTTCAGGTTGAACCGGCCAAATTCCGGGCCGCGGGCGCATGTGCGTGGTGATACCGATACGCCAAGGCTTGGCGGTGAGTCTGGCGCGAAAGCAGTTCTGATTGGTACACATTCGGGTGTAGGCAGGATCGGTCGCCACCGCTGCGAAGAACTGTTGTACTTCTTCTGCCCTGGGCGCAAACGGTGAGTGTGTCGCCAACACGCGATACCCTGCGGGGGTGCGGTACAGACGGATGTTCCATGCAGGATGGGTTGCAATGAAGTCGACCAACCGCTTATAGGCAGTCCGCTGTGCACCACCGCTTGCAGCAACAAGCATGCGCGCGAACAGACTTGCCAGCGGAGCGGAAACTATGAGCGAAACAAACAGCAGAACAAAAGTAGCGCTCCAACTGCGCTGGGTCAAACCGATTGTTGCGGATGCCAGTGCAAGTACTGCGAAGGCGATGAGTGCTGGCTTGAAGCTGCGTTCAGTGGTGAAGTCTATGTCTGCAAACAGCGCATTTGGAGAGTTAAGGCAGTGCGCGCCGTAAGCGTTGCGCGTAATGACTTCTTCTCCATGGCGTGCTAGCACTTCCTCCCGGATGGGGACGCCTGTGGCCCCGTTGTAAGCAAGCTTGCGTTCGCGCCGATCCAGTGGTTCTCCAGCGACGATGCGTTGGAGCGCGTCGTCTGCTCGCGTGTCAGCCATGGATTGCGCCTCAGTCTGGCTGGCGCTGGACCAGCCATATCTGCGAACGGTAACTTGTTTGCCGGAGATTCGATGCTGTTTTCGGGCCTCTGCCCAGAAGTCGGGAACGATCATGGTCGGTGGTCGAAATTTGTAGAGTATCTGGCCAAGTCCTGATGCCGCCCCTTGTCCTAGTACACGATGCAATGCGGAAGTGCCAATCAGCAGAATAGCAGCTGCCAGTGATTGCTATAAAAAGAATAGCTATACTTTAATATTCCGCGGGGGCTACAGCCCAATTACCTAAATGTCATCCGGCTGCGCAGCGCCTGCAAATCCATCACCCGCAGTCCCCCATATTCCACCTTGATCGCCCCTTGCGCCGCCAGTGCCGTCAACGCCTCATTCACCCGCTGGCGCGACAGGCCCACCAGGTAGGCCAGTTCCTGTTGCGTGATGCGTAACACCTCGCCCACGGCGGGGTACAGCACGGGGTTGAACAGCGAGGCCAGGCTGCGCGCCACACGAATATCGGGGTTGGTCATGCGATCGATTTCGCGCGCGGCGATGAACTGGCCCAGGCGTTCGTTCAGCTGGTTCATCACAAATCGGTTGAAGCCAATCGAGTGGTCCAGCAACCAGTGGAAGGTGTCCACATGCAGGCCGGCCACACGGCTCTTGCGCAAGGGTTGGATGTTGTAGCGGTAGGTCTCGCGTTTCATGGCCGTGCCCTCGCCAAACCAGCCACCGGGCGGCACGCCGGTGAAGGTCATGGTCTGGCCCTCGGCGTTGTCGCTGCTCATCTTCAGCAATCCGTCCACCACACCAAACCAGTAGGTCACCGGGCGCCCTACGCGGCAGACGTATTCGCCCGCAGCAGCGTCGGTAATTTTCAGGTCTTCGGTGGCGCGTTCTCGCTCTTGCGCCGACAACAAATGGATCCATGGAATGGCGTCCAGCTCTGCGGCGGTGAGGGCGCGGCGGCGCTGGAAAAGTGAGGCGTCGTTGGACATTGAAGGGCTTTGTAAGTTGGCGATAAGTGAAGGGAAAACACCTACCCAGAAACATGCGAATTGTCGTCCAAACGACAACTTGACGTCAAATGCAGGACTACTATTCGACCCATACGCAGACCTGTTGCTGCACAACATCGGGTGTGGACACAGGTGACAGACAGACAAGGATTTGGCATGCAAACGACTTTTCCGCGGCTACTCCAAAAACACGCCAGTGAGCGCCCCAATGCGCCCGCCATGCGTGAAAAGGAATATGGCATCTGGCAGGCAATGACCTGGTCCGAACTGCTGACCATGGTGCAGCAGCTCGCCGCCGGTCTGCACCAGGCCGGCCTGCGCCGCGGTGAACACATGGTGGTGGTGGGGGCCAATCGGCCGCGCCTGTACGCAACCATGCTGGCCGTGCAGTCGCTGGGTGCCATACCTGTGCCGCTGTACCAGGACGCCGCCGCGGCCGAGTGTGTGTTCCCCATCAACAACGCCGAAGTGCGTTTTGCCTTTGCCGAAGACCAGGAGCAGGTCGACAAGCTGCTGGAAGTGCGCGAAAGCTGCCCCATGCTGGAGCGTATTTATTTCGACGACCCGCGCGGTCTGCGCAAGTATGACGAGCCCTGCCTGGCGTCGTTGGACGAATTGCAGGCCGCAGGCAAAGCCTTCAATACGCTGCACCCGGATTTCTATACGACTGAGGCCAATGCCGCGACGCCCGACGACGTGGGGGCGATGTTCTTCACATCCGGCACCACAGGCAACCCCAAGGGTGTGGTGCACACCCACAACTCGCTGCTGGACCGGGCCCGTGTGGGCGCAGACTTTGACAAACTGACCGGTGATGAAGAGGTGCTGGCCTATCTGCCACCGGCCTGGATCGGGCAAAACATTTTCTCGTATGCGCAGTGGCTGGCCTGTGGTTATGTGGTCAATTGCCCTGAGTCTGCCGCCACGGTGACGATAGACCTGAAAGAAATTGGCCCCACCTATTACTTCGCACCTCCCCGCATTTTTGAAGGCCTGCTGACCAGCGTGATGATCCGCATGGAAGACGCTGGCGCCATCAAACGCGGCATGTTCCACTTCTTCATGTCGGTTGCCAAACGCGTCGGCCCCCAGCTGATGGATGGCAAGGCCGTTGCATTCACTGACCGGCTGCTGTACGCGCTGGGCAGCGTGTTTGTCTACGGACCGTTGCGCAACACGCTGGGCCTGAGCCGCGTGCGTGTGGCCTATACGGCAGGCGAGGCCATTGGCCCGGATCTGTTTTCGTTCTTTCGCTCCATCGGCATCAACCTCAAGCAACTCTACGGCTCCACCGAGACCGCCGTGTTTGTATGCCTGCAGCCCGACAACCAGGCCCGCGCCGACACCGTGGGTGTGCCCTGCGAGGGTGTGGAAATCAAAGTAGCCGACAACGGTGAAATCTTGATCAAGTCACCCGGCCTGTTCAGCGCGTATTACAAAAACCCGGCAGCCACGGCCGAGGTGTTGACGGCAGACGGCTGGTACCACTCCAGCGATGCCGGCTTCATCGACGCCAACGGCCACCTGAAGATCATCGACCGCGTCAAGGACGTGGGCCGCATCAAAGGCGGTGCAAACGACGGCGCCATGTTCGCGCCCAAGTACGTGGAGAACAAGCTGAAGTTCTTCCAGCACATCAAGGAGGTCGTGGCCTATGGCGATGGCCGCGACCAGGTCTGCGTGATGATCAACATCGACTTCGACGCGGTGGGCAACTGGGCCGAGCGGCGCAACCTGCCGTATGCCGGTTACACCGACCTGGCGCAAAAGCCTGAGGTCTACGCACTGATCAAGGAATGTGTGGAGAAGGTCAATGCCGACCTGAGCGTGGACACACTCTTGGCCGGCAGCCAGGTCAGCCGCTTCCTGATCCTGCACAAGGAGCTGGACGCCGACGATGGCGAACTGACCCGCACCAACAAGGTCCGCCGCGGCTTTATCGCCGAACGTTATGACGTGTTGATTGATGCGCTGTATGGCGGCAAGACATCGCAGTTTATTGAAACCCAGGTCAAGTTTGAAGACGGTCGCACGGGCAAGGTCAGTGCAACGCTGCGTATTGAAGACACCAAGACCTTTGCATCGGTGAAGGCGGCAGCATGACTAAAAAAATAGGTGACGTCATTCTGGACGTCAAAAACATCAGTTTGAGTTTTGGCGGTGTCAAGGCGCTGACGGATATTTCGTTTGATGTGCGCGAACACGAAGTGCGCGCCATCATTGGGCCCAACGGCGCAGGCAAGAGCTCCATGCTGAACTGCATCAACGGCGTCTACACGCCGCAGCAAGGGTCGATCGCGTTCCGTGGCCAGACCTTCAAACACATGAACAGCCACCAGGTGGCGGTGATGGGGGTTGCGCGCACCTTTCAGAACCTGGCGCTGTTCAAGGGCATGAGTGTGCTGGACAACATCATGTCGGGCCGCAACCTCAAGATCAAAAGCAATATCCTGCTGCAGGCCCTGCGCTGGGGCCCAGCCGAGCGTGAAGAAATCATGCACCGCGAGGCCGTGGAACGCATCATCGATTTCCTGGAAATCCAGGCCTACCGCAAGACCCCGGTGGGCCAGTTGCCCTACGGTTTGCAAAAGCGGGTGGACCTGGGTCGTGCGCTGGCCATGGAGCCTCAGGTGCTGCTGCTGGACGAACCCATGGCCGGCATGAACGTCGAAGAAAAGCAGGACATGTGCCGCTTTGTGCTGGATGTGAATGACGAGTTCGGCACCACGGTCGTGTTGATCGAACACGACATGGGGGTGGTCATGGACATCAGCGACCGCGTGGTGGTGTTGGACTATGGCAAGAAGATTGGTGACGGCACACCGGATGAGGTGCGTAACAACCCCGATGTCATCAGCGCCTACCTCGGCACCTCGCACTAAGGAAAGATCAAGATGGCATTCTTCTTAGAAACTTTGCTGGGTGGCCTGATGGCCGGCATGCTGTATTCGCTGGTGGCCTTGGGTTTTGTACTAATCTACAAGGCATCTGGCGTCTTCAATTTCGCCCAGGGCGCGATGGTGCTGTTTGCAGCGCTGGCAATGGCGCGCTTTGCAGAATGGATTCCGCTGCACCTGGGTATTGCCAACCCGGTGGCTGCCAATGTGCTGGGCTTCATCGGTGCCGGTGTCGTGATGTTTGTGGTGGCCTGGCTGATCGAGCGGCTGGTGTTACGCCACCTGGTCAACCAGGAAGGCACCACGCTGCTGATGGCTACGCTGGGCATCACCTACTTCCTGGAAGGCCTGGGCCAGACGATCTTTGGCAGCAGCATCTACAAGATCGACATCGGCATGCCCAAAGACCCGGTGATGATTTTTGAGAGCACCTTTGAGGGCGGCATCCTCATCAACAAGGAAGACCTGTACGCCGCACTGATTGCCGCCGTGCTGGTGGCGGCGTTGAGCGTGTTCTTCCAGAAGACGTCTACCGGCCGTGCACTGCGCGCTGTGGCAGATGACCACCAGGCCGCCCAGTCCATTGGTATCCCGCTGAACCGCATCTGGGTCATTGTGTGGTGTGTGGCCGGTGTCGTGGCCCTGGTGGCCGGCATGATTTGGGGCAGCAAGCTGGGTGTGCAGTTCTCACTGACTACCGTTGCGCTGCGGGCCTTGCCGGTTGTGATTTTGGGCGGTCTGACATCGGTGCCCGGAGCCATTGTGGGCGGGCTGATCATTGGTGTCGGTGAGAAGTTGTCCGAGGTTTACCTGGGGCCGTATGTAGGTGGCGGTATTGAAATTTGGTTTGCCTATGTGCTTGCGTTAGGTTTCTTGCTGATAAGGCCACAGGGTCTTTTTGGCGAAAAAATCATTGACCGCGTCTGAGAGAAATCTATGTTTTACAGAGAAAACGGCCAATTCAAAACCAACTACCGGGCGGACCAGCAGATCTTCCCGATTGCGCAGGACCGCATCGCCTTGTACGCACTGTTGGCAGTCGCGTTTGTGGCGCTGCCCGCAGTGGCCAGTGACTACTGGTTTACGAATATTTTGATCCCGTTCCTGATCTTCTCGCTGGCCGCCATCGGTGTGAATATTCTGGTGGGTTACTGCGGCCAGATCTCGCTGGGCTCGGGTGCGTTCATGGCGGTGGGGGCCTACGCGGCCTACAACTTCTTTGTGCGCATTGAAGGCCTGCCTTTGATTGTGGCCCTGGTGCTGGGTGGCGTCTGTGCCATGTTGTTCGGCATTCTGTTCGGTCTGCCGAGCCTGCGGGTCAAGGGCCTGTATCTGGCGGTGGCCACGCTGGCGGCGCAGTTTTTTGCCGACTGGATGTTTCTGCGCATCCAGTGGTTTACCAACTACTCACCCTCGGGCTCGGTGTCGGTGTCCAACCTGCAGGTGTTTGGCTTTTCGCTGGCCAGCCCCTTGTCCAAGTACCTGTTCTGCCTGACGCTGTTATCCGTGATCGCACTCCTGGCCAAAAACCTGGTGCGTGGCGCAGTGGGGCGTGAGTGGATGGCCATCCGGGACATGGATGTGGCCGCGGCGGTCATCGGCATTCGCCCCATGTATGCCAAGCTGACCGCATTTGCCGTCAGCTCCTTCATCGTCGGCATGGCCGGTGGGCTGTGGGCCTTTATCTACCTGGGTGCCTGGGAGCCCGCCGCGTTCTCCGTGGACCAGTCGTTCAGACTGCTGTTCATGGTCATCATTGGTGGCATGGGGTCCATCATGGGTAGCTTTTTTGGTGCGGGCTTCATCGTGTTGTTGCCCATCTTCTTGAACCAGTTTTTACCGGCTCTCGCGGCTCTGTTTGGTATCCAGATCTCCACCGCTGGCATTTCACATGCCGAGCTGATGATCTTTGGTGGGCTCATCGTCTGGTTCCTGATCGTGGAGCCGCATGGCTTGGCCAAGTTGTGGTCCATTGGCAAACAAAAGCTGCGGCTGTGGCCCTTCCCCCATTGATGACTTTGGTTTATACCTACCGTGTTCCCCCGTGCTTCTTCCATCATTAATTACTAGGAGAGAGACAAATGAAGCTTCGCAAACTCGCACTCGCGGCTAGCCTGGTCGCCATTGGCGGCGCATTGCTGACAACCGGTACTGCCTTCGCGCAGGCCAAGGAACAATTTATTCCCGTGCTGTCCTACCGCACCGGGCCCTATGCCCCCAACGGTGTGCCATGGGCCAATGGTTATGTGGATTACCTCAAGCTGGTGAATGCCCGCGGCGGTATCAACGGCGTCAAGCTCAGTTTCGAAGAATGCGAAACCGGCTACGACACGGCCCGCAGCGTGGAATGTTATGAACGCCTGAAGGGCAAGAACGGCGGCGCATCCCTGGTGCAGCCCTTGTCCACCGGCGCCACATTTGCGATCACCGAGAAAGCACCGGTCGACAAGATCTCGGTGGTGACCGTGGGTTATGGCCGCAGCGAAAGCGCGGACGGCACAGTCTTCAAATGGAACTTCCCCATTGCCGGCACCTACTGGGTAGCGGCTGACGCGATTTTGCAAGCCATCGGCAAAAAAGAAGGTGGCCTGGACAAGCTCAAGGGCAAGAAACTGGCACTGGTCTACCACGACAGTCCGTTTGGTAAAGAGCCCATAGCGCTGCTGCAAGAGCGTTCCGCCCAACTGGGCTTCTCGCTGCAATTGTTGCCCGTGACGGCCCCCGGTGTGGAGCAAAAGGCAACCTGGTTGCAGGTGCGCCAGGCCAAGCCTGACTACACCTTGCTGTGGGGTTGGGGCGTGATGAATTCCACCGCCATCAAGGAGGCACAGGCCACCGGCTACCCCCGAGAAAAAATGTACGGTGTGTGGTGGGCCGGTGCTGAGCCGGACGTGAAAGACGTGGCCGACGGCGCCAAGGGCTACAACGCGGTGACCATGCAGCACGGCGCCGAGCCGCAGTCCAAGCTGGTCAAGGACGTCACGACCATGGTGCACGACAAGGGCCAGGGTACCGGTCCCAAGGAAGAGCTGGGCCAGGTGTTGTACATGCGTGGCGCCATGAGTGCCATGCTGGGTGTGGAAGGCATCCGCTCCGCGCAAGAGCGTTTTGGCAAGGGCAAGGTCATGACCGGTGAACAGGTGCGCTGGGGTCTTGAAAACCTGAACCTGACACAACCCAAGCTGGACGCGCTGGGCTTTGCTGGTGTGATGCGCCCCATCAGCACCTCGTGTGTGGACCACATGGGCGCCTCTTGGGCCCGTATCCACACCTGGGATGGCAAGGCCTGGAAGTTCTCGTCCGACTGGTTGCAGGGTGATGAGCAGATCATCAAGCCCCTGGTCAAAGCCACGGCTGCCAAGTACGCGGCCGACAAGAAGCTGACACCCCGCACCCCAGCGGATTGCCAGAGCTGATCACAACGGTGGCCCTGCGGGGCCGCCAAATCAAAGGCTCGCCTAGCGGGTCTTTCATTTGGTCTGAACGGAAAACCACCATGAGTGATGCAAAGAATATTGTTCTCAACGTGAATGGCATCGAGGTCATCTACAACCACGTGATCCTGGTGCTCAAGGGGGTGTCGCTGCAGGTGCCCGAGGGCGGCATCGTCGCCATCCTGGGCGGCAATGGCGCGGGCAAAACGACCACGCTGCGGGCCGTGTCCAACCTGCTGGCGGGCGAGCGGGGTGCGGTCACCAAGGGCAGCATCGAGCTGCGTGGTGAACGCATCGAGAACCTGAGCCCGGCCGACCTAGTGCAGCGCGGCGTGGTCCAGGTCATGGAAGGCCGGCATTGTTTTGCCCACCTGACGATTGAAGAGAACCTGCTGACCGGTGGCTACACCCGCAAGAGCAAGGCCGAGGTGGCTGCCAATCTGGAAAAGGTCTATGCCTACTTCCCGCGCCTGAAGACCCGGCGTACCAGCCAGGCGGCGTATACATCGGGCGGGGAGCAGCAAATGTGCGCCATTGGTAGGGCCATCATGGCCAACCCCAGCATGGTGCTGCTGGATGAGCCCTCCATGGGCCTGGCGCCGCAGATCGTGGAAGAGGTGTTTGAGATTGTCAAAGACTTGAACACCAAAGAAAAGGTCACCTTTTTGCTGGCCGAGCAGAACACCAACATGGCGCTGAAGTATTCCGATTACGGCTACATCATGGAATCGGGCCGCGTGGTGATGGACGGCGCGGCCGACTACCTGCGTACCAATGAAGACGTCAAGGAGTTCTACCTGGGCATGGGCGGTGGCGAGCGCAAGAGCTTCAAGGATGTGAAGAGCTACAAGCGCCGCAAACGCTGGCTCGCCTGAGAGGCGCTTAGGGCTTTTAGGCCTCTAGCCCCCGAAATATATAGCGATGTCACTACTAAATTTATAGCAATAAATATGACTTTGGGAGACCTGCATGACTTCTGTGTTTGACGCGTTAGAAACCCGCGCGCCTGCCGAGCGTGAGTCCGCGCTGCTGGCAGTCTTGCCTGGGCAGGTGGCACACGCACAACGCTTCAGCCCCGCCTTTGGGCGGATACTGGGCGGTGTGGATGCCGCCCGCATCACCAGCCGTGCGGCCTTGGCCCAGTTACCGGTGACGCGCAAGCATGAGTTGCAGGCCATGCAGCAAGCATCGCGCGCGCTGGGCGCTGCGGGCAATGTGTTCGGCGGGTTCAGCACCGTCGCATACGGCGCTGCCATGCCCCGGGTCTACGCGAGCCCCGGCCCCATCTACGAGCCCGAGGGCACGCGGCGAGACTACTGGCGCATGGCGCGGGCCATCTACGCGGCGGGTTTTCGCCCCGGCGAATTGATACACAACAGCTTCAGCTACCACTTTGTGCCGGCCGGGGCGATGATGGAAACCGGTGCCCACGCGCTGGGCTGCACGGTGTTCCCCGGTGGCACCGGCCAGACCGAGCAGCAGGTGTATGCCATGCGTGATCTGCAGCCCGCGGGCTATATCGGCACGCCCAGCTTCCTGAAAATCATTGTCGAGAAAGCTGCTGCCATGGGTGTGGCCCTGCCCAGCGTGCGCAAGGCGATGCTCGGCGGTGAAGCCTTTCCGCCCAGTTTGCGGGACTGGTTTTTGGCGCGCGGCATCGATGCCTACCAAACCTACGCGACCGCTGATCTGGGTCTGATCGCCTATGAAACCCCGGCTCGCGAAGGCCTGGTGCTGGACGAAGGTGTCGTCGTCGAAATCGTGCGCCCCGGTACCGGCGACCCGGTGGCCGAGGGTGAAGTGGGCGAGCTGGTGGTGACCACGCTGAACCCCGACTACCCGCTAGTGCGTTTCGGCACCGGTGACTTGTCGGCCGTATTGCCAGGCCATTGCCCCACCGGGCGCACCAATACCCGCATCAAGGGCTGGATGGGCCGTGCCGACCAGACCACCAAGGTGCGCGGCATGTTTGTGCACCCCAAGCAGGTGGACGAAATTGCCAAGCGCTTTGCCGAGGTCACCCGCGCCCGCCTGGTGGTCAGCGGTGAAATGGCCAACGATGCCATGACGCTGCGGGTGGAAGCCGTCGCCGCAGAGGGGCTGGCGGCACGCATCGAAGAGGCCATACGCGATGTGACCAAGCTACGAGGCCAGGTCGAAATTCTGCCCCCAGGTTCATTGCCCAACGACGGCAAGGTCATTGAAGACGCGCGCAGCTACCAGTAACCGCGCCATGGGCCGCGTTATGGCCCTGCGGTAGGCTTGCAATTAGCTTGCAATTAGCTTGCAATAGCCCCGTGTTTCATGGGGTAGCTGCTGCGGTCTAAGTAGTTTCCAGCATGGCAATCGGCTAGGCTGGGGGTAGGCTGTGAAGAATTAACCCGAGGAGAAAAACCATGAAGAAGATATTTGCCTTTACGTTGGCGGCGACCGCGGTGTTTGCCTATGCAGACACCTTCCCATCCAAACCCATTTCCATCGTGGTGCCGTTCACCGCGGGCGGCCCCACCGACCGTGTGGCGCGTGATTTGTCGGAGGCCCTGCGCAAGCCGCTGGGCGGCGCCACCATCCTGGTAGAAAACGCAGCCGGCGCGGGCGGCTCCATCGGCGCGAACAAGGTGGCGAAGGCCGCGCCGGACGGCTACACCCTGCTGCTGCACCACATCGGTATGGCGACCATGCCCACGCTGGTGCGCAACATCCCGTTCAAGGTAGAAACCGATTTTGAATACGTGGGCCTCGTCAACGATGTGCCCATGACCCTGATCGGCCGCCCCAACCTGCCCGCCAAGAACTACAAGGAGCTGGTGACTTGGATCGGGCAGAACAAGGGCAAGATCAACCTGGGCAATGCGGGTGTGGGTTCTGCATCGCACCTGTGTGGCCTGATGTTCCAGAACGCGCTGGCAGTGGACATGACCACGGTGCCGTACAAGGGAACCGCACCCGCCATGACCGACCTGATCGGCGGCCAGATCGACTTCATGTGTGACCAGACGACCAATACTTCGACCCAGATCGAAGCCAAAAAGGTCCAGGCCTATGCGGTGACCACCACCAAACAGCTGACTACACCGGCGCTGAAAGACCTGCCCACCCTGCAGGACCAGGGCCTCAAGGGATTTGAAGTGACCATCTGGCACGGCCTGTATGCACCCAAGGGCACACCCGCAGATGTGATTACCAAGATCAATGCGGCCCTGAAAGTGGCGCTGAAAGACCCCGACTTCATCAAGAAGCAGGAGGGTCTGGGCGCCGTGGTGGTGACCGACAAACGCATGGAGCCGGCAGAGCACAAGAAGTTTGTGGCCGCCGAAATCGCGAAATGGAGCCCGGTGCTGAAGGCAGCCGGCGTCTACGCGGACTGACCCAGCGGCGGAGCGTGGGGGCAGAAAATCCGCGCCGGGCCGCCCCAAGCGGATTTAGCCCCCTTGGGGGGCAGCGACCCGCGCAGCGGCGGAGCGTGGGGGCTCTACATCTCTAGACTCCCCAGACGACTTCCTTGTCGGCCTGGTGGCAGCGCCGGAGCATGTCGATGAAGGGCACGGCGCGCTGGTGTAGCGACACGGTCTCCAAGCGTGGGGGCGTTTCACCGGCGGCCTTGGCCTCCTCCAGGCGCTGTTGCTGGACGGCGTCATCCTCGGCCACGGCACGCTCCAGTGCGGCTATTGCAGCAGGCATCTCCGGGGGCAGCAGGATGCCTTTGGTCAGCGATGCGGCGTCGCCCTTGCCTATAAGTTGCAGAATCTGGCGCCCGTTGGGCTCCAGCATGATGAGGTCCCCGGTGACGGTGGATTTGAATTTGTATAGCATGGTCGCCTGAGTATGGACCAACAAACTACAACACCACCAACAACTTGGTTAGGAGCACGACTTTGGCAAACCTTCACATCCGACGCGAACATTCCCTGACCCTGGCGGCCGCACGCAAGATTGCGCGCTCCTGGGCGGAGCAGGTGCAAAGCGACTTCGGCATGGAATGCACGTATGCAGAGGGCGCCAAGGAAGACTGCATCAAGTTCACCCGCTCTGGGGTGAGCGGAACCTTGGTGGTCACCGGCGACCACTTTGACCTGGACGCCAAGCTGGGCTTTCTACTGGGCGCCTTCAAGGGCAAGATCGAGGCAGAGATTGTGAAGAATCTCGACGATTTGCTGGCGCCCAAAGCGGCCGCCAAAAAGCCCAAGGCCAAGTAAGCCAGGCGCGGATGGCCTGGTCCCAGGCCAGCGCCGCCCCAAAAACAAAAAGCGCCGTGAGGCGCTCTTTTTTGATAGCTGCACAAGTAGCAGCGGCGGGGGCTAGAGCCTGATTTAGCTCAAGGACTCGATCAGATCCACATACTGTTGCATCGCATCCTTGGTGCTGACGCCCTTGACCCCGTTCCACGCGTCCCACTTGGCGCGGCCCACCAGGTCAGTAAAGCCGGGTTTCTTTTCAGTGTTGTCACCCACGCTGGCTTGTTTGTACAGCGCATAGATCTTCAGCATGGTGGTGTTATCGGGGCGCTCGCTCAGATTCTTGGAATTGGCGACGGCGGCTTCGAATTGTTTTTTCAGATCGGCCATGGGGTGCTCCTATTTGGGTTGGTTTTAACGAAAGAATATTACCGCAGTGATTAGCTTGCGAGTTCAGTTTGCGCCATTTCGACATCCAGGTGTTCAGCGGCATCTTTCGCAGAACTGGCGGCAGCTTCTTCGTAGTACTGGGTGGCCTCGGCCATGCGTGTATCGCCTTCCAGAATCACCAGCGCGTTGGCGTATTCAATCTTGGCAATGGCGGAATGGGGGTTCAGGCTCAGCGCCTGCGCAAACAGGTTCAGGCTGGTTTCCTTCTTGGCGCCATAGGTCATGTTGGCGATCAGCGGGCCAACCTTGTCTATTACCTCGGCATGGAAGGCACCCAGCGCCACATGGGCGTCGGCATGGCGGGGCTGTAGGCGGATGGCCGCCTCCAGCGCCGACTTGACCTTGCCACCTACACCCTGGGCCAGAGCCTTGGCCACGCTGATGCCCTGGCTGTAACGCCCCAGGGCATAGGCTTGCCAGTAGAAGGCGTTGGCATTGTCAGGCTCTGCTGCGGCCAGCGCGGCGCCACGCTCTGCCACCTGCAGGAACAGGCGCTGGCGATTTTTCTCCCGCGGCTCCAGGTAGTGGGCGTAGACGCTGGTGGCTTTGTTAGCGACGTTGGTGCCGGCTGGCCCAGCTTGCAGACCAGCTTCGGCGGCTTTCTCGAACGCACCCCCATGGTACAGAGCCCAGGCCCTGAGCACGGCATCGTCCTCCGGCAGCGGCTCCAGATCACCGGCATGCAGTTGGCGCCATTCTCTTCTGACGCGGGGTGCATCAAACAGGTAATCGCCACTGCGGCTAAAGACGGTCCATGGGGCCATGATGCGGTGTCTCCTCTGGGGTGGCTGTATGTTTTTCTTTTAGGGCGGCGGGGCGCCGCCGGCTGGTGAGGTGTAGGCGTCCACCAATTTCAACAAATGGGTGCGTTGGCTGGCCTCCAGATAGGGGATGAGCAGGTTTAGCACATGGTGGGCGCCGCGCAGCAGGGCTGCCTGCGCGCTGGCGGGCTCCAGCGCGTTGCGTGGGTCCTTGACGTATTCAAAGCTCAGCCAATAGGTCAGCACCACCACCATGCTGGTGGCCGTGGCCTCCACCTCGCGGGAGTCGATGTGCATGGCGCCGGAGCGGTTCATGCTGTCCAACATGGCCTTCACCGAGCGGGTCTTGTTCTTCAGTACCCACTGGAAATGTGTCTCCAGCCGGCGGTTTTTGCTCAGCAGGTCGTTCAGGTCGCGGTACAGGAAGCGGTATTGCCAGATCAGCTCGAATAACGTGTGCATGAAAAACCAGGCGTCTTCCACATCGCGCACGCTGTCGCTGGCGTTAAGCAACTCATTGAGCGCTTTTTCGTAGCGGTCGAACAACGAGTTAATCAGCTCGTCCTTGGCGGGATAGTGGTAGTACAGGTTGCCCGGGCTGATGCCCAGTTCGGCGGAGATCAGCGTGGTCGAGACATTGGGTTCGCCAAAGCGGTTGAACAGCTCCAGCGTGACCTCCAGAATGCGTTCTGCGGTGCGGCGGGGTGCTTTCTTGACCATGGTGGTGGCTTTAGTGGGCGGCGCGGCGTGCGGCGGTGGCTACGGTGTCACCCAGGTCGTCCATCACTTCTTGCAGTGTGGCTATGGCCCGCCCCACGCGGGTGGGCGACTTGGGTGGGGCCGACAGGTGGCGTTTGGGGTCGTCCAGCGCTTCATGGTTCAGGCTGATGCCGTGGCGTGCCAGCTTGGCAGATAGCCCGGTCTTGCGCGACCGCAGCATTTGTCGGGTCTGCTGGTAGGCGTGTTCGGCCAGTTGGCGGCGCTGCGCGTAGCTGAAGGTGTTGGCCAGGTACAGCTCGGGGTCGCGGTGGTCGGGCTCGAACAGGATGATGTCGGTGTCCGGGTAGGCGCGGTTGTAGTGTTTCATGCCCAGCTCCATGCGCGAATGGATCATGGAGCGGAAGGTCTGGCTCAGCACGGCGGGCAGGCCGCCGTCGACGATGCGCGGGATCTCGCGTTTGTGCTCGGGTAGGCCACGCTGCATGACCTTGGCCACTTGCGGTGCAGTGGCGTTGAACGGCACCAGCGGGTTCAGGCAAATCAGCAGGTCCACGCCGTCATCCAGCGCGACCGACGCATGCATGGTCTTCTTCAGCGCGCCGTCCACGTAATATTTGTCATCAATCTCGACCGGGGGAAACAGGCCGGGCAGGGCGGAACTGGCTTGCACGGCTTGTGAGATGGGCACATGGTCCCAGCCCGGGCGGCCAAAGGGCGCGGCCTCACCGCTGTCCAGATTGGTGGCAACCAGGGTGAGTTTGGTCTTGAGCTTGCGAAAATCGTTCGTCCGGCCCTCGCGGCTGAACAGACGGGCGAGTTGGGTGTCTACCGCCTGGTTGGAGAACACGCCGGTGGGCAGGGCAGGGCCCAGGCGCTCGAGCGCGGTCAACAGGGATTTGCGGCCTATCGTGAACTGCCACAAGGCGGACAACACCAAGCCGGGCAGCATGATGCTACGACGCAGAAACTCGCCATAGGCCGGCTTGAGCAGCCAGGAGGGGTCAAATGTCTCGGAAGGTTCGCTGTCGTTTTCGATGAAAGAGGCGCACAACTCGCGCGGCGACATGCCATTGGCCAGCGCCGCCACGATGAAGCCGCCGGCCGACACGCCGACGTAATGGTCCAGCTTGGTGAAGTCCAGGCCGTTGAGCGATTCTTCCAGGGCACACATGGCGCCTACTTCGTAAATCGCACCCAAAGGGCCGCCGCCCGACAGGGCCAGCGCAATTTTGGGAGGCTTAGAAGACGTCGCGTTCATAGGTTCAAAGTGTAGGGTGCAGCACTGCTGCTTTTTGCTGCGTCGCAGCAGATCAAGGCGCGTAGCGGGGTACGCGAAAAAGGGCGCCTGCGCGCCCGCTCACCAGGTTGGCGACAGACCAAGGCTCACGCCTGTTTGGTTTTGGCCGCGGGTTTGGTTTTTTTGGCAGGAGTCTTGGCTTTGGATGGGCTTGCCGCTTTGGTCTTGGCGGCAGTCGGCGCGGCGCTTTTGGCGGCGGGCGTTTTTGCCGACAACTTTTGCACAGCCTTGTTCAGCTCGTCGATGCGGGTTATCAGCGCATTGATGTCTTTGGCGGAGGGCACACCCAGTTTGTTCAGGGCTTTGGCCACGCGTTCCTCAAAGATGTTCTCCAGCTTGTCCCACTGGCCCGAGGCTTTGCTGGAAATGTCGTTGGCCATGCTGGCCATGCGCCCGCTGGCTTCGTTGAGCTTTTCTTCCGCGACCGACTGGGTCTTGCGCTGCAAGTCCATGCCCTGCTTGACCAGCGCATCGAATACCTTGCCGCCTTCGGCCTGGGCTTTGGAGAATGCGCCAAGGCCGGCCAGCCAGATTTGCTGGGCCGACTCCTTGACACTGCCGGCAAGGTCCGGCCCCGGTGCTGCTTTTGCAGATCCGCCGCCTTCGCCGCCGCTGTTCTTGACAATTTTCTTGACCATGATTCGCTCCGTTGGGTTGATCGGGAAGTATTCGCCCAACACTGTTCGGGCGCAGCGAGACTCTATCGGTTTGAGCCCGGCCGTTGTAGGGGTTCGCCACTAAA
>JAYSZJ010000140.1:0-10758 GCA_043738115.1 Rhodoferax sp. | reverse complement strand
GCCCGTGCAGATGAAACCGCTGACGGTTGATTCCGTTCCCCTCAAAGTCCGTACGTTCTAAAGCGAGACACCGAACATGACCAAACGCACTTTCTCCATCTACCGCTACGACCCGGACAAGGATGCTAAGCCCTATATGCAGGACATCGAGGTCGAACTCGATGGCCATGAACGCATGTTGCTGGACGCCCTGATGAAGCTCAAGGCCGTGGACCCCACGATCTCCTTCCGCCGCTCCTGCCGCGAAGGCGTGTGTGGTTCGGACGCCATGAACATCAACGGCAAAAATGGTCTGGCCTGCCTGACCAATATGCTGACTTTGCCCGGCAAGATCGTGCTCAAGCCCCTGCCCGGCCTGCCCGTCATCCGCGACCTGATCGTGGACATGACGCAGTTCTTCAAGCAGTACAACTCGATCAAGCCCTACCTGATCAACGACACCGTACCGCCTGAAAAAGAACGCCTGCAGAGCCCTGAAGAGCGAGAAGAGCTCAACGGCCTGTACGAATGCATCTTGTGTGCAAGCTGCTCCACCAGCTGCCCCAGCTTCTGGTGGAACCCGGACAAGTTTGTAGGCCCAGCCGGTCTGCTGCAGGCCTACCGCTTCCTGGCAGACAGCCGTGACCAGGCCACCGGTGAACGACTGGACAACCTGGAAGACCCCTACCGCCTGTTCCGCTGCCACACCATCATGAACTGCGTCGATGTGTGCCCTAAAGGACTGAACCCCACGAAGGCGATTGGCAAGATCAAGGAAATGATGGTGATGCGTACTGTGTGATTGACATGCCCGAAGTACATGACGAATTGCTGGATGAACGAGCGCTGAGCAAACTGCGGTGGCGGTGCCGTCGCGGGTTGTTAGAGAACGACTTGTTCATCGAGCGGTTTTTCAAAAACTTCAGTGAGTCACTGACCGTACGCCAAGGCCATGCATTGGGCCTGTTGATGGATTTGAGCGACAACGACTTGTTGGACGTGCAACTGGCACGCAAAACGTTGGCCGAGGTATCCGAGCCGCTGGATCGCGAAGACGGTGTGCACGAAGTTTTGAGTATGTTGAGAAAAAACTGTTGAAAGGTCGAATATGAAATTAGCTGACAACAAAGCCACGCTGTCCTTCAGCAATGGCAGCCCCAGCGTCGAACTGCCGGTGTACCAAGGCAGCGTCGGCCCCGATGTCGTAGACATTCGCAAGCTGTACGCGCAAACCGGTATGTTTACCTATGACCCGGGTTTCCTGTCCACGGCGGCATGCCAGTCCGCCATCACCTACATCGACGGTGACAAGGGTGAATTGCTGTACCGCGGTTACCCGATTGAGCAGTTGGCCACCAACTGCGATTTCATGGAAACCTGCCACCTGCTGCTGTACGGCAATCTGCCCAATGCCGCCGGCAAGGCCGAGTTCACGAAGCGTGTGACCCAGCACACCATGGTCAACGAGCAGATGCAGTTTTTCCTGCGCGGCTTCCGCCGTGATGCCCACCCCATGGCCATCATGACCGGCCTGGTCGGCGCACTGTCGGCCTTCTACCATGACAGCACCGACATCAACAATCCTGAGCACCGCGACATTTCCGCGATCCGCCTGATTGCCAAGATGCCAACCCTCGTGGCCATGGCCTACAAGTACAGCGTGGGCCAGCCCTTCATGTACCCCAAGAACGATCTGAGCTACGCCGGCAATTTCATGCACATGATGTTCGCCACACCGTGCGAGCCGTATGTCGTCAACCCCGTTATCGAACGCGCGCTGGACCGCATCTTCACGCTGCACGCCGACCACGAGCAAAACGCGTCCACCTCCACCGTGCGCCTGTGCGGTAGCTCGGGTACGAATCCGTTTGCGGCCATCGCGGCCGGTGTGGCCTGCCTGTGGGGCCCTGCCCACGGCGGCGCCAACGAGGCCTGCCTGAACATGCTGGAAGACATCCAAAGAATGGGTGGCATCAGCAAGGTTGGCGAGTTCATGGAGAAGGTCAAGGACAAGAGCTCCGGCGTCAAGCTGATGGGCTTTGGCCACCGCGTGTACAAGAACTACGACCCGCGTGCCAAGCTGATGCAAGAGACTTGCAAGGAAGTTCTGGCAGCCCTGGGCCTGGAAAACGACCCGCTGTTCAAGCTGGCCATGGCCTTGGAAAAGATTGCCCTGGAAGACGACTATTTCGTACAGCGCAAGCTCTACCCCAATGTCGATTTCTACTCCGGCATCGTGCAGCGCGCTATCGGCATCCCTGTGAGCCTGTTCACCGCCATCTTCGCGCTGGCCCGTACCGTTGGTTGGATCGCCCAACTGAACGAAATGATTGGCGACCCCGAGTACAAGATCGGCCGTCCACGCCAGTTGTTCACCGGCTCTGAAAAGCGCGACGTGGCGCCTATCGCACAGCGCTAAATCGCTGTACCCCTTAAAAAGCCCGCTGGCGGTTCACGCCGGCGGGCTTTTTCTTTGCCCATCAACACCCCTTAGCTTAAACATTCGCTATGTGTTTGATAGCTATAACTCCATATTCTTCGGGGGCTACAGGCCAATTCTTCAGTAAGAAGCCGTCGGATAGCCCTTAAAAACCCAATATAGGCATATTGAGCCTCCCCCAACCGCTTCCATACAGACCCGCCGAAATCGGCACCTTCGCACACAGTGTTGTGCATACGCCCGGCGATCGGCGATTTGGCACGTCTACCATCGCAAAACGCGATACCAAACAGTCTATTACTGTAGGAGAATAGGTCATCTCATCGCTATTAGCGATGTCTTTACCCACACATGACCGCCCCAGACCGCAGTTTTGCCCGCCGCATCGACCTGACCTCGCTTCAGCTTTTTGCCGCTGTCTGCGAGTTGGGCAGCATTGGCAAAGCGGCGCAGCGGGAGTTCATTGCGCCTTCAGCCCTGAGCAAGCGGCTCAGTGATCTGGAGGCCACGCTGGGCACGGCGCTCTTGCACCGCCACTCGCGCGGCGTGCACCTCACGCCAGCGGGACAAAACCTGCTGCAGCATGCGCGTGCTGTCCTGTTCAGCCTGGAGCGTATGCAGTCTGAATTCAGCGAATACGCCGATGGCGCGCGCGGCCAGGTGCGCATACATGCCAGCATCTCGGCCACGGTGCAGTTTTTGCCCGAAGACCTGGGCGCTTTCATGCGGGCGCACCAGGGTGTCAAGATTGACCTGGAGGAACACCTCAGCAGCGAAGTGCTACGCGCGGTGCAGGAAGGTGCGGCCGACCTCGGCGTCTGCAACACGGCCGATGGCGTGGGCGAACTGCAAACCTTGCCCTACCGGCAAGACCAGTTGGTACTCATCGTGCCAACGGGCCATGCGCTGGCCGCCAAGTCGCGCGTAGCCTTTGAAGAAACCCTGGCCTTTGACCATGTGGGTTTGCACTCCAACAGCTCCATCTATGTGGCCATGCGCCAGGCCGCTGCCGCGCTAGGACAGAGCATCAAGCTGCGCATACAGGTCAGCGGTCTGGACGCCATGGGCCGCATGATCCTCAACGGGCTGGGCATTGGTGTCATGCCCTTGCGCGCGTTTACGCTGATGCACAGCGCCGGCGGGCTCACGGCCGTGGCCTTGAGCGATGCCTGGACCACGCGCCGCATTGAGCTGGTGGCCCGCGACTTTTCCACGCTGCCGCGCACGGCGCGTCTGCTGGTGGACCACCTCACCGCCGCCAACCACACGATGACCCCGAAGCCCGGGGCCACGGCCTAAAATTGATTTTCACAAGGAAGACTTGACCATGGCACGCACGCTCTACGACAAACTCTGGGACGACCATGTCGTCCACACCGAAGACGATGGCACCGCCATCCTCTACATCGATCGCCATCTGGTCCATGAAGTGACCAGCCCCCAGGCGTTTGAAGGTCTGCGTGTGGCGGGCCGCAAGGTCTGGCGCGTCAGCTCCATTGTGGCCACTGCCGACCACAACACCCCCACCACTGGCTGGGAACGCGGCTATGACGGCATCACCGACCCGACCAGCAAAGAGCAGGTCATGACGCTGGACTCCAATATCAGCGAGTTCGGCTCTGCGGCTTACTTCCCCTTCCTGTCCAAACGCCAGGGCATCGTGCACGTCATCGGACCCGAGAACGGCGCGACATTACCCGGCATGACTGTGGTCTGCGGCGACTCCCACACGTCCACCCATGGTGCATTTGGAGCACTTGCCCACGGTATCGGTACCAGCGAAGTCGAACACGTTATGGCCACGCAAACCTTGTTGGCCAAAAAAGCCAAGAACATGCTGGTCAAGGTCGACGGCACGGTCTCCCATGGCATCACGGCCAAGGACATTGTGCTGGCCATCATTGGCAAGATCGGCACCGCGGGCGGCACCGGTTACACCATCGAGTTTGGCGGCTCCGCCATCCGTGCCCTCTCCATGGAAGGCCGCATGACGGTCTGCAATATGGCCATTGAAGCCGGCGCACGTGCGGGCCTGGTTGCGGTGGACGAGAAAACCATTGACTACGTCAAGGGCCGCCCTCTGGCCCCCGGTGCCAATGCGACAAGCCCTGAAGCCGCTGCCGTGGAATGGGACCAGGCCGTGGTGTTCTGGAAGACACTGCACACTGACGCGGGTGCACATTTCGACACCGTCGTCGAACTGGATGCCACCCAAATCGTGCCGCAGGTGACCTGGGGCACCTCGCCTGAGATGGTTCTGGGGATCGACGCCCGCGTGCCGGATCCGGACAAGGAGAAGGACGCCAACAAACGCGGCGCCATCGAACGTGCATTGACCTACATGGGCCTGGAGCCCGGCAAGGCGCTGGACGATTTGTTTGTCGACAAGGTGTTCATCGGCTCTTGCACCAATAGTCGCATCGAAGACATGCGTGAGGCCGCAGCCGTGGTGAAGAAGCTGGGGCAAAAGGTTGCCAAGAACATCAAACTGGCCATGGTCGTGCCGGGCTCCGGCCTGGTCAAGGACCAAGCGGAACGAGAAGGCCTGCACGAGATCTTCAAGGCCGCAGGGTTCGAGTGGCGCGAGCCCGGTTGCTCCATGTGCCTGGCCATGAATGCGGACCGTCTGGAACCCGGTGAACGCTGCGCCTCCACCAGCAACCGCAATTTCGAAGGCCGCCAGGGCGCCGGTGGTCGCACCCACCTGGTCAGCCCGGCCATGGCCGCCGCCGCCGCCATCCACGGCCACTTTGTCGACATCCGCAATTTCAGCTGAACCCTTGCCTGACAGGAAGAAACCACATGAACAAATTCACCATCCACCAAGGTTTGGTCACTCCGATGGACCGCGAGAACGTGGACACGGACGCCATCATTCCCAAGCAATTTTTGAAGTCCATCCGCAAGACCGGTTTTGGCGAAAACCTGTTTGACGAATGGCGCTACCTGGACGCAGGTTTTCCCGGCCAGGACCCGACCAGCCGCAAACCCAACCCCGACTTCGTGTTGAACCAGCCGCGCTACAAGGGTGCGTCGATCCTGCTGGCGCGCAAGAACTTTGGCTGCGGCTCGTCGCGCGAACATGCGCCCTGGGCGCTGGACCAATACGGCTTTCGCGCCATCATCGCACCCAGTTATGCCGACATCTTCTTCAACAACAGTTTCAAGAACGGCCTGCTGCCTATCGTGATCAGTGAAGCCTTGGTCGACCAGTTGTTCAATGAGGCACTGGCCTTCCCCGGCTACCAGCTCACCATCGATCTGGAGCGCCAGGTCATCGTCAAGCCCCAGGGCGAAGAGATTCCGTTTGACGTGCAGGCTTTCCGCAAATACTGTCTGCTCAACGGCTTTGACGACATTGGCTTGACACTGCGCCATGCCGACAAGATCAAGGCCTTTGAAGCAGAACGGCTTACGCAAAAACCGTGGTTAGCCCGCACAATGGTTTCGTAATACGCTATTAAATACATAGCGCCATCACAATATTCCGGGACAGCACAGCACCCAGGGAGCTGCTGTCCCCGACACTTAAAAATTGAGAGTCCGATTATGAAAATCGCAGTCTTGCCAGGTGACGGCATTGGTACCGAAATCGTCGCAGAGGCCGTCAAGGTCCTGAACGTGCTGGACCTGAAACTGGAAATGGAAAGCGCCCTGGTCGGCGGAGCCGCCTACGAGGCCCACGGCCATCCGCTGCCGGAATCCACGCTGAAACTCGCCAAAGAGGCAGATGCCGTGCTCTTCGGCGCTGTGGGCGACTGGAAATACGACAAGCTGGACCGCCCACTCCGCCCCGAACAAGCCATCCTGGGCTTGCGCAAGAACCTGGGCCTGTTCGCGAACTTCCGCCCCGCCATTTGTTACGAGCAGTTGGTGGACGCCTCCAGCCTCAAGCCTGAGCTGATCTCCGGTCTGGACATCCTGATCATCCGGGAACTGACAGGCGACATCTATTTCGGCCAACCGCGCGGACGCCGCATTGCCACCGATGGCCACTTCCCTGGTGCCGAGGAAGCCTTCGACACGATGCGCTATTCGCGGCCCGAAATCGAGCGCATCGCCCACGTCGCTTTCCAGGCCGCACGCAAACGCAAGGGATCGGGCAGTGAAGGTCGCGTGACCAGCGTGGACAAAGCCAATGTGCTGGAAACCTTCCAGTTCTGGAAAGACGTGGTCACTGAAGTGGGCCTGCAATACCCCGACATTGCGCTGGACCACATGTACGTGGACAACGCTGCCATGCAACTGGTCAAGGCGCCCAAGCGTTTTGACGTGGTCGTGACTGGCAATATGTTTGGCGACATCCTGTCAGACGAAGCCTCCATGTTGACCGGGTCAATTGGCATGTTGCCCTCCGCGTCGCTGAATTCCAGCAACCAGGGCCTGTACGAACCCAGCCACGGCAGCGCACCCGATATCGCTGGTAAAGGCATCGCCAACCCGCTAGCGACTATCCTGAGCGCCGCGATGATGCTGCGCTTCAGCCTGAACCAAGAAGCCTCCGCGCTGCGCATCGAAGCGGCGGTGCAAAAGGTGCTGGCGCAAGGCCTGCGCACCACCGATATCTACAGCGAAGGCACGACCCGGGTCAGCACGCGGGAGATGGGCGACGCGGTCGTCAAGGCGCTGTAATCCACGCCGGGCCGCCCCAAGCGAATTTAGCCCCCTCGTGGGGCAGCGACCCGCGCAGTGGTGGAGCGTAGGGGCAACAAATCCGCCGCCGGGCCGCCCCAAGGTGTTCTGAACCGCTTGGCGGTCAGCCCCGCCAGGGAACTGCGCCCCCTTTGGGGGGAAGCGCAGTACGCGAAGCGACCAGCGTGTGGGCCAAAATATCTCGCTTACAATCGGCCCATGCAAATCACTCGCCCCGTTTCCCTGGTACTGCCCTTCTGCGGCGGTACAGGCGCGTGGGCCGGTGTGTCGTCGGCTCTGCCTGCGACCACCAAGACGGCAACCATTAAAGGCTAAGTAGCCTGGTTCGTCGCGCCCCTACCCGGCCAGACGAGCCGGGCAGACCAAATTCTGTGTGTTGAATTTTTTCTGAAAGGGCAATGTCATGAAAGT
Organism: Rhodoferax sp.; assembly: GCA_043738115.1. Classification (GTDB taxonomy): domain Bacteria; phylum Pseudomonadota; class Gammaproteobacteria; order Burkholderiales; family Burkholderiaceae_C; genus Allorhodoferax. The sequence continues at coordinate 3,275 of JAYSZJ010000140.1, read as the reverse complement.
ACTTAATCTCGTAGGTGGGCGCTCAGAGCCTCTGGTAGGTCTGGTCGGTTGGCGTGGCATGGTGGGTTCGGTTCTGATGGACCGTATGCAACTTGAGGGTGACTTCGACTTGATTGAACCCCTGTTCTTCTCCACGTCCAATGCCGGCGGCAAAGCCCCGGCCCAGGCCAAGAACGAAACCACGTTGCAGGATGCCTTCAACATTGATGCCCTGAAGCGCTGCGACATCATCATCAGCGCCCAAGGTGGTGACTACACCACCGAAGTGTTCCCAAAATTGCGCACCGCTGGCTGGAATGGTCACTGGATCGACGCGGCCTCCACACTGCGTATGGACACAGACGCCGTCATCATCCTGGACCCGGTCAATATGCCCGTCATCCAGAAGGCCTTAGCCAACGGTGGCAAGAACTGGATTGGCGGCAACTGCACGGTAAGCTGCATGCTGATGGGCGTGGGCGCGTTGTACAAGGCCGGTCTGGTGGAATGGATGAGCACCCAGACCTACCAAGCGGCATCTGGTGGCGGCGCGCAGCACATGCGCGAACTGCTGACCCAATACGGCACACTCAACGCCGAGGTTAAGTCGTTGTTGGACGACCCCAAGAGCGCCATCCTGGAAATCGACCGCAAGATCATCGCTAAGCAGCGAGCACTAACTTCCGCAGAGACGGCCAACTTTGGTGTGCCACTGGGTGGTTCGCTGATCCCCTGGATCGACAAGGACCTGGGCAACGGCCAATCCAAGGAAGAATGGAAGGGTATGGCCGAAACCAACAAGATCATGGGCATGGGTGAAGGCTTCAGCACCCCAGCCATTCCTGTGGACGGCTTCTGCGTGCGTGTTGGAGCCATGCGCTGCCACAGCCAAGCCCTGACCTTCAAGCTGAACAAGGATGTGCCCGTGGCCGACCTCGAAGCGATGATGGCGGCCGACAACGAGTGGGTCAAGGTCGTCCCCAACACCCGTGAGGCCACGATCCAGGACCTGACTCCAGTGGCCGTGACCGGCACCATGACCATTCCGGTGGGCCGCGTACGCAAACTGGCCATGGGTCCGCAATACGTTGGCGCCTTCACCATTGGCGATCAATTGCTCTGGGGAGCCGCGGAGCCATTGCGCCGAATGCTACGGATTTTGCTGTCTGCTTAATTAAATTCAACTCGGGGGTATCGGCACAGATTACACTCCCGAGTCGTTGTCGCAAGGCAACATAAAAGTACCAGGATCAGGGTCGGCTGGCACCGCTAACAAAGTTAAGCGCTTTCTTAGCTTGTCAGCCTAAGACATTGATGTTATGGTACTTTTTACGTTTTGAGAGTCTGGCTTTTGGGCCGCAAAGAAGCATACAAATTGCTGCTCGCGTGAGCTGCACCGGAGGCATATAAATTGATAGCAAAGTCACATCGTTGGCAAAAAACCGCTGTAGCGGCTGCGGCCATTGCGCTACTCGGCCTTTCCACCCCTGGGGCTTGGGCGCTATCGCTTGGGCGTATTACGGTCCAGTCAGCTTTGGGCGAACCCTTGCGGGCTGAAATCGAAGTACCGGATATCAATGCTGAGGAAGCATCCTCCCTGAAGGCCAGTGTGGCCTCCCCCGCAGCTTTTGCAGCGGCAGGCTTGGAATACAACGCAGCCATGACCAGCTTGCAGGCTAGCCTGCAACGCCGTGCAGATGGCCGGGCCTATATTCGTCTGAGCAGCGATCGCCCCATCAATGACCCTTTTGTGGACATGATCATCGAGGCCAGTTGGTCATCCGGTCGCATCCTGCGCGACTACACCATGCTGTTTGATCCCCCGGTGACGCGCCGCCCGGCACAGACCACCACAACATTGCCACAGATTTCTTCGTCGACCAGCCCCAATACCGTGCGGCAGTCACCGCCAGCGGCCGAGCCGTCGCGCAGCACGTCACCCCTGCGCCCAACTGCGCCCAGTGCCACGCCCAGGCCAGCCCCCGCTGCGCCATCTTCGGACGACGCACGCCGCGTGGTCGTCAAGACCGGTGATACCGCCGGCAAAATCGCCGCCAATGCAAAACCTGCCGGGGTGTCTCTAGACCAGATGCTGGTGGCATTGTTGCGCGCCAACCCCGACGCATTCGTTCGCAGCAACATCAACCGCATCCGCGCCGGCGCCGTCATGGAACTGCCCAGTGCCGAGCAAGCCCTGGCACTGTCGGCAGCTGAAGCTACACAAACTGTCATTGCACAAAGCAAGGATTTCAACGAATTCCGGCGCAGCCTGGCAACCAACGCACCTGCGGCAGCCGTGGCAGCACCCACACGCACGACCAGCGGCGCCATCGATACCAAGGTTGAAGACAAGAAGACCGCCGCGGTCACTCCCGATAAGCTGACCCTGTCCAAGGGATCGGTTCAAACCAAGACCGACGACGCGAAAATCGCCAAAGAGCGCGCAGAAAAAGATGCCGCTGCCCGCGCGACCGAGCTGTCCAAGAACATCAGCGATCTGAAGAAACTGGGTGGCGCCAGCGCCCCGGCTCCCGGCGCTGCCTCCGTGGCATCACAACCCAAGCCGGCCGCTGCACCCTCCGTTCCCGCTATTGCTGTAGCCGCACCACCCCCTGTCCCGGCTGCTCCGCCTTCGATACCGGTTGCGCCTTCACCAGTTCCCGTTGCTTCCTCACCCGCATCGGTGCCGGCGTTGGCAGCGGCTTCCGCTGCAGCATCTGCGCCTTTTGCGGCTCCGTCCGCACCGGCTTCTGCTGTACCGGCCGCCTCTGCACCAGTCGCGCCCAAACCAGTTGTGCCCGTTCCCCAGCCGGTGGAAGAACCCAGCTTCGTGGATGAACTCTTGGGCAACCCCTGGCTGCCCTACGCCGCGGGTGCGTTTATTGTGTTGCTGGGTGGTTTCGCGTTCTGGCGTACACGCCAGCGTAAAAACAGCCAGTCCCACATGGACAGCTCTTTCCTGGAAAGCCGTCTACAACCGGACTCGTTCTTTGGTGCCAGCGGCGGCCAAAGGGTCGATACCAACAACGAAAACTCGGTCACTGGTTCGTCCATGGTCTATTCCGCCAGCCAGCTGGATGCGGCAGACGACGTCGATCCCGTGGCAGAAGCCGATGTGTACCTGGCCTATGGCCGCGACCTGCAAGCGGAAGAAATCCTGCGTGAAGCTGTGCGGACCAACCCCGGCCGCCTTGCCATTCACACCAAGCTGCTGGAGATCTTCGCCAAACGCCGTGATGCCAAGAATTTCGAAGCCACGGCCACCCATGCGTTCCAGCTGACCGGCAACAACAGCC
>JAYSZJ010000139.1:0-10776 GCA_043738115.1 Rhodoferax sp. | reverse complement strand
GATGCAGGTTTTAAGGCAAACGGTTCTCAGCTGCGCGTGCGTCGGTAGTGCATGGCGACCGCGCCACTGCGCAGCGGCTTCGCTGAGACCAACTCAAGCCGTCGCGTGCTGGGCAGCCCGCCCTGGTACAGGGTCGGCCCATGGCCGGCGATCCTGGGATGGATGAGGAACTGGTACTCGTCGATCAGATCCAGCCGATCCAACTCGGTCGCAAGTTTGCCGCTACCGAGGAGCACGCCGGCCGGGGTTGCGTCCTTCAGCTTCTGCACGCCCGCACGCAGGTCGCCGGCGATGTGGTGGCTGTTGGTCCACGGGAAGTCTTTTCTCGTCGACGACACCACGTACTTTGGCTTGGCCTCCAGCTTGACCGCCCAGTCGCGCACCGCAGCAGGCGCCTCCTGGTCGCCGCGCGCGACTGCAGGCCAGTAGCTCTCCATCATCTCGTACGTCAAGCGGCCCCACAACAACGCCCCACAGCCGTCCATAAGGTGGGTGAAGAAAGCGTGCGTCTCTTCGTCCGCGATGCCCTCCCGGTGGTCGATACAACCGTCAAGGGTGATGTTGATGCTGAAGGTTAAGAGTCCCATGGCTGCTGTTGTGCTCCGCGTCGGCCGACTTTGTTAAAGAGCAGCGGCATGATGATGGAGCTTTGACTCGTGAATATGTACCCACAACAACGTAGCGGCGGAACTAGATGGGGCCGGAACGAGAGTGGCACTGCACAGACGACCCTCAACTTCACTTGGGTCAATATGCCACTCTTCGTACGTGACCACACCGACGCCGTGCGATGCACAGCTGACTTGGGCGTTCTTGATCTGGATCGACAACCTGGGAAACTGGCCGTGTTGGTCATAGGTCTGTGCCAGCAGCGACTTAGCAGGGTGTCGCACGCTGAGTGGGTCGACGAGCGTGAAGCTTGTTGGCCAAGCGTTCGAAAGCCTGGAGAACGATGCCACCGTTTTCGGCAGCCCGCCGTTGAACCACTGTTCCAGGAACGCATGGAGTTCTGCGATTTCGGCGACAACGAGAGCAGCGTCCATTTGCGGCGAAGCCGCCTTCTGCTGTTGTGGGTCAGAGTCGATTGCCATGTTAAATCTCACGGTCTTTCTCTGCGCGCTGCCTTGAGCATGCGGAGTGCTGGTTCAAGGGCAGCCTGTGGGTCACCGTTACTCAGAATGGTGAAGGTGACGGGCAGGCCCTCTACAGCAAGCGCGCCTTGCGTCAGGTACTTGAATTCATTGGGCTTCGGTGCGCGGTCTGTGGCTGAAAAAAAGCTGCCCGAGACATTCGTACCGCGAAGTTCCTGCACAGGGAGAGACTTCTCCACGGACTGGGACAGAGCACCTTGCGCGCCCGTGCTGACGAGCCTGCGCAACGATTCTGGGTCCGCTGGTGGCATTGTTCCATCGGCCTTGACGAGCGGCGAAACCATGACCTGAAATGCGTTACTGCCTTCAGGCGTGAGCGAAACCGTAGGGATCGACCCGGCTTCTCTTGCTTGTCGCCAACCAGAAGGAGCATGAAGAACAAGTGCGCCGCCGCCAGGCAACGATATACGGACGTCACCTGCGAAAGCTTGCACAGTTAGTAGTGCGGACGTAATAGCTAAAAATAAACGATGCGACATTGGCATGTCTCCATGAGGGTTACGGTAGTGCCGGGAGCAAACCTGCTCTAGAAGTTAGCCGTTGTTCCATAAGTTGGGATCAAAATCTTCGAAGGATGGCTTGTAGCTTTGTTTTTCGAAGATTCAAAGAACTTCCATCGAATGTCAAAAAATCCGACAAACGCCGCAGTGGCCGCTCGACGATTCTAGGCTTTGGACAGCGCCCTTTCCTTTGTTAAACCGCGCCCTCGCCCCAGCAACTCCAGCCAGAACTGGCTGGCTCTCCTTGTTCACAAACGTGCCAATCTCGCCCCAGCCGCCGCTCGCACCCCCGAAACCGCCATTCATCCCACCACTGCTTGTGTCAAAACTAGCGCTTGCCGATCATTGGTTTTTAGATTTTTTCCAAGCGATCTGGCCATGCAATACACCATCCATGTCAACAACATTCGACGGCAGGTTGATGTCGATGCCGATACACCGCTGCTGTGGGTGCTGCGTGACAACCTGGGCTTGACGGGCACCAAGTTCGGCTGCGGCGTGGGCCAGTGTGGCGCCTGCACGGTGCATCTGGACGGTCAGCCGGTGCGCAGTTGTTCGATGCCGATCGACGCGGTGCGCCAACACAAGGTGGCGACCATCGATGCGCTGCCTTCCAAGGCCATGCGTGCGTTGCAGGAAGCCTGGATCGCCGAGCAGGTGCCACAGTGCGGCTACTGCCAATCCGGCATGTTGATGGCGGCCAGCGCACTGCTTGCGGCCAAGCCCAAGCCCAGCGACGCGGACATCAATGCCGCGATGACCAATTTGTGCCGCTGCGGCACCTACAACCGGGTGCGCCGCGCGATCAAGCGCGCGGCCGGCCTGCCCGTGGGAGCTGCATGATGGGCACTGATATGTTTACCACCAGCCGGCGCGGCTTTCTCCAAGGCGGCGCTGCCGGCGGCCTGCTGATCGCGATCGGGGCCCCGATCCTGGCGCAGGCAGTTGCCAACCCGGGCGCAATTGCCCTTGCCGGCTGGGTGCGCATCGCGCCGGATGGCAGCGTGACCGTGCTGTCCAACACCAGCGAAATCGGCCAGGGCACTGGCACGGCGATTGCGCAAATTCTGGCCGACGAGCTGGATCTGGACTGGAGCGTGGTGCGCATCGAAATGGCGCCGATTGAGAAGGGCTTCATCAACCCGGGTTGGGGCGAGTACGCCACCTACGGCAGTGGCGGCGTGTCGCAACAGTTCGGACCCTTGCGCAAGGCCGGCGCCCAGGCCCGCGCCATGCTGGTAGGGGCTGCAGCATCCCGGTGGCAGGTGCCGCCCGAGCAATGCCAGACCGAATCCGCTGGCGTGGTGCACCGCGCCAGCAAGCGGCGCTTGGGTTATGGCGCGCTGGCCGCCAGCGCGTCGCAGCAGCCGGTTCCAGAAAAGCCGGCTCTAAAAGACAAGGCCGCCTGGCGCTTCATCGGCAAGGACGTTCCGCGGCTGGATCTGCCGGACAAAGTGTTTGGCCGAGCCGGGTTTGGCGTTGATGTGCAACAAAAGGGTTTGCTGGTGGCCACCGTGATGCAGGCCCCGCGCTTCGGTGCCAAGCTGGCACACGTCGATCCCAAGCCGGCCCTGGCGGTACGCGGCGTTCGAAAGGTGGTGCTGCTTCCCAATGCGGTCGCGGTGGTCGCCGACGGCTATTGGCAGGCCAAGAAGGGGTTGGCCGCGCTGCAACCGGTGTGGGACAACACGGACGCCAGCCGACACAGCTCGCCCGACTACGAAGCCAGCTTGCGCGAGGCTGTTACCCAAGGTGGCACGGTGTACCCGCCGCGCAAATCCAGCGCCGAGCAATCGCTGGCCGAGCACACCCAGGCCAAGGCGGGTGCCGTGCGCAGCGTTGCGAAGATCTACAGCGTGCCCTTTCTACACCACGCCACGATGGAGCCGATGAACGCGACCGCGCGGGTGGATGCCCAATCGGCCGAGCTGTGGCTGCCGACGCAAACCCAGACGGCCACGCGCGAAGCTGTCGCCAAGGCCCTTGGGTTCGCGCCCGAGGCGGTGACGATTCACACGATGATGTCCGGCGGTGGGTTCGGGCGGCGCATGGAATACGACTTCGCGTTGCAGGCCGCCTTGATTGCGCGCGACGTGGGCGCAGTGGTCAAGCTGATCTGGAGCCGCGAAGAGGACATGCGCCACGACTACTACCGCCCGGCGGCGGCGATCAAGCTAACGGCTGACCTGGATACGCAAGGCATGCCCCTCGCCTGGTGTTTCGACACGGCCTGCGAGTCGCTGCTGCAGCACTCCCAGTTCGGCGCGTTCAAAGACACGGCCAAGCCGGTCGACCCAAGCGGCATCGGCGAGCCGCCGCGGCACTACAAACTTGGCGCGCTGATGTACCGGGTCTCTACTATCGATGCTGGCGTGCCGGTGGGCTACTGGCGCTCGGTGGCGGCGTCGCAAAACGCATTTGCGTATGAGAGTTTCATTGACGAGTTGGCGTTGCAGGCCAAGCTTGGCCCGCTGGAATACCGGCAACGTTTGCTGGCGCCGGACGGTCGCGAATGGCGCACGCTGCAGGCCGTGGTCGAACGCTCTGGTTGGCTCAAGCCGGCACCGGCGGGCCGGCATCGGGGCCTGGCCTTTGTGCACGCCAACGGCAGCCACGTGGCCGAGGTGGTGGAGTTGTCGGTCACGGCTGATGGCGCCGTGAAGATCCATGCGATCACCTGTGCCATCGACTGCGGCGTTGCGGTGAATCCGCGCAACGTACGGGCCCAGGTCGAAGGCTCCATCGTCTTCGCGCTGTCGGCCGCCTTCCTGGGCGAGATCACACTGAAGAATGGCGCTGTCGAGCAGACCAACTTCCATGACTATCCACTGGTCAGCATGGACCAGATGCCGCCAGTCGATGTGGTCATCCTGCAAGGGGGCGACGCGCCCGGCGGGGTCGGCGAAGAGGCGGTAGGACCGTTGGCCCCGGCGCTGGCCAATGCGCTGTTCGCAGCCACGGGCAAACGTATACGCGACTTGCCATTGGTTAAAGCAGGGTTCCGATTGGTGTGAGGGTGGCGGCGCAGTGGTGAAGTGCGCCTGCTGGTCGTGGAGGTCACGCTGGTTGTGGTTCGTAGCTATGCATTTGATAGCGTAGTGGGTATATTTCTCGGGGGCTACAGCCTGGTTTTTCATATGAAGACTCGCCCTGGCGCGCGTCTGGCGGGTGCGTGCCCCGCGGGCCGCGTGTCTCGGCGGGCTATATTCCTCGTCGAATTATCCCTTTACACATTCGCCAAGCAGCGCAAAGCCCAATACCCAATGCCCATCCAAACCTACGATCTCGCTATCCCAATACTGCCAAGCCGCTCGGTGAACGACACGGTCGCGTTCTACAAGCGCCTCGGTTTCGAGGGTGGCGCCCACGAGTTTGACAGCGGATATGCCATTCTGAGACGAGGCGTTGTCGAGCTGCACTTTTTCACCCACCGTGAGCTTGTGCCCGCAGAGTCATCCGCTGGGTGCTACATCCGGGTCTTAGACGTCGAAAGCTTCTATCGCTCGTGTTTACCCAGCCATCTGCCCAGCAAGGGCATCCCGCGCATGATCGCACTGGAAGACAAACCGTGGGGCCTTCGGGAGTTTGCCGTCATCGACCCTGATGGAAACCTCGTTCGTATAGGTCAAATCATCGAGAAGTAGAAGTGTGTCTCGCCAGCGCTGCGCAGACCCTGTGATTTTCCCCATGATCACATGGGTCGCGCTGAAACGCCTTGTACCCGCCTTCCGCTATTGCCCCAGCGCCGTGCTGCGTCCTCCTGCGTTTGTGCGCCTGCTGTCAAAGCGCCCAGTGGCGCCAGCAGAGCTTGCAAATCAACTTCATCAAACTTTAAAGCCCCTGCAGCGTCGTGCCCCAGCACGCTGTCCGTCAGCGCCAGTTTGCGCGCCTGCAGCTCCAGCATGCGTTCTTCGATACTGCCTTCCACGACCAGCTTGTAGACAAACACCGGCTGGTCCTGGCCTATGCGGTGGGCGCGGGCTGTCGCCTGTTCTTCCACCGCCGGGTTCCACCACGGGTCCATGTGAATCACGGTGTCTGCAGCGGTCAGGTTCAGGCCTATGCCGCCGGCCTTCAGGCTGAGCAGAAAAATCGGCACTTCCTGTGCCTGGAAGCGCTGAACCACGCTGGCGCGGTCCTTGGGCGCGGTTTTGCCGGTGAGGCTCAGGAAGGGCAGGGCCAGCGTGCGCAGTTGATCGGCGATCAGGTCCAGCAGCTCGGTGAACTGCGAGAACACCAGCACGCGCCGGCCTTCTTCTACCAGCGCGGGCAACATGTCGGCCAGCAGCTCCAGCTTGGCGCGTTCCATGCCATCCACCGGCTTGCCGCCTTTCACCAAATAGGGATCGCAGCAAACTTGTCGCAGCTTCAATAGTGCATCCAGGATGCTGATCTGCGCCCCGTTGAAGCTCTGGCGTTCCAACACGCGGCGCACCTGCACATCGGCCGCCACGCGCACACTTTCGTACAGCTCACGTTGCTGGCCTTGCAGCTGCACGCGTTTGATGACCTCAGTGCGCGGCGGCAGCTCACTCGCCACGTCCTGCTTACGCCGGCGCAGGATGAAGGGGCGCACGCGCTGGGCCAGCAGCGCAGCGCGCAGGGTTTCGCCGTTTTCTTCAATCGGCTTGCGCCAGCGCGCGGCAAAGTGGCGCGCATCGCCCAGAAAACCGGGCATCAGCCAATCGAACTGTGCCCACAGTTCACCCAGGTGGTTTTCCATCGGTGTGCCGGTGAGGCACAGGCTGTGGCGGGTTTGTATGCGGCGCAGGGCGCGGGCGCTGCGGCTGCCGGCGTTCTTGACCATCTGGGCCTCGTCCAGGATGACGAGGTGAAATTGCTGCGCAGCCAGTGCATCCATGTCACGCCACAGCAGGGGGTAGGTGGTCAGCACCAGGTCGTGGCGGGGCATTTGCGCAAACAGGTCGGCGCGGTCCGGCCCTTGCAGCGTGAGCAGGCGCAGCTCTGGCGCCATGCGTGATGCTTCAGCTTGCCAATTGAAGATCAGCGAGGTGGGCAGCACCACCAGCACCGGCAGGTCCAGCCGCCCGGCGTGTTTTTCGACCAGCACATGGGCCAGTGCCTGCGCGGTTTTGCCCAGGCCCATGTCGTCGGCCAGGATGCCGCCCAGGCTGTGGGCACGGAGGTACTGCAGCCAGGCCAGGCCTTCGAGTTGGTAGGGGCGCAGCTGTATCAGCAGGCCGTCGGGCGCGGCTACCGGTTGTGGCGTGCCCAATGCTTTGAGGCGTTTGGCCAGGCTGGCCAGGCCCACATCACCTTCCAGCTGCCAGGCGTTGTGTGCGCCCACGCGGTGCGCGTCCAACAGGCTGGCGCGCAGGGCGTCCAGGCGCCGTGCTTCCCACGCGCCCAGCTTCAGCAGGCGCTGGTCCTGGTTGCGGAGGGGGTCGGTCAGCAGGTCCACCATGGCGCCGACGATGGCTTTGATCGGTGCGGCCGGTGCGTCTATGCGTTTGCCACCCGGCGCGCGCAGGGAGACGATGGCCAGGTCGTCGATGGTGGCGATCATGGCGGCGTTCAGCCAGCGGGCGTCGCGGCGCAACAGGTCGGCCAGCATGGGCGCCAGGTCCAGCGTCTGGCCGTCGATCTCAATGCCCAGGCTCAGCAGCCAGGCGCCTTCGCGGGCGGGCAGTTGCAGCTTCTGCACGCCGCGCCCCGGTTTGACCAGGGGCTCGGCCAGTTCTTTGGACAGGATCTCGCCGGTGTCTGGGCTGACGACCAGCTTCCAGCGCTGCACAGGCACGCTTTCGTGGGCGAAGCCGGGTTTGACAACCACAGCCCAGCCCTGGGCCTGCAGTGCCGGCACCTGGTCGGCCCAGAAGTCGCCAAAGAATTCCTCTTGTGGCAGCGTCCACACGGGGCCCAGCGCCGGTATGTGCTCCCGGCTGCGCCATTGGAATGAGCCTGCAGCCAGCGGCACAAAACCCATGTCCCATACGCGGTCCATGGCATCGGCCTCGGCAGACAGGTCGCGCTGCACGCGCACCACCGGGCCGCCGGTGTCGAACAGCTCTTGCACGGCCGGTGGGCGGCTGTTGAGGATAGAGGTGGGGGCGGGCGTTTCCCAGCGGTCGCCGCTGTCGGTGGTGTAGGTCCAGTCAAACTGCGCCAGCGTCACACTGTCGCCGCGGGGGCCGAGTTTGCCTTGGGGTTTGAGGCCTAGCAATCCGTCGCCGCGGCCCAGGGTTTGCAAGGTGAGGCGGGGGCGGAAGCGGCCCGTGACAACGCCATCGTCGACCCTGTCTGGGGCCGGGGGCGTTGGGGTGTCAGTTGGAGTTGTGTCTGGCGTGTCACCCTGGCGCATCAGCGCCATCACCTGTGCGGCGTCGGCGTCGCTGAGTATGGGCAGGTTCTTCAGCGTGGCAGCACTGGCCTTGCGCCGCAAGGCATAGACCCAGGCGGCGATGTTGCGCGCGCGCGAGTCGCCAGAAGGCGAGGGGTCGGATGGGCCGGAGGGCGGGGAAACCATGCGGCGATTGTGCCGCGGCTCGGTGTGCGCTTTTCGTTGGGTTTTTGGTTTAGCGGACGACGCTCAGGTAGGCGTAGGCGGCTTCGCGCAGTTCCTGGGCGTGGTGGGGGCTGTTGCCGGCGCAGGCATCGGCGCTGTCCATCAGCTGGCGGGCGGGGCTGGCTGCATCACGCGCCGCAGTGGTAGCGGTCAACAAACGGGCAATCTGGGCAAACAAGGTAAACATGGAAGGAGCCACCGGTCAGGGTGGAGAGTTGCGATACCGGTAGATTAAGGGTTTTCCCTAGGTTTGCCAGCTTAATGGGCCGTATTCCCCATGCGCATCTCGCATGGTTTGCGGGCGGTTCGTGCATAGCGGCAGCAGTTGTGACTATATTTGCTATCTAATTTATAGCTATACCCATAGTGACGACGGGGGCTATGGCCTGATTTTATCTAAACGCCTTGGTGGAGGAGAATAATCCGGCTGGCACGCCGACCCTCGGCGAACAGGAGGACCCCTCATGGCCACACCGCCCGCCAAGAAGAAAAAACTACCGTTCAACATCTACTTCTCGATTTTTCTGCCCTTGGAGTTTGCAGAGGCCGTTGCCGCGCAAGTGGCGGTGTTCGGGCCGCCGCACGGTCTGACGGGCAAGCCCTTGTTGCCGCATCGCCTCCATGTCACCTTGCATGACCTAGGTAACGTGGACGAGGTTCCGCCAGAACTGCTCAAACTCGCCCTCGCCGCCGGGGATGCGGTGTCCGCCCCCACATTTGATGTGACCTATGACCATGCGATGCGTTTCCCCAGCAGCGGAACCTATGTGCTGACGGGTGACGCGGCGGGAACCGCGCAACTGGTGGCCTTTCGCGAAAGCGTGGGTGCAGCGATGCGGGCCCAGGGGCTCAAGGTGAAGAAAAGCTACTCGCCGCACATGACGGTGGCCTATGACCGCGGCACCATCACCAAACACGCCATCGAACCGGTGGTGTGGACGGCGCAGGAGTTCATGCTGATCAAAAGCCACGTGGGCAAAGGCATTTACGACGTACTGGGGCGCTGGCCCCTGCGCACTTGATCGCTTACCGGCTGAGCTGGTAGCTGGCCTGCATTTTTGCCAGCGCACCCGAGCGTTGCAGATTCTGGATGCCGCGGTCCAGACGTTCGACCAGGCTGAGGGCTTGCGGGTTGCTGCGGCTGACGCCGAAGTGCAGGGGATGGGGCTCGGTCTCCGGCAGCAGCGCCACCGTGTGCAGGCCCGCCACCAGCGGGATGCTGCCCAGTTTGCGGTGGCCCTGTATGACCTCCTGCATGTCGACAACCACATCACAGTATTCTTTGTTCAGCTTGACCATTAGGCTGGTGTAGCCGTTGGAGCCGGCGTCTATTGCCTCGGGCGGAAGCTTGGTGTACGCGATGGACGCCCCACGCACCGCGCAGACCTTAAGCGGTACCAAATCGGCCAGTGCGCGCACGGGCGGCCTGGTGTAGCGGCTGCTGAGGTAGATGTAGACCGGGGTCAGGCTGGCGTAGGGGCGGGAAAACAGAAACTGCTTGTCGCGCTCCGGGTTGCGCAGGAAAGACATCACGATGTCTGCGCCATCGCTGCGCGTCACCTCGGTCAGGCAGCGCACCCAGGGGCGCAATTGGATTTGCAGCTCGTTGTTGCTGGGGAAGATGGCGCGCAGCACATCTGCCGAGAAGCCTTTGACCTGGGGGTTGTCTGGCGTCGCGTACGACATCGGGGGCCAGTTGTTGTCACCCCCGCAGGCGACTATGCGTTCGGCTGCATCCACCCGGGCGGTGAGCCCCAGGGACAGGCCCGCAATCAGAAGCAACAGGTGGCGCATGGAGGTTTCAGAATACCACCCTGCCCACCGATTGCAAGCTGCTGCAGCCGGCTTTACATGCCGGCGTAGTTGGGCCCGCCGCCGCCTTCGGGCGTGACCCAGACGATGTTTTGCGTCGGGTCCTTGATGTCGCAGGTTTTGCAGTGCACGCAGTTCTGCGCGTTGATCTGCAGGCGCTGCGCGTCGCCACCCTTGGCCGTGTCGGGCACAAACTCGTACACACCGGCTGGGCAGTAGCGGGCCTCGGGGCCCGCAAACTTGTTCAGGTTGATGTTGTCGGGTACGGATGCATCCTTCAGCGTCAAATGCGCGGGCTGCTGTTCTTCGTGGTTGGTGTTGCTGATGAACACGCTGGAGAGGCGGTCAAACGTCAGCTTGCCATCGGGCTTGGGGTAGACGATAGGCTTGCACTCGGCCGCGGGCTTCAGGTAGGCATGGTCGGGCTTGGTTCGGCGCAGTGTCCAGGGGATGTGGCCGCGCAGGATCAGTTGCTCGAATCCGTTCATGATGGTGGCAACTGTCAGGCCGTACTTGAACCAGTTCTTGAAGTTGCGGTCCTTGTTCAGCTCGGTGTGCAGCCAGCTCTTCTCAAAGGCTGCCGGGTAGGCGCTCAGCTCGTCGTGCTGGCGGCAAGCCACTATCGCGTCGTACGCGGCCTCAGCGGCCTGCATGCCGGTCTTGATGGCGGCGTGGCTGCCCTTGATGCGGCCCACGTTCAAATAACCTGCGTTGCAACCAATCAGCGCGCCGCCCGGGAACACGGTCTTGGGCAGGGCGTTGATGCCGCTGGCGTTGATGGCGCGCG
>JAYSZJ010000138.1:0-45187 GCA_043738115.1 Rhodoferax sp. | reverse complement strand
CCGCCCTCCGGCTTTCGCCTGCGGGCTCCTCCTTAACCTGCGCAAAACGCTCAGCCGCCCAGGCTCCTGGCAGGGGTGTTTGCGCGGGATCTTGGTGCGCGGCTGTCATGTGAGTTTCCAGAAGTCTTTACGGCACAGGCCACGAGCCTGGCAAAAGTCACAGGTCGCGCCCTCACCCAGCGCGGGCAAGCTTGCGCCTTGCGCAATGCGCTCCATGTCCACCAGGATGCCGCCGATCAAGGCATCCCGTGCCTCGACCACATCGGGCTGGGCATGGGATTTGGTGCCGTCTTTTTCACCCACATTCACATAGGCGGCCTGCAGGGTGTCGTTGGGCAGCAAGGCGGCATAAAAGGCGAGCTGGGTGTCTTCCAGCGGGTCTTTGACCCGGGTTGCGGTTTTGGCGCCGGCTTCGGTTTTGTAGTCCAACACCAGCACGGACCCATCTGCCATATGGTCAATGCGGTCTATGCGCCCTAGTAATTTGACGGGGCCGATGCGCTGGGTCTGCGCCACTTCGGCGCTGTTAAACGTGGCGCCGCTGGCTTCGTGGCGCTCCAGCCAGCGCAGATAACCATCACGCACATTGGGCCAGGCCGCGGCAAAGGGTAAAAATTCGCCTTCACCCAGGGCCATGGACTCGGTGGTTGCCACACTAGCTTCGTCCAGCAATTGCAGTTTCACCGCTGCGTCGGGGTGGTTGCGCGGCGCTAGGGCTTCGTGGAAGCGCTTCAGCACTTCGTGTATCCACAGGCCAAAATCCCGCTTGTCGACGGTGGCATCCAACTCGTCCACCGATTGCAAGCCCAGTTGGCGCATCGCAAAAAACCGGTAGGGGCAGTTACGCAAATCCTCATACGCACTGGCTGATAGGTAGGCAACCGGCACCCGTTGCCCCACGGGCAACGGTGGGGCAACTGGTGCGGGCACAAGCTCCCGGCCTGGGCGGGGGTCTGGGGCCAGGCTTGGGTTGCCTTGCGCCAATTGCACCTGTTGCACCAGCACGCTGGGCAACAGGGTCTCGCCGGTGTCGTCACTGCAGCGCCACAACACATCACAAAACGGGGTTTGCAGCGCATGTTGCCAGGCGGCCAGGGCCACGGCCTGCAGCTCATCGCGCGAGGGCAAGCCCACGGCGGCACGCTGGGCAGCGGTCCAGCCACCGGGAGGTTCGGGTGAGGGGTTCAGGCGCACCTCGTCACAGCCGGCCAGCACCACGGCCGCGAAGGGCCGCCCCAGCATCTGGCTCATGGGGAGGATGACCAGTTGCTCGTGTTGTGGATACGGTGGCTGGAAGCTGGCGCCTTCCAGCGCTTGGTTGACCCAGTAGGTGAACTCTGCCAGATCCATGCGCCGCGACGACCATAAGGCCTGCTCCGACAAGGCCTCCCAAGCTTGCAGTGCAGGGCCGGCCAGGCGCAACGCGGCCAGCACCTTGGTGCCCGCTTCGTCCGTATTCAGGTAGTCCCACAGGCCACTGCCCTGCAATGCGGCGCGCAACGCAGGCAACCATGCGGCCAGCGTGCGGCTGCCTTGCAGGCCATCGCGCAGGGCGTTTGCTGCGGCGTGGCATTGCAGGCAGGATAGTGACTTTTGTACGGCGGCCCCGTGGACCACACTCCGCCAGTCGCCGGTCTGGTCGCGTCGGATGGCGCTTTCGAGCTCTGCCACGCACGGTGCAAACGCCGGTGCGCCCTTGAGCCAGCCCAACACAGCGTCGCTGGAGGCATTCCACACCGCCGCCTTGAGCAAAGCCATCAGCTGTGCACCCGCGTGGCTGGTGGACAGCTTCCAGCCGTTTTCGTCGCGGATCTGTACATCCACACTTTCCAGCATGGAGCGCACGCGGCGCGTCAACGCGCGGTCGGACGACACCAGCGCCAGCGGGTAACGCCCCGCGGCGATATGGGCAATGGCGCAGGCCGCCGTGCGTTGGGCCTCGTCTTCGGCGTCGCGACAAGCATGCCATGCAATGGTGCTGGCATCGGGGGCTGCTGCGGATGTCGGGTTCACCGCCAAGGGCAGACTGGCCAAGCGGTCGCCCCAAAACTCTTGCAGTGCGGGCAGCATGGGGTCGGAAGCCAAACCCTGAACCACCAGCAGGCAGTCGACACCCGCCTGCACACCCACATCAAACAGCAGGTCGCTGGAATAGCTGCTTTGGGCCGCCCACTCCACCGCAATACGGGCCACTGCGGCCTCCATCGCCAAGGCAGGAGACTCCATACCCAGTACCGCCGCAGCACGGGCCTCGTGCACCCAGTTCATACGATCACCGGGTGCGCGGGCCGCAGCCAAAGTGCCCAACTGGTGTGCGGCCTGTACCAAAAGCCCCGCCAGCGCATCTGCCTGCGCGCCCAGCCCGGCAGCGCGCAACAAAGCCGAAGCAGTCAACGTGTCCTGCGCCATGTCAAAAGCGATGTCCGTGGCGCCCGGCCGGGGCCAGCCCATGCTGGTGCTCCAGTTTTGTGTGGTTTCAAACTGCGGCGCAAAACCATCGGGGAATTGTTGTGCCCACAGCCGCGCGGCCAGCGGGCGCAGTTGTGCGTAGGGCAACAAGACCAGCGCACGGGCTGGGTGTGCACTGCGTTGCCTGATGTGGGCATGGATGCGTGGCAACAGCCCGGTCACCGCGTGGGTCCACAACTGCAGGGCAGGATGGGCCTCTGGCAGATCGGCCGGCCCGACACCTGCGGTATCAATTTTCGCTATGCTGGTCATAGGCAGCGCGGGCTGGGGAAGGTCTTGCTTTCTGTCACAATGGCCGCCACTTTAGACGTATCACACAACTCCAAAAGGAACCTCCATGGCCAACGACCTGATCAAACATGTAACCGACGCCACCTTCGAGTCCGATGTGCTGCAGTCTGCACAACCGATTCTGGTGGACTATTGGGCCGAATGGTGCGGTCCCTGCAAAATGATTGCCCCGATTCTGGACGAAGTCTCCACCACCTACGCGGGCAAGCTCAATATTGCCAAGATGAACGTGGACGAGAACCGCGAAATCCCCGCCAAGTTCGGTATCCGCGGTATTCCTACCCTGATGTTGTTCAAGGATGGTCAACTGGCCGCGACCAAAGTCGGCGCTTTGAGCAAGGCCCAGTTGGTTGCTTTTATTGACCAGCAATTAGCGTGAGGTCTTGCGGGACAGACCGAAGCGCAGCGTAGCTCTGTCCTCAACTGATCAGAAATAAGGGGCCCTTTCACAGGGCTCCAACTATGTTTCCAGAGCGGAATAATTTCCTGTCATAATTCAAACGTTTACCAGCAACCCACAAGGGCTGGTCCCGCTTTTCGGGCTAAGAACATCGAGGCCAAGTGACAGGTCTTGCCTCACCCCCCTCCCCTGAATTTTTCTCTCTCAATATCCGAACTTTCGGTCATTTCCCCCTACGGGACACATTCCATGCACTTAAACGAACTCAAGGCACTGCACGTGTCGGAAGTCCTCAAGCAAGCCGAAGAGCTTGAGATTGAAAACACCGGCCGCATGCGCAAGCAGGAGCTGATGTTCGCCATCATCAAAAAGCGCGCCCGTACCGGCGAGCAGATCATTGCGGATGGCGTGCTGGAAATTTTGCCCGACGGTTTTGGCTTTTTGCGTAGCCCCGACACAAGCTACACCGCCTCTACAGACGACATTTACATCAGCCCCAGCCAGGTGCGCCGCTTCAACCTGCACACCGGCGACATGATCGAAGGCGAAGTGCGCACGCCCAAAGACGGCGAGCGCTACTTTGCACTGAACAAGCTGGACAAGGTCAACGGCGGTGGACCTGAAGAGAACAAACACAAGGTGATGTTCGAAAATCTGACGCCGCTGTTCCCCAAGGTGCAGATGCGCCTGGAGCAGGACATCAAGGGTGAAGAAAACATCACCGGCCGCGTTATCGACATCATCGCGCCTATTGGCAAAGGCCAGCGTGCATTGATCGTGGCCCAGCCCAAGAGCGGCAAGACCGTGATGATGCAGCACATTGCACACGCCATTTCCGCCAACTACCCCGACAGCTACCTGATGGTGCTGCTGATCGACGAGCGTCCTGAAGAAGTGACCGAAATGCAGCGCACCGTCAAAGGTGAGGTGATTGCCTCCACCTTCGACGAGCCAGCAGCACGCCACGTGCACGTCGCCGAAATGGTGATTGAGCGGGCCAAGCGTTTGGTCGAGCTGAAAAAAGACGTGGTCATCCTGCTGGACTCGATCACACGTCTGGCCCGCGCTTACAACAACGTCGTGCCCTCATCCGGCAAGGTACTGACCGGTGGCGTCGACTCCAATGCCCTGCAACGCCCCAAACGTTTCCTCGGCGCGGCGCGCAACGTGGAAGAAGGCGGCTCGCTGACCATCATCGCCACGGCGCTGGTCGATACCGGCAGCCGCATGGACGAAGTGATCTTTGAAGAGTTCAAGGGCACCGGCAACTCCGAAATCCACCTGGACCGCCGCCTGTACGAGAAACGCGTGTTCCCGTCCATCCAGCTCAACCGCAGCGGTACCCGCCGCGAAGAGTTGCTGTTGCAGCCGGAAATCCTGCAAAAGACGCGCATCCTGCGCCAGTTCTTGTACAACATGGACGAAGTGGAGGCCATGGAAATGGTGCTCAAGCAAATGCGCGCCACAAAAACGAACGGCGAATTTTTCGACATGATGCGTCGGGGCGGCTAAACACAACCCCCACGCTGCGCGGGTCGCTGCCCCCCGAGGGGGCTAATTTTTCTTGGGGCGGCCCGGCGAAAAATTGCCCCCACGCACTTGTTCAAAGTAGCGCTTGGGGTCGCTGGGTTATAATCTTGGGTTTACGCGAAAAGTACGCTGGATTGGCCAGCGCGGCTGGCGCAACTGATGGAGAAGAGTATGAAAGAAGGCATTCACCCCAATTACCGTGAAGTGTGTTTCATGGACATGTCGAACAACTTCAAGTTTGTGACACGTTCTTGCGCCAACACCAAGGAAATGATCAAGATGGAAGACGGCCGCGAACTGCCGCTGTACAAGCTTGATACAACCAGCGAATCGCACCCCTTCTACACCGGTACACAGAAGTCTGTGGACAACATGGGTGGTCGTGTGGAGCGCTTCCGCAACCGCTTCGGCAAGACAACCGCTACTGTCGCTACAGCAGCCAAGTAAATCGACTTCAGGTTTTGGCCTGAATCGTCACCAAAAAAGCAGCCCGGATATCCGCGCTGCTTTTTTTATTGCATTTGAATCAGTGAACCACCCCAACCCCGCCATCGTCACCCAGGCCGGTGCCAGACGCCTTCCGCGCTGGGCCCTGTTTCTGCTGTGCTGTGCTTATGCCTTGCCCGGCTTTGTGGGCCGCGACGCGTGGAAAAGCGAAGACATGGCGGCCCTGGGTTTTATGGCCGAATTGGTGCAAGGCACTTCCAAATGGCTGGCGCCCACCCTGATCGGTCTGCCGCCCGAGAACCCCGCAGTTTTGCCCTATTGGTTGGGCGCTTGGGCCATGCAATTGGCGCCCGGTTGGATCAGCCCGGACTTCGCGGCGCGCATTCCCTTTGCGTTGCTGCTGGGGCTTGCCATGGTCGCAACCTGGTACGGTACTTACTACTTGGCGCGCAACCCCCTGGCCCAACCCGTTCCCTTTGCTTTCGGTGGAGAAGCCCTGCCTGCAGACTATGCACGCGCGATGGCCGACGGCGGGCTGCTGGCCTTTATCGCCTGCCTGGGGTTGGCGCAACTCGCGCACGAGACAACTCCTGCTCTCGCACAGCTCGCGTTTTCTGCACTGTTCTTTTACGCCATGGGTGCACTCCCCTACCGTAGACGGGGCCCGGCGGTGGCGGCGGCGCTGGGCCTGATAGGACTTTCTCTGTCCGGCGCACCGAGTCTGGCTATTTTGTTTGGTCTGGGCGGTGCCGTCTTGCACTTTGCCGATCGCGAAGCGGAGGCGCCCGACAGCGCACGCAACCGCCGTATTGCGCGGGAAAGTGTTGCCATCGCCCTGACCACACTCGTGGGTGCAGCGCTGTCCATGGCCCTGGGCCTCTTGCGCTGGAAAATTCAGCTGCCGCATGCCCTGTTGGCAGACTGGCACGGTTATGCCGAGCTTCTGATCTGGTTCACCTGGCCAGCCTGGCCGCTAACCCTGTGGACCCTGTGGCGCTGGCGTTACCAGCTGTTCAACCGCCGTATCAGCCGCCACATTGCACTACCGGCCTGGTTCGTCACCGTGTGTGCAATAGCCACCCTGACGACCGGCTCGTCGGACCGCACCCTGCTCTTGGCACTGCCCGCACTGGCCACGCTGGCGGCATTTGCCTTGCCAACGCTGAAGCGCCAAGTTTCCGCTTTGATTGACTGGTTCACCTTGCTGTTCTTTTCCGGCTGTGCGCTCACTATCTGGGTGGTCTGGATTGCCATGCAAACCGGGGTCCCCGCACAACCGGCTGCCAACGTGGCTCGGCTGGCACCCGGCTTTGAAGCCGGCTTTTCCTTGCCGGCATTTGCCATCGCGGCCCTAGCTACAGTGGCCTGGTTGGCCCTGGTCAAATGGCGCGTTGGGCGCCACCGCGCAGCCATCTGGAAGAGTCTGGTTCTCCCGGCCGGGGGCGCCGCGTTGGGCTGGTTACTGTTTATGACTTTGTGGATGCCAGGGCTCAATTTCACCCAAAGTTACAACGGGCTTGTGCAACGAACACAGTCGCAATTGACTGCCCCGGGTTGCATAGAGACACTGGGACTGGGGCAAGGCCAGATCGCAGCGTTCCAGTTTTATGGACGTTTGCATTTGCTGCCCATGCAAGCCAATACCCACTGTCCATGGCTGCTGGTAGAACCCTTGCCAGACCTGTCTGCGCCTTCCAGCATCGACGCGTCGGTATGGACACAACAAGCTCTCATATTGCACCCTGCCGATAAGGGCGAATCGGTCTTGCTGTTCAAACGCAACGCAGCGGCGGTCAGTGAAGGGTCGGAACTTCCAGTGCCGAGCGAACCCGCTGCGGTGGAAATGCCAGAGAAAAAGTAGAACCTTTGCCGGGCACGCTGTCGATGGACAGCTCGGCCCCGTGCCGCTGCGCCACATGTTTAACGATGGCCAAGCCCAAACCGGTTCCCCCGGTCTCGCGTGAACGGCTCCTGTCCACGCGGTAAAACCGCTCCGTCAGCCGCGGAAGATGTTCCTGGGCAATACCCGGCCCTTGGTCCTTGACAAAAAACACGGCCCCGCCCTCCGGCAGCGCAGTGAATCCCACGTCGATTCGGCGCTGCGCAGGCGTGTACCGGATCGCGTTGCCGATCAGGTTGGACATGGCACTGTGCAACTCCAGAGCGGAACCCGCTATTTCACAACCGTCAGTCCGCTCAAACCGCAGGTCATGGGATTGTGACCACAGCAGGTGTGAGAGATCGCGTGCGTCTTGCTCGCATTGCTGCATCAATACGTCGCCAGACACCCATTCGTGCGTGGATGGTAAGGGGCTACCTTCAAGGCGCGACAGGGTGAGCAGATCACTGACCAGCGTCTGCATGCGGGTAGCTTGTTGTGACATCAGGCCCAGATAACGCTGGCGTTCCTGGTCGTTTAGTGGCAGTGTTTGCAGGGTCTCCACAAACCCGGCCAGCACGGTCAGGGGCGTGCGGATTTCGTGCGAAACATTGGCAACAAAATCGCGGCGCATGGCCTCGGCCTGTTCCACGGCCGTGATGTCGCGCGACAGCAGTAACAAACGACCGTCCCCATAAGGATGCAGGTTTACTGACAAGGTCACCGGCTTGGCGTTGCTGCTGTCGCGCCCCGGCATGGTGACGCCATGCAAAAAATCACGTTCGAGCAGATAGGCAGCAAAGCCCGGGTCACGCACCAGATTGCCAAAATGCTGCAACAGGTCGCGCCGCGCATCAAAGCCAAAATGGTCGGCCGCCGTCTGGTTAAACCATTCGATACGGGCATCGGCGTCCAGCAACACCACACCATTGGGTGATGCCTGCAACGCGGCCAGAAAGTCCGTCAAGCGGCTCTCACTCTCCGCCGTCAACCGGTTGCTGGCGCGCAGCATGCGGCGTACCCGGTCGTAGGCCTCGCTCCACAGCCCATTGCCGATCGCCAGATCTGACACAGCTCCGGCTTGCAGCCAGCGCAGCAAGCGCAAACCGCGCACGCTGTCCAGCACAAACCACACATAACCACCGACCAGCGTCATGACCAGGGCCACTTGCCACTCGTCCCCCCGCGGCGCGATCGCCCAGCCCAAGGCAGCTGCGCCAGCTTGGCACAGCATCAGAGAGAACAGCCTCCAGTACATTCGATTTCGAAAACGCGGCTAGGACGTTGTGACTTTTTCTGCGACAACAGCCGCAGACAGTGGTGTGGCCGTGAGGCGGTAACCCGCGCCTCGAACCGTCTCTACCATGGCGCCGGCTGCGCTCAGCGCCTCACGCAGGCGCTTGACGTGTACGTCTACTGTGCGTTCTTCGATGTACACATGGTCACCCCACACCTTGTCTAGCAACTGAGCGCGGCTGTGTACACGCTCGGCATGGCCCATCAGGTAATGCAACAGTTTGAATTCTGTAGGACCCAGCTTCAAAGGCTTCTCTTCAAACGACACACGGTGTGTGGCGGGGTCCAGGGACAAACCGCCAATAGTGAGCGTCTCACCCGCCTGCTCAGGCGTGCGACGGCGCAACACGGCACGGATACGTGCGAGCAACTCCTTGGTGGAGAAGGGTTTGGCAATGTAATCGTCCGCCCCTGCGTCCAGGCCAGCGACACGGTCGGCCTCGTCTCCGCGCGCCGTCAGCATGATCAGAGGCACCGATTGTGTGCGTGGATCGGCGCGCCAACGCTTGGCCAAGACCAAGCCGCTTTCGCCAGGCAACATCCAGTCCAGCAGGATCAGGTCTGGTAAGCCCGCGTCCAGATCGCGCTGGGCCGTAACGCTGTCGCTGGCCCAAATGGGGCGAAATCCGTTGTGTCGCAGGTTGACCGCAATCAGCTCGGCGATGGCCGATTCATCTTCCACCACCAGTACAGACGGCATGTTTCTCATGACGGCCTCCGTGATGGCATGGTGTGCAGAACGTAGGGGCACATCATCTGACGACCGACTCGATTTTTTCCATCGACGTGTGGCGCACATCCTCGCCCTTGACCACATAGATGATGAACTCGGCAATGTTCTTTGCGTGGTCCCCGATACGCTCAATGGCCTTGGCCAGGAACAGCAAATCCAGGCTGGGCGAAATCATGCGCGGGTCTTCCATCATGTAGGTGATGAGCTTGCGCACAAAGCCGTCAAACTCGGCATCGATCAGGTCGTCCTCTTTGAGGATGGCCACCGCGGCCGCGACGTCGAGCCGCGCAAATGCGTCCAGGGCCTTGTTGAGCAGACCCGATGCCAGATCGGATGCGACGCGCAATTCCAGTGAAGGCAGCGAGCGGGGTGACCCGCTTTGGATAATGGAGCGCACCATGCGGGCGATTTTCTCCGCCTCGTCGCCCACACGTTCCAGGTTGGCCGTGGTCTTGGAGATGGCAATCAGCAAGCGCAGGTCACGCGCGGTGGGCTGGCGCCGCGCGATGATGGAAGATAGATCACGGTCGATCTCGATCTCCATGGCATTCACACGTGCTTCGTTGGCCGTCACCTCGTTGGCGACCTCCACGCTGAACTGTGACAGTGCATAGATGGCGCGCCGGATTTGCGACTCCACCAGCCCGCCCAGTTCCATGACCTGAGACGACACCGAGGTCAGTTCGCTGTCGAATTGTGTGGATAAGTGTTTGTCAGCCATATGTCTCCTACTAATCAGTTGAGGACAGAGCTGAAGGTCTGTCCCGCAAACACATTGAATTAACCGAATCGACCGGTGATGTAGTCTTCTGTCTCTTTGCGTGTGGGCTTGAAGAACATCTGCTCCGTAGCGCCAAATTCCACCAGATCTCCCAGATACATATAGGCCGTGTAGTCGCTGCAGCGCGCGGCCTGTTGCATGTTGTGGGTGACGATGACCACGGTGTAGTCGCTCTTCAGCTCCACAATCAATTCCTCGACCTTGGCAGTTGAAATGGGGTCCAGCGCCGAACAGGGTTCGTCCAGCAACAACACTTCCGGCTTGATCGCTATGCCGCGGGCAATACACAGGCGCTGCTGCTGGCCGCCGGACAGGCTGGAGCCACTCTGGTGCAGTTTGTCCTTGACCTCGTTCCACAGGGCCGACTTGCGCAGCGCCCATTCCACACGTTCTTCCATATCACTGGCGTTCAGCGATTCAAACAATTTCACACCGAATGCGATGTTGTCGAAGATGGACATCGGGAACGGCGTAGGCTTCTGGAACACCATGCCGACCTTGGCACGCAGCAGCGCCACGTCTTCTTTGCTGGTCAGCAGGTTCTCGCCGTCCAACATGATCTGGCCTTCGGCGCGCTGCTCGGGATAGAGCTCAAACATGCGGTTGAAGACACGCAACAGCGTGGACTTTCCGCACCCGGACGGGCCAATAAAAGCGGTGACCTTGTTCTGGGGGATTTCCAGATTGATGTTTTTGAGGGCGTGGAACTTGCCGTAATAGAAATTCAAATCCTTTACGGCGATTTTTGTCTTCTCGGGTGCAGTAGGAGTGTTCAGCATAGTGGGTTCTTTAAATATGTGACAGCACGGAAACTCAGATCTTGGTGCGGGTCAACACCCGCGCAAGAATGTTCAGGCCCAACACCGTCGCAGTGATGATGAAGACGCCAGCCCAGGCCAGCTTTTGCCAGTTCTCATAGGGGCTCATCGCAAACTTGAATATGGTCACTGGCAAGCTGGCCATGGGCTCGCTCAAGCTGCTGGTCCAGAACTGGTTGCTCAGGGCTGTAAACAACAGCGGCGCAGTTTCACCTGCGATGCGGGCCACGGCCAGCAACACACCCGTGATCACGCCAGTGCGGGCCGCTTTGAGCGTAATGCTCAAAATAACTTTCCACTTGGGAGCACCCAGCGCGTAGGCTGCTTCGCGCAACCCGGCAGGGATCAATTGCAGCATGTTCTCCGTGGTGCGAATAACCACGGGAATCACGATCAATGACAGGGCCAGAACACCGGCATAACCCGAGAACGACTTGAAGCGCGACACAACCACCGCATAGACGAACAGGCCAATAACAATGGAAGGCGCCGACAGCAAAATGTCATTCACAAACCGCGTCACCGATGCCAACCAGCTCTTGGTGTCGAACTCGGCCAGGTAGATACCGGCCATCACACCCACCGGTGTTCCCAGCCCGGTGGCCAGGGCCACCATGATGAATGAACCATAAATCGCGTTCGCCAGGCCACCTTCATCATTGGGTGGGGGGGTCATTTGTGTAAACGTGGCAACCGACAAGCCGCCCAAGCCCAACAGAATGGTTTCCCACAGTATCCAGAACAACCAGAACAGTCCAAACGACATGGCGGCAAGCGCCAGACCGGTTGCCACCTGGTTCACGAGCTTGCGGCGGGCGAACTTGGCGAGTTTGAGTTGGTGTGCGGTCGCGCTCATGTCTTGGCTCCCTCGTTTTTACGCAATTGCGCCAGCAAGAGTTTGGACATCGACAGGATCACAAAAGTAATGAAGAACAGGACCAAGCCCAGGTACATCAGCGAGGCCTGGTGCAATCCCTCGCCGGCCTCGGCAAACTCGTTGGCCAGCGCTGAGGTAATGCTGTTGGCGGCCTGGAACAGGCTCAAGGAATCCAACTGGTTGAAGTTACCAATCACAAAAGTGACGGCCATGGTCTCGCCGATGGCACGACCCAGACCCAGCATGATGCCGCCAATCACTCCCGTCTTGGTGTACGGCAGCACAACCTTGGAGACCACCTCCCAGGTGGTAGCGCCCAAACCGTAGGCGGATTCCTTCAGCAGCGGGGGGGTCACTTCAAACACATCGCGCATCACAGCTGCGATGAAGGGGATGATCATGATGGCCAAGATGATGCCGGCCGACAGTATGCCGATGCCCACCGGGGGGCCTGAAACAAAGGCGCCCAGATACGGCACGCCAGCAAACAAAGCCTGCGCGGGCTGCTGCACATAGGTTGCCAACACGGGCCCAAACACCAGCAAACCCCACATGCCATACACAATGGACGGCACAGCGGCCAACAACTCGATGGCTGTTCCCAGAGGCCGCTTGAGCCACGCGGGCGACAGTTCGGTCAAAAACAGCGCAATACCGAAGCTAACCGGCACCGCGATCAACAGCGCAATAAAGGACGTCGCCAAGGTGCCATAAATCATGACCAGCCCGCCAAACTCCTCCTTGACGGGGTCCCAGGTGGTGCTGGTCAAAAAGTTCAGACCATACTTCTCGATCGCCGGCCAGGCACTGATGGTCAGTGACGCCAGGATCGCGATCAACATCGCAAGGGTGAGCAGGGCGGCGCCTTTGGCCAGCCAGCCAAAGACAAGATCAGCCCAGGGGCCCGAACGGGCTCTTTTAACAGGAGGAGGTTGGGTCATTGCGCGAACCGACTGGTTTACAGAGGGATTTGGGGGGAAATCGTCGTGTACAAGTGTAGTTGACATGGTAGTTTTGCCTTGCAAATCCCTTCTGTAACCGTCCGTGCTTACTTAAACGCCACTGGCTTGCCGGCGCCGTCCTTGATCTCACCCCAAGACTTCTGGATGGCCGCAACCACTGCTGGAGGCATAGGCACATAGTCCAGGTCCGCAGCGGACTTGGTTCCGTTCGAATACGCCCAGTTGAAGAACTTCAAGGTTTCCGTGGCATTGGCCGGCTTGTCCTGCTTGAGGTGCATCAAGATAAAGGTGGCGCCAGAGATAGGCCAAGCATCCTTGCCAGGCTGGTTGGTCAGGATCTGGTAGAACGACTTGTTCCAATCTGCACCTGCGGCGGCGGCCTTGAAGGTTTCGTCATCCGGCTTTACAAAATTGCCGGCGGAGTTTTGCATCACGGCGTAGTTCAGCTTGTTCTGCTTGACGTAGGAGTACTCCACATAACCCATGGAGTTGGGCAAACGGCTCACAAATGCGGCAACACCTTCGTTGCCCTTGCCGCCCGCACCCACGGGCCAGTTCACTGCCGTGCCCTCGCCCACTTTGGCCTTCCACTCGGGGTTCACTTTGCTCAGGTAGTTGGTGAAGATAAAAGTGGTGCCCGAACCATCCGCACGGCGAACCTGGGCGATGGCGGCGTCCGGCAGCGCCAGACCTGGATTGAGTGCCGTGATGGCGGGATCATTCCAGCGGGAGATTTTTCCCAAGTAGATGTCACCCAACACAGCGCCTGTCAGCTTCAACTGGCCTGGCTCAATACCTTTGACATTGATAACCGGCACCACGCCACCCAGCACCGTCGGGAATTGCATCTGACCTTTGGTCTTCAGTACCTCGTCGGTCAAAGGTGCGTCGGAAGCACCGAAATCCACCGTCTTGGAGTCAATTTGCTTGATGCCGCCGCCAGAACCAATGGACTGGTAGTTAACCTTGACACCAGTAGCCTTGTTGTACTCGGAGGCCCATTTTGAATAGATGGGTGCTGGAAATGAAGCACCGGCACCAGTGATTTCCTGGGCGCCAACCGCAGCAGAAAAACCCAGGCTGGCAGCTACGGCCAGGGACAACAGTGGCAATTTGAACGCAATTCGCATGAGTAACCTTTATTCAGTTGGTTGAGGAATGGAAGGACTTTAAGAAAGTTTTATGACAAGTCAGTGACAAATTCGACTTTACGCCCTGTCGCCCAATTTTCAAGAAACTGTCACATAGCCGTCACATCACATTTTTAAGCTAAACCGTTTTTCAACCAACCACCGGACTGAACCATGTCTCATATCAACGCCTTCTCCACCCTTCGTCGCACAGCCGTTTTGGCTGCCATCACGCTGGTCTTGGGCGCCTGTGCCACCACGCCCGCCCCCACCAACCTGGCCGATAGCGTCGCCAAGAATCCTTCGTTGAGCACTTTCAACACCCTGGTGGCGCAAGCTGGAATGTCTGAAACGCTGAAATCCGGCGGCCCGTTCACCGTGTTCGCCCCGACCAATGAAGCCTTCAAGGCCGTGCCCGCTGCCACTCTGGCGGACCTGAGCAAACACCCCGAGAAGCTGAAGGATGTGCTGAGCTACCACGTCACACCGGGCAAATTGATGGCCGCCGACATCAAAAATAGCAACGTCAAGAGCCTGGGCGGCGCCACGCTGGCCCTGGCCAAGGCGGGCGAATTTGTCATTGTTGAAACGGGCACCGTGGTGAAGGCCGACCTGGGCGCAACCAATGGTGTGGTGCACACCATCGACACCGTGTTGATGCCGCCCAAGAAGTAATACCAGCCCTGCAGGGGGCTTCCAGCCACATGGCTTAAGCCAAATCAGGCTCTAGCCCCCGTCCTAACTACCTATATCGCTATTATTTTTATAGCGTGGTGGGCGCTCGTCCGCCACCGCTTCCCCCCAACGGCCAAGGACTCCTGCCATGCCCCCCCCACTCAACCCCCAACGCCGCGCCATGTTGCGCACCCTGACCGGCCTCGGTCTCGCCGGGGCTGCCGCGCCCCTGTGGGCACAACCGTCCAAAGGCGCGCGCACACTGACCGTTGCGCAGATCGCAGACATGTCCACCAACCAGATCGACGTATCCAAGGACTTTCTGGTTGGCTCCCGCGCGGCCTGGCAGGAGATCAACGGCCGCGGTGGTCTGCAGGGCAACACCGTCAAACACCTGGTTATTGAAGTGGATGGCAGTACTGCCAGCCTGCGCGCAGCTGTGGATTCCCTCAAAGCGACACCCCAATGTGTCGCACTGTTTGGTTCATCGGGCGACAAGGCAGCCTCCCAGTTGGTGGACCTGCTGGGCCGCGAACTGCCCGACTTGGCCCACGTCGCGCCCTGGCTGCAGAATGTGGAGGCCGTCGCTGCACCCAACACCTTCACCATATTTGCGTCGCGCCAGGAACAGATTGCCCACGCCATCAAATCGCTGTCGGTGATGGGTATCACCCAGGTGGGCGCTGTTTATGGCTCGGCGGCCGAACATGCGGCTTACAAGACCGACCTGCAACAGGTCGCCCGGGCACTGAACCTGTCCATCGTCTCCTACACCACGTCTGGCGACCTGCGGGATCTGGCAATGTCGCTAAAAGCCGACAGCCCGCGCGTTCTGCTGTTTGTGGGCGGAACACCCGAACTGGTGCGTTTTTCGCAGGGCGTGGAAAAACAGGCCGCACAGCGCTACATCATCGCCATGTCCGACGTCAATCTTCAGAGCATCCAGCAGATGGGCATGTCGCGCTTCACCCCGATGATCGCCACCCAGGTAGTGCCCATGGTCAACTCCAGCATGCCCATCGTCAGAGCCTACCGCGGCGCACTGGGCCGCTTCTTTGACGAGCCTCCCACGCCCCTGAGCCTGGCAGGTTATATGTCTGCGCGTTACACACACGAGGTGCTACAAGGGCTAGACGGCAGTATCAACCGCACCAATGCCCTGCAGGCTTTTGCGCGCCGCAGCACGGTGGAGCTGGGTGGCTTTCGCATCGCACCCGACGCCCGCAACCGGGGCACGGCTTATGTCACCCAAAGCATGATTGCGGCCGACGGTCGCTTGGTTGGATAGAACACGGCACCTCAGCATCGGATACAGGAGACCGGCCAAAGGGCCGGTGCTATGCTCTGCCGATCGTTCTATCCTTTACCGAAAACAATATTGATGCACATGGGAAATCGCCTCGCCGCCGTGGATTTGGGGTCCAACAGTTTCAGACTCGAAATCGGGCGTGTGGAGCATGGCAGTTTTGTGCGTACCGAATACCTGAAGGAAACCGTGCGCCAGGGCGGTGGCCTGGACGAAGAGCGCAACCTGACCCCCCAGGCCATGCAGGCTGGCTGGGATTGCCTGGCCCGCTTCGGCGAGCGGCTGGCTGGCTACAAATCCGGCGAAGTGCGCGCGGTGGCCACCCAAACCCTGCGCGAAGCCCGTAACCGCGACGAATTTCTACACCGTGCCAACACGGTGCTGGGTTTTCCCATCAACGTGATCTCAGGCCGCGAAGAAGCCCGGCTGATCTACCAGGGTGTGGCCCACATGCTGCCCCAGTCGGACGAACGGCGTATCGTGTTGGACATTGGCGGACGCTCCACCGAGCTGATATTGGGCCAAGGTACTACCCCCTTGGTTATGGAGTCCTTTCGTGTAGGCAGCATCGCATGGTCCAACCGTTACTTCCCCGACGGACAGTTTTCCAAGAAATCTTTTGCTATTGCAGAAATCGCAGCCAAGGCCGTGCTGGACGAGGCACTGGATGCCTACCACCCCGACCGCTGGGAGGTTGCCTATGGCTCCGCCGGCACGGTGGGGGCGATTGCCGACGTGCTGGTGGCCTCCGGTTGGCCCGCAGGCACCGTAACCCAGGACGGCCTGGACTGGCTGCTCGACAAGTTGGTGGCTGCGCAAAACGTCGATAAATTAAAGCTGGCCGGCATGCGCGAAGACCGCAAGGCCATCATCGGAGGAGGCGTCAGCATCGTGCGCGCCATTTTCAACCTGCTGGGCATTCACACGCTGCACCAGGCCGCTGGTGGACTGCGCCATGGCCTGATTTGTGACCTGCTGGGTAACACCAACAACCACACCGATGACCTGCGGGTAAAGACCGTTCAGCGCCTGTCCTCCAAGTTTGGCGTCGACAGTGTGCATGGTGAGAGGGTCGGCAAGGTTGCAACCCACCTATTTGCCCAACTGATGACGTCACCCGGTGCGGCCGTCCCTTCGGACGGGGACCGCCACCTGCGCAAACTGCGCTGGGCAGCGCAGTTGCATGAGATTGGCAGCCACATTTCACACAGCGAATACCACAAACACGGTGCCTACATCCTGGACCACGCCGACGCCATGGGCTTCTCCTTATCGGAAATGCACCGCCTGAGCGTGCTCGTGCTGGGGCACCGCGGCAAACTGCGCAAGATCGAAGCCGCGCTGGCAGACAACGACTTGTTGGCCCAATTGATGGCGCTGCGTCTGGCTGTAATTCTGTGCCACGCGCGGCGCGATCCGGATCTTGCCGGCATGGTGCTGGAACGCCTGGATGGCCAAGGTCGCAGTATGCAGTTGCGATGCCGCACGGGCTGGGCCGAGGCCTTTCCCCAGTCCGCCTACCTGCTGCGCGAAGAGGCACAGACCTGGCAGAAAACGTCCTGGTCGCTGAACGTCATAGGCTGTTGACCCGCGGGTATCATGCCGGTATGACCGTCACCGTAACCACGCATCGGTGGCTGGCGCAGATGGGGCGCGCAGTTCAACAAGTCTTGCTGGACTGGGTGCACCTGCTGAACCTGGGAGCCAGCATTTTGGTACTGGCGCTCTCACCGGCCAGCTACAACCCCAGCAACCGGGCCGCACTGCTGCGTAATATGTACGCCAACACCGCACCCATGCTCTTGGGTTTTACCGTGGTTTGCGCGCTGGTCACGGTGGTATTGACCCGCATTGTGGTGGTCACTGCGCACAGCTACGGCCTTTCACAATACGCCCTGCAGGTGGTCATCCGTGTGCTGGTTCTGGAGCTGATACCGCTGACTGCCGCTCTTTTTGTGGCCCTGCGCTGCACCATTCCGGACGGCGCCGAATTGCTGGCCCTGCATGCAAAGGGCAAGCTGGACATGACACCCGGCAGAGAATGGGCTGCCATGCAACGCGAGGTGCCGCCGCGCCTGGTTGCCGGGCTGTTTTGCGGCACCACGTTGGCGGCATTGAGCAGCGTCGTCGCGTTGGTAGTGGCCTATCTGGCCAGTTATGGCTTCACGCTGTCGGGCCTGGTCAACTTCATACGGCTTTTTGGCCAGGTATTCAGCCCGGCAGTCACGGTGATTTTTGCGCTCAAAATTGTGTTTTTTTGCCTGACCGTATCGCTGATTCCCTTGGTCTCTGCCCTGGTTGGTATGCGCGGCACTGCGGGCATGACCACCACTACCGTGCGTACCAGCGCCGAAATGCGTGGCCTGGTCCGCATGTTCACCGTGCTACTGTTCATAGAAATACTGTCCCTGGTGGGAAACTACTACTGACCCGAGCGACACATCGCCATGCTTGAACCCGAACCATCCCCTCCCCCGACCAGTGAAAACCTGGAATTCAAAGCCCGGCTGCTGATGGTGTTCATGCTGGTGCTGGTGTGCGGCTCCGTGCTGTTTGTGATGTATGCCCGCGGTGCCTTTGATGCCACGCAAAGATTGGTGCTGATGGCAGACGATTCGGAAGGCGTGGTTGTTGGCATGGACCTGACCTTCTCCGGCTTTCCGATTGGTCGTGTACGTGGCATCGAACTGGCCGAAACTGGCAAGGTCCGTATCCTGGTGGATGTGGCGCAAAAGGATGCGCACTGGCTGCGCACCACCAGCGTCTTCACGCTGGTACGTGGTGTGGTGGGTGCCCCCAACATCCGGGCCTACACCGGCGTGCTGGACGACCCCGCCTTGCCCGATGGGGCGGTACGTACCGTGCTGCAAGGTGACGTCAGCGCAGAGATTCCCAAAGTCATAACTGCCGCACGCGAGCTTCTGGAAAACCTGAACACCCTGGTCGGCAGTGGCGGTGCAGTGGGCGGTTTGCTGGGCAATATTCAGACACTCACCGGCAAACTCAACGGCCCGGGTGGCGCCCTGGGTGTGTTGCTGGGCAATGAGCAGGACGCCAAAAAAATCGTCACAACGCTAGACCGTACCAATGCACTACTGGCCCGGCTCGATGGCCTGGCCGCGAAAGCCGACACCCAGGTCTTTGGCGACAAGGGTGTGTTGCCCGAAACCCGTGCCACCGTGGTTCAGCTCAATGCCTTGCTGGGCGACGCGCGCGAAAGCCTGAAGAAGGTGGATACCGTGCTGAAAGACGCGCAGGCTATCAGTGCCAACGCCAAAGACGCCACAGCAGACTTGGGCGTGTTGCGCGCCGACGTAGAAACAAGCCTGCGCAAAATCGACGGACTGGTCAACGAGATCAACCGCAAATGGCCTTTTGCCCGCAACACTGACATCCAGTTGCCATGAAACCCATCCACCACCAAACGCTTACTCCAGCCCTGTTGCTGGTGTTGGGCGCCTTGCTGCTGCCAAGCTGCTCCAGCACACCGCCTATACCGGACTGGCAACTCGAATCCAAAGGGGCGATAGACCGCTCCGTGGCCGCCTACCTGGAGGGCAATACGCGCATTGAGGCCGCAGAGCTGGTCAGAGCCCGCGCGCAACTTTCCCGCACCGGTCGCGCCGACCTGGTGGCAGGCGCTGAGCTGCTGCACTGTGCGGCCCGCGTGGCCAGCCTGGTATTTGAACCTTGCGCCGGTTTTGAAGCGCTGCGGCCCGATGCAAGCGAGGCCCAACGTGCCTATGCAGACTACCTGCGCGGCCAGCTTGTACCATCCAGAATTCCGCTACTGCCCGCCGCCCAGCAGGCGGCTGCGTCCCGGGGCGTGAGCGACGCAAGCGCTCTGAACGGCATTGAAGACCCGCTGTCGCTATTAGTGGCGGCTGGTGTGTTACTGCAGACCGACAAGGCCAATCCTGCAACCCTCGCCCAAGCTGTTGACACGGCCTCCGCGCAGGGATGGCGCCGACCCTTGTTGGCTTGGCTAGGGGTGCAATTGCAACGGGCTACACAGGCCGGTCAAGTCGCCGAGGCTGAGCGCCTGCAGCGGCGCATCCAACTGGTCCACAACGAAGCCACTCTGCCTAGGTAGCGGCGCGCTCCAACAAGCCAGCACCCGCCCGCTTGGCGTCGTGTTTGGCAAGGGCGGCTAGATTGGCAACATCTTCTGCGCGCGAAAAACAGCCCCCGTCAATCGCGACTGCGCCTACCGATACCGAAGTGCATGGGAAAAAACGCAATGATCCGTGGCGGTCTTCCGCTTCTATGCCTCCGGCATCCCTGGCCTGTGTATCAAACAAGCCCAGCGCCTGGGTGTTGAATGCTTGCACCAGGCGTTCACTGCGTGCACGCCAATCGGGGCTTTGGAACAGCAGCATGAAGTCATCCCCTCCCACGTGCCCCAGAAAATCCCGCTGCGGATCACACTGCTCCATCGCCAGGCGCGCAAACAGTCGAATCATTTCATCACCACGCCAGTAGCCGTAGTAGTCGTTGAAGGGTTTGAAGTTGTTCAAATCGGCATAACACGCGACGAAGAGCACCTTCTTCTTCAACAAGCGCTCGATGTGTTGGCTGATGGGGATATTTCCCGGCAAAAACGTCAGGGGATTGGCATGCCGGGCGGCTTCTATTCGGGTCTCGGTCACCGAACGCACCAACTGGTCTCCGGTGCCCAGCCCCACATAACGGCCATTGTCGGTCACGATAAATCCATCTGCCAAATAACGCTGGTCTTCTGACGTCAGTATGCCGATCAACTCATCCACACTGTGGTCACGCTCAATAAGCCGGGGCTGGAAGTTGGCATGCACCACACAGGGCTTGCGGCCCCACACCTCGCGGTAATAGAGCTTGCTGTATTCGTTCATGAAGTGCGCGCGGTTGATCAGCGCCACAGGTTGTTCCCGGTCAAGCACTGCCACCGCATGCAAGTCCGGCCGTTGTGCAAAACAGGCGGCCAACGCATCGATGGTGGTATCGACCGTGACAGTGGGGGCATCCACCAATGTCAGATTGCGCAAATGGCCATTGGGTGTCGCCCGGCTGAGCTCAGGGAACACCACAATCTGCCGCTCAGCCAGGACGCGTCGCACGTCAGTGCCGAGGTACTGTAAAGGTGCCACATTGGGATGCCCCAAAAAGTAGCCCTGTCCGTAACTGATACCCAGATCCCTGAGCACACGCAGGTCGTCCTGGCTCTCTATGCCTTCCGCCACCAGTGCCGTGCCGAAGATATCGGCGATCTGCAACAGGGCCTGGATAGTCTTCAGTTTGTCGCCATGCTGGCTGATGTTCTTGGTGAAGTATTTGTCGATCTTGACCACTTCAGGCTTGAGCTGAGACCACAGGCGCAAGCTGGATCGGCCATCACCAAAATCGTCCAATGCCAGCGACACCCCTGCACCGCGGATCTGCGCCACCACATCGGCCAATGCATCCATGTCTTCCACCCGCTCATGCTCGGTGATTTCCAAAACCAGCATACGCGACAAAATGCCCAGGTCGCTGATCTGCCGCAGCAGATCACCCGACCCTTTAGTGGTCAATAACCGGGTCAACACCGTTGCACTCATGTTCACAAACAGGCGCCCGGGCACGTCCATTTTTCCCCAGGCACGCAGGGCGGCAAGCACACAGGCGTATTCGAACTCGAACTCCAGGCCCTCGTTTGCTGCGGCTCGCAACAAGGCGTCCGGCGTGTGCAACGCACTGCCTCCGGGCCCACGTATTAGCGCTTCGTGGGCGTGGATGCTGGCATCGCCCAGGTTGACGATGGGTTGAAACACTGGGTAGAGACTGGATTCGTTCAGAACCTTCTGCAAAGGCCCCTGTCCCCAAGCATCTACAGGTGCCTTGAACGTGCTGTGGTTTACGCGATGGGTTGCACTGTCTTCAAAAAACCCAGATGTGTGCGCCATGGCGTTTGCTCACAGATATGACTAGCACTGCAATGTAGAAGTGGGTCATGACACAGGCGTTACAAATCGATGACAGCAGAGTGTCGTGGCAGATTCAATTGACGGTTTTTAGTGAACCATATAAACTGTATATACCGTTTTAACCGAAAGAGGATTCATGACCGTTGTCGACAAAGCTGCCGCCACAGACAAGCCTGTTGTTGCAAAAACCGTAGCTACAAATGCACCCGCCAAGCCCGTTTCCAAAGCCGCTGACAAAGCAGTCACCAAAACCAAGAAAGTGGTAGCACCTGCCAAAGTAGCGACCAAACCTGTCGCCAAAGCTGTACCCAAGCCCATCACAAAGGTCGCTGCAAAAGCCGCTCCGGCAAAACCCGTCAAACTCAAAAAGCCAAAGATGGTGCGCGACAGCTTCACCTTCCCCAAGGCCGAATACGCGGTGTTGGATGGTCTGAAGATGCGTGCTGCCAAACTGGGCAGCCCGGCCAAAAAGACCGAGTTGTTGCGTGCCGGTATCAAGGCCATTGCAGCCATGCAAGACGCCGCTTTTGTCGCAGCGCTGAAATCGGTGCCTAGCCTGAAGACCGGGCGCCCTGCCAAGACAAACTAAAACCTAAAGCACTTCCGGGGATTGCACAGTCACCACCACAGTCTGCGCGCCAGCCTCGCGCTCCCGGTAGCGCAGCCACCACAGTGCGCCTTTTTTGACGGCGCATTCGCTGGCATTCAGCCCCAGCAGGCTCGCGATCGTCTGGCCCAGGGTGGGCTGGTGGCCTACGACCAATATGCAGCCTTTGCCCTGTGGCCACTGCACCAGTTCAAGCAGCTGCGCGCTGCTGGCCATGGGGCTCAGGGCTGGGCTGAACCGGAATTTGCGTTCCAACGCATGGGCTGTCTGCTCGGTGCGCCGCGCCGGACTGACCCAGATGCGTGCACTACCCGGCAATTGGCGGTCCAGCCAAGCCGCCATGCGCGCAGCCTGCTTTTCGCCGCGGGGCGTCAACACCCGCGCCATGTCGTCACCATCTGGTCCTTCTTCCACCGCTTCTGCATGGCGCCACAGGATCAGATCCATGGTCTAGGCTCCCTGTGATTTACCGGTGGCTGCGTAACGCGCCATCAGCGCCGCCTGCGCGCCGTGCACGGGCTTTTTGCCATCGCTCCGGTAGCGGGTGTAGGTTCCGTCGGGCCCAAGGTCCCAGGCGTCCACGCCATCGTGCAGATAGGCTACCAGGCATTCATCCACGATACGCTGACGCTGCACGGGGTCAGTCACCGGCCAGGCCAGTTCGACCCGGCGCACCATGTTGCGGTTCATCCAGTCGGCGCTGGACAGGTACAGATCTTCTGTCTCACCCTCGCGAAAGTAAAAGACCCGCGAGTGCTCTAAAAAGCGGCCAATAA
This sequence comes from Rhodoferax sp., assembly GCA_043738115.1. Lineage (GTDB taxonomy): Bacteria > Pseudomonadota > Gammaproteobacteria > Burkholderiales > Burkholderiaceae_C > Allorhodoferax. The sequence continues at coordinate 22,268 of JAYSZJ010000138.1, read as the reverse complement.
CGGAACGAACGCGGATGTTGTCGGTATGCCCCGGCACCTGCGCCGGCAGCATGCAGGCACCACGCACGATCAGGTCAATCTTGACGCCCTTGCTGCCCGCACGCATCAGGCTGCGGATCAGCGCTTCGTCCGTCAACGAATTCATTTTGGCAACGACACGTGTATCCACCCCGCGGGCAGCTGCCACACCCAGCGTGTCGATACGGTCTATCAGATTGCGGTGCAGGTAAAACGGGGCAAGCCACAATTTGCGCAGGGGCGGCAGCTTGCTTTGGCTGGCCAGGTGCACAAACACATGCTCCATGTCCGTCGTCAGTGCAGGGTCCGCCGTGATGTGGCTCACGTCGGTGTACAGGCGGGCGGTGCGGGGGTTGTAGTTGCCGGTGGACAAATGGCCATACCGCTTGAGCGACTTGCCCTCGCGCCGGGTGATCAGCATCATCTTGGCATGGGTCTTCAAACCTACCACGCCGTACAGGACCTGCGCACCAATGGACTCCAGCATCTCCGCCCAGTTGATGTTGGCCTCTTCGTCAAAACGCGCCTTCAGCTCCACGACCACCGTCACCTCTTTGCCGCGGCGCACAGCCTCGCGCAGCAGGTCCATCAGTTCTGAATTGGGCCCCGTGCGGTAGATGGTCTGCTTGATGGCCAGCACCTGCGGGTCGTTGACCGACTCGCGTAAAAATTCCAGTACCCCGTCGAAACTCTCGAAAGGCTGGTGGATCAGCACATCCCCCAATTTTAGTTGTTCGAAGATGGACAGATTGGAATCCATGCGCGCGGGGAAAGACGGCTTGTAGGGCGGGAAACAGAGGTCCGGCCGGTCCACCAGATCAATCAACTGGGTCAGTCGCACCAGGTTCACCGGACCGTGCACGCGGTACAAGGCCTTGGCTGGCAAATCAAACTGGTGCAGCAAAAAGTCAGACAGGTATTCGGAGCACCCCGCCGACACTTCGAGGCGCACGGCCTGCCCGTAATGGCGGTGTACCAGCCCTTGGCGCAAGGCCATGCGCAGGTTTTGCACATCGTCTTCGTCCACCGCCAGGTCAGAATGCCGCGTTACCCGAAACTGCGAAAACTCTCCCACGTGGCGTCCGGCGAACAGCTCGGACAAATGCGCACGGATGACGCTGGACAGCGACACAAACAGCGTGAGCCCGCCCAACACCTTGGCCGGCATACATATCAGGCGCGGTAACACACGTGGCACCTTGACGATGGCGATTTCGTTCTCGCGCCCAAAAGCGTCCCGCCCGCCCAGGCGCACGATGAAATTCAGCGACTTGTTGGCCACCTGCGGAAACGGGTGCGACGGATCCAGCCCCACCGGTATCAGCAACGGGCGCACTTCGCGCTCGAAATACTGCTTGACCCACTGGCGCTGCGCCGTGTTGCGGTCCCCATGGGACACAATCTTGATACCCAGGCGCTCGAAGGCCGGCATCAGCTGCTCGTTGTACAGCGTGTACTGGCGGCCCACAATGTCATGCAACGATGCAGCCAGGCGCTCAAACGAGCCGACCGAAAACTGCCCCTTGCGGTCGCCGGCCTGCATGGCGATGACATGGGGCTCGGCCCGCACTTCAAAAAATTCATCCAGGTTGGACGAAACGATGCACAGGTAACGCAGTCGCTCCAGCAGGGGCACGTCACTGCGCACGGCCCAGTCCAATACACGTTCGTTAAAGGCCAGGATGCTGTGGTCACGATCGAGCAGATCGGGAGCTTTGTTCGGTAACGTGTCGGGAGTTTGCAATGGGGGCCTGCGCAAAAAGGGCAACATAGATTCAGACTTCACTATGACACAACAGTGAAGAATTGTTTACGAACGCGATGACAGTTGTGTGACAGTTGTGTGAATCGAAAGTTCCTTGTCGCCCGGCAATCCCTTGCGGGCGGGTACCAGATGCCCCAAAAACAGCTGTGACGCATGCGCCCAGCTGAAAGCCTGTGCCCGTGCCCGCGCCGCGTGGCGGGGAATGCTTAGGGCCTGGTACCAGGCTTGGGCCAGATCGGCTTGTAAGGCGCCGCCACATGCGGGCTCCCCCACCACCTCCAGCGGGCCATCCACCGGATAAGCCGCTACCGGCGTACCGCAGGCCATGGCCTCCAGCACGCTACCGGCGTACCGCAGGCCATGGCCTCCAGCATGACCAGGCCAAAGGTCTCGGAGCGGCTGGGCATCACAAACACATCGGCCGCGGCGTACACCTGGGCCAGCACATCGCGCGGCAGCACGCCTAGCCAGCGCACATGGGGGTAACGTTCGCGCAGGCTGGCCTCCAGTGGGCCCACGCCGCACACCACCTTGGTACCCGGCACATTCATCTGCAAAAAGGCCTCTATGTTTTTTTCGTACGACACCCGCCCCACAAACAGCGACACTGGCCGCGCCAATACGCCCAAAGGTGCATAGACCTGGGGCTCTTCCTGGTATTGGAATAGCCGCACATCCACACCGTGTGTCCAGTTGCGCAGGTTGCGAAAGCCACGTCCCTGGAGCATGCGCAGCACGTTCTCGGTAGGCACCAGCACGCCGGAAGAAGGCTTGTGAAAGTGCCGAAAAAGCGCATACCCGATCCACAGCGGCAGACGGATGGCGGCCTTCAGGATTTCAGGGAATCGGGTATGAAAGGCCGTGGTGAACGCCAGCCCGTTGCGCAGGCAGTAACGCCGGGCCGCCCAGCCCAGCGGTCCTTCGGTCGCCAGATGGAACACATCGGCGCCAATGGCGTCGAGCCGGCGGGTCAAGGTCTTGGCAGGCCGCACAGCCAAGTCGATACCGGCATAACCCGGGCAGGGCCGAGTGTCGAACAGGCCGGGGTGTATCACCTCCACCTGGTGGCCCAGCGCCTCCATCTCGCGCACCAGCTCCACCAGCGTGGTCACCACACCATTCACCTGGGGTTGCCAGGCATCCGTTACCAATGCCAGCTTCATGCAGCTACCTCCTGTGCGCCGTGCACCAGCACCGTGCTTGTTTGCTCGGCGTTCCAATAAACAAGCTCCAGGCGGCCATCCATGTGCTCCACCAGGGCGCTACGGCTTTCCACCCAGTCACCGTCGTTGCAGTACAGGATGCCGTTGATGTCGCGCATCTCCGCGCGGTGGATGTGGCCACACACCACACCGTCGTGGCCCAGCGAGCGTGCCGCGTTGGCCACTGCCACTTCAAAATCCGTCACATAGTTCAGCGCGGTCTTGACCTTTTGCTTCAGATAGGCCGAAAGCGACCAGTACGGCAGGCCCATACGCCCGCGCAAATTGTTGAGGTGGCGGTTGAGCCTGAGCGTGAACTCGTACAGGTTGTCACCCAAAAAGGCCAGCCACTTGGCGCACTGGATGACACCATCGAAATAGTCTCCATGGGTGACCCATAACCGGCGTCCGTCCGCCGTGGTGTGTACCGCGTCTTCACGCACTTCTATACCACCGAACTCATGGCCCAAGAAGCCGCGCGCAAACTCGTCGTGGTTACCGGGGATAAAGATGACCTTGCAGCCCTTGCGCGCCCGGCGCAGCAGCTTTTGCACCACGTCGTTGTGCGACTGGGGCCAGAACCAGCGCCTGCGCAGTTGCCAGCCGTCCACAATGTCACCCACCAGGTACAGGGTGTCGCTGGGGTGGGCCTTCAGAAAGCCCAGCAGTGCCTGGGCCTGACAACCTGCCGTGCCCAGATGGATGTCGGAGACAAAGATGGCACGGTATCGGCGCCCCGGCTTGCCGTCGTCCTCATCGTCGTCCTCCCTGTGGTTCGATTGGGCACCGGCGATCATGCCCTGCATGAACGGGGCAAAGGCGTCGGGGCCGGCGCGCATCACGCCCCCAGGAAATGTTTGCGGTAACGCGCGGGCAGGTCCTCCAGGCGCATCAGCATCGGCAGGTCCGCCGAGTTGAAATCTGGGTCCCAGGCCGGGGGGCCCAACACCTTGGAGCCCAGGCGCAGATAACCCTTGATCAACGCCGGTGGCTCCACGTCCAGCGATGCGTCCAGCTGCTCGATGGGCAATGGCAAACGGGGGCGCACGTGGTATTCGATCGGCGCCAGGTGGGTTGCTGCCACCTTGCGCCAGATGCTGGCCGCCAGGTCGCCACTGACCACACCGTTGTGCAACATCGGGATACTGGCGCAGCCAATCATGGTGTCCAGCTGGTTACGCACCATGAAGGCGCCCAACGCACCCCACAGCGCCATGATGACGCCGCCGTGGCGGAAGTCCTTGTGCACACAGCTGCGGCCCAACTCGACCATACGGTCGCGCAGAGACCGCAGGCGGGTCAAATCAAACTCAGTGTCGCTGTAGGTGCTGCCCACACGCTGGGCCTGCACCGGCGTCAACACGCGGTAGGTGCCTATGACCTGGCCACTGATTTCGTCACACACCAGCAGGTGTTCACAAAAGTTGTCGAACAGATCGATGTCGTGGCCGGGTAGCGTGGTGCTCAGCCGTGCGCCCATTTCGCCGGCAAAAATGTCGTACCGCAGGCGCTGTGCGGCGCGCACTTCGTCCAGATGTTGGGCCCAGAAGACCTTGATGGCCAGGGGTTGTGTGCCCCCAGGCTGGCCTGTGGGGCGTGGGCCAGCCAGCGCATGACCGGTGTCGTGCGCCAGTTTCGCGGTGTGGGGGCTTAACAGGTGGATGTGTTCTGCCATGCTCAGCTCCCGTGTTGCACAAACAAGGTAGTCTGCTCGCGCTTGTCAGACAGGGCATCGAGCCAGGGCCGGGTACCGGCCTTGAAGCGCAAGCCGCCCGGGCTGTTGGCCAGGGCCAGCGCGGTACAGCGCAGGATACGCAGGCACTGCTGCTCGAAATCGTAGGTGGGGCGATTGGTGGAAGTCGCAAGCGACTTGCCATATTCCACGGCTGCATCCAGATGTTTTCCCATTTGCTGTTCTCCATCGTGCTTGTTGTGCGGCGATTTTGAGAGGCCGAAATGACGTGTTCACGTCAGATCCATGGCAGTTATGTGACATGGCGCACATATAGCCCGGCGCGGATTCGTTGACAATCCGGCTTGTAAAACAAGGGTTAACCCTTAATTCAATCCCTATGACAACTCCTCCACTACCCCTTGCCACCAAGGTATTCGCAGCCACCGGCATTACCGCGAACGTGCTGGCCCTGCCCTTCGATATCGCCCGCGCCCAGTACGCACGCGCCGTGCAATTGGGCCTTGTAGAGCGCTCGATGCTGGCGTCGCGCGACTTTGCGCGCGCCCTGGGTGCGATGGAACAACTGGCGCTGGGACCTTGGGCACGTCGCGTCTAGTCCATACAATGAATTGGCGAAGCCGGGTTTTGCCTCCATGGGACTTCCATCCGGCTTCATGAGCAAAATACGGCCCTAGCCCCCGAGAAATATAAGCACTGCGCTATATAAACAATAGCATCCGCCAATCCACATGACGCCACATTCCCATGGAAATAGAACTCAAGCTGGCACTGCCAACCTCTGACCCCTCGGGCTTGGCGCGCAGTTTGGCCAGCTGCCCCCCGCTGGCGCGACGCAAGGCGGTGCACCAGCAGTTGCTCAACATTTACTACGACACACCAGAACACAGCCTGGACCAGCAACGTGTCGCACTGCGGCTGCGCCGCGTGGGCAGCGCGGCCCAGGCCCAGTGGCTGCAGACCCTGAAGATTGGCGGTAAAGGCGACTCGGCATTGAGCCGGCGTGGCGAATGGGAAACAGCCCTGCCAAGCCCTGAGCTGGACGCCGACGCACTGGCCGACACACCTTGGGCCACGCTGGACCAGCAGGGCACCCTGTTCCAAACCCTGGTGCCCTGCTTTACCACCCAGTTTGACCGCACCACCTGGACCGTACGCCAACGCGACGGCACCGCCGTGGAGGTGGCGTTGGATATCGGGCAGATCACGGTGGACGGTAAGAGTACAGACCTGTGCGAGCTGGAACTAGAGCTGCTGGCAGGTGATGCCGATGCGTTGTTTCGCATTGCCCGGCAGATCGCCGCCACTGTATCCACACTGCCACTAGGCACCAGCAAGGCTGCCCGCGGTTATTCCCTGGCCCGCAACACATTACATGCGCCCCAGCAGGCCAAGCCCCCTCATTTGGCGACTGACATGGCCATGCCCGTTGCGGCTCAAGCTGTGCTGCGTGAAGCGTTCTCCCATTTCACGGCCAACCTGAACAGCCTTCAGCACACCGACGACCCCGAGCTAGTGCACCAGGCCCGCGTAGGCTGGCGCCGGTTCAAAACCGGCTTGAAGTTGTTCAAAAAATTCTTCGCAGCCAGTGTGCCCGCCAAGCTGCAATCCTTGCGCCCCATGCTCGATGCACTGGGTGCCCTGCGCGATCTGGAGGTGGCCAGCATGGAGACGCTGCCCATGTTGGCCAATGCCTACACCGACGGGGATCGGGTACGCCAGGCCCATTGGCGCGCTTTGGAACAGGCCCTGGCAGATGCCGCAGACCGGCAACGCGACACGCTGCACCTTGCCCTTAGCGCCCCCCCGGTCGGCCTGGCTCTGCTGGCAGTCACCCAGTGGCTGGAAATAGACTTGGCGCAGCTGGCGTTACAAGCCGTGGCCGAACCCAAATACACGCTCAAAGACTGGGCCAGACAGCACACCACACATTGGCATGGCCAACTGAAAAAAGCTTTGGCCCAAACACACGACGCCGACAGCGCCCATCACACGCGCATTCTTGCCAAGCGCCTGCGTTATGGCATTGAAGCGTTGCGCCCACTGCTGCCCAAGCGGCGCGCCAAACACTGGCATTTGCAGGCCAGCCGCCTGCAAAGTGAGATGGGTACACAGCGCGATGTGCAGCTGGCGCTAGCCATAACCACCCGCCTGCAGGTGAACCCCCGCTTGCTGGACTTTTTGCGCGGCGTAGCAGTGGGACACCAACACAAACGCGAAGAAAATTAACGACGGCATATTGCCCACAATTGGCAATCACCCGGCGACCCGTGTACGCAGGGCCATTCTTTCTAAACAAGCAAAGAATTCTTCGAATCGATGAGCGCGGCACTCGTCACCAACTGCTCAACAAAAACTTTCACAGCGGGATGGCGATGCTCTCCGCGCCTGTACGCGACCGATATCTTGCGACTTACTTCAGGACGGAGTTTCACAACACTTACACCCTGAACGCTATGGACCAAGCGAAGACGCGGCACAAGGGAGATAGAGCAGCCCGAAGCCACCATGGCAAAAACCATGTCGAAACTGCGGCATTTAGCGTTGAGAATCGGCTCATAACCAGCGCGTCGGCATAGGCCGATGACGAAATCGCCATAGGTGCTCGATGTCGAATCCAAGGCCCAGCCCTCGGCTTTCAGGTCACCGATTGACAGTGACGGTCGCTTGGCCAACGCGTGGCCGGCTGGCACGATCACACATAACGAGTCCTCCGTCAAAGGGACTTGCTCGACGTGGTGTTGCTTTCCTAAAAACAGCAGCGACAAGTCGTCGATGAGCGCTACGTCAACTTGCCAGGAGCCTAACGCGGCTAGACCGTCTGCTGGCTCCATTTCATCCAGCACGATCGCAAGGCGCGGATGGCGTGCACGTAGTGCCTTCACGGCTTGAGGAAGCAGGGCTGCGCCAATGGAGGGGAAGGCGGCCACGCGCAGTTCGCCTGCGATCTCCTTTTTGATTTCGGCAATGTCGGACTTTGCTTCATACAGCACGGTCAACAGGCGTTCGGCGTGGACGACCAGTAACTCTCCCGCAGGTGTCAACCGCACCCCCCGACCCCGCCGCTCCGTCAACGCCACCCCTACTTCTTCTTCGAGCTGCGCGATCTGCTGGGAGATCGCCGACGGCGTCAGAAAAAGCGCCTCGGCGGCGGCGGCCATCGTCTGCCTGATCGAGAGCTCCCGCAATGCCCTTAGTCGAGTGATGTCCACGGGAAAACCCTCGGTTTTTACCTATTAATTAACAAATTTTACTAATGTATTGCAAGAGAAATAATCAATAGACATGACTTAACGGCGTTCCTAGTATTGCTATCGGCTTCACCTTGCCGGTGATTCGAAAGAGAAAGCAAGCTATCTTGAAAAAACCCACGAGCACTCGGACGTTAGGCCAGATTTTGTTTGGCTGTGCCCTGCTCGCCATGCTACCGGCTTGTGCGGCGGCACCAACCACAACTGCAAGTGAACCCAAAGCCGAGTCCGTGTGTAGGGTGCACACCACCTCGTTCCAGAAGTTGCTTGCGCAGTATCAAAGCTTGGCTCCTCTGCGTGGTCATTTTGACGGTGAGCGTTGGAACCCAGACATCGATCAGTACGGCGCAGCCAAATACTGCGTAATGGACGCTTTGCGTCAGGCGCTGGTGCTAAAGCGAGCCAGTTTGGTCCAAACACTGGCTTGGCTGGGCGCGCCCGATGCACGCTGGGCGACGGATGAGCCCGCGCAACGCGTGATGGCCGACGCCATGCCGCGTGGCTTGGGCGCGGTGGACGAATACCTGTGGTACCGGTGGCGCGGCCAACGCGACGGCCTGCTTCTGGCGGTTCATCAAGGGCGAGTCATATTCGCCGGCTGGGCCTTGAGCGGCGAATGACAAAAAGTACGCAAGTCACACGTGCGCTTAGTAAAGGCGCGCAACAGAATCGACCCCGACCCGGGTTCGAGCAAGAGAGCGGCTCCGCTACCGCCGAGCCGCGCATGTTTACATGAATGGGAGAATCCAATGGCATTTGAAAGCACTCGTCACACCTTCGGCCAGTCGCACAAGCTAGCAATCTGCACGCTCATCTTGCTCAGTGCTTTGGGGGCCGCCCAGGCCGCACAGCCCAAGGCGACCGTAGCGCCGCTCGCCGTGATGGGCCACGAACCAGTTCGGCAATTGTTCCGCGCCTACTTTACCAACATCAAGCTGGCACAAGGTATTGCCCACAGCAAGTTTGAAACCCTGGAGTCCAATTACGAGCTGGGCTATGTGGTGGTGCAGGCCTCCGCAGACGAAGCTCGGGAGCTTCGCTCCCTAGGCTTTCGACTGGAGGCTGATGCTCAGTGGCTGCAACGCCAAGCCGAGCAACATCGCAACGAGAACATGGTGACAACCCACGCCGCCGCTGTAGCGGAAGCCGCCTCTTTTGTTGGTATCCCCGGCTACTCGTGTTACCCGCTGGTGGAGGAGGTGTTTGCCGCGGGCGATCAATTGATCGCCGCCCGGCCCAACCTGGCGTCTTGGATTGACATTGGTGACTCTTGGGCAAAGACCCGTGGCGCGGGCGGCTATGACTTGAAGGTCTTGAAGATGACCAACTCAGCCACTACCGGCCCCAAACCCATACTTTTCATTCAAGCCGGCATCCACGCGCGTGAGTACACCACCACACCATTGGCCCTGGCCTTCGCCCAAAAGCTCGTCAACGGCCATGGCTCCGATGCGGACATGACCTGGATTTTGGACCACCACGAAGTGCACATTTTGCTGGTGACCAACCCCGATGGACGCAAGCAGGCGGAAAGAGGCATATCCTGGCGCAAAAATACCAATACAAACTATTGCGGTGCCACCAGCAATTTGCGCGGCGCTGACTTGAACCGCAACTTCACTTTCGCCTGGAACTCCACAGGGGGAGCCGGCTCAAGCGGCAATACCTGCAACGAAACTTACCGTGGCCCGACTGCTGGCTCAGAGCCCGAGACACAAGCCATCCAAGCCTATATCAAGACATTGTGGGCTGATAACCGCGGCCCGGGCCGCAACGATGCCGCACCACTGAACACCAGCGGCATCCACCTGGACATCCACAGCCATGGCAAACTGTTGTTGTGGCCCTGGGGTACGGAGGGAACAGCCGCACCGAATGACAGTCAGTTGGCTACTTTGGGCCGCAAGTTCGCATTTTGGAACGGACACACGCCCCAGCGCTCGTTAGGCCTGTATCCCACCGATGGCACCAGCGACGGCCCCAGCTATGGCGAACTCGGCGTTGCCGCCTTCACCTTCGAACTGGGCACGGCATTCTTCCAGAGCTGCAGCTACTACAACAGTTCAATCCTAGAGGGCAACCTGAAGGCTTTGGTGTACGCCGCCAAGGTGGCGAGGGCACCCTACATCACGCCCGCCGGCCCCGACAGCGGCGCCATTACCGCCAGCAAGAACGGCAACATCGTGAGTCTCAAAGCCACGCTGGACGACACGCACTTCAGCAGCCTCAATGGCACGGAGGCAACGCAAGCCATTGCCGGTGCTGAGTACTATGTGGATGTACCCCCGTGGGTTCCGGGCGCACAAGCAGTGGCCATGACGGCTGTTGATGGCAGCTTCAACAACACAGTGGAGCAAGCACAAGCCAGCATAGACGCCAGCACATGGAGTGCCGGCAAGCACATCATTTATGTGCGTGGCCGGGACACTGCGAACAGTTGGGGGGCCGTCAGTGCGACCTTTGTCAACACAGGTCCAGCTGCCCCACCAGTGGCCGCCTTCAACACCAGCACAAGCGGCATGCAAGTCAGCTTCACCGACCAAAGCACGGATGACGGCAGTATCGTCACCCGAAGCTGGAGCTTTGGCGACGGCAGCTCCAGCAGCTTGGCCAGCGTCAAACATGCCTATGCTTCCGGCGGAACCTTCTCGGTGCGCCTTACGGTGACCGACAACGACGGCCTCTCCAGCAGCCTGGTCAAGAGCGTGACGGTGACCGACGATGGGGTGCAACAACTGGTCAACAACCAGACCGTGACCGGCATCTCGCTGGCCAGGGCGGCTTGGCGCTATTTCAAACTAGCCATCCCGGTTGGCGCGAAGAACCTGAGCATTGTGACCAGCGGCGGTACCGGCGACGTTGACTTGTACACGCAAGACGATGTCAAGCCCACGACCAACAGCTTCATCTGCAACAAGGAGGGCAGCACCAATGCAGAGACCTGCACCAGTGCCACACCAAACCCAGGCATGATGTACATCGGCGTGCTGGGCTATGCGGCCAGCGCAGGCGTTAGCTTGAAGGTGGCTTACACGCCCTGAGTGTGATGTGATGTAGGGTGATGAGGCGGGTCGAGTGTCCGCCCCCACCCTGCGCAACACGCTCAAAAGGCTGCGGCTTCCTTGTGCGCAAAGGGGAGCGCATGACAGCTCTTGTACAAGAATCCTCGATTCCGCCCGGCCAATTTCTATTGCTCGGTCGGCGCTTAAACCTGGTTTAACCCGCTACACCACCATGGCCGCCAGCACGGCGCGGTTGCGCCCCTGGGTCTTGGCCTGGTAGAGCGAGGCATCTGCGGCCTGTATCAGCACGGCGGGCTCCTGCCCTTCACGCGGCACCATGACCGCCACACCGATGCTGGCGGTCACGATGCCAAAGGTAGAAAAAGCGTGGGGCAGCGCCACGGCCTGTAATTCTTCACACACCTTGTTCGCCATGTTGAGCGCGCCTTCGGCATCCGTGGCCGGCGCGAAGAACACGAACTCCTCACCGCCGTAACGAGCCACCATGTCGCCACTGCGGCAAATCGTGGCGGCCAAGATGCGCGAGAAGTTGCGCAGGCATTCGTCCCCCGCCTGGTGGCCATAACAATCGTTGTATTTTTTGAACCAGTCAATGTCCACCATGGCCAACGCAATGGGCTGCCCCAGGCGGATGCAGCGCAGCCATTCATTGGCCAGTAATTTGTCAAAGTGGCGCCGGTTGGCAATACCGGTCAGACCATCGGTAGTGCTCAGGGCCTCCAGCCGCTGGTTCAATACCTGCAGCGCCTGGGTGCGTTCTGCCACTCGCTCTTCCAATATGGCCTCGGAGGTGCGCAAGTTTTCCACCAGGCGCTGCTGCGCCGCCTCCTTCTCGCGGCGGATCACGTTGTAGCGGTCGGCCAGTGCGAAGGACAGCAGCAGCATCTCCAGCGCCGAGCCTATCTGCGCACCCGACGTGGTCAACGCATTGGTTGGCAAGATGCCAAGTTGGCGCATGGACAACATGGCCAGAGCCAGCAGCACCACCACAAACGCCGCCATGAAGAAATACGCACTGCGCTCACGTTTGAACGCGCACACCGCACCGGTGACCAGCAGCAGCACGGCAGTGACCGCATAGTTGATGACAAACAGCCGGGCGAAGTGCCCGAACCACAACACCAGCAGCGCGCAAAACGCGATGTTGACCAATACAAACAGCTTGAGCAAAACATCCAACTTGGGCACCCGCTGGGCGGTGAACAACATGCGCCGGGTAAACAGCAGGAAGGCCGTCAGCGCAATCGCCAGCGACACATTCGTCGCCATCATCGTTATCTGCGGCCGGTCGCCCCAGATGTACTCGGTGCCCACCCCCACAAAGGCGGCCAGCGTCAGTGCACTGAAGGCGGCCGACACCACATACAGCAGGTAGCTGCGGTCTCGCAGGGCCACAAACAGCATCAGGTTGTACAAAATGATGGCCAGCGCACTGCCAAAGTACAGGGCCTGGAACACGTAGTCAGCCCGCTCATGCGCGTGGAAGGCCTGCGGCTCCCACAGGGTGACGGGCAGGATCATCGCATTGGGTGAGGCAATCCGCAGGTGCAAAACCTGGTCGGCATGGGCTGGCAGTGTGATGGGCAGCACAAAAAACCGGCTGGCGTGCGGACGCGTCGCAAAAGGCAGCGCATAACCCGTTTGTGTGACCTGGTAACCCTGGCTTCCGACCGGCTGGTACAGCGCCAAATCTGCCAGCAGCGGGTTGGCAATCTCCAGCATGCGCACCAGCGGCGCGTCGCTGGAGTTCTGCACATGCAGACGCAGCCAAATGGCCGATGCGGTGTAGGAAAAATTCAGCGATTCGCCGGAGGCTGTGCCACTCTTGAAGCGGGGGGCAACATCGGGCTTTTGCACGTCTCCTATGCCCAGGCTCAGCGTGTTGTCTTCCAACACCGAGAAATACCCGGTCAGCGAGACCGGGCGGGCATCCATGCGGGCGACGTCCAACACCGGGCCACCGGCGCTGGCCTGCGTCGCCAGCAGGCACAGGCCACAGAGCAACAGCCAGACTTGGCGGAGTAGGCGCAGTGGAGCAGTCATGTGGGTGCCAAGGGTGGGGATGTGGACACGATTGATTATGGATCGTGTCTCACCCCGCCATCAACCGTACTTGCCTAGACCCGCGCGATCTCTTTCAGGGGCTTCAGCACGCTGGACGGTGTCATGCCAAAGGTCTGGCGGAACATGCGGCTGAAGTGGGACGAATCCACAAAACCCGCATCCAGCGCAGCACGTGTCAGCGCGGGGTTGGCACCCAGGGCCACCATGGCCGCGCGCACCTGCGACCATACGCGGTAGCTGCGAAAGCTGACGCCCATCTCGGCGCGAAACAGGTGGTTGAAGCGCGATGCCGACAAGTTGGCCGTGGCCGCCGCTGCATCGCGCGCCCACGCTTGCTCGCCAGTCTGGCGCAGGGCCAGCAGGCTGCGGGCCACGCGGCTGTCTATGGGTGCCACCATTGGGCAGTCCCAACGCAACCGGGATTGCAAATCAAAGCAGCGCAAATAGGCATCCATGCTGCTGCGCACTTGCACCACCACCACGAGGTCAAAAATCACACCGCCCTGTGCCGCAAACTGCGGGCGCAGGCTACGGGCCTCGGGCGAATCGGGCTCCAGGTACATCATCGCCACCTGTTCCCCGCAGGGGTCAAACACATGCTCCACACCCGTGTCTACCAGGGCGCTGTGGCAGGTCTGCACACCACCGCACACGCCGTTGTGTGGCAGGTGCACTGCAAACCTGCCCAACAAACCCACCAGCAGCACCGGTGATGCATGGCGGTGCCAGCCGGTGGCTGGTAGCTGGCCTTGGTACAGCGCACGGTTGTTGCCCAGGGTCAGCGTGTTGGTGGGTGTTGCGCACATAGCCTAAACATACAAGTTTTTTGGAGGTGGTTCACGTAGCCTTGGAGCGGCTTTTTTGATCTACACATACCCCTGGAGATTTGTTTTGAAACGTATTGCCCTTGGTTTGACCATCGCTCTCTTGCTCCTATTGTCCCCGCTGGCGGTGGCCTACTACGCCTTGCCCCAACACTTCACCCAGCCGCTGCTGGATGTGAACCGGGTCTTATCCGGCCTGTCGGAGAAAACAGTCACTGTGGGGCCGCATGAAGTGCACTATCTGGAGGGCGGCAGTGGCGATGTGCCGCTGGTGTTGCTGCATGGCATTTTTGCCGAGAAGGACCACTGGGTGGACTTTGCCCGCCCGCTGACCGGCCGTTACCGCGTCATCGCCCCCGATCTGCCCGGCTTTGGCGAAAGCGGCCGCCTGCCCGACCAGACCTATGACTATGCGGCGCAGACTGAACGCTTGAAGGCGCTGCTGGACGCGTTGGGTCTGCGCCGCGTGCACCTGGCGGGTAATTCCATGGGCGGCACCATCGCTGCATTGTTTGCCATTGCCCACCCCGACCGCGTGGCCAGTGTGGCACTGATTGGTGCGCCACACGGCATACGCTCGCCCCAGCCCAGCCGCATGGACGGCCTGGTGGATGCCGGCAAGACGCCCTTGATTGCGCACAACACGGCCGAGTTTGTGCAAATGATGGACCTGGTGTTTGCCAAGCAGCCCTTTCTGCCCTACCCCATCCTGCAAGCCACCGAGCGAGAGGCCTTGCGCAACGCTGACTCCAATCTGCGCCTGTGGAACGCGCAGTTGAAAGACCGCTACCTGCTGGACGGCCGTATCGCCGCTGTACAGCAGCCCACGCTGGTTTTATGGGGTGGCCAGGACCAGGTTTTTGATGCGTCGGGCGCCGAGTTGCTGCGCAGCCGCGTAAAGAATTCGCAGGTTGAGGTGCTGGCCGGCGTGGGGCACTTGCCGATGATGGAGGCGCCCAGCGCCATGGCGCAGAAATACACACAGTTCCTGGAGTCCTTACGTCCTTAGCCTTCGGGTTCAATGCAATTGCTATATTAAACATAGCGATTTGCCGAATATCCGCGGGGGCTAGAGCACGTTTTTGCTTAAACCGACCCGCCCAAAGCAAATCATGCCGCTATATTGTTAATAGCGGATCCTTCAGTCTGCACGGGGGCTAGCACCGGATTTGGCATATAGCCTAACCAAGTTTTGGCGGCATTCTGGGCCGGCAGACTTTGGGCCTGCAGCATACGCACGGTGTCGCGGCTGAACACGTTTTGTGGCAGGTACGCTGCCAGCCAGGCGCTGGCATGCATCAGCCACCAGGGCATGGGCAGCCACAGTGCAGCGCCCTTGCCTGCCGCTAGCCGGAAGCTGGCGAGCAGTTCGCGGTACGTCAGGGTTTGTGGCCCGGCAATTTCCACGACGCGGCGCAAGGCCTTGGGGTGCTTGCAGAGGTTGGCAACAACCTGCGCCACGTCTTGTACACGTATGGGTGCCAGGCGTGACGCGCCGGGGTGCAGCAGACCCGGCAGACCGATAACCGGAAGGCCTGCCAGGAACTTGAACAAACGCGTGCTGGGACTGGCCTCATCCACCAGCAAAGCCGGACGGACGATGGCGTAGTCCACGGGCCCTGCCTGCAAAGCTTGTTCTGCGGCCAACTTGCTGGCCATGTAGGCCCCGGGGATGCCGGTGCCCACGCCGAGTGCGGAGATGTGGACGATGCGCGCCACACGCGCCTTGGCACAGGCCGCAAACAGCGCAGTCGGCGCTTGCACGTGGGCGGTCGCGAAGCGGTTGTCGCCACGCTCAATCAACAGACCCACCGCGTTGACAACGATGTGGACGCCGTGCAGCAGGTCGGTAAAGGCCTCTGGTGTGGTGTCAAACCTGAAGTCCACCGCCACATCACAACCGGTGCGGCCCGCCGTTGTAACCGTGTGGCCGGCCTCGCGCAAGGTACTGGCAATGGCACGGCCGAGTAAGCCGGCGCCACCAAACACGACGATGTTCATGCTTTGTCTCCTGCTGAAAATTCACAGATGCCGTTGTGGCAGGCTGTTGCAGCCCGTACCGACTGCTGCGCCGCGCGCTCCAGTTGGATAGCACGGCCTTTGGCCCGCTTATGGCGCAGCCACTGCAGCACTGGCATCGTGGCACGCGAAAGGCCATAGCGGTTGCGCGCAAACATGGCATAGGCCTGGTCTATCCAAGGTGCCACCAGCCGCCATTGCGTGGGTGCCGTCCAGTGCCCCAGACCGACTGCGCCGTAAGCCAGCCGGAACACCTCCACGCCGATGACCAGGCTGCCGTCCGGCCGCTGCGCGTGCAGCAAGCCGTTCAGGGCCTGCAGGCTGACACCCAGCGGTGCCGGGTCAAAGGCCGGGTCGCTGATGTCGACAAAACGCAGTAGGCCCTCGGTGTTGCGGGCTTTCAGGTTGTCCATCTCCAGGTTGCAGACGGGGCAGGCTGCGTCGAAATACAGCGTCAGTGGGTAATGGTTGCTGGCAGGTATTTCAACAGTCATATGGCGACTTTCATTCCGTTATTTCTGTCTAAACAGAAATTAACTGGCAAAAAAAGGGACTGCGCGTGGTGGCTCATGGCCCTATCACCGAACCCATGGCTTGCAGATCGGTCGGCGCTTTGCGCGTCGCCGATTTGGCGTCGCTGGTGGTGGCGTCCCCGCGTATCAGTTTCTGGATCTTGGCACCCAGTTTGAGCACCTTGGTCAGGGTTTCGGTGTCCAGGCGCAGCATCTCGTCGCTCCACACCGTCATGGTCTCCAGCATGGTCAGCATCTCGCGCATGCGGTTGGCGCGCTCGATGCCGTCGAGCATGATTTCGGGGTGGTTCAGCAGTTCGCGCAGCATGGCCATGGTAGGCATCAGCTCGCGCTCCTGGCGCTCGCGCACAATGGTGCGGGACAGTTCCCAAATGTCGGTGCTGGACTCGAAATGGTCACGCCGGTCGCCCATCACATGGACCAGTTTGGTCAGGTTCCAGGCCTGCAGTTCACGGATGGAGTTGCTGACGTTGCTGCGCGCCACGTTCAGCGTGTCGGCAATTTCATCAGCGGGTAGCGGCTTGCCCGCAAGGTAGAGCAGCGCGTGGATCTGGGCGACCGTGCGATTGACACCCCAGCGTGTACCCATCTCGCCCCAGTGGAGTATGAATTTTTGGCTGGTCTCGCTGAGTTGCATGCTGAGGGTGTCCTTGGCTGCAACTGTAATTCCGTCTTTTATTTCTGTCAATACAGAAACAAAAGTCAGGCTATCAACGCCGTTGTCGCCAGGCCTGGTAGCGGGAGCGTTGCAGCGCCACCAGTTCCACCACGCCCCAGGTGATGCTGCTTAGTACGTAGAGACGTCGCATGGCTTCAGGCCTTGGCACTGCGTTCGGTGGGCAGGCCCAGGCTGACCCAGCCATCGTCGAACAAGGCGTCCAGCTTCTTTTGCAAGCCCAAGAGTTTCCAGATCATGGTGGTCTCCTACTGCGTGGTTGAAAGTGTCCCTAGGCTATCGCCCGTATATGACAGCAGTGCGTCAATCAGCCTTACCCTTGGGCTGCGCTGTGCCATGGCGCGGCATGGTGCTTTGCGGGCTATGCTGGGCCAGTCAACCCCATTACATCCAACGTGCAAGCCACCCATCTGCCAGAACTCGAAGCCCTGGAGCGCATCCTGGACCTGGGCGCACCGCACCTGCAGGTCAAGGTAGTGCACCAGGTGACGGCCCCTGCGGGGAGCGCCCTGCCCGTCTACTCCATTGGCCTGGGCAACCCCGGCCCGGACGTCCCCGCCATTGGTTTCTTTGGTGGTGTGCACGGCTTGGAGCGTATCGGTGCCGAAGTGGTGATTGCCTTTTTGCACAACCTGGTGATGCGTTTGCAATGGGATACCACGCTGCACAGCCAGCTGGAGTCGGTGCGACTGTTGTTTATGCCCATCGTCAATCCCGGTGGCATGTTAATGGGTACACGTGCCAACCCGCAGGGCGTTGACCTGATGCGCAACGCACCGGTGGACGCGGTTGACAAAGTGCCGTTTCTGGTCGGTGGTCAGCGCATCAGCGCCACCCTGCCCTGGTACCGCGGTCTGGCAGACAAGCCAATGGAGGCAGAAAACCTGGCACTGTGTGCCGAGGTGCGCAACGAGTTGTTGTCGCGCCCCTTCAGCATGGCGCTGGATTGCCACTCGGGTTTTGGTGCCAGTGACCGCATCTGGCTGCCCTATGCCCACACCCGCAAGCCGATCACGCACCTGGCCGAGATGCAGGCGCTGAAAGACGTGTTTCTGCAGACCTACAGCCACCACCCCTATGTGTTCGAGCCGCAAAGCCTGCAGTACCTGGCCCATGGCGATGTCTGGGACTACCTGTACCTGGAGGCCTGCACCGACCCCGAGCGCATTTTTTTGCCGCTGACACTGGAGATGGGTTCGTGGTTGTGGATCAAGAAGAACCCTCGGCAAATGTTTTCGCTCAAGGGCATATTCAATCCGTTGATAGCCCACCGGCAACACCGGGTACTGCGCAGGCATTTGTCGTTACTGGATTTTTTGTGTCGCGCTGCGGCCAGCCATACACGCTGGGTGCCCTCCAGCGAGATGCGGGGCAAGTTACACGCCGATGCGCTGCGAAACTGGTACGACTAACTCAACGGACTACCTTGGGATTGGGCAAAGGCCCCCTCTAGCTTCAGCGCGGTGCACAGCTCCTGGCTGGAAAAGGGTTTGTTCAGGGTCGCCAGCACGGTGTGGCCCAAACCCTCGGCAACCAGACGCGCACTGTCCAGCGTGGCGTTGCCACGCCCGCTGATGAGCACCAGGTTTATGTGGGGCGCAATGTCGGCCAGCGCAGTGATCAGGTCAAAGCCGTCAATGTCGGGCAAAGACAGGTCCAGGATGGCCGTTTCATAACGCTGCAGCGCGCTGCTTTTGAGGAACGAAAATCCGCTCTGGTAGTGATCCGCGGGCAAATCATGCAGGCCCAGCATCTGAACAACCAGTGATCCCATCAAGGGATCATCTTCAACAAGCGCAATGGATTTTGTGTGGCTTGGCGTAGTCATGGCACTCCCTCCTGACGGTGCCCAAACTATTGCAATCCCTTCTTTTGGGGATGTCAAACCAGGGCGTGGCCCCTCAGTCTAACCACTTCTGCATAAATTGTGCTTGTCCCATCGCGGGATCGAGCTGGTAATTGGCAAAACCCAGGCGCTGGTACAGCCGATAGGCGCCGCCGTTACCCGACAACACTTCCAGTGTCAGCTTGCAGGCGCCCCGCTCCAGCGCCAGGGTTTCGGCCAGGGCCAGCATTTTTTCGGCAATTTTTTGGCCCCGGTGGCTGGCCAGCACCGCTACATCGTGCACATTGACCAGCGGGCGACAGGCAAAGCTGGAAAACCCTTCGAGGCAGTTCACGAGGCCCACGGCCTGTTCACCGTCAAACGCCAGCACGCTATAGGCCGAAGGACGCCCCGCCAACTCTGCCACCAGATTGGTGCGAACAAAATCGCTCAGCCCATGGCCACCGCCTGCCGGGTCACGGGCGTAGGCTTCCATCAGCTGAATCAGCGCCTGGGCGTGGACGGGGTTGGCGTAATCAGCACGTAGAACCTGGATCGCAGGGGCAAGCGTTTGTGCAACTGGGTTTTCAGACATCGTTTGGCGGTGAATGCTTAATCGGCCAATGTATCGGCAATGCGCTGGGCGCAGGTCTTGGCCTGCACTGCATCGCGCGCCTCCACCATCACGCGCAACAGCGGCTCCGTGCCGCTGGCGCGTATCAAGACACGGCCGGTGTCGCCCAGCTCGGCCACCACGGCGCGGGTTTCCTGCTCCATGCGCACATTGGTCTTCCAGTCCTGGCCGGGCTTGAGCCGCACATTGATCAGCGTCTGCGGGAACAAGGTCACCTGGGACAACAACTGCGCCATCGTCTTGCCACTGCGTTGCAGGGCCTGCAGCACCTGCAGCGCCGATATCAGGCCGTCACCGGTGGTGTGTTTGTCCAGCGCCAGCAAGTGGCCAGAGCCTTCGCCGCCCAAAATCCACTTGTTTTTTTCCAGCTCTTCCAGCACGTATCGGTCACCGACCTTGGCACGCACAAACTGCACGCCGCGGGCCTTCAGTGCCACCTCAACGGCCAAATTGGTCATCAGTGTGCCCACCACACCGGGCACGTGTTCGTCGCGGCTCAGGCGGTCATCTGCCATTAGGTACAACACCTCGTCACCGTTGTAAAGGCGGCCCTGGGCGTCCACCAACTGCAGGCGGTCGGCATCGCCGTCCAGCGCGACGCCAAAGTCGGCCCTGTGGTCCTTGACGGCTGCCACCAGCGCTGCGGGGTGGGTGGCGCCCACATCGTGGTTGATGTTCAGGCCGTCGGGTGCACAACCAATCGCAATCACCTCGGCGCCGAGTTCGTGGAAGACCTTGGGCGCAATATGGTAGGCCGCGCCGTGGGCCGCATCCACCACAATGCGCATGCCTTTCAAGGTCAGGTCATTGGCAAAAGTGCTTTTGCAAAACTCGATGTAGCGGCCGGCGGCATCGTCCAGCCGGCGGGTTTTTCCCAGCGAGGCGGAATCTGCCCACACGGGTGACTCGGCGACCGCAGCTTCTACCGCCAGTTCCCACGCGTCGGGCAACTTGGTGCCCTGGGCGCTGAAAAATTTGATGCCATTGTCGGCAAAGGGGTTGTGGCTGGCACTGATGACCACGCCCAGCGAAGCACGCTGCGCGCGGGTCAGGTAGGCCACACCCGGTGTGGGCAGCGGGCCCAGCAGCACCACATCCACACCGGCGGAGTTGAAGCCGCTCTCCAGCGCACTCTCCAGCATGTAGCCGGAGATACGGGTGTCTTTGCCAATCAGCACAGTCGGACGTTCCTCCGTCCTTTTCAAAACGCGCCCCACAGCATGCGCCAGGCGCATCACAAAGTCAGGGGTAATGGGGGCTTGGCCTACCGTGCCTCGAATGCCGTCGGTGCCGAAATATTGTCGTGTCATGTGAATATGTATTTGCTCTTATTGAAAACCTGAACCGCCGTCAGCACTGCTGCTGCATGGCGCTGAACACCTTGAGTGCCTGCACCGTCTCCCTGACATCATGCACCCGCACCACGTGGGCGCCGTTTTGCACGGCCAGCAATGCTGCGGTCACACTGGGCACCAAACGGTCACGGATGTCCAGCGTTGCCACCGCGGAAAGAGAACGCTCGGTCACTGCGGCTAGCGAGGATTTGCGCGACCAGCCCGCCAGCACTGCGTAACCCATGGGCAGCAAGGCTGCCTGTTGCGCCAGCAGCGCAAAATTCTGCTGCACGGTTTTGCCAAAACCAATGCCCGGGTCAATAGCGATGCGGGCCGGATCAACCCCTAGCCCCCGCAAATACTGGGCAGCCCGCTCCAAAAACGATAGCACCTGCGGTACCACGTCTCCCTCCATGGGTGTCGCCTGCATGGTCTGCGGGTTGCGGTGCATATGCATCAGGCACACGCCGCAGTTGCGGTGCTGGCGTATAACGTCTGTGCCCGTTCGGCCAGCAGGATCACCAGTCCAGCGCAGGGCCCACACATCGTTGATGATGTCGGCACCCAGGTCCAGCACGGCCTGCATGACCTGGGGCTTGTAGGTGTCTACCGATACCGGCACACCCAGGGTGACGGCGTGGCGCACGACGGGCAGCACACGCTCCAGTTCTTCTTCCACCGGTAGCTCCAGCGCACCAGGGCGGGTGGATTCACCGCCAATGTCCAGAATGTCTGCACCATCCTTCACCAAACGTTCGCAATGCGCCAAGGCGGCGTTACGACTGGCATGCTGGCCACCATCGGAAAACGAGTCCGGCGTCACATTGACGATGCCCATGACCTTGGGCGCACGTAAATCAATGGGGTAGTGGCTGGTTTGCCATTGCATGGGTGTACCTCACTACGTATTCCAAAAATAAGAAAACGGGGCACAAGGCCCCGTCTGCTTAAGCTTCAATCCATCAGGCGACGGTGGGAGTCGGGTCTGTCGCCACTGCGGGTGCTCCGCCGCTGCCACCACCACCGGATGGGCCGGACGTGCGGGGCGTCCAGTCTTTCGGTGGGCGCGGCTCTTTGCCGGCCATGATGTCATCCAGCTGGTCGCTGTCTATGGTTTCCCACTCCAGCAAGGCCTTGGCCATGGCATGTATCTTGTCTTTGTTGTCTTCGATCAGCTTGCGCGCCAGCGTGTACTGCTGGTCGATGATGCGGCGCACCTCGCCGTCAACCTTCTGCATGGTCTGCTCGCTCATATTGGTGGTCTTGGTCACGGAACGGCCCAAGAACACTTCGCCTTCGTTCTCGGCATAAACCATGGGGCCCAGGGCGTCGGTCATGCCATAACGCGTAACCATGTCACGGGCAATGTGGGTGGCGCGCTCAAAGTCATTGCTGGCGCCGGTGGTC
>JAYSZJ010000137.1:0-5068 GCA_043738115.1 Rhodoferax sp. | reverse complement strand
ACCTTGATTTTTCGGGTTACCAGCTCGACAAGGTGCATCTGCACGAATGCAACTACAACTGGAAAACCTTTATCGAGGTCTACCTGGAGGACTACCACGTCGGCCCCTTCCACCCTGGACTGGGCAGCTTCGTCACCACGCACGACCTGCTGTGGGAGCTGTCACCGCATTATTCGGTGCAGACGGTAGGCGTGTCCGACAAGCTCGGTAAACCGGGCACCGACACCTATAAAAAATGGCACGACGTGGTGCTGCAGTACCGCAAGGGCGTGCCGCCCAAATACGGCGCCATCTGGCTGACGTATTACCCCAACGTGATGGTCGAGTGGTATCCGCATGTGCTGGTGGTCAGCACGCTTCACCCGCAGGGGCCGGACAAAACGCTGAACGTGGTGGAGTTTTTCTACCCCGAAGAAATCTGTGCTTTCGAGCGGGAGTTCATAGAAGCGCAGCAGGCTGCCTACATGGAAACCTGCGTTGAGGACGACGAGATTGCGCTGCGCATGGACGCCGGGCGCAAGGCGCTGCTGCAGCGCGGCGACAACGAGTTCGGCCCCTACCAAAGCCCAATGGAAGACGGCATGCAGCACTTCCACGAGTGGTACCGGCGTGAAATGGGTGCCAGCAAGACTACCCAGATGATCTAACCGGGTGTTCCAGTTGCTATTATTTTAATAGCTTCTTACACACGCATTACGGGGGCTATAGGCCTATTCTCCTTGTAAACAGAGGCAAACTCCGCGTTTAGACCTGCAGGCTTGCCTCACTTCGCCATTGCCAGAAAGATCGAAACCATGACTTACCACACCCTCGTTTCCGCAACCGAATTGCAAGCCCTGGTCGCCAGCAAACAACCGCTGCGCATTTTTGACTGCAGCTTTGATCTGATGCGGCCCAGCGCCGGTCATGCCGACTATTTGTCTGCGCACATTCCTGGCGCGGTATATGCCGACCTCGATAAATCACTGAGCGCCAAACACGGCGTTCCTGGCGCGCATGGGGTGATCACGGCCAGTGGCGCAGATGCCCCGGCGTCGGGCGGCCGGCACCCGCTGCCCAACCGCGAAAAATTTGCCATCTGGCTTTCCAGCATTGGCTTTGCCAACGACATGCAGGCGGTGGTCTATGACCGCAACGGCGGCAACTACAGTGGTCGCCTGTGGTGGATGTTGAAATGGTGCGGTCACCGCAGCGTCGCCATGCTCGACGGCGGCCTGCAGGCCTGGCAGGCCGCCGGCGGGTCGGTCAGCAGCGGCGAAGAACCGGCGCACTTTCAGTCCAGCTTCACGCTGGGTCAGGAACTCGTGCGGCTGCTTGATGCCAATGCGGTCATGGCCGGGCTCGGGCGCCAGAGCCTCATCGACGCGCGAGGCGCCCCGCGCTTCCGGGGCGAGGTCGAGCCGCTGGACCCGGTTGCCGGGCATATTCCCGGTGCGCTGAACCGCCCTTTCACAGAAAACTTTGGCCCCGACGGCAAATTCAAGCCAGCGGCACAGCTGAAAGCGGAATTTGAAGCGCTGCTGGGCCAGCGCGACCCGTCAACCGTGGTACATCACTGCGGCAGCGGCGTCAGCGCCTTGCCTAACGTGATCGCGATGGAAGTTGCCGGTTTGGGAAGCAGCGCGCTGTATGCCGGCAGCTGGAGCGACTGGTGCAGCGACCGTGATCGCCCTACCGCCAAAAGCTGACCTATCAAAAGCAAAACCCGCTTTGCGCGCAGTTTGTACAGCGAATAGAGCGAGCCAAGAGCGAGTTTGAGGTGCCCCCTGCAGTTTGCAATTTGGGATTTTCTGACAATATGAGCACCCCCTACACGGCAACCCGACGCCAGGCCCGCCAAACATTGGTCAACGGTTGTCAGTAGCGAACTTTCGGAATAGGATTGCGCAACGATTTAGACAGCTGCTAGTTTTTCCAGGGGCCTGCCATCATGAAACCTCCTTTTTTCCTTGCGCAGATAGTGCAGTGGCTGTTAGACCCAAGATGGATTCGCCGGAGCATAGGATTCTTGCTTGCGGCCACGTTGGGCATGGCCACCGCCGGTGGCAAACCGCCCTACAGCTATTCCATCACAGGAAGCGATCAGTCACCCGCACTGGCACAGCCATCTGCACCGTCTATCGTACTCATGGGAGGTGGACCCGATGTTGATGAAGCGTTTCGCTGGATGCTCACCAGAGCAGGCATCCGTGCAGGGACCGGTGGTCGTTTTGTCGTGATTCGCGCCACGGGCACCGATGCCTACAACCCCTACATTTATTACAGCAACGCGGCTTTGGCAACATCGGAAGCTATCGCGGATCAATGGGTGGGAGGTGCTTCACTCGGACTGACCTCCGTGGAAACGCTTGTCATTCCCAGTATCGCGGCTGCAAACGATAAGTTTGTCAACAGCGTTGTCAGCAAGGCCAACGCGGTATTCATTGCAGGTGGGGATCAAAGCGATTACATCAAATATTGGAAAGGAACATCCCTGGAGACAAGCCTTAAGAGCCTGATGGCAAAGAATGTTCCGATTGGAGGTACTAGCGCCGGACTTGCCGTTTTGGGTCAGTTCGACTTTGCTGCTCTTCGTGGAACTGTCACTTCAGCACAGGCGCTAAGCAACCCTTTCAACAGGTACATGACGCTGGATCCTAATCCGTTGAGCCTGGCAGGCGGATTTCTGACTTCACCAGCCTTGGCCAATACCATTTTGGATTCGCACCTGGACAGCCGCGATCGCATGGGACGACTGATTTCGTTTGTCGCACGACTGGTTGCCCGCGATGGAACGACAGGGTGTGCTGGAGGAATACTCACAGCTGGATCTGACAATTTGGTTGGTGCCCGCGGTATAGGCGTGGGCGTCGAAACTGCCTTGCTGGTACAAGGAAATGGCGGCTCTCAGCCCTATACGGCGCGACGAGTGACGAACTCTTCAACAATAACCGAAAGTGCAGTGTATTTCGTTCGACCCTTGAATCCGCCCACCGTGTGTGCATCAGGACAACCCCTGACGATGTCAACTGTAGAAATCAAGAAACTTGTGGATTCCACTACCGAATTCAATCTGTCTGACTGGTCTGGCCTCCCCTTAAGCTCAACCTACTTCGTCGATGCATACTCCGGCGCCTTGACCGTCGCGCCCTATTGAGAGCAACACTCTACTGTGGCCTGAGGGCACCGGCCCTTGGCTCTGCAAATTCGAATTGGGGAACCTTGCGTTAGCTGGCCATGATGTGCACTTATTTATGATTTTCTGACGAAACAACAGCTTGGATCGGCCCTTA
Organism: Rhodoferax sp.; assembly: GCA_043738115.1. Taxonomy (GTDB): domain Bacteria; phylum Pseudomonadota; class Gammaproteobacteria; order Burkholderiales; family Burkholderiaceae_C; genus Allorhodoferax. The sequence goes on along the minus strand of JAYSZJ010000137.1, from coordinate 1,796 downwards.
AGAAAACACGAAACACGTAACAGTATTGGGTCAGGTCTCCCATTTCCCATTCAGAATTTTCTTCTCATTTTCATCTTCAGACTCCTTCACAATCCGGCTCACGGTTGGACTTGACTTTTGCAAGGTGGGAGACCTGACCCCCTGACCCTTTAGAGGTGTTTTACCCCCGAACAAACAAATTATTTACTGGCTGCGGCCGCTGGTGGATTCGTGCTGTCCGAGCCCATGCCAGAAGCGGCGCCCGTCGGCGGCATCGCCGTGCCGGAAGAACCCGAGCTGCTGCTTGAACCACTGCTGGAACCGCTACCAGAAGGCGTGGTGGAGCCAGACGGTGACGTCGACGGCGAATTCATCGGCGCAGTCTTGGTCGTGTCATCCATTTTCTTGCCACAGGCACCGAGCGCCAGCAATGCAGAAAGCGCAACTACGGTGACTGCGGGCTTGAAAGAGACTGAATTCATGGGGGATTTCCTTTACAAAAGAGATAGAAAAGACACTATCGATGGTTCAATTTACTGATGCCGAAAGTCTTTGCCGATGAGACACAGGCTTACCGCCCTGTAGGCATTTGACGACGACCTGAGTGTTCAAATCACATCGGAGCAGGCGTTGGCTGCACTTCGCCCGGCTCTGGCGGCGTCGAAAGCGGCTGTACCGGCTCGGGCGGGGGAACGTTGGGGTTAGTAGCCATGAGATTGATCCAGTAGTTATCCAAACAGCGGCAACGGCAAGTCGCTGGTTACCAGCGCAGAAGCTGCAGCCAGCGTAAAAATAATCGAGCCCGCGAAGGCTGCATAAGACCCCAGCGAAGACGGACGGTTATTGCGAAAAAGCCGGTCGCCAAGCGAACCTCGTGAATAAATGTTAGCGCAGCGGTTCATGCTGATGGAATGCCATGGGGTGGTGCCTGCGCAGAGTTCTATCAGGGTGATTAGCCCGCATCGGGATTGCCTTAATGGTCACCCGCACAGCGGCACTGCTCCATCAGCCGCGACGCAGTTCTGGTGTAATTTCTGTCTGACAGATTTTGGCGGGAGCGCCGGGGCTAGCTGGACCTGATCCAGTGTCGCCCTCCCTATCCGCTGTGCGCCAACCGGCCCACCAGCATCACCAAGCCGATACCAATCGCCAGCCAGGCAATCTGCGCGGCAGTCTCGATAGCGCTAAGACGTTTTTGCAATTGCGGAATCAAGTCTGCCAGCGCCACATATACAAAACTGCTGGACGCAATCACCAGAAAAAACGGCAAAAAACCGTAGAGCTGGTCAACCAGCGCATAGCCGATCACGCCGCCGAATGCGGTCACCGAGCCGGCCAGCGACACCTTGATGAAGGCAGCACGGCGGTTGGTCGATGTCTGGCGCAGCACGATCAGGTCACCCATGTGGTGCGGCACTTCATGCACCAGTACCGCCAGCGCCGCAACAAAGCCCAGCCGGATGTCGGCCACAAAAGCTGATGCGATCAAAATGCCGTCACCGAAGGCATGCACGCTGTCTCCGGCCAGCACCGCCCAACCCCCGCCCTTAAGAGTGCTGTGGTGATGACCATGATGATCATGATGGTGGTCGCCTTGCGCGTGGTCATGGGCCCGGTGTGCGGTGTCAGCGTCAGCCAGCTCAGCACGCACAGAATTGCCGGTGCGCAGTTGCGTGGCGCTAAGGGCGTCTTGGCGCGAAGACGCTTCCTTGTGTTCGTGCCCGTGGTGCCACAACTCGGCCTTGTCGAGCAGAAAGAAAAACACCAGCCCGACCAGCAGCGTGGCGAACAAGTCATGCGCGCTGGCCTGGCTTTCA
>JAYSZJ010000136.1:0-5098 GCA_043738115.1 Rhodoferax sp. | reverse complement strand
TGTAAATGGCCTTGTGTTTGCCGCGCAAACGGAGAGCAACTTCGCTGGCTACTCGTCCGAGGACCTTGTCGGTCGCGTCAATCACAAACCACTCGTGCACGACCTCAGCGGGTTTTGCGCTGAAAGTAGACATGAGAATTTCCTAAAAAAGGATTGGTTTGGCGGGCTCTTTTCCACGGTCGGCGTTCCTCTGATGGGAATCTCTTAGGTGGGGATACTTTGTGAAAAGCCTTCGCCGCGGAGCCACTAAGGCGCTGCGAAGCCCACGATTATATGAGATTTGGTCAAAAACAGCTAGTTTGGATGACTCGCTGGACGCCACACAGCGACAACCGACTTGGAATCACTATCAAAACAATAGCTACCTAGGCATACCCAACGCGGGCTCCATGCCAAATTGGCATACACGATTCCCGCCAGGAGCCAAGCCGGTTACCATCCACGCATGTTCAGTTACCGCCACGCCTTCCACGCCGGAAACCATGCCGACGTCCTCAAACACACGGTTTTGCTGGCCGTTTTGCGCCATATGGCGCAAAAAGATGCCGCCTTGACCATCTTTGACACCCATGCCGGCGCCGGCCTGTACCGCCTGGATGGCGACTACGCCCAGACCAGCGCTGAGGCGGCAGAAGGCTTCCTCAAGCTCGTGGCGACAAAACCCAAGGATGCCTTCGCCCCGCTGTTGCAAGACTACCTGGACATGGTGGCCAGTTTCAACAAAGCGGGCAGCCACAAGGTTTACCCCGGCTCACCCTTCATCATCCACCGCGTCATACAAGAACGCGACCGTGACAAACTCAAGCTGTTTGAGCTGCACCCCACCGACACCAAGACCCTGTCCGCCAATATCGCCCAGCTTGAAGCCGGCCGCCAAGTGGCCATCCTGCACGAAGACGGTTTTGAGGGTGTCAAGAAATTCCTGCCGCCTCCGGCACGCCGCGCCCTGCTGCTGTGTGACCCCAGCTACGAAATGAAGACCGACTACGGCCGTGTGGCCGAGATGGTGGCCGATGCGCTGTTGCGGTTTGCGACCGGCACCTATGCCGTCTGGTACCCCATCATCCCGCGCCCCGAGGCGCACGACCTGCCCAAGAAGCTCAAGACCCTGGCGAACAAAGCCGGCAAGAGCTGGCTGGGGGCCACGCTGACTGTCAAATCCAGCAAGCTGTTGCAGGATGAAGAGGGTGAAGTGATTCGCCCCGGCCTGCCCGCCAGTGGCATGTTCATCATCAACCCGCCACACACACTCAAGGCTGGACTGCAAAAGGCGCTTCCCCAGATGGTGGAATTGCTCAAGCAGGACGCAAACGCCACCTTTACGCTGGAATCCGGCGGCTAGTACCTACGACACAGCTTGGCCATGCGTGTATTGCGCGATGCGTTTGCGATTTTTCGCATGGAGATGGCGCTCTTTGCGCGCTTTCCCAAGCTGAAGGTATCAACGATCGGCGTAATCATCATCCCGGCGCTGTACGCGCTGATCTACCTGTCCAGTGTGCAGGACCCCGGCGCCCACACCGGCGACCTCAAAGCCGCCCTGGTCAACCTGGACCAGGGGCTGAATTACCGCGGCCAGGATGTGAATGTGGGCCAGGAAGTGGCGACCTCTATCCGCGAAAAGCAGACCTTTGGTTTTGTTGACTACGTAGACGAAGACGAAGCCAAACGTGCAGTACGGCAAGGCCGCCTGGCGTTTGCACTGATCATTCCCAAGGACTTCAGCGCCAATGCAGTACCGGGGCAAGAGGCCGCTGGTGGTCGCCTGGTCATGTATGTGTCAGAGGGCAATAACTACAACGGTGCCCAAATTGCCAAGCGTTTTGCCGCAGAGCTGGGGCACCAGGTCAACGTCAATCTGAATGAAAATCGCTGGTCCTTGGTACTGACGAACGTCACCGGATCACGCGACAAACTCACTGAACTGCGCCAAGGGGCCGCGAGCCTGAACGAAGGTGCACACAAGTTGGATGCCGGCATGGCCAAAGCGGATGCAGGTGCCAAAGCCCTGGCCGCAGGGGCGGATGGGCTGGGCTCGTCCGTCGCGCAACTCGCGGATGGCGTCAAACAGTTGGGCGCCGGCCTGCGAACCATGGACCAGCAACGCCCCACTGCGCAAGAGTTGGCAGCCGCCAAATCCGGCCCCGCCGAACTGATGGCGGGCCACGCCAGCCTGGCACGGGGCCTGCAGGACTTGCAGGACGGTGCGCAAGAACTCGCCGATGGCACCATCCGGATGCGCGACGAAACCAAGGGCATACCACTGGTCGGCACGCGCATCTCGGAAAGCGCGTCCCAGCTCGGCGACGGTGCCGCTCTGCTGGGCGCCGGCCTGCAGGCTGCGCGCCTCGGCCAATCGCAGCTGGCTGACGGAACCCAAAAAATGGGTGCCGGCACGGCTAAGCTGGCCGATGGCATGGCGGCCCTGGGGACAGGCGTTCACACGGCTGCTAACAAGGTGCCGCCAGACGCCAAACTGGACGAGCTGGCCAGCGCCGGCCGCGCCGTTAACACCGGAGCGCACGACCTGCACCTGGGTCTGGCGCAACTCAAAAGTGGCTCCAAAGAACTGGCGTTGGGGCTGGAGTTGCTCAACCATTCACTGCCGGGTGATGTGCAGGCACCCGATGGCAGCGCAAGGGGCCTGGCGGATTCGGTAGAACCTGTTATGGAAATCGTTGCTCCGGTGCCCAACAACGGCGCAGGATTCGCACCGAACTTTCTGGCCACCTCGCTGTGGCTGGGCGCAGTGATGTCGGCGTTTCTGTTCCATTTGCGACGCCTGCCGCTGGCGGCTGCCACCGCGTCACGCCCGGCCCGGTTGTTGGGCAAGCTGGGCATTTTGGGCGTGGTGGTGGTGGCACAGGCCATGGTGATCATGCTGATGTCGCTGTTTTTGCTGGAGCTGCATGTCGCCCATTTAGGGCCTTTTGCACTGACGCTGGTCATCAGTTCACTGACCTTCCTGACCATCATCGTCGCCCTCACCCGCGCCTTTGGAGATGCCGGCAAAGCAGCCGTGCTGCTGCTGATGGTGTTGCAACTGTCGTCAGCAGGAGGTGTGCTGCCGGTGGAGTTGTCGGGCGGCGTATACCAAACCGTCAGCCCCTGGTTGCCGTTTACCTGGGTCATCAAGGCCCTGCGCGCCACCATGTTTGGCGCGTTTGACGGCGACTGGCTCAGCGCCTGGCTGGTCATCAGTTTGATAGGCGCCATCGCCTGGCTGGCCGCCTGTTTTGTCGGACGCTGGCAGTTTGTCAGCGCCGAGGAACACCGCCCGGCGATGGAGTTTGAGGGGGTTTAGAAGCCCCCCCCACTCTAGCCTGCCAACCCGAGGCGCTCGCACAACGCCAAGGTCGCCACGCTCTGGTTCATCGTGTAGAAGTGCAGCGACGGAGCGCCGCCGGCACGTAATTGCTCACACAGGCTGGTCACCACATCCAGACCAAAGGCCTTGATGGACGCGGTGTCGTCTCCAAAACTCTGCAGGCGCAGGCGTATCCAGCGCGGAATCTCGGCGCCGCTGGCATCGGAGAAACGCATCAGTTGGGTGGAGCTGGTGATGGGCATGATGCCGGGCACCACGGGCACGTTTAAGCCCATGGCCGCCACATCGTCGACAAAACGGAAGTAGGCATCCGGGTTGTAGAAATACTGCGTGATAGCCGAATTCGCGCCGGCGTTCACTTTGGCTGCGAAGGCCTTCAGGTCGGCCTCGGGCGAACGCGCCTGGGGGTGAATTTCGGGGTAGGCCGCGACTTCGATGAAGAAGTCGTCACCGGTCTCGGCGCGGATAAAGGCCACCAGTTCGCTGGCGTAGTGGAATTCACCGCCGGCGCCATACCCGCTGGGCAGGTCACCACGCAGCGCCACCAGGCGTTTGACGCCCATGGACTTCAGCGTGGCCAGTTGCGCACGCACGGTGTCGCGCGTGGCGCCAATGCAGGAGAAATGCGACGCGGCGCTGACACCTTCGGCCAGTATTTCACTCACCGCGTTGAAGGTGCCTTCTTGTGTGGAACCACCAGCCCCAAAGGTCACCGAGCAGAACTCGGGCTTCAGCGCATACAGCTGCTGGCGCACGGCGCGCAGTTTGGCCACGCCTTCGGGTGTCTTGGGTGGAAAAAATTCCACGCTCAGGGAAATGCGGGATGTATCGGACATGGCTTTCCAATCAGTCGAGGACAAGGCGTGTGCACTGCGTGCCACCACCACCCGCCCCCACAGGTTTACGACTTTTTAGCGCAGATAAAAAACTCGCGGTTGCCATCGCCACCTTCAATCGGCGAATCAAACCACGCGGTCACAGTGAGGCCCAACTCGGCGCAGGTTTCACGCAGGCGCTGCTCGACGATGGCGTACATGGCGTCATCGCGGACGATGCCACCCTTGCCCACCTGGCCCGGCTGCAACTCAAACTGCGGCTTGACCAGGGACAGCAAGGTGCCACCCGTTTTCAGAAAAGGCAGCACTGCTGGCAACACCAGGGTTTGCGAGATGAAGGACAGGTCGCCCACCACCACATCAAACTCCGGCACAAACGGCTCTGCGCCCTCTGCCTCTGGATCAAACTGGCCGCCAGCCCCCGTGTAATTTACACATGCTGCTTCAAAATCTGTAGCGACCAGAGAACGGGCGTTGACCTTTTCCACACACAACACACGGCCGTCTTCGCGCAGTTGGGGGTGCAACTGGGCACTGCCCACGTCCACACCTGCCACCAAACGCGCGCCGTGCTGCAGCAGGCAGTCGGTAAAGCCGCCGGTGCTTTGCCCCACGTCCAAGCAGGCCAAGCCGTCCACCGACAGGCCCACCTGCTTGAGCGCCGCCTCCAGCTTCAGGCCACCACGGGATACGTAGCGGGCTTCGGAGTCGTCGAGCAAACGGACGTCGGCGTTCTCGGGCACCTCATCGCCGTTTTTGGCCACGCGCTTCCACGCCTCGCCGTGCAGCCATTCCACACCATCGGCAATCAGGCGCTGGGCCTGCGACCGGGTAGTGGCCAGGCCACGTTGAACGAGTAGTTGGTCAATACGCATGGTGCCTTTGGCTTAGTAGCGATAAGTGTCTTTTTTGTACGGGCCGGACTTGCTGACGC
>JAYSZJ010000135.1:0-46148 GCA_043738115.1 Rhodoferax sp. | reverse complement strand
ACGCTTCTGCGCCGATGATAGTGCGGGTTCCCGTGTGAAAGTAGGTCATCGTCAGACTATTAAACCGAAAACGCCCAGTCAAGCGACTGGGCGTTTTTTTACGTCTGGCGTTTTGTCGCGTTGATTGCTAGTGGTTCAGTTTGCTAGGGTATCTGCGCCGTGCATGCTCGGAGATCGGTTATGCACTGTAGGGCGTCCCCAAACGATAGGCGTTCGATCCATGTGGACTCACGAGTTTGGATAGTGCGGAGAAAAGTCTCTGCGCTCCGCCCCTTGCCCGTCATTTGGGCAAACGTATCGAACCCGGTTTCCAAAAAGTCTTGGAGAGAACCCAGCCCGGCTGCCCTAGCTGGTCCCCGCATCATCCGCAGCATCAAACGCAGTCCGGGCGTGCGAGTGAGGCGATCCAGATCCTTGCCGACGGCCAACACAATTTCCAATTGACGTTTGCGGTCCTCATCGCGGCTCACGGCTCTCCAGCAGGCAACGTACTGCGCGGCATGGTCATAAGACGGCACATCAACATGAGCGACCCACTGCGAAGCCATTTGCCAATCAAGCTCCTCGGTCAAAAGATGCAACTGAGCGAGCGCAACCGCAGTTGCGATCACTTGCTGCGGAAAAAGGCGTTGCAGGGCGCCAGCAATCCGCGAAAACTGTGCGTCGCGTTGCGAGTAGTCCTTGTCGCTATACAGGTCTTCAAGAAAAAACCGAGCGGCAGCGCCATATTCGACGGACCGCAGTAAATCGGCATAAGTGCCGGCAAATCTTCTGGCCTGCAGCGCTTTTACGGTAACCAAAGCTGAATTAAGGCCCGCATTGTGGGTCGCTTCTGCCCTAATTGCGCTTACCCGTGCAACGGCGTCCCGTATCGTGTGTGCTGCGTCCATACAGCGGGCAGTGTACAGACTGCCTGAGCAAAAACGGCTACAGGGCTCTTTTTCAAACAACTTTGGGGTGAATAGACTAGGGAAAACCCGTATAGTTCAGGCATGCGCTCAGCAACCCAGCTTATCAAGGCCTCCCTGGAAGTAGGGCGAGACTTTCTGCGTCCACCACCGGACAGCTCGGGGGAAGCCACGGCAAGACGTGCCACACCATTGTTGGTCCCGATACGCTCCCTGGGCGCCAACCACCGTGGCCGTATTGCCAAGCACCTGTTGTCGCTGGACCAGCAAGACCGGTACCTGCGTTTTGGCTATTTTGCGCAGGATGAGCACATCCAGCGCTACGTAGACGGGCTGGACTTTGAGCGGGACGAGATATTCGGGATCTACAACCGCAAGCTTGACCTGATTGCGATGGCCCACTTGGCGCATGCCGCAGAAAAGAATCACCAGGCGTGCGCAGAGTTTGGCGTATCGGTGCTTCCCTCCGCCCGTGGACGTGGCTACGGTGCTCGGTTGTTTGATCGCGCTGCGATGCATGCGACGAACGATGGCATCAGCCTTTTGTTTATCCATGCTTTGAGCGAAAACGCTGCAATGCTGAAAATCGCACGCAACGCTGGCGCAAAGGTTGAACGCGACGGAACCGAATCCGAGGCCTATTTGCACCTACCCCCCGCTACCTTTGACAGTCAAATGACGGAGCTGATCGAAGAGCAGGTCGCGCAGACCGACTACCGTATCAAGGTCCAGGCCAAGCAATTCTGGAGCTTTCTTGCCGACGTGCAGGAAATCCGACGCAACGCCATTGAGGCCCAGAGCAGCAACCCGCCCTGAAATCGCGCTTCGCGATCTCTTCGGGGCATTCACGCAAATCCGCTATCCTACGGGGTCCGAAACAAAGGCAGTCATTGCCCACACGTCAGTGTCAGACTCACACCCCGCGCGTACGCCCGACAAAGAAGATAAGCGTACATTTTTGCGCAAACTGGCCGAGTTCATCCACCCGGGCCCAGACTCGACCGCCGAACTCATAGAGACGCTGGCGGAAGCTGAGGATAACAACATCATCGCCGCCGAGTCTCGCGTCATGCTTGAAGGCGTGATCCGCATGGCGGATATGACCGCCGGTGATGTGATGGTGGCCGCCACACGCATGGACCTGCTGAACATCCAGGCGCCCATGGATGAGCTGATCCACACCGTGATTGACACTGCGCACTCCCGCTTTCCTGTGTACGAAGGCGAACGCGAAAACGTCATCGGCATCCTGCTGGCCAAGGACCTGCTTAAGCTGCAACGTGCACCCGAGCTCAATATTCGCGCACTGTTGCGCCCCGCCGTCTTCGTGCCCGAGACCAAGGGCCTAAACGACCTGTTGCGCGATTTCCGCGGCACCCGAAACCATTTGGCCATCGTCATTGACGAGTTCGGCCGCGTGGCTGGCCTGATCACCATTGAAGACGTGCTGGAACAGATCGTAGGCGAGATTGAAGACGAGTTCGATATTGCCGAAGACGAAGGCGATATTTTTGCACTGGCCGACCGCACCTACCGCGTCAGCGGCGACACACCCATTGAACGCGTCAACGATGCCTTCTCCGTCGCATTGAGCGGGGCCAATTCCGACCAGCAATTTGACACCATAGGCGGGCTTATTGCCCACGAAATGGGCCACGTGCCCAAACGTGGTGAGCGCTATTCTCTAAGCGGACTGGACTTCTTGGTGCTGCATACCAAGGGCGGCGCGGTGAAGTGGTTCAAAGTCTCGCCAGTCGCGGATGTCGATGGCTGACAGCGTGGGGCAGGCGGAAAGTCGTCCGCCTCGGTTTTCGGTTGTTCTGAATGTTGCTATCGTTGTGATAGCAGCTTACGCACAATCTGCGGGGGTTAGCTGGCCTTTCGCATTTGTGTTTGAAACCGGCCAGTCGCTGTGGTGGCTGCAGTGCGTGGCCTTGGGCGCCCTGGTCAGCGTGCTGCACCGCTGTAGCAACTCCAAGCAGGCAGCCGGCTACGGTTTGTTGTTCGCCACAGCATGGTTGTGTGCCACGTTTTGGTGGCTGTACATCTCCTTGCACACCTACGGCGGTCTGAACAGCCTGCTAACCGTTCTTGCCATCGGCTCACTCGCGGCCGCCTTGGGCCTGTACTACGCTGTGGCATGCGGCCTGTACTGGCGCTTGAAAGGGGACAAGCGGGTGCTGGCCAGCCTGGTTTTTGCGGCACTGTGGACGATGGCCGAGATGGCACGTGGTACCTGGCTGACGGGGTTTGGCTGGGGCGCCGTCGGCTACGCCCACCTCACCGGGCCGCTAGCCAGCTATGTGCCGTGGGTCGGCGCTTACGGTGTGGGTGCGTTGGCAGCTTGGCTGGCTGCGGGCATCGTGCTGGTGCGCCGCGGTGGAGTTACGCTGGGAGCGGCACTGGCCACGGTGGTCGGTGTGGGCTTGCTGGTGCCACTGACACACACAGCATGGTCCCAGGCTGCGGGCTCACTTTCCGTCACCCTGTTGCAGGGCAATATTCCCCAAGATGAAAAGTTCCAAAGTGGCTCCGGTATTCCGCTCGCCTTGCGCTGGTACGGTGACGAACTGAACCGCAGCGCGACTGAATTGGTCGTCGCGCCCGAAACGGCCCTGCCCATACTCCCGCAGGACCTGCCCGAGGGCTATTGGGATGCGCTCAACGCACGTTTTGCCAAGGGTAGCCAGGCGGCGCTAGTCGGTTCCCCCTGGGGCAATATGCGCGAGGGCTACACCAATGCGGTGTTCGCCTTCGGCCCCAACCAGACCCAGGAGTGGCGTTATGACAAACACCATCTGGTGCCGTTTGGCGAATTTATTCCGCCGATGTTCCGGTGGTTTACCCAGTTGATGAACATTCCGCTGGGCGACTTCAACCGGGGCGCCATTGGCCAGGCCTCGTACCCGTGGCTGGGCCAGCGGTTGGCGTTGAATATTTGTTATGAGGACTTGTTTGGCGAAGAACTGGGCGCGCGTTTTGTAGACCCCGCCATCGCGCCCACCATATTCGTCAACGTCAGCAATATTGGCTGGTTTGGCGACTCGGTTGCCATTGACCAGCACCTGCAGATCAGCCGCATGCGTGCTTTGGAGTTCGAGCGCCCCATGCTGCGCGCCACCAATACCGGCGCCACCGTCATCATCGACCACACTGGTTACGTGAGCCATTCCCTGCCGCGTTCCACCCGTGGCGTGCTGGTGGGTGAGGTTCAAGGGCGCACCGGCACCACGCCGTTTGCGTGGTGGGTTGCGCGCTGGGGTTTGTGGCCCATCTGGATCGTGGCACTTGCTATTGTTTTGGTAGCTGCTTACGCAAGGCGGACGAGGGCGGTCTAGCGGATTCGCCCCTGTAAAATCGGGGCATGCTCACCTTTCAACAAATCATCCTGAAATTGCAGGCCTACTGGGCCGACCAGGGCTGCGCGCTCTTGCAGCCCTACGACATGGAAGTCGGCGCCGGCACCGCGCATACGGCAACCTTCTTACGGGCACTCGGCCCTGAGCCCTGGAAAGCCGCCTACGTGCAGCCTAGCCGCCGCCCCAAGGACGGCCGTTATGGCGAAAACCCCAACCGCTTGCAACACTATTACCAATACCAGGTGGTCTTGAAGCCAGCGCCTAGCAACATTTTGGAGCTGTACCTGGGCTCGCTCGAAGCCCTTGGCTTTGATCTGAAGAAGAACGATGTCCGTTTTGTCGAAGACGATTGGGAAAACCCCTCCTTAGGAGCCTGGGGTCTGGGATGGGAAGTCTGGTTGAACGGTATGGAAGTAACCCAGTTCACTTACTTCCAGCAGGTCGGTGGCATCGACTGCAGGCCGGTCACCGGCGAAATCACCTACGGCTTGGAGCGCTTGGCCATGTACCTGCAAGGAGTGGACAACGTCTACAACCTGACTTGGACCGATGGTTTAAGTTATGGCGACGTCTACAAGCAAAACGAGGTCGAGCAATCCACCTACAACTTTGAGCACAGCGATACCGAATTCCTGTTTACCGCCTTTGCTGCCCATGAAAAGCAGGCCAAGTATTTGATGGAGCAGCAATTGGCCTTGCCAGCCTATGAGCAGGTACTCAAAGGAGCGCACACCTTCAACTTGCTGGACGCGCGCGGAGCCATCAGCGTGACGGAGCGCGCCGCCTACATCGGGCGTTTGCGCAACCTTGCGCGCACGGTGGCGCAAAGTTATTTTGAAAGCCGTGAACGCTTGGGCTTCCCCCTGGCGCCACGCGAATGGGTCGCACAAATGTCGCCGAAGAAGGACGCCTGATGGCCGTGGAAAGAATGAACATGACTACCAAGAACCTTCTCGTTGAATTGTTTGTGGAAGAGCTGCCGCCTAAGGCGCTCAAGAAGTTAGGCGAGGCATTTGCCTCGGTATTGGCCGATACGCTGAAGACCCAAGGCTTGACCGGGGCCGATGCAGTGGTAACCCACTTCGCATCGCCGCGTCGCTTGGCTGTACACATCACCGGTGTGTCCGCACAAGCGGCAGACAAGGCCGTTTCGCAAAAGCTGATGCCGGTTGCTGTGGGCCTGGACGCTGCTGGCAACGCCACACCGGCGTTGCTGAAGAAGCTGCAGGCTGTGGGTGCTGACGCCTCGGCGGTCGCAGGTTTGAAGCGCGCACCCGACGGCAAGGCCGAGGCGCTGTTTTATGACAGCACGGTCATGGGCGCTACGCTGGCCATCGGTCTGCAAAAAGCATTGGAAGATGCCATTGCCAAGCTGCCCATCCCCAAGGTCATGACCTATCAACTGGAAAGCGGCTGTGAGCTGCCCGGTTGGAGCAGCGTCAGCTTCGTGCGCCCCGCACACAGCCTGATTGCTTTGCATGGCGCCGACGTGGTGCCCGTGCAGGCGCTGGGCCTGAAGGCCGGCAACAGTACTCAAGGCCACCGCTTTGAAGCCAAGGTGTCGCCTGTGGTGCTCAAGGACGCGGACAGTTATGCCGCAACATTGGCGCAAGACGGTTCCGTTATCGCCAGCTTTGCCGAGCGCCGCGCCGAGATCGCTCGCCAGCTGGCAGCCGCTGCAGCCAAGGTGGGCGGTGGCTGCAAACCCATTGAAGACGACGCACTGCTGGACGAGGTGACCGCCTTGGTCGAGCGCCCCAATGTGCTGATCTGTGAATTCGAGAAAGAGTTTCTCGACGTACCGCAGGAGTGCCTCATCTTGACGATGAAGGCCAACCAGAAGTACTTCCCTCTACTGGACGCCGCCAGCAAGCTGACCAATAAATTCCTGGTGGTCAGCAACATCAAACCCGAAGATGCGAGCTTTGTGATCGGTGGCAACGAACGTGTGGTTCGCCCACGTTTGGCCGATGCCAAATTCTTTTTTGACCAGGACCGTAAGAAGACACTGGAGTCGCGTGTAGACGGCCTCTCCAAGGTGGTCTACCACAACAAGTTGGGGAGTCAGGGTGACCGCGTGGCGCGTGTGCGTGTGATTGCAAAGGCGATTGCAGCGCAGTTGGGCGACGCTACATTGGTGGCGCAAGCTGACCAGGCCGCGCAACTGGCCAAAACTGACCTCGTGACCGACATGGTGGGCGAATTTCCCGAGCTGCAAGGCACCATGGGCCGCTACTACGCGCTGAACGACAAGCTGCCGGTGGCAGTGGCCGATGCGATTGAAGACCATTACAAGCCGCGTTTTGCGGGTGACACCTTGCCGCGTGGTGATGTGGGCGTTGTGGTTGCACTGGCCGACAAGTTGGAAACCCTGGTGGGTATGTTTGGCATTGGCAATGTGCCCACCGGCGACAAAGATCCGTTTGCGCTGCGTCGGCATGCGCTAGGTGTGATCCGTATGTTGGTGGAGAAAAACTTGCCGCTTGAACTGGGCGCCTTGGTTGCCAGTGCAGCCCCCGCATTTGGCGACAAGATCACGGACGCATCGGCTGCTATCACCGACTTCATCTACGACCGCCTAGCGGGCTCCCTGCGCGAACAGGGCTATAGCGCGCAAGAGGTCGACGCCGTACTGGCCCTGCGCCCCCAACGCCTGGGCGATATCCCCAAGCGCCTGACCGCTGTTCGCACCTTTGCCGCCCTGCCCGAAAGTCCGGCCCTGGCCGCGGCCAACAAACGTATCGGCAACATCCTCAAAAAGTCCGATGGTGACGTTGACGCCCATGTCAGCGAAGTGCTGTTGCAAGAGGCTGCTGAGAACGCGCTGTACGCCGCCATGCAAACCGTGCTGCCCGCAGCCCACAGCCAGTGGGAGGCTGGTGACTACACAGCGTCGTTGCAATCCCTGGCCGCGCTGCGAGTTCCGGTAGATGCCTTCTTCGAAGACGTCATGGTCAACGCCGAAGCCTTGGACCTGCGCCTCAACCGACTGGGCCTACTGAAGATGCTGCATGTGGCGATGAACCGTGTGGCGGATCTCTCCAAACTGGCTACGTAACAGGCAAGCGAAAGCTCCACCCCATGAAACTCGTCATCCTAGACCGCGACGGCACCATCAACGAAGACAGTGCCGATTTCGTCAAATCGCCGTCCGAGTGGCAGCCGCTGCCTGGCGCGCTGGAGGCCATCGCACGGCTCAACCATGCGGGGTGGCACGTGGTGGTGGCAACCAACCAGTCGGGCTTGGGGCGTGGTTTGTTTGACGTGGCATCACTGAACGCCATGCACGCCAAGATGCACACCATGCTGGCGGCGGTCGGCGGGCGGGTGGATGCTATTTTTTATTGCCCGCATGCGCCGGATGAGGGTTGCCGTTGCCGCAAGCCCGAGCCCGGGCTGTTTGAGCAGATCGGCGAGCGTTACGGCATTTCGCTGAAAGATGTGCCGGCCGTGGGTGATGCGCCGCGCGATCTGGTGTCTGCCGTTGTGGCCGGTTGCGCACCGCATCTGGTGTTGACTGGCAAGGCCGCCGTCTACCGCGACCGGCCCTTGCCCGAGGGGTATCCGGCCGACACCGTAGTGCACCAGGATCTGGCTGCGTTTGCCGAATACCTGGTGATGCAGGATGCGCGGCCTTCGCAGGCGGCTGATCTGTAATGCTCCTTATTTGGTAGCAATACCTTTAATCTAAACGGGGGCTACAGGCCCATTTGACAGAATATGTCCTTCCTGCGATCGATGCTGCACATGGCCTGGCTGGTGCTGACCGTGATTCCGTACACCCTGGCCATCATCCTGGTGGCAGTGCTGCGTATGGACCGTTCCTACCGTTACCGCATCGCGTCTGCCTGGTTGGGGTTGAGCAGTATTGGCAGCGCACGTGTGCTGCTGGGCATACACACGCGGGTCACCGGCATGGAGAATTTGCCCACGGGTGAGAAGAGCCCGGCCGTGCTCCTGGTCAAACACCAGTCCACGTTGGAAACCTTTTTGATGCCGGCATTGATGCCGCATCCGCTGGCCTATGTGTTCAAGAAAGAGCTGCTCTATGTGCCGT
This sequence comes from Rhodoferax sp., assembly GCA_043738115.1. Taxonomy (GTDB): domain Bacteria; phylum Pseudomonadota; class Gammaproteobacteria; order Burkholderiales; family Burkholderiaceae_C; genus Allorhodoferax. The sequence continues at coordinate 37,824 of JAYSZJ010000135.1, read as the reverse complement.
TCTTCGGCTGGGCCATTGGCCTGCTGGACATGATTTATATCGACCGCAGCCTGCGCACCCAGGCCTTCAAAAAAGTGGTTTCGCAGGGCAAGGAGCGATTGGCGCAAGGCACCTGGATCATCATGTTCCCTGAAGGCACACGTATTGCACGTGGGCAAAAGGGCGTCTACGAGACCAGCGGCACCCGCCTGGCCGTGCAGACCGGCGCGCCGGTGATTCCAATCGCGGTGACGTCGGCCAAATGCTGGCCGCGCAAGGCCTTCATCAAGACGCCCGGCACCATCGACGTGTCTATTGGCAAACCTATCCCCAGTGAAGGTCGCCACCACAAGGAGCTGATGCAGGAAGTGGAAAGCTGGATCGAGGCTGAGATGCGCCGCCTGGACCCCGAGGCCTACCCGTAGAGCCACCGGGTCGCCCACTGTGAACACTATGCGCGGCTTTTTTCAATACACTCTTGACCTGTTTGATGCGCTAGCCCTCGCGGATACTACGCAGTCCGCTACTGAAACAATAGCGATCGCTGTGCAGCCTGCGGTTCAATTGTCCCCTGGCGTCAGCCACAAGCTTGCGGAACCCCTGAGCCAGGCCATCGTCCCCGCCGCCTTTACCCACCCACGTGCCAACCGCGAAGTACGGTTGGGCGATGCGACGGTGGCTTATCTGTTCCAGCGGGCCAAGCGTCGCACGATAGGTTTTGTTGTCGGGCCAGATGGTCTGGTCGTGCGTGCACCCAAGTGGACGCCGATATTCGAAGTGGAAGCGGCGCTGCGCGAAAAAGCGCAGTGGATCACCCGCAAGCTGGGTGAGTCACGTGAACGCCAGGCCCGTCAGCACGAGGCCCGCATTGAATGGTGTGATGGTGTCGCGTTGCCGCTGTATGGCGACACCATCCAGGTAGTGCTAGACCCTGGCCACAACTTTGGTTCGGTGGGTGCGCAGTTGGATGCTATTGCGCAGGGACCGAACCCCCGCGCCCTGCGGGTGGGCCTGCCCAAGACCGCCACCCCCGAGCAAATCCGCGACGCCGTGCAGGCCTGGCTGATGCGCCAGGCGCGTGAGCACTTTGTGCAGCGCTTGGACCACTTTGCACCGCTGCTGCAAGTGCAGTGGCGCAAGCTCAGCCTCAGTTCAGCGGGTACCCGCTGGGGCAGCGCCCGCACGGATGGTGCCATCCGGCTCAATTGGCGCTTGATCCACTTTCGCCCCGCGGTGATTGACTACGTGGTCGCGCACGAACTCAGCCACCTGCGTGTCATGGACCACAGCGCGCGCTTCTGGGATACCGTGCGCAGCGTGGTGCCAGACTATGCCGAGCTGCGTGGGCAGCTTAAGGACGATGCGATTCCGAAGTGGTAGGCCCTAACGGCCACCTTTGTCCAGACCCAGCAGTGCCTCTTTTAGCTGCGAATCAACCGGCGAGCTGCCCACCCAGATTTTCAGCACCATGCCAAAAAACTCGGCATCGCCCACTGGGGCACCCTGGGGTTTGCCGGCGATGTAAAAGGTGGTGCCGCCGCCGGGAACAAAGTCCATGGCAAAGGTTTCACCGGGCATCAGCTTGGGTTGACCCGAAAAAATATCGATCAGTCGTGTGGAAGAGCCAGTGTGCTTCTGCATCTGTTCCTTGGAAGCATTGGCCTGCAATCCCTTGATAAAGGCCACGCCCAGATCGGTCCCCGGGATTTCGCGCAGGGCGACGAAGCTCAAGCGTTTGGGGCCGGGCAGTGCCAACAGGTCTTCGGGAGAGGCTACCTTCTTGGGGGTGTACAGCGCCAAGTCGTACACCTTGAAAACCACCCGCATACGCGTGCCTGCGCCGTTGAGCTGCAGTGGGGTGCCGTCGAGTTGCGAGGTCGCTTCGAACTTGCTGTTGGTGGGCGCGGCCCCCAACAGCCCAGAAGCCAGGGTCAGCAAGCCGGCCAATAAAATAATTCGAGCCTTGACGGCGGCCCCTGTCTTCTTCATCACGTGCATGGATAGGTCTCCCTTGTTAGACCAGGCATTTTCTTTCACGCGGCTACACCAAAATGGCGTCCATCATGGGTGTTTACCCGGGTGTGCCGACAAAGCGGTACACGCCGTCGGGGCCCTGCGTGCGCTGCAGCTTGCCCGCGAACCACAACGCATGCAGGTGCGCCACTGCCTCGCCCATCGCAAAGGTGGTCTGGTGCATGTCCAGCGGGCGTTTGAACATGACCGGCAATATGTCAAAGGCACTGCAGGCGCGGTCGTTACACGCCTCCATCACCTCGGCCAGGCGGTCGCGGTGGTGGTCATGTAACTGCTGGATGCGGGTGTGCATGCCGGTGAATGGTTTGCCGTGCGAGGGCAGCACCAGTGTGTCTTCGGGTAGCGCGCGGAACTTGTCGATGGAGTCCAAAAATTGCAGCAACGCGTTGGCCTCGGGCTCCTGTTCATACACGCTGACATTGGTCGAGATGCGCGGCAGCATCATGTCGCCCCCTATCAAAACATTTAGGTCGGCACAGTACAGCGCAATATGCTCCGGTGCGTGGCCGTAACCGCTGATACAACGCCATTCGCGCCCGCCAATGTTCAGCACCATGCCATCCATCAGCCGCCGGTATTGCGCTGGCACGGATGGCACCAGGGATGGAAAGTAACCCGCGCGGCCCTTGATCTGCTCAACGGCCTCGGGGCTGTTCAGGCCGTGGGATGCAAAGTATTCCGCTGCACGGTCGCCCCCACACCCAGTAGGTCCCAAACAACCCAGCCGTGCCACCTGGTAGTCGGTGGCGCTGATCCATAAACGCACGTTCCAGCGCTCGCACAACCAGTGGGCTAGGCCAATGTGGTCCGGGTGCATATGCGTAACGATGACGCGCAGGATGGGCAGGCCTTCGAGTTCATTGGTGAAGATGGATTCCCACTGCGCCTTGGCCTCGTCGCGGTGGATGCAACAGTCGACGCTGCTCCAGCCTTCCACGCCGTTTACGCAATCGCGCAGCAGCCACAGGTTGATGTGGTTCAGCGCAAAGGGCAGGCTCATGCGTATCCACTTCACGCCGGGTGCCACTTCCAGCGTGCCACCCAAGGGGGCTAGCGCCTCACCCAGCGGGTAGTGGAGCTGCATTTCCAGTTCGTTCATGGGTAGGGCGCCTTTTTATTACATAATTGACGTTTACGTAAACGTCAACAAAAACGGGCATTCTAGGCGGCGCCTTTTGAAGGCACTGTCGCACTTGTTCAGACCACTCATGAGTACAACCTACAGCATTGGCGATCTGGCGCGCGAGTTCGATCTGACCACCCGCGCCATCCGGTTTTACGAAGACTTGGGGCTGCTGGAGCCGCAGCGCACCGGGCCCGGCGGCCGCTCGCGCGTCTACAGCGGGCGGGACCGCACGCGCCTCAAGCTTACGCTGCGCGCCAAGCGCCTGGGGCTGTCGTTGACGGAGGCCAAGGAGATCATCCAGATGTACGACAGCCCGCGCGACACCGGTGCGCAGCTGCAAAAGTTTCTGGACGTGCTGGCCGCACACCGCCTGCAACTGGAGTCGCAGATGACCGATCTACAGGCCAATCTGGATGAACTGAAGACCCACGAAAAAGAAGCCCGCGCGCTGCTGGCCAAGGCCACCAAGCCCGCCGCCAAACCAGCTACCAAAAAGCCCAAGGCTTGACGCAACCCCCACCGCTACCCAAACCCCATACAACAAAAGGAGACACCCACCATGAACAACCTACCCGGCCTGAACTTCCAACTCGGTGAAGACATTGACGCGCTGCGCGACGCCGTGCGCGAATTTGCCCAAGCCGAGATCGCTCCCCGCGCGGCCGAGATCGACAAGACCGACCAGTTCCCGATGGACCTGTGGCGCAAGATGGGTGACCTGGGCGTGCTGGGCATCACCGTGGGCGAGGAATACGGCGGCGCCAACATGGGCTACCTGGCCCACATGATTGCGATGGAAGAAATCTCGCGCGCGTCAGCATCGGTGGGCCTGAGCTACGGCGCCCACAGCAACCTGTGCGTTAACCAGATCAAGCGCAATGGCACGGACGAACAGCGCGCCAAATACCTGCCCAAGCTGATCAGTGGTGAACATGTGGGCGCCTTGGCCATGAGCGAACCGGGTGCTGGCTCCGACGTGCTGAGCATGAAACTCAAGGCCGAAGACAAGGGCGGCTACTACCTGCTCAACGGCAACAAGATGTGGATCACCAATGGCCCCGACGCCGACACGCTGGTGGTCTACGCAAAATCAGAACCCGAACTCGGCGCACGTGGCGTCACCGCCTTTTTGATCGAGAAGGGCATGAAAGGCTTCTCCATCGCGCAAAAGCTGGACAAACTGGGCATGCGCGGCAGCCACACCGGCGAACTGGTGTTCAACAACGTCGAAGTGCCCCACACCAATGTGCTGGGGAATGTGAACGGTGGCGCCAAGGTGCTGATGAGCGGCCTGGATTACGAACGTGCGGTGCTCACCGGCGGCCCGCTGGGCATCATGCAATCCGTGATGGACAACGTCATCCCCTACATCCACGACCGCAAGCAGTTTGGCCAGAGCATTGGTGAATTCCAGCTGATCCAGGGCAAGGTCGCCGACATGTACACCGTGCTGCAGGCCGGCCGTGCCTTTGCTTACACGGTGGCCAAGAATCTCGACCTGCTGGGCGTGGAGCACGTGCGCCAGGTGCGCAAGGACTGCGCCTCGGTCATTTTGTGGACGGCCGAGAAGGCCACCTGGATGGCAGGCGAGGGCGTGCAGATCTTTGGCGGCAATGGCTACATCAACGAATACCCGCTGGGCCGCCTGTGGCGCGATGCCAAGTTGTACGAAATCGGCGCGGGGACATCGGAGATTCGCCGCATGTTGATCGGCCGGGAGCTGTTCGCTGAGACAATGTAGGGCTAACCAGTCTCCCAACCCGCATTGATGAAGCCCAGCATTGCCCGCATACTGAATGTAATCCTCCATGGCACTGTGCGTGGCCTGCTGCGCGCATGGGTGCTGGTGTTGCCGCTGGTGCTGGTGCTGTCGGCGATACGCGTCGGGCAACTGGCCTATTTCTGGCCTGCCGGTTACCAGGCCAGTACCGGGGACCTGGCCAGTGTGCTGGTGCAGGGTTTTAGATTCGACTTGAAGGTTAGTGCGGTTGCGGCTTTCCTGCTGCTGCTGGTGGCGCTGCCGTGGGTGTCTGCACGGGTGAACGGGCGCTTCGCGGCAGGTGCCGCGTTTTTCTTTGGGATGCTGTCCCTGGTCAACCTGCATTACTTCGGTTTCTACAAGACACCCATTGATTCGCTGGTGTTTGGCCTGCTGGAAGACGACACCACGGCCGTGCTGCAAACCATCTGGCACGACTTTCCAGTGGTGTGGACGCTTCTGCTGGGGGTGCTGCTGACGTGTGCCACCGTGGTGGTGCACCGATGGCTGGTGGCAAAGGTCAAGCCAGATGTCGCCCTGCAAACCCGCTCCGTTGCCGTCCAGCTGGTGATGGTTGTTGCCCTGTTTGTAGCACTCGCCTATGCCGGCAAGGGCACGTTGCGCCAGATGGCCTTGCAGCGCCAGCATTTGACGGTGACCACCTCGCAATTCCTGAACGACATGGTGCCCAATGGCCCCATCGCGCTGAAGTACGCCTGGGATAGCCGGGGCGAATCACAGAACCTGCAGAACCCCCTGGTAGGGCTCAAGGCCATGGGTTTTGATTCGCCGTTGGCCGCAGCCCAGGTGCTGGGCATGCCCTATGGCAGCGAAGCCGAAGTAAAGGCGGCGCTCACGGCGCATGAAGCATTGCCCGCCGGCACACCCAAGAAGAATCTGATCTTCTTTCTGATGGAGTCCTGGAGTGCGGAACCGCTGATCTACCAGGCCCCCAAGTTCGACGTGCTGGGCCGCATGGCTCCGACGCTGGCGGACCCCACCAAGGTCTGCCATTTCAGCAACTTCGATTCTGCACAGCCTGGCACGCACCCTTCGTTGGAAGCCATTCTGTTCGCCACCCCTATCACGCCGTTAACCATGGGCGATGTCGGCCGCAAACCGATTCCCTGGGCCATTCCCAAGGTGGTCAAGGATGCTGGTTACCAGACGTTGTTTGTCACGTCAGCCCGCTCCGGTTGGCGCGACCTGAACCGCGTGCTGGCGGTGCAGGGATTTGACGAAGTGGTAGATGCCAACACGCTGAAGGAACAGTACCCCGACGCTGACCTCGGTATCTGGGGCGTGTGGGACAGTTACGTATTCAAGTACCTCACCAGGCGCCTGGCCGCCCAGCCCGCCGACAAGCCCATCTTTGTGTTTGTGCTGACCAGCACCAACCACCCGCCCTACGACCTGCCCAGTGATTACAAGCGTGTGCCGCGCGACATGGCGCTGTGGAAGGGTGAGACCTCCGACACCCTGCTGCTGAACCTAGACACTTACCATTACGCCACCGACCTGCTGGGTGGCTTTGTGCAAGATGTGCAAAAGGGCCCGCTCAAAGGCAACACCATCGTCGCGGCCACCGGTGACCACAACGTGCGCTCCTTCGGCATGTATGCCGATGCCTCGCGGCGATACCTGCAGCGCCAGGTTCCGTTTGTGATCTGGGGAGAGGGCTTGGCTTGCGGACCGCAACAAGGGCTGCCTGCCAGTCACCGCGACATGTTCAACACGCTACTGCCACTGGTGGGCGTGGATGGCCCCTATGTCAATGCCGGGCGCAACCTGATGCGCACGCCACAGGTAAGCAATCCACTGGATGTTCCCCGTGCCGTTTTCTTCACCGGCGAGGTGCGCAACGCCCAGGGCCTGTGGAAGCTGGGCAACAAAGAATCGTTCACTTGCAGTTCGGCATCTGCCGCATCGACCCCAACACCTGCGGCCCAGTGCCAATTCAATGCACAAGACGACCAGCAGGAGCGCGCCCGTTACGGCCTGTTGGACTGGAACGTGCGCCATTCACTCAAGAAATAGCAAGTAAACAAAAGGAGCTTATCGATGGCAGACAAACTCAACGACCTCTTCGCCCACAACCGCGCGTGGGCCGCCCGTATGGAGGCCGAGCGCCCCGGGTTCTTCACCAGCCTCAAGTCCCAGCAAAAACCCAAATATATGTGGATCGGCTGCTCTGACAGCCGCGTACCAGCCAACCAGATCACGGGGCTGGAGCCGGGCGAGGTGTTCGTGCACCGCAACGTGGCCAATGTGGTCGTGCATTCCGATTTGAATGCGTTGTCGACCATCCAGTTCGCCATCGACCTGCTCAAAGTCGAGCACATCATGGTGGTGGGCCACTACGGCTGCGCCGGTGTGCGCGCCGCCTTGGACGGTGCACGCGTGGGCCTGGCGGACAACTGGCTGCGCCACATCCAGGATGTACGCGACCGCCACCGCCACTTGCTGGAACAGTTGCCCGAGCATGGCCGTGCCGACGCCCTGTGCGAACTCAATGTCATCGAGCAGGTCGTCAATGTGGCCCAAAGCACGGTGGTGCAGGACGCCTGGGCGCGGGGCCAGGGTGTGACTCTGCACGGCTGGGTCTATGGCCTGCAGGACGGCTTGCTGCAAGACTTACACATGACGGTCTGCGGCACCGACGACCTGGAAGCGCTGTACCGCCAGGCCCTCTCAGGCGTGCGCCTGATTGCCCGCCAAGAATCAGTCTGATTGATGCCAATTGGGCTTCCCAGGTTATGGCGCATTGCCATGATCGCCACTGCAAGCCTTTTAGTGGCGATTTTTCTTGCATCACTGCTGCTGGTTACTGCGGGGTTGCAGGACGAAATCCACGAAGCCGATGTGGCCGTGGTTCTGGGCAACACCGTGAATCCGGATGGGTCTCCATCACACCGTCTCGCTGCCCGTTTGGATGTAGCCGTGGACCTTTACCAACGCGGGCTGTTCAAGAATGTGATTGTTAGCGGTGGATTGGGGCGTGAAGGTTTTGACGAAGCGGCAGTCATGAAAGGCTATCTGGTCAAACGGGGCGTGCCACACGACAGCATTGTTGTCGACAGCCTGGGTGTCACGACCGCGGCTACGGCGAGAAATACTGCAGTCTTAGCCAAAACGCATCGCTGGTCGCGTGTTCTGGTCATTTCCCAGTACTTCCATATTCCCAGGTGCCGGCTGGCTTTGTCACAGGCAGGGCTTGCCCCAGTCTATGCGGCACATGCGCGTTACTTCGAACTGCGCGATATCTACTCCACATTCCGGGAAGTCATTGCGTATACGGCCTATCTGGGTGGTGCGCGCAATTGAGCCAAAATGTGGCAACGCCGTCGCATTGCCATGCGGCGATTCAATAAGTGAGCCACATGTTTCCAACCCGCCTCGACTCTTCCATCGCGTACGACATCGCCAAAGCGATGATGGACGGCTTCAACCGCCACTACCAGTTGTTCCGCACCGAATCCGCCCGTGCCAAGCATCGGTTCGAGACCGCAGACTGGCATGGCCAGCAGCGGGCGCAGCGCGAGCGGATCGAGTTCTACGATTTGCGGGTGACCGAATGCTCCCGCCGCTTGGAACGCGAGTTCAAGGCCGGCGATCAGTCCATGGACATCTGGCAGCAGATCAAGCTGCACTACATTGGCCTCCTGGTCAACCACCACCAACCCGAGCTGGCCGAGACATTTTTCAACTCGGTCACCACCAAGATCCTGCACCGCAGTTATTTTCAGAACGACTTCATCTTTGTGCGGCCAGCCGTCAGCACCGAGTACATCGAAAACGATGAGTCCGAAAAACGCCCCACCTACCGGTCTTACTACCCCACACGCGACACCATGACCAGCGTGCTGGTCACTATGGTCAAAGACTTTGACCTTCAGCGCCCCTTTGACAACCTGGAGCATTACTGCGGTCTGGTGCAGCAGGCCATGATGGAGCGGCTGGGCGATGTCAAGCTGCGCGCCAACTTCCAGATCCAGGTGCTCACCGGCCTGTTCTTCCGCAACAAGGGCTGTTACATCGTTGGCAAACTGATCAACGGTTTCAACGAGTTCCCGTTTGCGCTGCCCATTCTGCACACCAAAAAAACCGCCGCCGCTCGCAAGGCAGACGACCGCAACGCCGCGGGCGATGTGGCGGAAGATACCCATGCCCAGCGCTCCAAACTGGTCATAGACGCCGCACTGTTTGGCGAGGACGACCTGCTGATGTTGTTCAGTTTTGCCCGCGCCTACTTCATGGTGGACATGGAGATCCCATCCGCCTATGTGCAGTTTTTGCGCAGCATGATGCCGCGTAAACCGCGCAACGAAATCTACAACGCGCTGGGCCTGGCCAAGCAGGGCAAGACGCTGTTTTACCGCGACCTGCTGCACCACCAGCGCCACAGCACCGACAAGTTCCGCATCGCGCCCGGTATCAAGGGCATGGTGATGCTGGTGTTTGATCTGCCGTCGTTTCCGTATGTGTTTAAGGTCATCAAGGACTATTACCCGCCGCAAAAAGACACGACGCGCGAGCAGATCAAGGGCAAGTATTTGCTGGTCAAGCAGCACGACCGCGTGGGCCGCATGGCCGACACGCTGGAGTACAGCGAGGTTGGTTTTCCGCGGGATCGCTTCAGCGACGAGCTGATTGCAGAAATTGAGAAGTTTGCTCCCAGCCAGCTCGAGATCAGCGACCGTGATGGTGATGGCACGACCGAGGTCATCATCAAACACGTGTATATCGAGCGGCGCATGATCCCGCTCAATATCTACCTGCAGGAGGCGTTTGACGCTGGCGGTGCCAACCCCGCCGACGACAGCCCGGTCGCCCAGCGTGCGCGCGAGCAGATCGAACGGGGTGTGGTCGAATACGGCAACGCCATCAAGGACTTGGTAGCCGCAAATATTTTCCCTGGCGATATGTTGTGGAAGAACTTCGGCATCACCCGCCACGGCAAGGTCGTTTTCTACGACTATGACGAGATCGAATACATCACCGATTGCAACTTCCGCAAGGTGCCCGCGCCGCGCAATGAAGAGGACGAAATGTCGGGCGAGGTTTGGTACAGCGTTGGCCCCAAGGACGTGTTCCCCGAGACCTTTGGCCCCTTTCTGCTGGGAAATCCGGCCGTGCGCAGCATCTTCATGCAGCACCATGCGGATTTGCTGGAGGCATCGTTTTGGCAAGGACATAAAGACCGCATCCACGCCGGGCATGTGCACGATGTGTTTCCCTATGACAGGGACAAGCGGTTCCCGCCGCCGGCGCAGTAGGCGGCGCGGCTTGTCCACACGCATCAGTAGCAATTTTTAAAGGAGCACCAATGTTTGCCTCCCGCCTGCAAGGGCTTTTCCTCGCCAATGCCACCGTCCTCATCACCCACCAGATTGACGCGGCGTTCTGGCACGAGTGGGAGTTGTTTTTGATCCCTGGGGGCAACCAAATGAACCTGCTGCTCAATATTCCCATCATTGCGCTGGTGCTGTATGCACACAGCCGCGTGGTGGCCAATATTCACACGGGCATGTTTTTCTACAAACTGCTGGCTGCGCTGGGCTTCTTGACCTGCGCCATCCACGCCGGCTTCTTGCTGATGGGCAGCGAGTCGTTTGTGCAACCGATGTCGATTGCGCTATTGGTGGCTACGTTTGTACTCTCTGCATGGCAGTTGTTGGCCCTGCGGGGCGGTAGTGCCCTGGCTGCAGTTGCGCGACCGTAGGCACGCGCGAATTGGCGGAGAAACCCCTATGCGTCTTGCAATCATTACCGGTGGATCTAGAGGCTTGGGCCGGGCCTTGTGCGAGCAACTCGTGGCGCGTGGCTACCAGGTCCTGGAGTTCTCCCGTACGGCTGCGCATGACTATTCAGTCCATATCGATCTGGCGTCGCCTCAGGGGTGTAGGGACACGGTTGCGAAAGCCATCGAATCCATAGATATTGGTACTCTGCAAGAGTTGCTGCTCGTCAATAACGCGGGCACGCTGGACCCTATCGGGGCGTTGTCGCAAAAGTCTTCTGCGGCGGTGCTTGCCAACTTGAACACCAACTTCACGTCTGCGATCCTGGTGCTTGCGGAATTGATGGCCAAGTTTCAGAGCGCGCCATGCCGCAAAGTTTTGGCCAATATTTCCTCTGGTGCTGCGCTAAAGGGCTACGCGGGATGGTCGCTTTACTGCGTCCAAGGCGGGGATGGAGGGATACGTCCGTGCGGTGGCGGTTGAGCAGCAGACGGAACCGCATCCGTTCACTGCCATCAATATCGGCCCAGGCGTTATTGATACCGAAATGCAGGCACTGATCCGGGCATCCTCTGCTGCCGACTTTCCTGAGGTGGAACGCTTCATTCAGCGCAAGCAAGAAGGGGGCCTGGTTCCCCCAGCGGAAATGGCGGCGGCAGTGTTGCGTATTTTTGCGCTGCCATCGCTCGTCGGTGGCGGCCGCTACGAAACCAGTGTTGATGGCGCGCCTTGATCTTTGGCGCGGCAGGCGCTACTAGCTGCCAAACGCGCGCAGCAGCAGCCACATTGGCATGCCGAGGTAAAGCGTCGTGAGCGCCAGGCGTTCGAGCCAGCGCCGCACGTCGATCGCCGCGTCAGGGTGTAACAGCACGGCCAGCACTGTGCCGGTTTCAACCACAGCACGCAAGGCCGCGGCCATCAGGACGACACCGATGGCCCAGGCGGCCCACCAGATGGAGAAGCTGGTGAGATAGGCCTTTATGCCGAAGCTGTAGTACTCGCCAAAACTTCCACCGTAGGCGATGTGCTGGTGTAGCCGAAACGCCGGGATGGCAAGCGCGACCGGGAACAGCAAAAATTTGCTAAACGGGTGGTCCAGGCGGGATCGTTGCATCGCCTGTCGGGCCTGTGCATATCGGGTTTCCCAGGCGGGCCAAGGCACCCGTGCCTGGACTGCACTGGTCCGTGCCAGTGCATGTACCGCGGCAGCGGGGCTCGCAAGCGCGAGCCCGTAGCGCCATCGCCCGCCCGAGACGAGCCGTAGCGATACGCCCGGGCCGGGTATGGGCACACGCCAGGGTGCTACGGCAGCGATGTCGCTCAGTGCGAGTTGGAGTCGGTGTGCACCGCGGGTCAGTACCAGCGTGCCTTTTTCGATGGAGGCGCGCGCGGCAAAGGCCAGCATCAAGCAAGCGGCTAGGGCCTCGGGGACCAGGAAGAAGCCGGTGAACATGCGCATCTGCGCCAGCGTGTTGCCCCGCAGGCTTTCGCCAAGCAGTATTGCCGCACCCATCCAGAGCAGGTTGCCCCGCGCAAAGGCGCGCAATAGGCCAGCGGCCCAGCGCACGGCGGGCGGCAGCACGGCGACCTGGGCGGGGAATTCAGTGGCGAGGTCAGCCGGCGACGCATCCTGCGCCCCGCGTACACGCGGCGAAGGGAACACCGCGACGGCAGCCAGCAGTACCAAAAATGCAATTCCGACCGGCCCCACCCAGTTGCCCCAGCTCACCATCAATGTGCGCGGCGGCGGGCCTACCGCCACCTCCCCCATGACCAGTGTACGTTCACCCATACGCGCACCGGCGATCACCGAGCCCGTCGCATCGATCACCGCACTAAAGCCGTTGGTGGTGACGCGAAACTGCGGCAGGCGCGTCTCTATGCTGCGAAATGCCGCCACTGCCTGGTGCAGTTGGGCACCCTGCGGGTAACCGGTGAACCAGGAGTCGTTCGACATGGTCAGGATGGCCTGCGCCCCCAGGCGGGCGCCGTCGATGGCGAGTTGACTATCCACGTCATCCAGGCAAATCATGGCCTGTACCGGAATTTCGCGGCCGTCAGCCAGACGCAGCGGAAACACGCGCGCGCCGTTGCCGGCCTGCCAGCGACCGGTCCACGGCAACCACCGCCGCAGCGTCGGGCCGTCCAGCCATGCCGGCACGTATTCGGTGAGCGGGAACAGGCGCGTTTTGCGGTAAAAGCCCAGCAGACCCGTTTCAGGTCCCACAAATGCCGCCGCGTTGTATTCGCCAGCCGCGTCGCGGTCGTAGGTGCCGAACACGAAGGGCACCCCGGCGGACTTGACGATGCCCAGTATCCCCCGATCCAGCTCGGCGCCAGCCTCACTTTTGGGGCTGCCGAAGGTGGTGGGGTAAATGGTCTCCGACCACAGCACTGCGTGCGCGTTTTGGCGCACAACTGCGTCGTAACTCATGGCGAAGTGCGTGTCGAGCACCTCGCGCACAACGGCCAAGGCTCCCTTGGTCTTACGCTGGCCTTCGTAATCGACGATGTTGGCCTGGACCAATCCCATGCGCAGCGGTTTGCCCGCAGCGGCGGGCTCGGCCCCGAGGGTGACCAGGCCGTAGCCGGCGAGTATTAGCGGTGCCAGCGCGGCCAGCGCCAGCGGCCTGGCCATCGCACGCATGCCGTCGCGCCAACGCGCAATGGCTGCAGAGATGCCTTCATTCGTCAGCAACAGCAGCAGGGTAAGGCCTGCGGCCCCGCCCACATCAGCGCCCTGGCGCAGCAGGCGTGATGGGTACAGTCCGTGGCCCAGCGTGTCGCCGAGCATCTTGGGCAGCAGCCATTCCGTTGCCACCCAGGCGGCAGCGCCAGCGAGTGCGCCCAGGACCGCGCCGTATCGGCGACGGGCGAGGTGGCGCACCAGGGCGAAAGTGATGAATTGCGGCTGGAACAGCGGCGCTGCGAGCAACAGGACCGACAGTCCGGTGGCGGCGCCGACCTGGGTATAACTGCCGATGGCGATGCCAAACCAGGCGAAGGTTGCCCCCGTGAAGGCCAGCGACATCAGGTACGCACTCAGCAGTGTGCCTGCCAGCGAGCGGCTCGCGGCCAGCGTGTACAACCACGGAACGAAGACCACAAAGCCCAGCAGCCAGCCCGCGCCGCCGCGTGCATACAAGGCCGACAGCACGCCACTGGCCACTACACCTGCCAGCATGCGCGTGAATGGGAAAGTTGCGGGGTTGCTCAAGAGCCGGGTCCCGCCGCGACGGGCGCAGGAACCACGATGCGCCGTATCGGCAGGCCGGGCGGCGCCAGCTCTGGCGGCACGACGCGGTCCTTGGGAATCTTGACCGGGCCGTTGGCGCTGTCGAAGAACTCACGGTCGGGCGCAAACATCAGGATCGCCTCAATGCGCTGGCCGTCGTCGGTGGCCTGGTGGTGGCGAACCAAGCCCGGCGGGAGTACAAAATCCTCAGGCACGGCCAGCCCTATGAGCGGCGGGCGGGTGCCAGGCGGCGAGAAGGCGGCCAGACCCGTCGTGACACCAGCCTGGTTCAGTCTGGCGATCACTTCGTTCATGCTTGGTTTTTCACCGGGGTTCACGTAGCTGGAGAGGTCTGGCGTCGGGTCGCCGTTTACGGCCACCTCTGGTTGCACTGCTGGTGCCGTCCGCGGGCTGGGCGACGCATCTGACGCTGGCGAGGCCGGCTTGTGCTCCGGCGGGGGCGCGGTAACAGGGTTCGGCGCGGGTGCTGGCGACGTAGGACGCTCAGCAAGGTCTGTTGCAGACGGGGGAGACATCACAAGATATGTGAGGCCGCCTGCGGCAATTCCTGCCGCAAGGGCGATGTAAACCAGTGATGGCCGCCATGCCCGCCCGCCGTCACCCGCATGGCTAGTGCGCGGGCCACGTGGGCGCGGTGTCTGCATCTGTTGCGTAGCTGTTAAACGTCAGGGAGTCGCTGGATTGGAGGTGGATACACCCCAGCCCATGCGCTCATGACCGTACTGGTTCCAGATCGGGCTCTTGCCACCCGGGAAGGAGGTGTAGCGAGGAGCACCCGAACCGGTAGTGCCACCAAACAGGCCTGCCGAGACCGTGCCACCGGTGTAGGTGGGGTGGGTGTCGTCCGACTGGATGTAGTCATAGCTGCTGCTGGCGCTGACGAAATGTGCGTTGGCATCGCGTATCGTCGATTTGAGCGTGCTGGTGATGCGGGTCAGGTAGCTGGCTTCACTCTCGCCGGCGATGTAGCGTAGGCCATCGGTGTCGATCTTGCCGTCACCATTGCTATCGTAGTCGGAGCCCATGTACTCGGCAAAGTTGTCCGTGCACTGGAATCCCTTTTGCCGCGCGTATTCGCACATCCAGTAGTTCATCGTGGCGAGCTTGGGCAGGAAGGTGGTGCGCAGGTTCACCGTGGCGCCGGTGCCGGCGTCCTTGCAGCTGCTCTGTACATTGTCTGCGTTATAGCCTGGGTAATGCAGGTTCGAGATAACCTTCACCTTGACACCCGCATAGGCGTTGGCGTTGATGAAGTCCATCGCCGCGGCGACATGGGTCTTGCAACTGCTCACGCCGGCGTTCATGCCGCTGTAGTCGCAGGTGCCAGTCTGCTTCTTGAAGGCGGTGCGCGCCTGCAAGCCATCGTTGCCACACATCTCAAAGGTGACGACGCGGGTGGAGCTGGCCTGCATGTACGACTTCTCGGCCACGATCTTGTTGTTGTAAATGTCGGAGGCCACCGCGCCGGACTTGGTGCGGCGCACGCTCTCGATGTCGGCATTCCACAAGGCTGAGAGGTATTCCGCGTCCACCGTGGGGGCCGCGTACTTAGCGGCATTGGTGGTCGAGCCGTTGTAACCAGCGTAGATCGAATCTCCATAGGCGACCACGCGGTACTTGGCGGCGGTGCCAGGCCTGTCGATCGTCCAGGATACGTTCTGGTTCAGGGTGCTGGCGGCCGCTTCTGAACCAAGGGTCAGCGCGGCGAGGGCGGGCAACAACAGGCGCCCGGCGGCGCGGAATCGAGTGGTCATGCAATGTCTCCTACGGGTGGATTTTTACGTTGGTATCTCTCGCATCTCTTCTGTATATAACGGACGGACAATCGAATTCTTGGAGATGCTTCCCCTGCGAACGGTGTCGGGCTGGACGGGATTTCCAACCAAACGAGGCGCAGTATCACACCTGCGGTAACGGGTGGCGCGCGTGAAAACCCTCGCCAGGTTTTCGAGCGGAAGTCCCCTTACGTAAACGTCAGGCGCGGTGCGCACTGCGCGACCTGGCCGACCTGTCGTACACTCCACTCCGCCCGGGGTGCGCAGTGGTTGCGCTGAGATGGATTCCAAACCCGTGAACTTGATCTGGTTCATACCAGCGTAAGAAGTGCAGAGTAGCCAACGGCCCAACGCCGGTTGGGCTGCAACATCTTTTCAGGGTTTGCGGGGCTGGCGTTTCTCTATGTCTTCGGGTTAAAAACCCAGGAGACGTTGCCGTGAATGCCCCCGACAAATTAGCCCAGTTCATCCGCCTCACCCGCGAACCGCTTCCCGCTTCCACCAAACGGTATCTGCCCGGCAGCCGCCCCGACATCCAGGTGCCGATGCGCGAGATCATGCAGAGCAATGGAGAGGCGGTCACCGTGTACGACACCTCCGGCCCCTATACCGACCCCGCTGCCGACATCGATGTGCGCCAGGGTCTGCCATTGGTGCGCCAGGGCTGGATCGACGCCCGCGGTGACACCGAGTTGTACGAGGGCCGCAAGCCTTTCGCGCTGGACGATGGCCTCAAAAATGGTGAGACCGATGCACTGGCCGCACTGCGCGCCCAAGCCGCCGGCCTGCAACGCCAACCGCGCCGCGCCCGCAGCGGCGCCAACGTGTCCCAAATGCATTACGCCCGCAAAGGCATCATCACCCCCGAGATGGAATACGTGGCCATCCGCGAGAACCAGAAGCTGGAATGGATGGATCAGTACCTGGGCAATGCCGAGCGCGAGGCGCGCCTGGCCGGCAACAGCTTTGGCGCCAGCATTCCCAAAATCATGACGCCGGAGTTTGTGCGCAGCGAGGTGGCCCGCGGCCGCGCCATTATCCCGGCCAACATCAACCACACCGAACTGGAGCCCATGGCCATCGGCCGCAACTTCCTGGTCAAGATCAACGCCAATATTGGCAACTCGGCCGTCACGTCCAGTATCGAAGAGGAAGTGGAAAAACTGGTTTGGTCCATCCGCTGGGGCGCAGACACGGTGATGGATTTGTCCACCGGCAAGAACATCCACACCACACGTGACTGGATCGTGCGCAACTCGCCCGTGCCCATTGGCACGGTGCCGATCTACCAAGCGCTAGAAAAGGTGGGCGGCGTGGCCGAAGACCTGACCTGGGAGATCTTCCGCGACACGCTGATCGAGCAAGCCGAGCAGGGTGTGGACTACTTCACCGTGCACGCCGGTGTGCGCCTGGCCTTTATCCACCTGACGGCCAACCGCGTGACCGGCATCGTGTCGCGCGGCGGCTCCATCATGGCCAAGTGGTGTATCGCCCACCACAAGGAAAATTTCATCTACACGCACTTCGATGAGATGACCGAGATCCTGAAGGCGTATGACGTCAGTTATTCGCTGGGTGATGGCCTGCGCCCCGGCAGCGGTGCCGACGCAAATGACGAGGCCCAGTTTGCCGAGTTACGCACGCTGGGTGAGCTGACCAAGAAGGCCTGGCAGCAGGACGTGCAGGTCATGATCGAAGGCCCAGGCCACGTGCCCATGCACATGGTGCAGGCCAATATGACGGAGCAGTTGAAGCACTGCGACGAAGCGCCTTTCTACACGCTAGGCCCATTGACCACCGACATTGCACCGGGCTACGACCACATCACCAGCGGCATCGGCGCGGCGATGATTGGCTGGTTTGGCACCGCCATGCTGTGCTACGTGACACCCAAGGAACACCTGGGTTTGCCGGACCGCGAAGACGTGAAAGTCGGCATCATCACCTACAAGATTGCCGCCCACGTGGCGGATGTGGCCAAGGGCCACCCGGGTGTGCGGGCGCGGGACGATGCCTTGTCGAAAGCGCGCTTTGAGTTCCGCTGGATGGACCAGTTCAATCTGTCGCTGGACCCGGACACGGCCCGCAACTTTCACGACGAGACCCTGCCCAAGGACTCAAGCAAGGTGGCGCATTTCTGCTCCATGTGCGGCCCCAAGTTCTGTTCGATGAAAATCACGCAGGAGGTGCGTGAGTACGCCAAGAACAAAGGCGTCAGTGATGAGCAGGCCTTGAACGATGGCATGCAATCCATGTCGGACACTTTCAAAAAGGCTGGCAGCGAAATCTATATCCCCATCAGCAAGGGCTGAGCCCGGTCCTAGGAAGAAGCGAACGGAGAACCAAAATGCATATTGGTATTGCGGGTGCGGGTTTGTTGGGGCGCTTGTTGGCTCTGGAGCTGAGCCGTGCCGGCCACCGCGTGGATGTGTTCGACCCGGCCAGCGGACCCGGTCCCAAGACTGAATCTGGCACCGAAGCCGCAGCGTGGACTGCTGCGGGCATGCTGAGCCCGGTGGCCGAACTGGAGTGTGCGGATGAGCGGGTGTTCGCGTGGGGCCTGCGCTCCTGCTACCTGTGGCCATCTATCGTGCACGGCCTGGGCGAGCCCGTGGGCTTGAGCCTGCAGGGCAGCCTGCTGCTGGCCCACCGCAGTGATGCGGGGTCGGCCCAGCGTGTGATCAGCCTGTTGCAGGCCAAGGCGGACCCGCTATACCAGCCCGAACTGCTGGACGCCGCGCGCCTGGCCGAACTGGAGCCATCCATCCAGGGCCCGGCCCTGAGCTGGCTGCTGCCGTGCGAAGGCCAGATCCACACCGTGCAGGCAATGCAGGCGTTGGCGGCGCAGGCCACGCGCCAGGGAGCACACTGGCACTGGCGCTCCACCGTGCATGCGGTGGAACCCGGCATGTTGCGCGTGCAAACCCAAACCTCGGATCGCCGGGAGCGCGTCGAAGGGCTTCGCCTGACGCAACCCGAGCGGGGCGAGAGCCTGCGTTTTGACCATGTGTTTGATGTGCGCGGCATTGGCGCCCGCCCGCAGTTGCCGGTGCGTGGCGTGCGGGGCGAGGTGTTCTGGCTGCATGCGCCCGGCGTCCAACTGAGCCGTGCGGTGCGCTTGATGCACCCGCGCCATACCGTCTACATCGTGCCGCGCCCGGACGACATGCTGGTAGTCGGTGCCAGCGAGATCGAAAGTGAAGACCGCTCGCCGGTGTCGCTGCGCAGCACGTTGGAGCTGCTCAGCGCGGCGCACAGCGTAATCCCCGAGCTGGCCGAAGCACGCGTGGTCCATTCGGAGACCAACCTGCGGCCCGCCTTGCCGGACAACCTGCCGCTGCTGTCGCGTGAGAAGGGCATCACACGTATCAACGGCCTCTACCGCCATGGCTGGCTGGTAGCGCCGGCCATGGTGGAAGAGGCTCTGGCTGGGGGCTTGCCATGAGTGCAAGCGTTGCCGAGGTGTCGACGACCATCTCGTTGACGGTGAATGGCAGTTTGCACACGACCACTGCACGGACTTTGGCTCAGTGGGTGGAGCAGCAGGGGCAGCTTCCCCAAGCCGTGGCGACTGCGCTCAACGGCCAGTTTGTTCCACGCGCCTTGCGTGCGGAGCAGGCGCTGGCAGAGGGTGACACCATCCTCACGTTTCAACCGATTGAAGGGGGCTGACCCATGGCCGAACACCAGAAAGACCCGGTGGTAGTGGGTTCTGCGCAGGTAAAGGAGGAGCCCGCCAGGCGGGCGGGGGACACGGAGCGGAGCCCACTGCCGCCGGGTCTTTCAGACGTAAGCGAGTGGCACATCGGTGGCCGCACGCTGCAAAGCCGCTTCCTGCTGGGCACGGCAGGCTACCCTTCTCCGGCAGTGATGCAGCAGGCCATAGCCGCATCCGGTGCGCAAGTGGTTACCGTGGGTCTGCGCCGCCAGCTCGCCTCAGGTGCGCAGTCCTCGGTCGACGGAGATTTCTTCGGCATCATCAAAGCCACCGGCGCCCACCTGCTGCCCAACACCGCCGGCTGCCGCACCGCACGCGAGGCCATCACGCTTGCGCAGATGGCGCGCGAGTTGTTTGACACGCATTGGATCAAGCTCGAAGTGGTGGGTGACGAACACACGCTGCAGCCCGATCCGTTTGAACTGGTGGACGCCGCCCGCCAATTGGTGAAGGATGGTTTCGAAGTCTTCCCCTACTGCACCGACGACCTGGTCAGCTGCCAGCGCCTGCTGGACGTGGGCTGCAACATCCTGATGCCCTGGGGCGCGCCCATTGGCTCCGGCCAGGGCCTGGTCAACCCCAGTGCTCTGCGCACACTGCGTGCGCGCCTGCCGGGTGTGCCGTTGATCGTGGACGCCGGCATAGGTTCACCGGCCGATGCCGTACAGGCCATGGAGCTGGGGCTGGACGGTGTGTTGCTCAATACCGCCGTGGCCAAGGCGCTGAACCCGGTGCGCATGGCGCGCGCCTTTGGGCTCGGCATACGGGCAGGGCGGCTGGCGTATGAGGCGGGTGTCATGGCCAAGCAGGACATGGCGGTAGCGTCCACGCCAGTGGCGGGGTACCCGATATTGCTATGAATTCAATAGTAAAACCATCAGACTCTACGGGGGCTAGAGGCCAATTTGGCTTAAGTGCTTCGGCTGAAACAGGCACCACCAGGCCTATTGTCTGGAGCATCGCCGGGTCCGACAGCGGTGGGGGCGCGGGCGTGCAGGCCGACTTGAAGGCCTTTACCGCCTTCGGTGGTGTACATGGCTGCACGGCAGTGGCCGCCATCACGGCACAAAACTCGGTAGCCGTCACCTGTGTTGAAGCGGTCAGCGTGGAACTGCTGAACGCCCAATTGGCCGCACTTGCGCAGGACATGCCGCCGCAGGCCATCAAGACGGGCATGTTGGGCAGTGTGGAAAACCTGCGCGTGGTCTGCCGTTGGGTCGACCAGCTGCGGGCGGTTGCCCGTGCCCGGGGCAAGACCGTGGCGCTGGTGGTGGACCCCGTGCTCGGCGCCAGCACCGGTGCGGGGTTTGCCGATGCCGCGTTGGTGCAGGCCTACGTCACAGAATTGCTGCCGCGCGCCACACTCGTCACACCCAACCGGGCGGAGGCGCGGCGTTTGTTGGCGGTTGCACAGCAGGGCGGTGATGCCGCTGATGCTGAAGCGATGGCCACTGCGCTGATCACCCTCACAAGCCCGACGTTGGCAGTTGCCATCACCGGCGGCGATGTATCGCAGCAGGACGGCATGGCGAACGACTGGCTCAGCAGCCCGCAGGCCAGCGGCTGGCTCAGTCTGCCGCGTGTGGACACTGCGCACCACCACGGCACGGGTTGCACCTTTGCATCCACGGCGGCAGCGGCACTGGCCAGTGGTTACTGCGTGGCCGATGCCGTGGTGCTGGCCAAGATGGCAACTACCCACGCGCTGCGCCATGCCTATGCAGCGGGCGAAGGCGCGGGGCCGGTGAATGCAGGGGCGGACTTTGCGCAGTACATCCACAACCTGCCTGCGCTGTTATTAGCCGGTGCGGCCCGAGCTGTGGAACCTGTTTGCAGCGAGTCTGCCGCTCTGCCAATATTTCGCCCGCTGCGAGACCCTGCCCTGGGCGTCTACGCCGTCGTCGACAGCGCGGCTTGGGCAAGCCGCGTGCTGGATGCCGGCATCCGCACCGTGCAGTTGCGCATCAAGGACCCACAAGATCCGACGCTGGACGCGCAAATCAAGGAGTCCATTGCAGTGGCCAACGCCACCCCCGGCGCGCAACTCTTCATCAATGACCACTGGGCGCTGGCATTGCGACTGGGCGCTTATGGCGTGCACCTGGGCCAGGAAGACTTGGACACGGTGGACCTGGATGCGTTGCGCCGAGCCGGTGTGCGGCTGGGCCTGAGTACGCACAGTTACTGGGAGGTAGCCCGCGCATGGAGCCTGCGCCCGTCCTACATCGCCTGTGGCCCCATCTTTGCCACACAGTCCAAGGACATGCCGTGGCTTCCGCAGGGGCTGGACAACCTGCGTTACTGGGCGGGGCTGCTGCCGGTGCCGGTGGTCGGCATCGCAGGCATAGATACCCGCAATATCGCCGAGGTCGCGGCGCAGGGCGTGGCCAGCGCGGCGGTGATCACTTCCATCACGCGCGCTACGGACCCGGAGTTTGCGTGTCGCCAACTGATGGCGGAGTTTGCGCGCGGCCAGGGGCTGCTGCGTGACGGCTTGCCCATGCGGGCCAGGAGCACGCTGCATTCGCCCCATTGAGTGAATAAATTGCAGGTCCGGATACGACCAGACAGGGCCGTGGTTTCGATTGAAACTGCGCAGCTTCTTCTACTACTGATCCGGAACGCAACACATGAACTCTTTGAACAACAAGGTGGCTATCGTCACCGGCGCAAGCTCGGGCATAGGGCACGCTACGGCGCTGCTGTTTGCGCAGATGGGCGCGGCCGTTGTGGTCGGTGCACGCCGCGGCGATGCGCTGGGCAGTCTCGTCAATGACATTGAACAGTCCGGTGGGCGTGCTACCGCCGTGGTGGGCGACGTCACTGACGAATCGTTTGCCATCGAGATGGTTCGCACCGCAACCGACCGTTTTGGTGGCCTCGACATTAGCTTCAACAACGCGGGAACACTCGGAGCGATGGGGCCCACGCCAAAGATATCTGCTGCGGATTGGCAGTACGCGCTGAATGTCAATTTGACCAGTGCGTTCTACGGCGCCAAACACCAGATCCCCGCCATGGTGGCCCGCGGCGGCGGGTCGGTGATTTTCACATCGACCTTTGTGGGTTACACGGTGGGCTTCCCCGGCATGGCCGCCTATGCCGCAAGCAAGGCGGGTTTGGTGGGGCTGACACAAACCCTTGCCGCGGAGTTTGGTCCTCAGTCTGTGCGCGTGAACGCTGTTCTGCCCGGCGGTACGGATACACCCATGGGCAAGTCGATGACCAGTACGCCCGAGGCCTTGGCCCATATCCAGAGTCTGTATGCCTTGAAGCGTATTGCCAGGCCGGAAGAAATTGCGCAATCGGTTTTGTACTTGGCGTCGGATGCGTCGTCGTTTGTGACGGGGGCCGCACTGCTGGTGGATGGCGGTGTCTCTATCAACCGCAGTTGACAGACCTTTGTCCATTTAGCGCGAATCTGTCAAGTCGGCTTTGCAGCAACCGACTCAAGTGCGGATAGATAGGCCTTTGCCTCAGTGGCAATGGCGTGGTCGGGAAAGCGCCCCAGAACGGACCGAATCAGGGTCGCAGCTTTGTCATGTTGGCGCATCTTTTCGCTCATCAGTTTGGCGCCCAGGAACAGCACGGCGGGCAGGTCTGGGTGTTGGGGGAAACGTTTGTCGAAACCCTTCAGCAATTTGACGGCCAGTGCTGCATCCCGCATGTCCAGTGCCGCCTGGGCCGTGGGCAGCACCACATCGCCATCAGCGACAACAAAGTCTGGGTCCAGAGTCAGCATTGTGCGCAGGGCCTCAACCGATTGCCGGCCTTGTTTGGCTTGCGCGAGCGCGCTCAGCCATTGCTGGCCATGGGCAAGCGTGGCAGCCGTGTCGCCGGCCTGCACGTACAAGGCATGCAGTCGCGTGTTCAAGGCAGGGTCCAAGCGGGCGTGGCGCATATGGTCTTTGACCTCGGCGATCGCCTCCTTGACGTTGCCGTCTTTCATCAGGGCTTGCAACTTGCGCTCAAAGGGATCGGCTGGTGCCGCGCCATGGATAGCCACGTTGGCCGAGCCCGCGCGGGCAATCGCCTCGGCGCCACCCGCTTGGCGGTGGTCGTCAAAGTCCACATCCACGTCCAGGCTGAGTTCCTGGTGGAACTGGTACAGCGTGTAGCCCATCATTGCAAATAGCACCAGTGCCAGATAGGTTGCCAGCGCCATCTCCAAAGGGAAACCCAGGCCCATAGGCCAGTTCTTGCCGGCTGTCAGCGCAAACTGCCGTGCACCGGCAATGGCCAGAAAGAACGCCCATAGCGCAAAGTACGCGCTGCCAATGGACTGGATGAAATACACCACCAGGGTCGGGTTCAGGGATTTGAAGAACTTGTCTTCCATTGCGATGACGATCGCAGCCGAGGGCAACACCAAACTCGCGAGCAGCAGCACCATCCAATACCACGTGGGCTGCAGCTTGGACCACAACGGGTCGGAGAAAGTCGGCTTGGCAGACTCCAGCATCTCCGCACGGCTGGGGCCGCTGGAGGGGCGCATGGCTTCCGAAATAACTTCGGTCATGGGGGCGGTAATGGTCTGGCCGGCCTCTTCAGGCTCTTCCGCCTCGCCGTCAAGCGGCAGGGGCGGGCTGCTGTTGCTGGTAGCAGCCTGCGCGGCGGCCATCTGTTTGTCAAATTCCTCCTGCTCCAGCCTGAGTGCCTCCATCTCACGTGCGTGGCTTAACTTGTACTGCTCCAGTACCCGCTCCTGCACGGCGGTGTTATTGGCCAGGCGCGCGTCCAGCACGGCATTGCCCAGCGTTATGGCCCCTGCGATGAAGAGCGCAATCACCAGGCCCAGTTTGGCCGGGCGTTTTTCGGGGCCCCACAAGCGGTGGTCAACCGAGTAGCCTTCAAAACGGCCTTTGGCAAACAGCTCCAATACGTTGAAGGCATAACGCAGCCCCAAATACACCAGGAAACCTTTGAATACCAAGCCGAAACCGCCAAGCACAAGGCCGGCCAGGGCGCTCGCCGCGACGATGCAAGCCATGAAAATTATGGGGCCACCGCGGAATGGAAACAGAAAGAAGAATGGAAGTTTTTGCCAGAACGGCGTGATAGCCGCTTGTTTGTACTTGATCGTCAGCTCTTCGGACATGCGTGTATCTTTCCAGTGTGTGGAGAGGAGGCGGTATTTGCAGTGGGGCGGCCGGGAAGATTATCAGGTTTGCGGCTATGGAAGAATGCCTGCATGGACCAACTTCGCGCCCTTCGTGTTTTTACCCAAGTCATCGCAGAGGGCAGCTTTGCGGGGGCGGCCAGGGTACTGGACCTCGCGCCGGCGGTGGTCACGCGTGCGGTGTCCGACCTCGAGGACCATCTGGGTGTCAGGCTGTTGAATCGAACCACCCGTAAGCTGGCGTTGACCGAGGCAGGTGAAGACTATCTGGAACGTGCCAAGCGCGTATTGGCGGAGCTGGATGATGCGGATGCGGTGGCTGGCGCGGTCAATAGTGCGCCCAGTGGAACCTTGCGCATCCTGTGTCCACCTGCATTTGCAAGCCATCAGCTGGTTAGGCATCTGCCCGACTTTCGAGCGCGTTTCCCTGGCATTCACCTGGAGCTGTCGGCGGCGGGGCCTGTTGAGGCTGCTGATGAGAACTTCGATGTTTCCATACTGTCCATTGGACAGCAAGCCCTGCAGGGGGACTTCGTAGTGCGGCCACTCGCGGCGTCAACCTTCGTTCTGTGCGCGTCTCCCGCCTATCTGAAACGGTGTGGGCAACCCCAACAACCGCAAGACTTGTTGCTGCACGATGGTCTGCTTCCGGATGTGGCCGCAGTTCGGCGCGAAGTAACCTTGTTTCGGGAAGCGCGTGGCGCGGCCGACGCAACGCGGCACATACTCAAAGTCAGCATGCGCCCGCCCGTGTTATCGACCGCCCAACTGGAAGTCCTCTACGCTGCGGCGGTGAATGGTATGGGGGTGGCTGGTTTGCCAACATTCATGGTGGCCGATGTGTTGCGGGATGGTCGTTTGGTGCGTGTACTGCCGGATTGGCACGGCGGCGCCTTGCAGCTGTATGCCGCCATGCCCACGCGCAAACATGTTCCGGCACGCACACGGGCCTTCATCGATTTTCTGGTTGAGACATATGGTGGAAACCAGGACGACCCCTGGCTCGACAGCATCAAGCCATAGCCTATGGCTGCGTCAATGGGCGCTGCCCAATACGCCACCGCGTGCAGCCAAGTTTGCGCATATGGCCATGGCCACAAGGCAGGCCAACTGCAGATAGGCCACCGTACGCAGTGCCGTCAGTTTTGGGTCACTCAGGGTGGGAAGTCGACCCTGCTGGAGTGGAACCCGCCAACGGCGAACTTCTAAAGTCGGAACCAGGGACAGTATGCTGGCAAGCCCGTAAAAGCCCAGCTTGGCAAGGAAGGGGCCGTTGCTGAAGTAATAGGCTGATCCTTTCTCGAGGTAGAAGACCCGCACCAATCCGACGAGCAGCACCAGGGTCGCGGCGATGCCATTGAGCATGTCCGTCCTGCGCAAGAGGCGAGCGCCAGGCAAGGTGAGTGGCTGCCTGAGTTGGTAGAGGGAGACAAGCGTGCAGACAAATAGGATCAGAATGGCTGCGTGGTGCAGGGTGGCAAAAAGTGTCGTCATGGTGTGTGTCTCTGGCGATAGCTATTAGCGGTATGTGGATGCCACGGACGCGTACTCCACGCGAGCGTCCAGGTCTTTGAGCTTGCCGGATACGTTTTCCATCGGCGGCACCCGACCTTCGTACCGAATCGGCTTCCGGGTGCCGGCGTCGATCACAACCCGCAGCGGTGTGATGGCCATGCGGATCACAAAATTGCTCGGCGTGATGGTGAACGCGGCTTGGCCATTGACCACCTTGTCAAACTTTATGTCGAACCCATAAGTGGTCTTGTCTTTGAGCACCACCATGCGCACGGGCAGGGATGTGCCGGCCACAAGTTGATCCCAGTTTTTCAGAATGAACCCAAACAGGGAAGGTCCGCAGACGACCGGGTCGGAGACATCTTCAGACGCCGTGCTGCGCTTGCCGTTGTCGTTGAGTTCGTACTCCAGATGGCGGCCGCTGTTGCCGATCTGGACCGATCCGGTAAAGCCGGATTGTTGGTTAGTCGCTTCAAACCGCAGGGTTTCGTAGTGGGGTGACACCAGTGCTGACTCGACGATGATCACGCGCCCAGCAGGGTCGCTGGTGATGTGGCTTGCGGTCAATCCCTTGGGTGCTGCCAGCACGCGCCGCTCGTAGCGGTAGAGAGGAGCCCCTGCGGGTGTGCGCTGGGTAAACGTGTCACCGCGGTACACCAAAGCCCCTGCAGATTCAGCAGACGTTTGCAGTGCCTCCAGCTTGGCGAATGTCGCCTGTGCCCCCTGGGCAGGAGATAGGGCTGCGGTCAGCAGGCATGCCGTTAAAGCGAGTGGGTGTGTGGGGCGGATAAAGAGAAAGGGCATGTGTGCGGTCCAGGTTGGGGAAGTGCTTCAGTCAATGGGATGACTGTAAGCAGACCGCCGCACAAGAAATAGCCGCCAACTGCGAAGAGACTCTTGCTGGATTGCGAACAATCCTCAAGCCTATTTACGCTGGCGTGGCGTCCAGAGCGTCAATGCATTCCACCATCTGCCCCCTGCACCGCTCCATCAGCGCAGGCATATCGTCCAAGGACATCCCTGCGGTGCTGATGGGCGGCAGTGCACGAATGCGCAAATTGCCGCTGTGCCAGCGGTTCAGCCGCATGGTGCGTTTGTAGTTGCTGCAGCAGATCGGGACTATTGGCACACCGGCCGCAATGGCCATCTGGAAAGCCCCTTTCTTGAACGGCAGCAGACCTTGGCCGAGGTTGCGTGTGCCCTCTACGAAAACCCAGATAGATGTGTCCTGGTGTTGCAGCGTGTCGGTGGTTTTCAGCATCGCCGCCTTGGCCTTGGCGGCATTGCCGCGTTCGATCAGCACATTCCCAGCCAGCCAGTAGATCTGGCCAAAGATTGGAATCCATCGCAGGCTGGTCTTGCCGATGGTGACGGTGCGGCGCGGCACCACGCTGCCCAATATGAACAGGTCGTAATTGGACTGGTGGTTAACAACGATGACACAAGGGCTGGTCAGCTGCTTCAGTTCGTCCACCTGTAGCTCGGTCTGCAGGCCCAAAAACCGCAGCGCCGGCAGCGAGTACACACGTCCGCACAGGCGGCTGTTGTCGGGGTCAAAGGGGCGCCGCAGCACGATGAGCATGTTGACGGCGCCGGCCACCAGAAAGTGGACGCCCAGCAAGAAAAGACGCAGAGAAAGGAGCATGGACAGAGTGGCTGCAAACAAGGATGGTGTCGCGCCGGCAGGGTATGCCTGTGGCAGTTTTGCCGGTGGGCGAGTGTAATGGAGGGCGGATTCTGTCACAATTGACGTTTACGTAAACGTCAACCATTTTGGAGAAACCAGCATGTCGGATTCCATCGTTATCGTCGGCGCAGCCCGCACCCCCATGGGCGCATTCCAAGGTGATTTTTCCAGCCTCGCGGCGCATGACCTGGGTGGCGCGGCCATCAAGGCGGCGGTGGAGCGCGCTGGCATCAATCCTGAACTGGTGACCGAAGTTTTGTTTGGTAACTGCCTGATGGCAGGCCAGGGCCAGGCGCCAGCGCGCCAGGCCGGCTTTAAGGGCGGTTTGCCCAAGAGTGCTGGCGCCGTCACGCTGTCCAAGATGTGTGGCTCGGCCATGCGCGCGGCCATGTTTGCCAACGACATGCTGGTAGCCGGTAGCCACGAGGTGCTGGTAGCCGGCGGTATGGAGAGCATGACCAACGCGCCCTACCTGCTGCTGAAAGGCCGTGGCGGTTACCGCATCGGCCACGACCGCATGTATGACCACATGATGCTGGACGGACTGGAAGACGCCTACGAGGCCGGCCGCTCCATGGGTACCTTTGGCGAAGACTGCGCGGCGAAATACAGCTTTACCCGCGCCGAGCAAGACGCATTTGCCACCGCCAGCGTGCAGCGCGCCAAGGCGGCGACCGAGTCCGGCGCGTTTGCGGCCGAGATCACGCCGGTCACCGTCAAGGGCCGCGGCGGTGATGTGGTCGTGTCCATCGACGAAGGTCCGGGCAAGGTCAAGCTGGACAAGATCCCCACGCTCAAACCCGCGTTCAAGAAAGACGGCACCATCACCGCCGCTAGCAGCTCGTCCATCAACGACGGCGCCGCTGCGCTGGTGATGATGAAGGCCAGCACTGCCGCCAAGCTGGGCTGCAAGCCGCTGGCCCGCATCGTGGCCCACGCCACCCACGCACAAGAGCCCGAGTGGTTTGCCACCGCACCCGTCGGCGCCACACAAAAGGTGCTGGCCAAGGCCGGCTGGGAAGTGGGCGATGTGGACCTGTGGGAAGTGAATGAGGCCTTTGCAGTTGTGCCCATGGCGTTGATGAAAGAGCTGAACGTGCCGCACGACAAGGTGAATGTGAACGGCGGCGCCTGCGCACTGGGCCACCCCATTGGCGCTTCTGGTGCGCGCATCATGGTCACGTTGATGTACGCCTTGCAGGCGCGTGGGTTGAAGAAGGGGCTGGCCACGCTGTGTATTGGCGGTGGCGAGGCAACTGCGGTGGCTTTGGAAATGCTATAAATTCGATAGCTATTCGATCATATTCAATGGGGGCTGCAGGCCGTTTTTTCATATGAACATTCTTGTCATCGGCGCATCCCGCGGCATTGGCCTGGAGTTCGTGCAGCAGTACCGGGCCGCGGGTGACCGCGTGATTTCCACTGCGCGGGACGATGCAGGGCTGGAGCGTCTGCAAGCCTTGGGGGCGGTTGCGCTGAAGCTGGATGTGGCCAACCTGGCCAGCGTTAGCGGCCTGGCCTGGCAGCTGGATGGCGAGAAGATCGACGTGGCGCTGTATGTGGCCGGCGTGTTGACCCGCGCCGATGCCCACACCCCACCCACACAAGCAGACTTTGACCACCTGATGCACACCAATGTGCTGGGCGCCATGCAGACCATCCCGCAGGTGGCGCCGCTGGTCGAAGCCGCGCGGGGCCGGTTTGGTTTTATCAGCAGCGACATGGGGCAGATTGCTGGTGTGGAATCGAGCTACTGCTGGACCTACCGCGTCAGCAAGGCGGCGCTGAATATGGCAGTGGCCTCGGCGCGGCACGATTACCCAGATGCCATCTTCGCAGCGCTGTCACCCGGCTGGGTGCAGACTGATATGGGCGGTAGTGGGGCTACGCTCACCGTTCAAGCCAGCGTGGTCGCAATGCGTAGCACCCTCGCCCAGCTGAAGCCTGCCGATAGTGGTGGCTTCTTTGGCATCGATGGCAAGCCCATGGCCGGCTGGTAAAGCGTTACAAAAATTCAGGAGACCTTCAGATGTTGTTGACCCAAGACCAAGAGATGGTGCGCGATGCCGTGCGCGAATTCGCCCAGGCCGAGTTGTGGCCCAACGCCGCCAAGTGGGACAAGGAACACCACTTTCCGAAGGAGGCCCACAAAGGCCTGGCCGCGCTGGGCGCCTATGGCATTTGTGTGCCCGAGAGTTATGGTGGAGCCAACCTGGACTATGTGACGCTGGCCCTGGTGCTAGAAGAAATCGCGGCGGGCGATGGCGGCACCAGCACCGTGATCTCGGTCACCAACTGCCCGGTCAACGCCATCCTGATGCGCTACGCCACCGAGGCGCAAAAACAGAAGTGGCTGGTGCCCTTGGCCCATGGCCAGATGTTGGGTGCGTTTTGCCTGACCGAGCCGCATGTGGGCAGCGATGCGTCCAGCCTCCGCACCACCGCCGTGCTGGAGGGCGATGAATACGTCATCAACGGTGTCAAGCAGTTCATCACCAGCGGCCAGAATGGCGACGTGGCCATCGTCATCGCAGTCACGGACAAAGGTGCAGGCAAGCGCGGCATGAGCGCCTTTCTGGTACCGACCAACGCGCCGGGGTATGTGGTGGCACGTATCGAAGACAAGTTGGGCCAGCATTCCAGCGACACGGCGCAGATCAATTTCGACAACTGCCGCATTCCGGCTGAGAACCTGATTGGCAAAGAAGGTGAGGGTTATGGCATCGCGCTGGGTGGACTGGAAGGCGGACGCATCGGCATCGCAGCCCAGAGTGTGGGCATGGCGCGCAGTGCCCTGGACGTGGCCGTGGCCTATGCCAAGGACCGCCAGAGTTTTGGCACGGCCATCTTCAACCACCAGGCCGTGGGGTTTAGATTGGCCGAATGTGCGACACAGATCGAAGCGGCACGCCAGTTGATCTGGCATGCGGCATCATTGCGCGATGCCGGCCGGCCGTGTCTGAAAGAAGCCGCCATGGCCAAGCTGTTTGCCAGCGAGATGGCCGAAAAGGTGTGCAGTGCTGCGATCCAGACGCTGGGTGGTTATGGCTATGTGAGCGACTTTCCACTGGAGCGCATCTACCGCGATGTACGGGTTTGCCAGATCTACGAAGGCACCAGTGACGTGCAGAAAATCATCATCCAACGCGCCCT
The DNA here is from genome assembly GCA_043738115.1 of Rhodoferax sp. GTDB lineage: Bacteria > Pseudomonadota > Gammaproteobacteria > Burkholderiales > Burkholderiaceae_C > Allorhodoferax. Next base: position 6,962 of record JAYSZJ010000135.1, on the reverse strand, counting down.
GGCTGGTTAAAGGTCTCAGCGCGGATTAAACCCAATCTCTACCCGCACCGTGCGCGCTGCCTTGATAGGTGCGAAGCGCCATTGCGCCACGGCATCACTTGCGGGCTTGCCGAATCGGCGGTGGGAGGCGGTCACGACCGAGGCCTCGGAGACGCTGCCATCCGGTTGAATGGTAAGGGCCACGGTGACCTTGCCGCTTTCCGGCGCTCCTTGCAAGCCGCGCGGATAGACCGGGTCCACTTGCGCGATCAGCTGCAATTCGTCGTCTTCTTCCTCTTCCACGGCTGCGACAGCGGGCGCTGCGGCGGGTTCGGGGGCGGCCACCGGAGTGGGCGCGCTGGACGCTTGCGCCGGTGCGCTGTTGGTGTTGCCAGCAGTGGCGGCTGCGGGCGCAGCGTCTGGCTGTGTTGGGGCGGCGGGTGTTGCTAAGCTTTGTGTATCCGGCCTGCGCACGGGCGCTGGGGCTGGGGCTGGGGCTGGGGCTGCAACGGCTTCAACTTTGGGGCGGGCAGGTGCTGCGTCGGGCTTGCGGGGCGTGTCGGCAAACTGTTTGATAAATTTGTACACATTGTCCGACTGGCGCTTTGACCGTTCCATCGCCGAGGGCTCGGATGCTGTCTTGGCAGGCGGCAAAGGGGGTAGGGAAGGCAACTGCGCGTGGGCAGCCAGGCTAAAGATTCCGCAGCCAAGGGCCGCACAGCAGGCCAGGTACAAGCCCCTGGCGAATGGGGATGGATGGAACAACACGTATCCTGTTCTGAAAAGTAGCAATGTGCGCACGGCGCCAGGCACCAAGCGAAGTAGTATCCGGGCAATGCCCGCCAACAACAATGGGATTTACCCCGATCACAGGATAGCAATAACCATGCCTATCACAACATCATCGCGGTCCCTGGTCGACCAGGCCATGGAAGAAATCCGTACCTACACCGTAGCCGATGTGCTGGCTCGGCTGGGCGACGCCAATATCCAGCTGGTGGATATCCGTGATGTGCGTGAGCTGGCTGATGGCACCGTGGTGGGCGCCTACCACGCGCCGCGCGGCATGCTGGAATTTTGGGTGGATCCGGATTCGCCGTATTACAAGCCCATCTTTGGGGACGCGGGCAAGGAATACATCTTGTTTTGTGGCGCCGGCTGGCGCAGCGCCCTAACCGCCAAAACCCTGCAGGACATGGGCATGACCAATGTGGCGCACATCGCCGGCGGTTACGCGCAGTGGGTCAAGCAGGGTGGCCCCACCGAAACGCTGGAAGCGCAAAAAGCCCGCCGCGCGGCTAAAAACTAAGCTTAGGCGCCACCACGGCGCGCAGGCAAAAGGCTTGGATTGCCGCAATCAGAGATTCGGTTTCCATGGGCGGCTGGTCGGCAGCTGGCCAGGACAGCGGCCCCACCAGCGATTCGGCAATCACCCCCACCAGCGCGGCCGCGCTGACGCTGGGGAACTGCGGGGCAAATTCACCACACTGTATGCCCTGGTCCACCAGTTGCTCAAACATGTCGGCATAGGCCAGGCGGTAGCGCAGCCGTTGCGCGTCCACCAGCACATCCACTGGCTCGGCAATCAGTGCAAACGCCAGGCGCGGGTTGCGTAGCGCGCGCAGGGCAAAGGCTTCTATGGCGCGCAGCAGCCGTTCGCTGGGGGAGCCATCGCCCTGCAGCGCCGTCTCACGCACCCAGGCCACTTCTTTTTCGGTGGCCTCGCGGAATACTTCGGAGCACAGCTGGTCCTTGGACTCAAAATGTTTGTAGACCGCACCCGTGGCAATACCTGCCTTGGCGGCCACGGCTACCATGGTGAGGGCGGCAAAACCACCGTCGCTAAGGATGCTGAGGGAGGCGTCCAGCAGGCGCTGGCGGATTTCGGCCTTACGTGCCAGTGTTTTTTCGGTGGGCCGGTAAGCCATGGTGAGCGCGCGCAGACAGCGTTGTGTGAACAGGCGCCACTGTAGCGCAACCCGACAGTTAGGCGCCCGCTGCGCCGGCATGCATAATTTGAATTTGAATTCACGATTTCTATCAGCCATAGTCCAAATATGTGCCAACCCTGTGTGGCGCCGGGAGACCAGATGATTAACACCACAACCGAAACCACCGCCAAAAAAAATGCCAGCGCCTTTTTGCATATGGCAGAGACCCATGTTGTAGAAAACCAGCCGCCCCCACTGCGCGACTACAACCTGTACCAGCAGGATGTGGCGCTGCGCGAAGCCGTGGCCCGCGAAGGCGCCGCCTGGGCCGAACCCCAGTTGCAGGCCTTTGGCGCATTGACTGGCAGCCGTGAACTGATCGAGCTGGGCTTCCAGGCGAACGAAAACAAGCCGGTGCTCTACACACACGACAACTACGGCCACCGAGTGGACGAGGTGCGTTTCCACCCGGCCTACCACCGGCTGATGCAGATCTCTGCCGAACACGGCCTGCATGCATCCCACTGGCTCAAGCCCCAGCCCGGCGCCCATGTGGCGCGGGCGGCGATGTCGTACCTGATGGGGCAGGTGGACGCGGCCCACGGTTGCCCGATCACGATGACATCGGCCGTAGTGCCTGCTCTTCAGGTTCAGCCCGAGCTGGCCGCGCAGTGGTTGCCGAAGATCACCGCCTTGCAATACGACCACCGCAACATCCCGATGGAACAAAAGTCCGCCATCACCGTGGGTATGGCGATGACCGAAAAGCAGGGTGGGTCGGATGTGCGGGCCAATACGCTGCGCGCCCATGCCTTGGGCGCCAGCGGCCCCGGCCAAGCCTATGAGCTGGTGGGTCACAAGTATTTTGTGTCTGCCCCGATGAGTGATGCCTTCCTGGTGCTGGCCCAGGCGCCCGACGGCCTGTCCTGCTTCTGGCTGCCGCGCTGGCGGCCCGACGGCAGCAAGAACCCCATGCAGATCCAACGGCTCAAGAACAAGATGGGCAATGTAGCCAACGCATCGTGCGAGACCGAGCTGCGCGGTGCCTACGCCCAGATGGTGGGTGGCGAAGGCCGGGGTGTGCCCACCATTTTGAAGATGGTCACGATGACACGGTTTGACTGCATGGTGGGGTCGAGCGCCGGCATGCGCCAGGCTGTCTCCCAGGCCCTGCACCACTGCCAGCACCGCTGGGCCTTTGGCAAACTGCTGGCCGAACAACCGCTGATGCAAAACGTGCTGGCCGATCTGGTCATCGAGAGTGAGGCCGCGCTGGCCATGACGATGCGCATTGCCAGGGCGCTGGACATTGGCGAGGCCAGCGAACACGAAAAAATGCTGGTGCGCGTGGGCACCGCAGTTGGCAAATACTGGATCTGCAAACGCACACCGGCCCACGCCTACGAGGCCATGGAATGTATAGGTGGCAGCGGCGTCATGGAAGACTGCATCATGCCCCGCCTGTTCCGCGAATCACCGGTCAACTCCATTTGGGAAGGCAGTGGCAATGTGCAGTGCCTGGACATGCTGCGCGCCATGGGCCGCAACACCGGCTCGGTGGATGCCTACATGGACGAAGTGCAAGCCGCTGCCGGCACCGACCGCCGTTTGGACCAGTACGTGGCCCGACTGGGCAGCGAGCTGCTGGACCCGTCCGCCATTGAATACCGGGCACGGGGTGTCGTGGAGAAGATGGCATTGGCCTTGCAGGGCTCGCTGCTGGTGCGCTATGGCAACCACGCTGTGGCCGATGCGTTTTGTGCGTCACGATTGGGTGAGCACAGCAGTGGGCTGACGTTTGGTGCGATGCCGCGGGGGCTGGATTGCGCGGCGATTATTGCACGGGCAACGCCGCTGGTATAAGCGTCAATATGCTACTGTTTTGGTAGCAGCATCGTTATATTTCTCGGGGGCTTAGGGTCGATTTGGCTCAACGGCTTCCTGTCAGGGACGTACATCAGGGGCTGGCGTCGTGGGTACACCCTGGGCCGTGGCTGCCTGGTGTTGCACTGTCAGCGCGCGCTGGAGCGCTGGGCGACTTTGGAGGCGTTCCCAGTAGGCGGCAACGGCCGGGGTGAACTGGGTATCCAAACCGAGGTGGCTGGCCAGCATCAGCGCATAACCCACAGCCACATCGGCGGCGGTAAAGCGCTCCGCACACACAAAGTCATGTTGCTGCACCACCGCGTCCACAGCCCGCAGCCGCGCCAGGAACCATCGGCTGTAGTCCTCAGCCACCTGGGGCTGTTTGCGATCGGCAGGTTCGAAGTGTGTGTAGCGCAGCACCAGGGTTTGTGGGAAGGTCAGCGTGGCATCGCTCATGTGTAGCCAGTTCAGGTAACAGCCGTAGGCTGGATCGTCCACCGCCACGCCCAGATGACCGGGGCTGTGCCGTGCGGCCAGGTATTCGCAGATGCCGGCGGATTCGGTCATGCGGGTGTCGCCATCCACCAAGAGTGGAACCGTGCCCAAGGGGTTCTCTTGCAGAAAGCTGCGTGCCAACGCACGGGGCGGGAAGGGCAGCATCTTCAGTTCATAAGGCAGGCCCAGCTCTTCCAGCAACCACAAGGGGCGGAAGGAGCGGGCGCTGACACAGTGGTAGAGGGTGATGGTCATAGGGTCGCGCTTTTCAGTTGCGTTTCTTAAAGGCGCGCAGGTCGTGCATGCCGGGCACGCTGCGCGGGTCCTCGCCTTCGGGGAAGATGCGGTGTTTTTGAATCTTCTGCGTGCCCGTGGTCGGGATTTCGGTGGCAAACCACAACCAGCCGGGGGCCTTGTAGTAGGCCAGGTTGGCGTGGCAGAAGTCGAACAACGCACGGGCGGTGTCTGCTGTCTCTGCATTGGCGCGTTCCTTCAGCACCACGCAGGCCAGCACCTCCTCTTCACGCACGTCATCGGGCAAAGCCATCACGGCCACGTTCGCCACCAGCGGGTGCGTGAGCAGCAGGGCTTCCACCTCGGCCGCTGCGATGTTTTCGCCCGAGCGGCGGATGATGTTCTTGCGCCGGTCCATGAAGTGCAGCATGCCGTCCGGCGCGCGGGCCACGATGTCGCCAGTATGGAACCAGCCACCGCGCCAGGCCTCTTCAGTCGCGGTGGGGTTGTCCAGGTAGCCGCTGAAGAAGTGGCGGCGGGGCGTCGCTTCGCTGTGGCGGATGACGAGTTCGCCGGGCGTACCGTCCGGCACGACATGGCCGCTCTCGTCCATCACGCAGGCATCCAGCCCCGGCCGGGCGCGGCCAAAGGCGCGGGTGCCGACCTGGCGCGGCGCATGGTTGTCGCACAAGGGCCGCACCGTCTCGGTCATGCCCCATAGCTCGATCAGCGGAAAGCCATAACGTTCTTCAAACACGGCATGCAATTGCGGCTCCACACCCGCGCCGTAACCAAAGCGCACGCAATGGGCACGCTCCAGCGGTGTCACAGGCTGGTTCAACAACATTGGCACGACGACACCCAGGTAGTGCACGATGGTGGCGCGGCTGTCCACCACCTCGGTCCACCAGCGGCTCGGCTGGAAGCGGTCGGTCTGGACCTGGCAGCCACCGCTGAGCAGCATGCAATAGAAAGACAGGATGGACGCGTTGACGTGGAACAGCGGCAGCGGGTTGTAGAGCCGCTCCAGCCCCTCGCGCACGGTCCCCAGGCCACCCTGGTGCGCGTACCAATGGCCTGCCGCCAGTTCGTAGGTGTGGGATAACACACAGCCCTTGGGTTGGCCCGTGGTGCCAGATGTGTAGAGGATGCTGGCTGGGGTGTCGCCGGTGGGCTCTCCTGCATGGGCCGCAGTGCTTGCCGGAGGCAGGGGTTGGTGCGCGAGATTTTCCATCAGCACGACGGGTGGCTGGTGCTGTGTCAACGCCAGTGCAGCCTGAGCAGCCGCTAGGCGGCCAGTCAGCACAACGATCAGATCCACCTTGGCATGGTCCACCACATACGCCAGCTCACGTGGCCGGTAGTCCGGGTTGATCGGCACACAGCAAATGCCCAATGCATTGAGTGCCAGCTTGTGCAACATGTGCTCGGGGCGGCTCTCCAGGAACAGGCCCACGCGGTGACCCAGTCCGTAACCCGCCGCGCTGTACTGCGCCATCAACCCGCGCACTGTCTCTGCCGCTTGCGCGTAGGTGATCTCACGACCCGCGGGGGCGTAGCTGCGCGACGGGTTGGCGGGCACGGCCAGCAGGCTGTTAGATGCGTAGCGCTTGGCGGCGAGAAAGAACGCCTCGCCTATCGTCGTGGAGTCGTTTATGGCAATCATCGTCATGGTCTTTGCAGTCTACAAACAGCAGAGAGGCCGCGTGTGCCATGAAAGGGACAAATCACGCCAACGGCAAGGCCTGCTTGCGAAACTCCGCGGGAGATAGCCCGGTCCACCCCTTAAACGCCCGGATAAAACTCTTCTCGTTGCGAAACCCCGCCGCCTCAGCCACCTGTTTGATCGGCCGTTCGGTGCGGTGCAACAGTTCGATGGCACGGCCCTGGCGCACTTCATCCTTTAGCCCCTGCAGCGTTGCGCCTTCTTCCTTCAGCTGGCGGTGCAGTGTGCGGGGCGACACGTTTAGCAGCGTGGCTAAAGCCTCGGCGCTATGGGTTTGCTGGGCATGGCTGGCCAGGGTCTGGCGTACGCGCTGCACCAGCAGGCGGTCGCGGCGGTATTGCAGCACGGTCAGCGGCAGGGCGTGTTGCAGCATCTGCTGCAAGGCCTTTTCGTCGCGGCGCAGTGGCAGCTTCAGGTATTGGGCGTCGAACTGGATGCTGGCAGGGCCTCCGTTAAACGCAGTGGGGCCTGAGAACAGAACTGCGTAGGCGCTTGCGTGTGGGGGCGCTGCAAATGGAAATTGCGCGCCCAACAACGCAATCCGTGAGTCCACCAACCAGCAGGCCAGGCCGTGGATGTTGCGTAGCACGGAGACCAGGCAGAACTCGCGCAAGGGTTCAGGTAGACAGGGTGGCATGGGGTTCTGCGCAGGTAAAGGAGGAGCCCGCATAGCGGGCGGGGGACACGGAGCAGAATCCCATGCCGCCCTGCCTGCCTGCGCCGGGTAGTGC